>DDHX01000060.1:20995-99405 GCA_002338255.1 Ruminococcaceae bacterium UBA1865 | reverse complement strand
TGCGAGAACTCTAAACCGATTTGCAGATTTTCACGAATGTTTCCGGGATAAAGAATAGGAGTCTGCCCTAACATAACGACATTGCGCCGTAGGCGAACAACATCTGTTTTTGCAATATCGGCTCCGTTAAAGAGGATGGTGCCCTCATCGGGGGCATTCAGACGGTTCAGCATACGAAGCAGGGTGGTTTTTCCGCTGCCCGACGTACCGGTAATGCAGGTGATCTGTTTATCAATTATTAAATTTGGAATATTTAGAATCTGTTTGAATTTCAAGTTTTCTATTTCAAACATTATTTCACCTGATTTCTTTTTGTGATATCCCAATATAATAATTTTAACAGCTAAAATACCGCTTGGCAACTGTTTCAGAGTAAAAAGATTAATTGATGATGTACAAGGTTAATTCGAGATTATGTTGCAGCACAAATGCTTTATTTCGATTGCAATGGCTTTCGGAAAAAGGGTCAAAGCCAGCAGCAGCAGCTTCCGCTTTGCTGCTTGCTTTTCTTCTTGATTTTGGCCAGCTCCTCAGTCAGTTCATATACATTGCCGAATTGGTAAATTTTGTTGTTGATACCCGCGATGGAAAGAGAAATCAGCGGAAATTTTTCGATTGCGCCATGCCTGTCCTCTGCAATAATATATCCGTTTTGAATATCCTGGGGATTGTAATACTGCAGTATTTCTTTATCAAACTCATTGATAATCATTCCGCACAGGCTTGCACCTTCGTGGTTGCTTAATATCACGACAAAGTCATCACCGCCCACGTGGCCGGCGAACTGCCCTTTGGGCAAAAAGGTAACGATCAGGTCGGCCAACAGCTTGATGATTAAATCTCCATTTTCAAATCCGTATACATCGTTATATGCTTTAAAATTATCAATATCAAAATAAAGGATACAATAGGGACTTTCATCACAAATGAACTGCTTCATTTTTTGTTCAATGATCAAATTCCCGGGCAGGCCGGAAAGAGGATTCTGGTACTTGGCATTTACCACCTCAATTTCGGTTGTTTTTTGAAGAAGATCTTTGATGGTTACGGTTCCCAGATATTTATCTTCCTTTGTCACAACAATAAAATCGTACAGCTTTTCCGGCGGACGTGACATGGCCAGGTGGGACACCGCGTCAATCGGTGTTTGGTAATCCACCGACATAAAGTCGCGATCCATCAAACAAGAAATGGGCCTTTTTTGGTTTAGACTGAATCCATATCTTCCGCTGAGCTGTAAAACCAGACGTGACTTTGTTACAACCCCTAAAACAGCACCGTCTTCCACAACACACATCCCAAATAAGGACGAGTCACTCCTCAGTTTTTCAAAAACAGTTTCTACATTGGAACATGGTGGAATGGTTTCTGTGGCAGAGCAGATATTCTCAATGTAGATATTGCTCACTTTTCCCCCGAAAACATGGTTTTTTCGCCGGTTTGCCTCGTTTAAAATTTCAAGCACCTCGGGCTCTATTCCCTGAGGACTATCGCTTGGTCTACGCAAAAAATATCCCTGTGCATATTGAACGCCTAAGTTTATCAGTGTGGTTAATTCTTCTTTGCTTTCCACACCCTCGGCAATCAGGCTGATGTTTGAAATGTGGGAAAGTTCTACCATGCTTCGCACCAGTGCAAATTTCATGCTGTCGCAGTCAATGTTGCGGATTAGCTGCATGTCCAGTTTAACCAAATGCGGATTCACGTCACTGATGAGATTTAGGCCGGAATAGCCGGCACCGGCATCGTCCACGGCGATTTTATAACTTTGATTTTTATAATGGGAAATCGTGCCTTTAAAACCGCTCATATCGGAAACGGCGTTGCGCTCTGTTATCTCAAAAATAATGCTTTCGGGTGTGATTCCATACTGTTCCAAATATTCTCTGGTGAAGCCCTGCTTGAATTTTGCGTCATGCATAATGTTGGGATTTACATTGAGAAACAGTTTCTTATCATAGGGCGGCTGCAACTGGTGGTAGGCTGTTCGCAGCGCTGTTGTACGGCAAAGCAGTTCAAGGTCCCAGAGCCGGCTGCTTTCTCCTGCAAGTCGGAATAGCTCCTCCGGATTTTCAATATCAGTTTCACATGTGATTCTGCTCAGCGCTTCATGTCCGATAATAGTGCCGTCACGCAGTGAAACAATGGGCTGAAATACTGTTTTCAAATTATGTCCGTTAATAATCTGATCCAATTGCTCTGTTGTTTTTTCTTCCATTCAATAAGCCACCATTTCTCCTAATAAAACAAACCTGCCTTCTGTTATGTTTGTCCGCTTTAGGAATATTTGAGTTTTGAAAGTGTGTGAAGTAAGCACTATTTTGTTCAATATTTGTCATTTTGAGTTTACTGTATATTATATAGGATTTTCGTTCATTCAATGTTAAAAGCAGGTTAAATCAACCATAAAAACAGAAAAATTACGCTTTTCCTGTTTTTATGATATAATATAAATTATAATACAGGACAAGCGGGTGAAATCAAGATGGATGCAGCACAAAGGCGCGAGGGCATACTCGAAATTCTGAAAGAAAATTCACAGCCGGTCAGTGCAAATGTTATCGCAAGCCGGTTTGCGGTGAGCCGCCAAATTATTGTGGGGGATATTGCGCTGCTGCGTGCGGCGAATATAGCCATATCCGCAACACCGCGCGGATATATCTTAGTCGACCGCAACAGCGATAAGGATAAAATAACGCATACAATCGCTTGCAGGCACAACAATGATAACCTTGCGGAAGAGCTGTACACCATTGTTGACAACGGCTGCGGCCTCATTGATGTTATCGTGGAGCATAGCATTTACGGGCAACTTTCAGGGCAACTGCACATCTTTTCACGGTATGATGCCGACTGCTTTTTGGAAAAACTAAAAAGGGATCATGCAGCCCCACTGTCAGACTTAACCGGAGGAGTGCATTTGCACACCATTTCCTGCTCCTCGGAAAAAGCGTATGAGCGCGTTATTTCAGAATTGAAAACAAAAGGGATTCTGTTTGAAAAGTGATTTCCACTTGACAATTACGTTCCTTCCAGTTACAATACTACTTATAGGTGTCATGACATATGTAAATACATTGAATTATGATTAGGAAGGCATTTAATGATGAAACGTGATACAAAGCTGCAAACAATGGTCGTCGCCGCGCTGTTATGCGCAATTGGTATTGTTATTCCGATGTTTGCCCCTAAAATTGTTTTGGAACCGGCCTCCTTTACGCTTGCAAGCCATGTTCCTATCTTTATTGCTTTGTTTATTTCACCGCCTGTAGCTTTGGCGGTGTCAATCGGCACGACAATAGGTTTCCTGTTCGCCGGATTTCCCGTTGTCATTGTGTTAAGGGCTTTGACTCATGTCATTTTTGCGACAGCAGGTGCGTTTATTTTGAAAAAAAAGCCAAATATGCTGATTACTTTTGCTGGCTCAGCGGCATTTGGACTCTTTATGGCTGTCATTCATGCATTCTGTGAAGTTGCCGTTGTTACCTTTTTCTATTTTGGAAATGGAATGAGCAAAGAAAATTATGCGCATGGATATTTTTTTTCAGTCGTCTTGCTTTTGGGTGTTGGCACCATTGTCCACAGTATGATTGATTTTGGGATTGCTGTATTCGTCTGGAGATCGCTGAGCAATGTAATTCATATTCCGTACAATGCGAAAATTCACTCCAAAAACAAAGCTTTGGTGGAGTAAAATGGGCTGTGTCATGTGCTTATCATACAAAATTCATTATCAAAAAAACATCTTCTGCTGCAGTGTGTTACGTTGCAGCGGAAGATGTTTTTTTTCTTGTCTGAATCTCCGCCCCAATAAGGATGACGAGCGGCAAGATAATTTGAAAAGGAATGGCATAATACCGGTAGAACTGAACAAAATCAATCATTTGCAGCGTGTTGGAATAAAGCAAACCTGCCAATGTAATCATGATTAGCCCACAAGGAATGATAGCTGTTTTTTGATTTGGAAAATTTAATATTTTCGTAAGACCGAGGGAAGCCATATATAAGCAGACGCAGATTTTAATAAACCCGGCCATTACCAGATTCGCACTGATCAGTGCCTCCATTCGAGTGAGAAAATCCCCAACGGAAAGAACGCTGAGAGCCTCATAGGAGGGGAAATAGAACATATCTTCAGATGGCGTACCAAGAATCAATATATTTCTGAGACTTACAATTATAAATATAGCAGTAGCAACCCCAATCCCTTTGAGGAAAGTTTTAAGTGGGTTAGTTAACGAGCTAACCGATGCAAAAAGGGGAAGACAGACCACTATTTCACCAAAGGATACTGCACATAAGGTGAAACTTTCATTGAGCATAATCTTAAAATCCGTGTTAAGGATAGGTTTTATATTATTAAAATTCATATCTTTAAATCCGATGATAACCGTCGCAAAAATAGAGACCACAAAAATCGGTTGAATGTATTTAGATAATCTTCCAATGTTTTCCGGGCCGTTTGCTACCGAGAAGGAAGAAGCCAGCAAAAGAAATGTAAAAATTAAAATCTCGGGCATGTCCGGCAAATTTAATATTCTGATCGCTTGAGAGAAATTCTTAAAAATTAGTGCACCAAGATAGATTGAGTAGAGCACCATCAAAAAGGATAGGATTTTTCCGGCGATATTTCCAAATATTTTTGTTAGTACTTCAAATATATTTTGACCCGGGTACAAATAAACAATTCGGGAATAAACACAGATAATCGGAAGGATTATGACAGCCGCAATTAAAAAGGAGGCCCAGGAATCTTGATTGAGTTCTTTGTTATATCCTACGAGTATTAAACTGCCCAACAAAAATAGGGTTACGACGCATTGCATCTGCCTATCAGTTATTGTGTGATCGGTCATTGTGACACCTCATTTTAAATGAAGAATTGATATAATAAATTGTTGCATAATTGGGCCAATCCAGCCAAATTTAAAACCCAGACCTGCCATTGAATTTATAGTCAATGTAAGCAAATAAACAGGAATGGAAAGATACAGCGCTTTCCCCCTTTTTTTTCTCATGAGCGGAATCAGGTCGATGCATATTAAGATGCCATAAAGGGCGAAGAGAACCATCATTGAATCCATCTTAATCGCCAACCTTTATAATAGTCTGTGCTGTTCCGGCATTTTTGATTTCCATCTCAATGGATACAGTACATTTTAAGGATGGAAATAATTCATTCCAATTTGATTTATTTTTTTTCCACCAATCCGGCTTATCCCGATGAATTGCAGCCCCGAACCCAAAAATATCGCTGTTGTATTCTTTTTGAACTTTTGCGATTAAGTCCAAAATTCCAGTTCTTATCTCTGCTTCAGCGTTCTTTTCAAGCGTTTCAAAGCCGTCTTGAGTCAAATAATCTTTATTCGTTTGATTTTCCGCTAAAGTGACTTTAGTTTTGATATTAATTTGCATTGTCACGTTTCCGTTTGAAAGAATCGGGGTGATTTTGGTTTGGCTGCCTAAAATTTCGAGGGTAATATTTTTATCTTTGGAATCAAGATTTGTCAGAAATAAACCATTATTAATCCGATTCTTCAAAAACATAAAAAATTTAGTCTCATCAGGATCTAAATATCCCACTAATTTATCCTTTTTAAATACCGCGGTGCCATTGAGTTCTGTAACTTTTCCATCCTGCGAGTCTGTTACCTTAATGACAGGCAGAATCAGTGAAATCCCCTCTTCACCTAACATATCGACTGCCTGATATAATTTTACATCCGGTATTTTCGACAGTTGGAAGGAATCCAGCTGCAGCGCCTTTGAAATTTCAAGCGCCTGAAGCGTATCCGTTACCGGTTTTGGGCGCAGCACTTCACCAGCTGTTTTTTCTTTGGAGATAATCGGATTCATCGTAATTCTTAGCTCGGCGTCGCGAAGAGCCCAATCGAGCAAGGGAACCACTCCTTCCGATGCGATATCCTTGTTGATCACAATGATTTTGCAATCACTGAAAAACAGTTTTTTTTGAGTTTTTGCACTGACATTTCTAACGGCGTCAAAAATAGTATCTCCGTCGCTCTCCAACAGTTCTGAAACAGATTTATTTTCAGATAAATTGAGTAATTCAAATGTTAAATGATACTTATTTCCCTGCTTGCCTTTGTCAATAGCAAATCCTGACACCATGGACAGGTTGTCCAATTCACGGTAATCCCAGCAGCCGGTAAAGCAAAGCATAACCATGATTAACAAAATGATACAAAAACTTTTGATTGCTTTCATCGAGTACTTCTCCTTGAAGTTTCTCTTGTTTCGTTCTGCGACAAATATTTTGGCCTTTTTTTCATGGCCCACCAGGGAGATCGCACAAAAATATCTTTTCTGTCCTGAAAACTATCCGCATAAGCGCTGTTCATAATGGGAATTCCAAAGGAATTAATTGAGAATAGGTGAATTAATAGTCCCAATACACCGAACATATACCCATATAGCCCCATGATTGAGGATAGACCCATGAAAATAAAGCGAAGTAAGACGTCGGCTCCTTTGATTCGCGGAATCATCAGCCCGCAGATTCCTGTAAGACCCACAATAATTACCATTGGCGCGCTGACCAACTTCGCTTGGACCGATGCTTGACCAATAACCAGAGCACCGACTGTGCTCAGGGCTTGTCCCATTGAGCCGGGCATTCTGGCCCCGGACTCTCTGAGCATTTCAAACACCAGAAACATTAATACCGCTTCTAACACAGTGGGAAGAGGAACGCCCTGACGTGCTAATGATATGCTCATCAGCAGTGGAGTCGGGAGCATTTCCTGGTGAAAGGTCACCAGCGAAACATAAAGAGCAGGGAGGCTTGTACCAATGAAAAACGCAACTGTACGAAGAATGCGGTTAATAGAGGAAAAGTAAAAATTGATGTAATAATCTTCATCACTTTGAAAATTTTCCACAAAAAGATA
Organism: Ruminococcaceae bacterium UBA1865; assembly: GCA_002338255.1. Taxonomy (GTDB): domain Bacteria; phylum Bacillota; class Clostridia; order Oscillospirales; family Acutalibacteraceae; genus Caproiciproducens. Next base: position 92,494 of record DDHX01000060.1, on the reverse strand, counting down.
AGGAGCGGTTAAAACTACAGGAGTTCCGTCCAAGAACAGCGCTACCCGACCCTCAAGAAGCTTTGCTGCAACAATGTCAGGCTTCTCCGTACTTCCTATCGTTTTAACGGGGGAATATGGCGAGTCCTTGATGAATTCGCCGATATAATTTGAGTCCAGGGTGCCATCAATTGAAAATGTTTTCAGTCTCTTCTTGAATTCGGCGAGTACTCTTTTATTTACGACGCTATCCAGATAACAGATGCACGCTTTTGTTTTTGTTCTGGTTCCGAAAACTTGAAATTCCATTTTTAAATCAGGGGTTCTGATTTTGCGGCGAAGAAGAGACAGGTTCATCATAATGGCTTCATTGAATCCTTCGCGAGGCCCGCGGATAACTTTTTCATTGTCCGGTTCCGAAATTGAACGGCTTGCCCACCCCTTTGTATTCAGAATCAGAACTTCAGAATAACCCTCGACCAGCAAGGCAGAATCGCCGTAAACAATTCCCTGCACAATGGTTTCGGTGTCGGATGTCCTTTCTACGCTGTCAGATAATGTGACCTGCTTGGCAATCACATCAAGCAAATCGTGTTCTTTCCACTTTGCTCTGTATTCAAGCATCGGTTTAATAATATCTTCATTCAAAATTTTATTATTAACCATGCCGTCAATATATACGATGCAGCATTGAATGGATGGGTCAGCTCGATTTTCAATTTGACGAATCTGTAAGGTTTCATCGTTCTTAAAAATTAATTTGAGTAGATGAATATTCTCATTTATCTTATTTGTGAAAACTATTTTTTCATAAGACTGGGTCTCATCTTTTTCCATTTTTTCTCCCTCCGAATGATTGATTTCTGAACTTTCTCAGTTGTTAATATCTGCCATATCTCAAGAATTATGCGTTGGCAAATCCACAAACTTTATATTGCAAGGCGATCGGTCCAAGAACACTGTTGTAAGCTTACCAATTAAATATATAGAAAATCCGTATCACACCATCGTTCATGGTCGTGTGATACGGATTTTATCTACACCTTTTTGTATTTTAGCCTTGTGGCCATCCCGCCGCGAATGTGCCGCTGTGCCTTGTTGATTTCGAGTATTTGCTTGACCTGCTTATACAGCTGTGGATCAACATATTTCAAACGCTGTGCCACATCCTTGTGTACGGTACTCTTACTGACGCCGAATTTTTTTGCTGCGCCGCGCACGGTCGTTTTGTTCTCGATTATGTACTCGCCGAGTTCCACGGCGCGCTCCTCAACAATGCCTTTCACTTTTCTGCCTCCCCGACTTGTTCTGTCGTTTATGTATATGCGAGGGAGAACCGAAAATATGAGAAGATAGCGCAAGAGGGTACGGAAATTCGTAATTTTTTTATACAGGCTGGCATTGCTTTAACGGCAGGAACAAACAAATTCTCAAAGCATCATGTCAAACGGCGCCGCAAAAAATTGCGGCGCCGTTTGTTGTTGTTTAATTCTTTCAAAATCTTGGTTGCAAGAAATCAATTTCGTACCATAAAACCCATTCTGATTAGAATTATTCGTATTTCTCATTCGTTGATTCGTTTTGATGATCTATGTACACAATAGAATCGGGGGCTTCGCTATTCACAAATTCTGGGGCATCTTCCTCAGCTGCAATCCCAGCCGCGTCGTTTAGTTGGAATTTGCTGACAAGGTTTTGCAGAACTTGCGCCTGCATCGATAAATCTTGACTGGCAGCAGCGTTTTCTTCCGAAGTTGCTGAATTTGTTTGTACAACCTGTGTGATTTGTTCGATTCCAACGCTGACTTGCGCGACTGCCGATGCCTGTGTGCTGGTTGCCTTCGATATTTCGGCAATTAAGTCTGTGGATTTTTTGGAACTGACCATAATGGCTTTAAAGGATTCAGCGGTTGAATTCGCAATTTTAGTGCCGTTGCTCACAAGAGAAACTGTGTTCTCAATTAAGACGGCAGTCTGCTTTGCAGCTTCCGCGCTTTTACTGGCAAGGTTTCTGACTTCATCCGCAACAACGGCAAAGCCTCTGCCTGCGGAACCGGCCCGTGCGGCCTCAACGGCAGCGTTAAGCGCCAGAATATTGGTTTGAAATGCTATATCCTCAATCGTTTTTATGATTTTGCCGATCTGCATTGAAGCGGCGTTGATGTTGTTCATTGCGCAAAGCATTTCTTCTATATTATGGTTCCCTTTTTCAACTTCACCGGTGGATTGCTTTGCGATAGAACTGGCAACTGATGCATTTTCGGCGGTTTTTTGAATTTGAGCTGAAATTTCAGTGATAGTAGCCGACAGCTCCTCAGTTGAACTTGCCTGCTCCGTCGCACCCTGTGATATGGCCATTGCGCCGTTAGAAATCTGTTCTGAGCGTGCAGAAACCAGTTCAGCCGACTTGCTGATGTCGAACAGAGTATGATTGAGCGAATAAATAATGTTATTCAGCGCTTCTTTGATATTTAAAAAATCACCATAATATTCGTGCTCTGTCTGCACCGATAGGTTGCCGGCGGAAATCGCGCTGAGTACCGTTGATATTTCGCCTACATAGGTTTGCAGGCTGTTAACTGTATTACTAAGGGCATATGCAACTTGCCCAACTTCATCCTCGGAATGAATAGTAAGAGCAACCGCATCCTTGTTTGCAATGCCAATTTCGCCGTTTTCCATGTTGTTGGCAAGTGCCACAACTTTACTGAGTGGGGTTTTAACAATTTTATTAATAAATTTAGTCAGAACGATTGTGGAAATAACGACCATGACAAGAGCGATAAGAATGGAAAAAATAATTATAAAATTCGTTTGTTGCTCTGTCGCCGCAATGTTTTTTCCAGCAAATAAAATGCCGATTACATTTTTGTTGGCATCCAAAATAGGTTGATAGCTGGACATGTGATTACTGCCTAAAATATTTGTTTTCCCATTGTAGGTCTGTTTTTTGCCAATGACCTGTTGTGCGATATCACTGCTTAATTTTGTTCCGGTCTGATGCTTTCCGTCTTTCACAATGGTTGTGTTAATGCGTTCATCGCCAAGAAATACGGTAAATTCACAGCCGGTAAGTTTTTTGAGCTGCTCAAGGAAAGAACTGTTCTGTAATGAAATAATGGCCGAGGCCACGCCAACAATCTTATTTCCATCCACAATAGGAGTAGCACTGCAAATGCACAAATTTTTTCCGGAAACCACTTCCGTCACAAGGCCCGATTTGCCCTGCAAAGCTTGCTGTACGTGACTTAACTTTGCAAAATTAGTGAGATCTAAATCATTAACATTGTTTTTTGCAACGACATTTCCTTTTACATCGGTAATAAAAGCGTAGGACAAACCGTTTCCCTTCACACTGTCCATTACGTCCGACGTCATTGTATAAATGTTTTTAATTGCGATGGCACTGACTAAATCTTGATTTTTTGCCAATTCTGAACTCGCTGCTTGAACAGTTACGCCATAGTCTTTTATAGTATCCGACATACCGCTTAGCGCGACCTCGACTTCGGATTGTAAGGAATTGTTAAAAGCCTGACTCGTGAAGATTGAGACAACAGATACAACAATTGCTAAAATAATTGTCAAAGATGTAATAAAAAAAACGGAAAGCTTTGTACTGAGACTCTTTAGACCTTTTTTCAAAAAAAACGCTCCTTTTACTGCTTTAATTTATTTTTCAATAAATGTTATTGCAGATGCCGACATTCTTCGCAGAATTACCATCCCAATAATTATAATGTCCTCCTTCATAGGACGTTATATAATAAATTCGAGGAAAACCGCATGGAGTATTGCGTTTAGACTTCCATATAAAGTATCAACAAGAATTATATCGGTTATAAACAAAAAATATTAAGCTAATATTACAACAAAACATAAATAATTATTGCTTTTTTGCAACAAAATAAACATGAGATTTTTGTTCATATTTTATACACGGAATTGATTTACCTCATTGATTTCAGATGACTTTTGTATTACACTAAAAGAAAAATGAACGGTGAGTGAGTTTTGTGTTATATAAGGTTTGGTCAAGGAATGACTTCAACAGTTTATGGGGTTATCATAATTTCAGGGAAACAATAAAAGGAACAATTTATTCTTACGATATTGTGGACGATGTGATTTGCTCCGTAACTTATTTAGTTGATAGCCCCATCCCAAAGGAATTGTTTGAGCAATATTTTTTTGATTTCGAAATTATCAAGCATTAATTTAAATGTTCACTTTGCAAAGTGAAAATGACTTTGGCCTGATCGCAAATCTGCACCCTCACAAATTTGTGGGGGATTTTTTTGCCTAATTTTTGCTTTACTATCTGTTCGTCATAAAAATATGGTTGAAATTAAAAGATTTAGGCAAAGTAATATGTGTTTGCTTTGCAGAGTGCAAGGGTTACACGAATTGTTTGAACATCAAAATAGTATTGACAAATAAATCAACTTTTGCTATAATACAAATGCTTTGAACATCAAAGCATTTTTTATTTAAAGGGGTGAACTGTATTGAGCAGTGAATATTCTCAGATTAACAATTTTCTTGTAACTGTATTTAATGAGGTCTTGAGGACAGAGGAAATCAGCCTGAAAACCAAGGAATTCCACAATCTTTCGATGAGGGAGATGCATGTGATAGAGGCGGTATGCGATGCAGCTGAAAGCGGAAAAAACACAGCATCGGAAATTGCGTTTTCTCAGAAAATTACGGCAGGGACACTAACCACTGCAATTCAAACGTTGGAAAAAAAAGGATATGTATTACGGAGCCAGGATCAGCGGGACAAAAGGGTGGTAAGGATTTTGCCGACGGAAAAAGGAATCACGGCAAATGAAATCCACGCTACTTTTCATCACGAAATGGTTTCCTCCATCATGTCAGCAATGAAAGAGGATGAATTGGCCATGTTTGTAAAAGGGCTGGCCGCCGTACAGGATTTTTTACAGAATAAAAGCAAATAGAGGAGGGCTTCTATGGCCATTCGTATTATAACGGACAGCACTTCGGATATCCCGCTTGACCAGCAGGAGAAACTCGGGATTGAGATTGTTTCACTCAGCGTGCGGTTCGGTAATGAAGAATATCTTGATGGCGTGAACCTTACGAAGGAAGACTTTTATAAAAAACTCTCACAGTGTGAGAAGCTGCCGACCACCGCTCAGGTAAACCCTGACAAATTTGCTGAAGTGTTCAGAAAATACACAGATAATGCAGATGAAGTCATTGGTATTTTTATTTCAAGTAAATTAAGCGGTACTTTTCAATCGGCGGAAATTGCGAAAAAAATGTTAAATGCTAACAATATTTTTCTTGTTGACTCACTGTCCGCAACCTTCGGATTAGCGCTTTTGGTATATGAAGCGGTTAAAATGCGGAATGATGGGCACTCTGCAAAGGAAATATACAGTGCTATAAAGAAGCTTACCGGCAGACTGAAATTTTATGCTGTCGTTGATACATTAAAATATTTAAAAATGGGGGGAAGGCTGTCGTCTTCCTCCGCATTTCTGGGCACAATACTCCATATAAAGCCAATTATTTCTCTTGCAGGCGGCGAGATTGTTCCGTTTGACAAGAAAAAAGGGCTTAAAGCCGCCGCGGAGTGTATTGCGCAAAAGCTTGCAGAAGAAAAGCCGGATACAGGCTATCAAATACTTTTCGGTGATTCCGCTGCACCGGATTTGACCAAAATGCTGAAGGACGCGGTCAGCGCAACGGCGGACATCGGAAACAGCGAAGCAATTGCAATCGGTGCTGTCGTCGGCACACACGCCGGCCCGGGTTGTGCAGGCGTAGCCTACATCGCCGCTGCGGGCGACTGAATCATGGAGGGTAAAATGAGTTTTAATATTATTGGAACAGGAAGCGCTTACCCAGAGTCCTCAAAAACAAATGATGAGTTGTCGCTGCGGATTGCCACTTCAGATGAGTGGATTTCCACCAGGACAGGAATTAAAAGCAGGCATATTATAACCGACGGATCCCTGTCGGATTTAGCAGCTGAAGCGGCGGCACGGGCTTTGAAAGATTCCGGAACTTTGGCGCAGGATCTGGATTTGATCATTTGCGCTACGGTTCGCGGCGATACCCTCACACCCTCTTTGGCGTGCTTGGTACAGAAAAAACTTGCCGCAACGTGCCCCGCGTTTGATGTGAACGCTGCCTGTACAGGGTTTATTTACGCGCTGGATGTTGCCTTGGGTTACTTGGCGAGGAATAAAGCAAAAAAAATTCTCGTTGTTGCCGCGGAGGCGATGTCGAAGCTTGTGGACTGGAATGACCGCTCCACCTGTGTGCTTTTCGGCGACGGTGCGGGTGCGGTGGTGTTGTCACAGGGTGACGGATTGCTGTCCATCAAAATCAGCGCCAGCGGGGATGAAAATTTACTGAGAATTGACAGTGCCGCAGGGAACTGCCCGTTTTCTGAAGACAGCCCTGTAAACCCGTACCTTCAGATGAACGGCAAGGAAGTTTACAAATTCGCTGTTGCCGCCATGTGCGGCGATTTGGCAGAGATGATTCAGGAGGCCGGGCTGACGCAGGAGGACATTGATTTCGTACTGCCTCATCAGGCAAACCTCAGAATCATTGAGACGGCGAAGGGAAAACTTGGAATATCTGCGGAAAAATACCGCTCCAATATAGAGCATTTTGGCAATACTTCGTCTGCCAGCATTCCTATTTTGCTCGATGAATTGAACAGGGCGGGCGAATTCAAAAAAGGACAGGTGCTGGCGCTGACTGCGTTTGGCGGCGGCTTGACGACGGGCGCCTGCGTGATTAAGTGGACTAAGGAAACAAAATCGAAAGGAAATGATAAAAATGATATTTGAAAAAACAGCGAAGATTCTGGCGGATTACAGAGATATGGATATTGCGGAAATCACTATGGAGACTAAATTTGAGGATATCGGTTTGGATTCACTTGACATGGTGGATGTAGTTATGATGCTTGAAGAGGAATTCGATATTGAAATTGAGATTCAGGAGCGCATCAAAACAGTAAACGATCTCGTTTCGCTGATTGAAAGCCTAAAAAAATAAAAGTGGGGGAATCGATATGATTAAAACACCTCTTTGTGAACTGCTCGGAATAGAATACCCCATTTTTCAGGGCGGAATGGCGTGGGTAGCAGACGCCTCACTTGCTTCTGCGGTTTCAAATGGCGGTGGCCTTGGCATTATTTCAGCAATGAACGCAAATGCGGACTGGCTTAGAAAAGAAATTCAAAAAGCAAAAACACTCACCGATAAACCATTCGGGGTCAACATCATGCTGATGAGTCCTTATGCGGAAGAAGTCGCGCAGCTTGTCATTGACGAGGGCGTTCAAGTCGTTACCACAGGTGCCGGGAATCCGTCGCAATACATGAGCCGTTGGCTTGATGCGGGTATTAAGGTTATTCCGGTTGTTCCGTCAACAGGAATAGCGAAGCGCGTTGCACGCAGCGGAGCTGTTGCCGTTATTGCGGAAGGCAGTGAGTCGGGCGGTCATGTGGGTGAATTAACGACCATGGCGCTGCTGCCTCAGGTTTGCGACGCTGTCGATATCCCCGTTATTGCGGCGGGTGGTATTGCAGACGGCAGAGGAATTGCCGCCGCGCTGATGCTCGGTGCGGTTGGGGGTCAGCTTGGCACAAGGTTTTTGGTAGCGCAGGAGTGCAGTATTCATCAAAATTATAAAGATAAAATTCTTCATGCCAGAGATATTGACACCATGACGACCGGGAAACGGTTAGGGCACCCCGTCAGGGCGCTGAAAACCAATTTTTCGCGCGAACTTTCCAAAATGGAATACGACAGCAGTATTTCTAATGAGGAGATAGAAGCGTTTGGCGCCGGTGCGCTGCGTTTGGCGGCTGTGGACGGCGACGAGAAAAACGGGTGTTTCATGGCGGGTCAAATTGCGGCAATTGTGAATAAAGAGCAGCCCGCTGCAGAAATTATCAAGGAGATGTTCAGCCAGGCGGAGGCTGTCTTAGGCGGTGCAGGAAAATGGATACGGTAGCGTTTGTGTTTTCCGGGCAGGGCGCGCAGTACCCCGGAATGGGAAAAGAATTATATGACTGTTCCCCTGCGGCAAGGGCAGTCTTTGACCGCGCCGATGCAATACGTCCGGGCACTGCGGCGCAATGCTTCGGCGGAACTCCAACGGAACTTTCCATTACGATTAACACACAGCCCTGCATGTTTTGCATGGATTTAGCCGCTGCGTTCAGTTTGCAGGAGGCCGGAATTACACCCCGCGCGGCAGCCGGTTTTTCGCTGGGGGAAATGGCTGCACTGACTTTTGCGCAAACCTTTGATTTTGACGCAGGCTTTCGCTTTGTATGCAAACGCGCCGCTTTTATGCAGGCGGCGGCTGAAAAAAAGGCAGGTGCAATGGTGGCGGTATTAAAGCTGAATCAGGAAGAAGTACGCAGCCTGTGCTCGAAGTTTGAAAATACGTACCCTGTCAACTACAACTGCAGCGGGCAAACCGTGGTAGCTCTTGCCAAAGACTTGCAGGAAGACTTCTGTAATGCGGCACACGCACTGGGCGGAAGAACCGTGCCGCTCGCGGTCAGCGGCGGGTTTCATTCTCCGTTTATGGATGAAGCGTCAAAGCAGCTGCAAAACGAGCTGCAAAACACCGAGGTCAAAACGCCGATCATACCGGTCTACGCCAATGTGACAGCAATGCCTTACGGCAATGCGGCTGATGATATCAAAGCGACCATTGCTGCCCAGGTGAATAGTCCGGTTTATTGGCAGAAGACCATAGAAAATATGATTTCAGACGGCATTACAACTTTTATTGAAGTGGGTGCGGGCAAAACCTTGCGCGGCCTTATTAAAAAGATTTCTCCACAGGTTCGTGTGCTGAATGTTGAAAACAAAATGGACTTAGAAACTGTGGCTAAAATTCAGGAGGAATTATGCTGACAGAAAAAACAGCTGTAATCACCGGCGGTTCAAGGGGAATCGGCAAGGCCATCGCTCTGAAAATGGCGGAATGCGGCGCCAATATTGTGATTGTTTACGCGGGTAATACGGCTGCCGCCGAAGAAACCTGCGAGCAGATTAAAAGTTTGGGCGTAAAGGCCAAAGCATATCAATGCGATGTCTCCGATTTCACACAAACAGAGCAGACGGTACATTCCATTATCAGCGAATTCGGCGGCATCGATATCCTTGTGAATAATGCCGGCATTGTGAAGGATGGTCTGATGCTGTCCATGAAAGAGGAAGATTTCGACGCGGTTCTGGATACGAATTTGAAAGGCGCGTTTCATATGATAAAACACACGTACCGCCAGTTTATGAAAAGGCGCAGCGGCAGAATTATCAATATTACTTCTGTTTCCGGAATTACGGGCAACTCAGGTCAAACCAATTACTCCTCGGCAAAGGCGGGAATGATTGGTCTGACAAAATCTGTGGCAAAAGAGCTTGCGGGCAGAAACATAACCTGTAACGCAATCGCACCGGGATTTATTGATACGGATATGACTAGCGGATTATCAGATCAGCTGAAACAGGCGGCAGTGGAGGCGATTCCGCTGAAACGGATGGGAACGCCTCGCGACATTGCAAATTTAGCGGCGTTTTTAGCTGGGGACGAAGCAGGGTATATTACCGGAGAAGTCATTAAAATTGACGGTGGACTGTGTATGTAGGCGATTTAGTTGCCGCTTATAATGCGGAGAATCGAGGAAACGATGGCTTATTTTGATCATGAACCGCTTGTAATAGGCGACCTTGTCATTCCCACGCCCGTTGTTCAAGGCGGAATGGGAATCGGGGTTTCCCTTGCGGGCTTGGCTTCCGCGGTGGCAAACGAGGGCGGGCTTGGCGTAATTTCGGCTGCCGTAGTGGGTATGACACAAAAAGATGCTTCCGTCGCGAGGGACAATATTATTGCTGTACAAAAGGAGATCCGGCGGGCGCGGGTGAAAACAAAAGGCGTGCTGGGCGTCAATATTATGGTTGCGCTCACCGACTTCGGTGCGATGGCGAAGGCTTGCATTCAGGAAGGCATCGACGTCATTTTTGCAGGCGCAGGCCTTCCGCTTAATTTGCCCTCCTATTTGGGAAAAGACAGCAAGACCAAATTGGTGCCGATTATCTCCTCGGCGCGCGCGGTTAAGACAATTTCAAGATGGTGGAAAGAAAAATATAATTATATTCCCGACGGATTTGTGGTGGAAGGCCCCATGGCCGGCGGACATCTGGGATTTCAGCCGAACCAGATTGAAAACCCAGACTATCAGCTTGAAAAGCTTGTGCCGCAGGTGCTTGAGGCGGTTCGGCCGCTGGAGGAACAATGCGGGCACAAAATCCCGGTTATCGCGGCGGGCGGAATATTCACCGGTGCGGACATCAAGCGGTTTTTGGATTTAGGTGCGGCGGCGGTGCAAATGGCTACCCGCTTTGTGGCGACAGATGAGTGCGACGCGGATATCGCTTTTAAAAATGCGTATGTGCAGTGTAAAAAAGAGGATATCGGAATTATTCAAAGCCCGGTCGGCATGCCGGGGCGTGCGATTATCAATGATTTTCTTCTGGATGTAAAGTTGGGAAACAGGCATCCCGCCCAATGCCCTTTTCACTGTATTGTAACCTGTGAACAGCAGACCAGCCCCTACTGTATCTCTGCGGCACTGATCAGCGCCTGTAAGGGCAGGCTTGACAACGGCTTTGCCTTTATCGGAGCCAACGGGTATAAAGTGAAGGAAATTGTGTCGGTCAAAAAGCTGTTTGAAACTTTGGAAATGGAATATGAGCAGTGCGGCGGCTCCGAGTCTGAGCCGGAGAACTGTTAAGATACTGTAAATCAGAGAGGAATGAGTTTATGAGAAGAGTGGTTGTAACCGGATTAGGCGTGATCTCACCCGTGGGAAATACTGTTGCGGAGTTTTGGGACAGTCTGATTGGCGGTCAATGCGGGATCGATTTTATTACAAAATTTGATACAACTGATTTTAAAGTAAAAATAGCGGCCGAAGTCAAGAATTTTGATCCGCGTTGTTGTATGGATAAAAGTGCAGTGCGAAAAACTGACCTTTTCGCGCAGTACGCGGTAGCCGCCGCTTCTCAGGCAATGGACGACAGCGGCATCAGCGGCACTCTTGAGCCGGAGCGGATTGGCGTTTACGTCGGTTCCGGCACCGGCGGCATGAATACATTTGTGACTGAATGTGAAAAATTTCTGGCGGGCGGCCCGAAAAAAGTTTCGCCGTTCTTTGTACCGATGATGATTTCCAATATGGCGGCGGGCAATATCGCCATTCAATTTAACGCGCAGGGTCCTTGTCTTCCCGTTGTAACCGCGTGTGCTACCTCAACCCATGCAATCGGCGAGGCGTTCCGCGCAATCAAACACGGCTACGCTGATGCGATTATCGCCGGAGGAGCGGAAGCGACAATCAATCCCCTTTCCATTGCCGGATTTACGAATTGTATGGCGCTGACGACGAGGAATATTCCAAGCGAAGCTTCAATTCCATTCGATAAACGGCGCGACGGCTTTGTCATGGGAGAAGGCGCGGGGGTCTTGATTTTGGAAGAATACGAACACGCAAAAGCGCGCAATGCGAAAATATACGCTGAAATTAACGGTTACGGCAACACCTGTGACGCTTACCACATTACCGCTCCCCGTCCCGAAGCGTCAGGCGGCACAAGGGCGATTTCGCTGGCAATTGAAGAAGCGGATATGTGTGATGAAAATGAGATTTACATCAACGCGCACGGCACCAGTACGCCGCTCAACGATAAATCCGAAACAGCGGCGATTAAAGCGGCACTGGGCGATAAAGCTTATAAAGCCTGCATCAGCTCTACAAAATCCATGACGGGGCATATGCTTGGCGCGGCGGGCGCTGTGGAGGCAATTGCTTCCGTTTTGGCGCTTGGGCAGGCGGTCATTCCGCCGACAATCGGCTTCCGTGAAAAGGATGAGTTCTGCGACCTTGACTATGTTCCGAATACCGCAAGAAAGAAGCAAGTTAACCTTGCCCTGTCTGTCTCCCTTGGCTTTGGCGGGCATAACGCGTGTATTGCTTTTACCCGATACCGCGGCGAAGACTGAAACTCAGAATGAACAAACTGAATATAGCAAAAGTTCTTTGATATACAGAAAGGACTCGTGATTCATGGATACTAATCAAATAAAAGAAATAGCCAAAACGATGAAGGAAAACGGATTAACCCTCCTTGAGCTTACGGAGGGGGAAGTATCCCTTCGTTTAGAAAGAAAAGAAACGCAGGGAGCGGAAGTCAGCTCGTTTCCGGCAGTGGGCTTAACCGGTGTTCCGGCAATGATTTCCGACGCGGAACCAACATCGAAATTTGACGATGCAATGCTAATCAAGTCGCCTATGGTAGGCGTGTTTTTCGCGGCGGCATCACCCGATGCCAAACCCTATGTGGCGGAATGCAGCCGCGTGAAAAAAGGGGATACACTTTGCGTTATTGAGGCGATGAAGCTGCTCAATGAAATAATCGCGGAACGAGATGGTGAAATCGTCGAAGTCTGTGCTGCCGACGGTCAGGCAGTCGAGTTTTCACAGGTTCTATTTAAGATGGTATAGAGGTGATTCCAATGGATAGAGAAGAAATCAAAAAAATCATTCCCCACAGGGAACCAATGCTGCTTGTGGATGAAGTGTGCAAAACCGGGGAAAACACAGCGGTTGGAAAGTACACGGTCAAAGGGGACGAGTGGTTTTTGCAAGGGCATTTTCCCGGAAATCCGGTGGTTCCCGGCGTTATTCTTTGTGAAATAATGGCGCAGACTTGCTGCATTTTGATAGCGGAAAAAATTCAGGGCCGAACACCATATTTTACAGGAATTAATAAGGTTCGATTTAAAAATAAAGTTCTTCCCGGCGACACAATCGAAATCGAGTGCAGTCTGACGAAAGAAAAGAGTCCGTTTTATTTTGCAAATGGAAAAGGGTATGTGGACGGAAAACTTTCCGTTTGCGGCGAGTTTTCCTTTGCATTGATTGACGGATGATGATTCTAAAAAGGAGGCGGGAGCGTGTTTTCAAAAATTCTAATTGCCAATCGCGGTGAAATCGCAGTGCGTATCATTCGTGCGTGCAAGGAGATGGGCGTTTCAAGCGTGGCTGTTTTTTCGGAAGCTGACAAGGACTCGCTTCATGTGAGCCTTGCCGACGAGAGCGTCTGCATTGGTCCTGCTCCGGCAAAGGACAGCTACCTGAATATGAGCGCGATTATCTCGGCCGCTGTTGCTACCGGCGCACAGGCGATTCATCCCGGTTACGGGTTGCTTTCAGAAAACGCGGCTTTTGCCGAATTGTGCGAAAAATGTAAGATCGTTTTTATTGGACCGTCTGCTGATTTGATTCGCAAAATGGGAGATAAGGATATCGCAAGAAAAACAATGCAGTCTGTGGGGGTGCCGGTTGTACCCGGATGCGATATGATTACGGATTCCGAATCGGCAGGGCAGGAAGCCGATCGTATCGGGTTTCCTCTCCTTGTTAAAGCGCGCGCCGGTGGCGGCGGCAGGGGAATCCGTATGGTAAATGCCGCTCAGGAATTGGAAAACGCGGTTGCGGCGGCTTCCACCGAGGCGCAGAACGCGTTTGGTGACGGCGCAGTCTACATGGAAAAATATTTATCACCGGTAAAACATATTGAAATGCAGGTGCTGTGTGACAAATACGGTGCCGTTGTTTGCCTTGGCGAACGGGAATGTTCCGTACAGCGCAAAAGGCAGAAGATGATTGAAGAAAGCCCATCCCCGGCTGTGGGGGAGAAGACCCGCCAAAAAATGATGGATGCGGCAACAAAAGCCGCGAAAGCGGTCGGGTACACCAACGCGGGAACGGTGGAATTTCTGCTGGATACGTACGGCAATTTTTATTTTATGGAAATGAACACCCGGCTGCAGGTGGAGCACCCCATCACCGAAATGGTGACCGGTATCGACCTTGTCAAGTGGCAAATCCGCATCGCTTCCGGCGTGCCTCTTTCCTTTTCACAGGAAGAAGTGAAAATCGACGGCTGTGCAATCGAATGCCGTATCAATGCGGAAAACCCCAATGCGAATTTTCGCCCAAGCTGCGGCAAAATTTCGTTTTTGCACGTGCCGGGCGGGCCATGGGTGAGGTTCGACACCGCGCTCTATCAGGACTATTATGTTCCTCCTTTCTATGACTCGCTGATTGGCAAGCTAATTGTGCATGCCAAAACGAGGGAGGAAGCTATCCGTAAGATGCAGGCGGCTCTTTGTGAGCTGGTAATAGAGGGTGTGGAGCATAATGCGGAGCTGCAAATGGATATTTTGAACGATAAAGAATTTAAATCCGGGGATTATTACACGAATTTAATTGAGAAACGAGGGTNNAAAAACGAGCTTGAAAATTACAATAAGCATTTTAAAGCGGTATTACCCGATGTTCCTAATGAACTGTGCGTTTTATGCCCCGTGTGCAAACAAACCCTTTTTACGGGCTCGTTACAGGAAAATGCCAATGTCTGCCCCAAATGCGGCCATCATTTCAGAATTAACGCAAGGCAAAGAATCGATATGATGACAGATGAAGGTACATTCGTCGAGTTTTACGGCAATATTTCATCAAAAAATCCGATTCAATTTCCGAATTACGAGGAGAAGCTGAAACAGGCGCAGCTTGCGAGCGCGGAAAAAGAAGCGGTCGTGTGCGGTACCGCAGAAATTTCCGGTTTTGACTGCGCGCTGTTTGTGATGGACCCGTATTTTATGATGGGAAGCATGGGCACGGTGGTCGGGGAGAAAATCACGCGCATTTTTGAGTATGCGACAGAACATTCCATGCCTGTTGTCGGTTTTACCGTGTCCGGCGGGGCGCGGATGCAGGAGGGGATTCTGTCGTTAATGCAGATGGCAAAAACAAGCGGCGCGGTAAAACTGCACAGTGATGCGCACAACCTGTACCTTGCCGTTTTAACCGACCCCACGACCGGCGGCGTTACAGCCAGCTTTGCGATGGAAGCGGATATTATTCTTGCAGAGCCAAATGCGTTAATCGGATTTGCGGGGCCGCGGGTGATTGAGCAGACCATGCGGCAAAAGCTGCCCGGCGGTTTTCAGCGCTCCGAATTTTTGCTTGAAAAGGGATTTGTTGACGCGATTGTAAACCGGAAAATACAAAAGGCAACAATCGCCCGGATTCTTTCGCTTCATGTAAAGGGGGAATCCGAATGAGCGCATTTGATAAAGTCTGCGCGGCACGCGCAAAAGGCCGGCCGACCGGAATGGATTTTATCAACAATATCTTTCAGGATTTTGTTGAACTGCACGGCGACAGGCGTTTTGGTGACGACAAGGCTGTCGTTACAGGAATCGCCAGATTGAACGGGATGCCGGTCACTGTTGTCGCTCTTGAGAAGGGGCACGATACCAAGGAGAAAATAGCACGTAACTTCGGTTCGGCGCACCCGGAGGGGTACCGGAAAGCGCTGCGTCAGATGCAGCTCGCGGAAAAATTTGGCCGCCCTGTCATTTGTTTTGTGGATACTTCCGGCGCCTACTGCGGAATTGCGGCAGAAGAACGAGGGCAAGGGCAGGCAATTGCGGAAAATTTAATGCAGATGATGACGCTTGAAGTGCCGGTTGTTTCTATCCTGATTGGGGAGGGCGGCAGCGGCGGTGCGCTTGCGCTTGCCGTGGCGGATGAAGTGTGGATGCTTGAAAATTCCGTTTACTCCGTGATTTCACCGGAGGGCTGCGCCAGCATTCTTTGGAAAGATTCCAAGAAAATCAAAGAGGCTTCCGAGTGCTTAAAGCTGACGGCGGACGATTTGCTCCAATTGGGAGTTATCGAAACCATTATCCGTGAGAGCGGAAAAGATTTTTCGAAAACGTATCAGAAGCTTAACCAACGCCTTTGGGCTACCCTCACTAAGAACCGGCAGCTTCTCCAAAAGGAGCTTGTAGCAAAAAGATATGGCCGATTCAGAAAATTCGGGGAAATTTTTGAGTAACCGCTGCCATTAACGTAAAAAAATATCGTTTACAACCTGCGTAAAAACGGCTGTAAACGATATTCTGATCAGTAATTATTTTGCTTTTCCCTGATTTGCAACGCTTTCCATTTTCGCTTTAATCGCTGCGCTGTCTCCAAGGTAGTATTTGCGGATTGTCTTAAAGTTATCATCAAACTCATAAACAAGGGGAACACCGGTAGGAATATTTACTTCCATGATTTCGTCTTCCGACAGGTTGTCAAAGTATTTGACCAATGCCCGGATGGAATTTCCGTGTGCCGCAATCAGCACGCGTTTTCCGCTCTTCATATCTTTTTCAATCACTTCTTGAAAGTAAGGAATGACTCTTGCAATGGTATCTTTCAGGCTTTCGCAAAGCGGGAGCTGGGCCTTATCTTCATTGCGGTACTGTTCCTGTGTTCTCGGGTTCCGTTCGTCCCCTTCTTCCAAAGAGGGTGGCTGCACATCAAACGAACGCCTCCAGATTTTCACCTGATCGTCTCCGTATTTGCGGGCGGTTTCCGCCTTGTTTAGCCCTTGAAGTGCGCCGTAATGCCGTTCATTCAGCTTCCATGTTTTTACAACAGGAAGCCATTCCCGGTCAAGCTGTTCCAGAACAGAGTTGAGGGTGTGAATCGCTCTTCTCAAATAGGAGGTATAGCAGATATCAAAGTCATACCCCTTTGATCGTAAGAGCTTACCAGCGCTTTTTGCTTCCGCCATGCCGGTTTCCGAAAGCTCGACATCCATCCAGCCTGTGAAAAGGTTTTGCTTGTTCCATTCGCTTTCACCATGCCTGATTAAGACTAATTTCATCATTTCTACCTCCATTATTATAGTATCGAATCAATATCTTCTTTTTTATATTGTATATCATAAAGGTGTGTACTTCAATATATTATCGCGATATGTCACAATAACCTTGCAAGCACAAAAAAACCAAAAGAGCAGCAAGCCGATAATCGGCTCGCTGCTCTTTTGTTGTGCGTAAAGGGGTTTATTTCTTTGCACACGAAGGCTGTGAAGCCGTTGCTACAATTTGGTTTATACTAAAATCCATTTAAAACATGAAATCTTGTTTTTATAGCGCGAAGCGCGTTGGATTTAGCATGAGAGTAGTATTAGCTGCAGTGGTTTTCACAACTGCAAACATGGTCAGAACCATGATCATCGTGGTTGCAGCTTCCGCCCGCATCCTTTAAATTTCCAGAAAGATAAAGGTTTACTGTATCTTCAATACTGCCCTCCACGCCGGAGATGAGTTTGATGCCGGCTCCCGAAAGCATTTTCTTTGCGCCGTCGCCAATACCCCCGCAAATTACCAAATCTATTCCTGCGTTTTTTAAAAAACCAGTCAGCGCTGCATGACCGTTTTGACTTGCGTCAATTTGAGTTTTCCCTTGAATTGAGCCGTTCTCAATCGAATAAACCGTAAAAATGGGGCACTTGCCGAAATGTTGAAAAATTTGATCTCCCTGTGTTGTTACTGCAATTTTCATACTTGCTTTTCCTCCAACTATTCTTCTGTTTTTCCATAATTTTAGCGGTACTTTTAATCGTTCCGCGTATGGACTTTCTGATAGTGCTTACCGTCCGGACGATCATTCCGGCGCAGCGGTGTTTCTTTCAAATCTGCAATTCTTGCATTTTTTATGGCATCCGCACGCGTTTTTGGCGAGTTCGTAATTTCCGCCGCCAATTTCAATCGCTTTGCCGGTACAGAGAGCTTCGGCGATTTTTTTCCTCGCAAGATACAGTGTCCGCTGAAAAGTCGCTCTCGAAATATTCATACTGACAGCGGCCTCGTCCTGCTCAAGGCTTTCCAAATCGCAAAGCCGCACGGCTTCCAGTTCCTCAACCGTAAGCAGCACTGTTGCTTCACACGGATTTTGGGGCGTAAATACCCGATTGTCCGGCACAGAGCAGACTCTTCTGCATTTAAATCCTCTTGGCATTTTACACCTCCAACGTATAATGGGCATATGCACATATAAAATTATAGTGTGCATATGCCCATTTGTCAAGACCCATCAATAAAATAGGACTCGATTATTCAATTTTATCCAAGATTCCTGATAAGTATGCGATAACCACTCCGTAATTTGACATGGGAACATGAGCTTTCCTTGCTTTTTCTATACGGGATAAAACATATTTACGGTTGAACATACAGCCCCCGCAATGAATAATAAGGTCGAAACCGGAAACGTCTTCAGGAAAGTCCGTTCCGCTGACAATATCCACACGCAGTCCTTCTCCAATCCTTTCTCGCAGGAAACGGGGGATTTTTTCGCGGCCGATATCCTCCGCCAACGGTGCGTGGGTACATGCTTCCGCAATCAAAACCCGGGAATCCTCTGTCAGTTTTTCAATGGCGTTGGCACTTAGAATGAAATAATCCAAATCGCCTTTGTAGCCTGCCATCAATACCGAAAACGAAGTTAGCTTGCTTTCAGGCGGTTTTTTGTCATAGACGGTTTTAAACACCTGCGAATCGGTAATAATCAGCTTCGGCGGGCTTTTAAGGGTGGCTAAAGCTTCATCCAATTTATCTGTCGTCGCGCTGACAACGATGCATTTTTTATCGAGCAGCTCCCGCAAAATCTGTACCTGCGGCAAAATCAGTCTCCCTTTCGGCGCTTGAATATCCTGCNNAACAACGTCACCGCTACCCGCTAAACTTCCCGTGATACTCTCATTTTCATAATCCGACGGAAGCGCGCGGATCAGTTCTTCACGAATTTGACCAATCCCCTCGCCGGTGAGGGCGCTGACCGGTATTGTGGTAATTTTACACGCTTCTTCTACTGCGGTGCGTATTTCCTCAACCCGGTTCACAACATCAATTTTATTGATGACCGCGATAATGGGGATATGGCTTTGTTTTAGTTGCTCGACCCACTGTATCTCAGCCGCGTCGGGGATATCGCAAAACAACATCAATGCCACATCGGTCTTTTCCATTGCTTTTTTTGTCTGTGAAATACGGAGCCTGCCGATGTCGCCGGTGTCGTCAAAGCCTGCCGTATCAATGAACACACAGGGCCCAATGCCGTGAATCTCCATGGATTTGTAAACCGGGTCGGTGGTTGTTCCCGTCACTTCGGATACTACAGCAATTTTCTGATTTGTCAAAGCGTTTATCAGGGATGACTTACCACTGTTGCGTTTCCCGAAAATACCAATATGCAGCCGGTTCGAGCGGGGGGTATCTTGTAAACTCATTGAACTTCTCCTTAAAACCTGAAATCACGGTTTCCGCCGCTGATTTCAGAAAGATATTTGATAGCGGTGTTCCTGACTTTTTCATTGGTAATATGTTTTAATTCGCTTTGAATCAGCAACTCGCCTTTCTGTTTGGTTTCAGGCTCCGCATAGTCTTCCAAATATTCTTTNNGCAGAGCGTTTGGCTGGCAGCAGTTTACAATCTGACCGGATTTTACGAGGCCCATAAAACGGTCGCCTGTTCTGCCCTCACGATAACACGCGGTGCAGAAGCTTGGAATATATCCCAATTCCAAAAGCCAGTTGACCACCTGGTCGAGCGTGCGTGTATCGGCAACATCGAACTGGGCGGAATTTTCCTCCTCCGGCTCCGGTTCAACATATCCGCCGACGCTGGTTCGGGAACCGCCGCTGATTTGTGTAATGCCAAGCCGCAAAACGGCTTCTCTTGTTGCTTTGGATTCACGGGTAGAAATAATCATTCCGGTATAAGGAACCGTAATGCGAAGAACGGCGACAATTTTGGCAAATATATCGTCGGAAATGGCATTGGAAAACGTATTTGGATCAATGTCTTCGGCCGGGCGGATACGGGGGACACTGATTGTATGGGGGCCTACACCCATTGCCGCTTCCAAATGCTCTGCGTGCATCAAAAGGCCGACAAAGTCATAGCGGTACATATTCAGGCCGAACAGCACGCCGACGCCTACGTCGTCTATTCCGCCCTCCATCGCGCGATCCATGGCCTCGGTATGATAGGCGTAATTGTGCTTGGGGCCGACCGGATGCAGCTCTTCGTAATTCTTTTTATGATACGTTTCCTGAAACAGAATGTATGTGCCGATACCCGCTTCTTTTAGCTTGCGGTAATTTTCGACAGTCGTTGCGGCAATATTGACATTCACCCGGCGGATAGCGCCGTTTTTATGCTTGATGGAGTAAATCGTTTGAATACTTTCCAGAATGTACTCAATGGGATTGTTCACAGGGTCTTCTCCTGTTTCAAGGGCTAAACGCTTGTGACCCATGTCCTGCAGCGCGATGACTTCATTTTTTATTTCGTCCTGCGTCAGCTTTTTGCGGCAGATATGGGTGTTTTGATAATGATAGGGGCAATAGACGCAGCCGTTTACGCAATAATTGGAAAGATAAAGCGGTGCGAACATCACAATGCGATTTCCGTAAAATCTTTGCTTTATCTCCATGGCAAGCTGATGAATTTTCTCGTTTTCATCTTCAAGGTCACATTCCAGAAGGACGGCGGCCTCCCGATGAGAAATGCCCTTCATGTGTTTTGCTTTCTCAATGATTTCATCAATTAGCACACGGTTATTCTTGTTTTTATTTGCAAACTTTAGCGAATCAAGTATCTCTTCGTCGTTGATAAAATCCTCAGCGTTTTTTGATTTCATATCATACATAGTATTTGATCCTTTCTTTTTTCAATTTATTGGCTGAAAATCCCCTCTGTCCACAACAAGCTTGTAGCCGATGCTTTTCATACGGTTTTGCAGGCAGGATCTGCATTCGGCGGCTTCTTCACCGGTGCAGATTTTATTGTCATACAGTTCGTATTTTTTGCGGACTTTTACGGGGGAAAGATTTGGCATGACCACATTCGCACCGGCCAGAATTCCCTTTTCACGACCCATAGGGTCAATCGTGCCCAGCGCGGTGGTGGCAGGAATCAATGCGTTTGGAATGAGCAGACGCAATATCCCGATTAAAAACAGAGTCCGTTCCAGTGAACCCTGTGCCTGGTGGGCAAAGGGGGTATCGTGATGCGGGATAAAAGGGCCGATTCCAATCATCTGCGGTGACAGCTCTTTTATAAACAGTAAATCCTCGGCAAGGCACTCGGTAGTCTGGAACGGCGAACCAACCATAAAGCCCGTTCCAACCTGATACCCAATTTTCTTTAATGCGTAAAGGCATCGTTTCCGGTTTTCCAAAGTCTGTCTTTTGGGATGAAGCAGTCCGTAATGAGCGGCGTTTGCGGTTTCGTGGCGAAGAAGATACCGGTCGGCGCCCGCTTCGTAAATTAGCCTGTAGGATTCGTCCTCCTTTTCGCCGATGGATAAAGTCAAGGCGCAGTCGGGATAATGCTCCTTGATATCTGAAATGATATCCGCTATATCGCTGTCGCTGTAAGCACAATCTTCTCCGCCCTGTAAAACGAAAGTACGAAAGCCAAGAGCATATCCGTCCGCACAGCAGCTGAGGATTTCGTCCTTGCTCAGTCGGTAGCGCTCCGCGTTTCGGTTCCCCGCCCGTATCCCGCAGTAAAGGCAATCATTTTTACAATAGTTGGTAAATTCAATTAACCCGCGCGTATAAACGTGATTTTCGAAATATTTGCCGGCCGTTTTTCTGGATTTCTCAAACAAATATTCCGAAAGAGCCGGGGATGTGTAATTCAGCAGTAATACGAATTCCTCTTTTGTGAGTGAACCCGTGACTTCTAATTTGTCGATTAAATACTTCACCCGCATCCTCCTTGTAATTTTCTAAACCTTTGAATAGATTGTTTTGACATTGATCTGAGGCAGCATCCCTAATTTTCCGGAAAGCGCGCTGATTACATCATTGGAAGCGTCCAGTACAATGCTGATGACAGAAATGCCGCGTTTCGCATGCGGAATACCCATTCTTCCGATAATGTATTGCGAATACTCATGGAGAATCGTGTTCAGCTGTTCTACGGAATCCATGTCCTCCACGATAATACCAATGAGCGCTATTCTTGTTTCCATATTGATTGCTTCCTTCTCATTCATTTTCGTCCTGACCTTGGTCTGAAAAACAAAAAATCCTTGTACCGAAAAGGCACAAGGATAGCAAACAAAACCATACGAGTCATAGGACTCACGGCTCATTCAAACTATTCTCTCGCCTTCTTGCTCGGGACGAACCCTTGCTGACTCAGCACGATAACTTTTTATTGCGTTTAGTCTGCCATAAAAACAGGTTTTAGCAGCCTTATTCTTACGGTTTGTATAGCCAAATCGTATCATATTTGATATAAATTTGTCAAGCTAATTACAAAAAATAAAACCCGTATAAAACACGCCATAAACGGCTGTCTCATACAGGTTTTTATTTGAATTGTCACCGCGCTCAAAGCATTGATCGATTCAGTGAATTTGGATACAAAATTCGCTGCTTTATCTAACAATTTTGTGTCGGATAAAATGGATTAGCTTTACAATTTCATACCACAGCACAGACACAGCCGCAATTCTGACAGCAAGAAAGAACTGACCGGCGGACAATGGCGCAAGCTTTAAAAAGCCGCAAAGCGGAGTGTAAAGAATGAGTAGGAGCCCTGCAATAGTGCCGATATTGACTGCCCACATCACCTTGTCTTTGGCAAGACGGGTGATTGACTGAATAGCGAAATCATAGTTTGAGCTGTTGACCTGTACCAGAAACAAATTGGCAAGCATAATAACCGCAAGACCCATGGTTCTTGCGAGGGCAGCGTTGGCGGGGTTTTGCTGCAAAAATGTAAAGTAAGTTCCAAAGGATGCGGAAAATACCGCCAATCCCTGAAGAATGCTTTTAAAAAGTATTCCCGGGGTTAAAATCTTTTCGTTTGGATTACGGGGCTTACGCTCCATAATATTTCGTTCGGCAGGCTGGCGCTCCAGCACCACAGAACAGGTGGGGTCAATAATCAACTCTAAAAGTACCACATGTAGCGGCAGTAAGAGCAGGCTCGCAGGATTTATATTCAGAGACGGCGCAAGCAGTGCGGAAAATGCAATCGGAATGTGAATCGTAAATACATAACCGACCGCTTTTCGGATATTGTCATAAATTCTTCTGCCATCCTTGATGGTATCGACAATTGTAGAGAAATTGTCATCCATCAAAATTAAATCCGCGGCTTCTCTTGATACTTCGGAGCCGCGCTTCCCCATGGCAATACCGATGTCGGCATATTTGAGGGCAGGCGCATCATTTACGCCGTCGCCTGTCATTGCAACGATCTCGCCGTTATCCTTAAAGGCTTTTACAATACGCATTTTGTGCTCCGGCACAACACGGGAGAAAATGCTTACACCGCGAATCCGTTCACGAAGCTCTTCGTCACTCATATTGTTCAGCTCATCACCGGTAATAATCTGGTCGCTGTTTGGCATACCAATCTGTTTTGCGATTGAGCTGGCAGTTATTCCGTTATCACCTGTAATCATAACAACGCGAACCCCTGCGTTGACGCAATGCCGAATGTCCGCTTTGACCGATTCCCTCGGCGGGTCGGCAAGGCCGATCAGGCCGCAAAGGCTGAGTGTGCAATCTGTAATTGCTGCAGGAATTTCAGCCTCGCTGTGTGGCTTCATCACGCCTACGGCAATCACACGCAGGCCCTGTTTTGACATTTCTGCAATTTTATCCTCTGCCAGCCTGCGTTCAGAATCAGAAAGTTTGCAGATGGTCAGAATCCGTTCCGGCGAGCCTTTGGCCGCGATGAGGATTTCACCGTCATGCCGCCAAACGTGACCCATCATTTTCAGTTCATTGGTGAAAGCATATTCGGTAATCAGTTCACCGCCAAACAAATGCTCTTTACCAATCCCCAACGTTTCGCAATAGGCAATCATTGCCTGCTCCATCGGGTCGTACGCATCAGTTTCACAGGCAAGCCCCATTAGTTCGGCCAAATCGTTTGTGTCGCCATTGAGCGCCCAGGTGTCTTGAACAGTCATTTGATTCATTGTGATCGTGCCTGTTTTATCAACGCAAAGGACGGAAACCGCGCCTAACGTTTCCACAGAAGGCAGTTTGCGGACAAGCGATTGCTTTTTCGCAAGCCTCCATGCGCCCATTGACAGGAACACGGTAAGAATAACCGGAAATTCCTCCGGTATCATCGCCATCGCAAGAGTGATGCCGGACAAGATACTTTCGACTACTCTGTCGCCAAACGCATGATTCGGAAGATTAAAATACGTAATCACGCCAACCAGCGCGAAGAGTACGGCGGCAATCCCGGAGCATAGTTTTACAAGACTGCCCGTTTGCTTTTGCAAGGGGGTCGGGGTCTCCGGGGCGGACGCCACATGAGCGCCTATCTTGCCATATTCCGTAGCAGACCCGATTTTGTCTACACGAATAATAGCGCTGCCCTGCGTTACGAGCGTGCCTGCATAGCAGTAATCTTTGCGCCAATAGTCGGAGTTTGGCTCGGCGTTGTCAACCGTTACTTTCCAAACGCCCTCCGCCTCCCCTGTCAGGGAAGATTCATCAACACAAAGGTCGCTCGCCTTCATCACTTTACCGTCAGCGGGAACTTTAACGCCTTCGGCAATCATCATCAAATCACCGGGAACTAAATCGCAGCTGTCAATCGTCTGCTCTTTCCCGTCGCGGATAACCGCAGCACGCGGTGCGGAAAGGTCTTTCAGTGCATTTAACGTTTTATCGGTTTTCCATTCCTGCACAATGTCGATGCTGATTACACCAAGTACAAATATCAACATAATCGCACCGTCGCGCGGTTCACCTAAAATAAAGTAGATGATTGCCGCAACGATTAAAAGGAGAAACATCGGCTCGCCGATAATGTGGAGCGCCTTCACAAAAAAACTCTGCTTTTTTTGTGCTGTTAGCTCGTTTTTCCCGAACTGCTCCTGAAGTTTTTTGGCTTCCTCTGTCGTTAAGCCCTGCATGGTGTGCGCATTTTTTTGGTCTGTCATACAAGTTACCTCCATTTCGCTTTTCAGCGTTTCATAAGATAGCTCTATGGCACTTCATAAAGTCAAGCTCACATTGACTAACCCAGTTTATGCTCCAAAAAAGTGTATAAAAAAACACACCTATGGAACATACTACTGTCCCACAGATGTGAAATCATTCCATCTGTTGCTGTTGCCAGCCCAGCCCCACGAACCTTATCGGTTCATCGCCTGCTCAGTTTGTACTGTAGATTGATATGCAGTGCAAAGAGATAATTCAAATAATAGTATATGCAAAATGATTTGTCAAGTGCCAATTTTATTTCTATAACGGTTAAAATAATAAGCAGATGAAGATAGAAGAAATTTACATAAATGCAGGGGATTTTGTAACTGTAAGGACTCTTAGTTTACATTCATATCCCCACAAACCGCATCACATCGACAAATGGTTGTGGATGGTTTTGTTGCATGGTATAATAATGTGTATTTAACTTACTTTATTGGAGGACTTATGAGCATATTAGACGTTGAAAATGTCACACATGGATTTGGTGCGAGAAGTATTTTAGAAGATGCCTCTTTTCGCTTATTAAAAGGGGAACATGTGGGGCTGGTTGGTGCAAACGGAGAAGGTAAATCAACCTTTTTAAATATTATCACCGGTAAGCTAACGCCCGACGAGGGCACAATTTCGTGGTGCAAACATATTACAACAGGGTATTTGGATCAATTCAGCACGTTGACAAAGGGCAAAACAATTCGTGACGTTTTGCGTGAGGCTTTCCAGCATCTGTATGATTTAGAGCAGGAAATGTTAGGCGCTTATGAAAAAATGTCGGACTGTTCAGATGAGGAAATATCTTCTTTGATGGAGGACGTCGGTGAGATTCAGGAGATATTGGATTACAGCGGTTTTTACATCATCGACAGTAAAATTGAAGAATACGCTAATGGCTTGGGACTTGGTGAAATTGGACTTGACCATGATGTTGATGAACTGTCCGGCGGCCAGCGCGCCAAGGTCCTTTTAACAAAGCTGCTGCTGGAAAATCCGATGATTTTAATTTTGGACGAACCGACAAACTTTTTGGACGAGAACCATATTGCATGGCTGAAGAACTTTTTGCAGAACTACGACAACGCATTCATATTAGTATCTCACGATATCGAATTTCTAAATGATGTTGTCAATGTTATCTATCATGTTGAAAATGCAGTATTAACCCGCTATACAGGAGATTATCACCAGTTTACTGAAATGTACGAACTCAAGAAACGCCAAACAGAGCAAGCTTATGAAAAACAGCAAAAGGAAATTTCAAATCTTGAGGTTTTTATCGCAAAGAATAAGGCAAGAGCTTCCACTGCCAATATGGCAAAGTCAAGGCAGAAGAAGCTGAACAATATGGAAATGATTGAGATCACACGCGAAAAGCCAAAGCCGTCCTTCTCTTTTAAATCAGCCAGAACCCCGGGCAAGCAGGTCATTACAGCGAATGAATTGGTCTTGGGGTATACGGAGCCTCTAACAAAACCGCTCAATTTGTTGCTTGAACGCAATCAAAAGGTCGCAATCAAGGGAGTAAACGGATTAGGCAAGTCGACACTGCTAAAAACCTTGCTCGGGCGTATCCCCTCAATTTCAGGGGATACGGAGCTGGACTCTTTTGTTGAAATCGGCTATTTTGAGCAGGAGGAAGCAGCTTCCGATAACACAGCCTTGCAGGAAATATGGAATGAGTACCCCGGAATGACAAACGGGGAGGTCAGAGCCGCTCTGGCTCGATGCGGGTTGACAAATGAGCACATTACATCGCAAATGAAAGTGCTGTCAGGCGGAGAAAATGCAAAGGTACGCTTGTGTAAGCTGATGTTAAACGAAATCAATTTACTGGTGCTCGACGAACCAACAAATCACCTTGATGTAGATGCAAAGGCGGAACTTAAAAAAGCAATATCAGAATTTAAAGGAACCGTTCTGCTCGTAAGCCATGAACCGGATTTTTATTATGATATTGTCACTGATGTTTGGGATTTGGAGCAATGGACAACCAAAATCGTGTAGGGGAGATACCTTGATTTTTTGTCCGAAAGCAAGTTGTCACATCAACAAGTTCGTATAAAAGTGAATAAAACAAATGAGCCGGTATTGGATTTTATTTTCCATACCGGCTTTTTAATTTTGCGAAACTTCTGTTTTTATGTCTTCAAATAATAATTGACAATAAAATTGAAATACCATATAATTAATTTGTAAATATTTTACATTTATGTTAAATATTATATCATTTCAAAACAAATAGAGAATAATAGTCATCTGTTTTTATAGGATTATGAAAGCAAATATCCCAAGAAACATTTATAAGTTATTTTTGAAACCGGTTTCAATCAAACTTTAAAACGATGAATTTGATGCACGCAATACTGCGCCATCTCCAATCATAATCAAGTGTTATTTTATTTTTTATAAATTTCAAATCAAGAGGAAAGGACGGTAATGCCGCGCAACAGAAAAACCGGGAATACGCTTTCTCATTCATGCGGATTTCGTGTTTTAGCAATCTGTTTTTGTCTGTAAGTTGTAACGTGGTAGAGTAA
The DNA here is from genome assembly GCA_002338255.1 of Ruminococcaceae bacterium UBA1865. Classification (GTDB taxonomy): domain Bacteria; phylum Bacillota; class Clostridia; order Oscillospirales; family Acutalibacteraceae; genus Caproiciproducens. Next base: position 65,021 of record DDHX01000060.1, on the reverse strand, counting down.
AAAATCGCTCGGAAGATTTTTTGTGAGGAGAGAAATTATGAAAAAACGTTTACAGCAGCCTTTAGCACTACTATTAACCGTTTTGATTGCCTTTTCAGCACTTGTCAGTACCGGCACAACCGCTAATGCCGCAGGGGTGCAGCAGACCCTTGCATCATGGGATGGATTTAAAGATTCAAATATTCCGATTCTTGCAACTGACGGATTGCAAAAAGACGAAGCCTCTTTAACGGCCACTGCAACAGGAACTCGGACGGTGTCAGCCAACGGTTTGTACATAACAGGCTGGGACGACGGCGCGAATTCAAAATACTGGGAGATTTCATTATCCTCGAAAGGATTTGATTCCCTAATCTTATCCGCTCAAACTCGTTCTTCAAAGACTGGCCCACGGGACTGGAAAGTGCAGTACAGTACTGATGGAGTTAAGTTTATAGACGTAGATGGAGCAAATTATGTAATCAGCGAAGATTCAAAGCTGAGCGATTGGATGAAGGATTTGGCACTTCCTGCCGAAGCTTCCAATCAAGATAGCTTGCACATTCGCCTCATTATGAGCAGTAATGTATCAGTAAATGGTGGTACTGTAAGCACCGGCAATAGTTACATCAACAATGTTTTTGTAAAAGGGACTCCTGTGACAGATGCGTCTACGGTGAACGGGGTTGTTGCGGAGCCTGTTAGCGGCAGCGCAGTTGCGCTTGGCCAAGCGCTTTCACTTAGTTCTGAAACAGCGGGCGCCACGATCAAATACAAAATTAATAGCGGCGAGGAACAGACTTATGATACGGACAATAAGCCGAAACTAAATGAACTTCCGGCTACCGTCGTTGCTTACGCAACCAAAACCGGATTGACAGACAGCGTTCCCGCCACATTCCAATATACCCAGGCAACGGTGGATTCCGTAACAGCGAAACCAAACGGCGGGAGCATTAAAATTGGTGATTTGATTACGTTGAAATGTGCAACCTTAGATTCGCATATTACGTATTCTGTTGACGATGGAACTACTTGGAATTCTTACAATGCTCCTTTTGCTGCCCCAAAACTGCCTGTTACCGTTTTGGCGAAGGCGACCGCATTAGGAAAACTTGACAGCGCACAGGCGAGTTTTATCTTTAGTGAACGCGTTAACAATAACTACAATATTTATTTTGGCCAGCTTCATTCCCATACAACAAATTCTGACGGTATTGGCAGTGTAAAAGAAGCTTTTGATTATGCCTCGAAAGTTGACAACCTGGATTTTCTTGCGGTAACCGACCACTCAAATTCGCTTGAAACAACGGCAGGCACCGCAAGTTTAGAGGATGGATCAAGCAGTACCAAATGGTTATCCGGTAAAGCAGCCGCCCAAAAAATAACGGATCAAAAAGTAATAAAGGGCGACCACACTTTCCTTGGTATCTATGGCTTTGAAATGACCTGGTCAAATGGAATCGGGCATATTAATACCTATAATACAAATGGGTTTGAAAACCGAAATGCTGCACAATATAAAACTGCAAGCGCGCTTTCTAATTACTATGCGCGATTGGTGCAGAATCCGGATTCTATCTCTCAATTCAATCATCCGGGAACTACCTTTGGTGACTTTAATGATTTTGCGAACTATAGTCCGCAAATCGATAAGGTAGTCAATATGGTTGAGGTTGGAAACGGGGAAGGCGCTGTGCGCGGCTCCGGATATTTTCCATCCTATGAATATTATACACGCGCATTGGATAAAGGATGGCATGTTGCGCCAACCAATAATCAGGATAACCATAAAGGCAAATGGGGCGATGCCAACACAGCCCGCAGTGTTATTTTAGCGGATTCCCTTACAGAGGATAATCTGTATGATGCGATGAGAAACAGACGAATCTATGCGTCGGAAGATAATGATTTAAAAATCACATATAAACTGAACAATGAAATCATGGGCACAATTTTAGACTCAAAGCCGGATGATGTTAATATTGATGTGAAAATTTCCGATCCGGATAAAGAAGCAATCGGCAAAGTAGATGTTATTGTCAACGGAGGCAAAGTGGCAGCGACCAAAACAGTTACTTCCTCCGATGAAGATGTTACGTTCCAGCTTCCGGCAAACTACTCCTACTACTATATTCGCGTAACACAGCCTGACAAAGATATTGCCGTAACTGCACCGGTGTGGGTAGGCGAGGTCGATAAAGCCGGTATTTCTAAAACATCTGCCAGTACAGCATTGCCTGTCAAGAGCGAAGAACTGACGATTACGTCTAATTTATATAACAATGAGTCTGTACCAATGAATATAAAATCATTGGAATATTCAATTGATGGTACAATCATTAAAACGGTACTGGATATTGGTACTGTGGACTCCCTCGCTACGAAAGACTATAGTTTTCAATACACAAGCGCAAAATCCGGCACTTGCAATGTTGATGTTAAGTTGGTAGCAACAATTGACGGTGTAGAAAAAATATTTACCGATGTTCTGAAGCTGAACTTTTCCGACCCGAAAGTTGTAACGAAGGTATTGATTGACGGCACGCACTATAATGATTATGTCAACGGTTATTATGCCAACAACATGAACAATTTTACTGCAATCGCCGCCGCAGATCAAATTCAGGTGAAAGTTGAAAAGACTCAAATCACCAAAGAAATGCTTGACGGAGTTAGCCTGCTCATAATTTCAGCCCCTGCAAAGAAAACAGCGACATCCAACGGCGTTTCTTACACGCCAATGACCTTTAGCGATGATTTTATTGCGATGGTAAAAGAGTACGTTGAAAACGGCGGCACCGTTATTACCTGCGGTTTAGCCGATTATCAGGACGCTGCTGAGGACCCCTATACCTCCAGCACCCAGATCAACAACCTCTTGAAGGCAATAGGAGCTAAAACTACCATCAGCAGCGATGAAGTTCTTGATGATGTAACGAATGGCGGGCAAAAATTCAGAGTGTACATGACCAATGTGAATAAGGAATCCCCGTATCTGCAAGGAGTTGTAGACGGGCAGAAATATAGTTTTTACAGCGGCTGTACCGTAACACCGGGGGAGAACGCCACAAAGCTTGTTGAAGGATACAATACAACCTATTCCATTAACTCCAAAATGACAGATGGAAAATACGAAAGTAACGTTCCCGCTTCTGACGGAAAAGCTGATTATGATGAAAGTAAAGCCGTCAAGAAACAAGGTGATGCCTGTGCTCTGGCACAGGAGAAAGTCGGCAAAGGAAATGTTTTTGTCGGCGGAACGGTTTTTATGTCGGACTTTGAAGTGAAGGTATCGATGGACAGTTACGCTGACCTGCAGTATACCAATTACACCATCATAAGCAATATACTTGATTCTGTCAAAAAGAATATTGATACGACCAAAATCGGGGATGTTCGCAAACAAGCAATCGGTGAAACCTTTGCGGTGGAGGGAATTGTAACCGCAGGTACGCAAACCGGAAATGCATTCTTTGACACCATTTATATTCAGGATGAAACAGGTGGTATCAACATTTTCCCGATCAACAGCGGCGAAATCAAAGTCGGGCAAAAGGTTCGTGTTGTCGGAAGTCTCTACCAGTATCTTGGTGATTTGGAGCTGCGCGTAATCAGTGCAGACGTCATCGATACAGAAATTCATCCGATTGCTCCTGCAACTGTAACAACAAAGCAAGCCGCTGATTACGCAGCCAATGGCGGCAGGCTAATTCAAGTTCAAGGCCAAATCACAAATGCTGTTCTTGAAAATAATGTTTTGTCGTATGTACTGCTTAAGGATAGCAGCGGTGCAGAACTAAGAGTCTTCATCGATGGCTATATCGGTAGTTCTACGCAACTCAGCACACCGTTAGAAACCATTGCGCAGGTAGGAAAAACAATCAGCGCAATTGGTCTGGTCTCTTATGACACGGATGGCCCTCGCATTCGGGTTCGTGACCGCGCGGAAATAAAAGCAGTGAATACTCCGTCCAAACCATCTTCGAATCTTGATTTCTCCACACCACCTGCAACATTTATCAGTGATACAACAGCTGATTTTAATGTTAAGGGTGCTTATCAGTTTAAAATCACAGGCGTGAACGGTCATGTACCGACATTGGTAGTGGGAACGGCTGGCGTGTTCAGCATAGAGCTTGTCAGAACATCTGACAATGATTACTACTTTAAGATAATTGGAATCGGTGCGCTCGGCACACAGGCCGGTATCTATGTGAACGGTGTGAAGCTTTTGGTCGCAACAGTCGGTTCTGCTGCTCCTAACGCAAAGAGCGACACAACCCTTCCGTTTAATGTTAAAGCAGACGCGGATTATACCTTTAAAATTACAGCGGAATCAATGCCAACCTTTGTTGCCGGTACAGCATCGGTATTCAGAGTTAAATTCGTAAAATCTGTCGGCAGAGATTATTTCTTTAAGGTAACGGCGGTTGGTAAAGCAGGCGCAGGTTGCGGATTTTATCTTAATTCTCAAAAAGCACCGGTAGCGATAGCAACTATTTTGAAATAAAAATCGTTTTATCGTACTGCCGCAATTTAAAATCCCTTTATCCATTTTGGGTAAAGGGATTTTTTGTACATCTAAAAATTTTTATTTTATGTTTGACTCAATCGTGTTATGATTGGTTTATGTAATAATAGTGTGACAATTATTGGTCGTCGGCACAGGAAGAAATCACTGACTATTGCCTATATTATTCAATATTATACAACAATAAAAAACAATAAAAAGGGGAATTACAAGATGAAAACGTTAGTAGTGTTCTATTCATTAGAGGGAAATACAAAATTCATTGCCGAGCGGATTGCGAAAGAGTTGAAAGCGGATTTGTTGGAATTGAAAACAAAAAAGGAATTTCCATCTTCCGGATTTAAAAAATATGTTTGGGGAGGAAAAAGTGTTGTCTTTAAGGAGCTGCCTGAGTTAACTAATCAAGGAGTAGAGTTGGACTCCTATGAAAATATCGTAATTGGTACACCGATTTGGGCGGGAACTTATGCGGCGCCATACAATACATTTGTTAAACAATACCGGTTCAGCGGGAAAAAGGTTGCTTTATTTGCCTGTAATTTAGGCGGCGGAGTAGAAAAATGCTTTAAGATGTTCAAGGAAGCACTTCCAGACAATGAGTTTATCGGTGAAATCGATTTTGTCGACCCGTTAAAAAATGATAAAGAAGCAAGCGCTGAAAAAGCGGTTCAGTGGGCTAAAAATTTAGCGCTTTGAAAAGTCGTTTTTTGTTGATTGGTGCAAGACAACTCATAAATTATAAAACAGGGAACTGAGGGGGAACATCATGAGCAAACTAACAAAACGGATATGGGCGTCATTTATGCTCATTGGTTTGATGGGGCAATTTGCATGGACAATCGAGAATATGTACTTCAATGTTTTTCTTTATAATACCATTTCCACCGATCCCAACTACATAGCTGCCATGGTTGCCGCCAGCGCCATTGTGGCAACGCTGACCACCTTACTGATGGGTGCGCTGTCGGATAAATTGGGTAAGCGCAAGGTGTTTGTATGCGGAGGCTACATATTGTGGGGATTTTCCACGATGGCATTCGGATTTATCAGCGTGCAAAATGTTGCGGTGTGGTTTCCTGCCGCGAATGCTGTCGCAACAGCCGCCGCATTTGTGGTGGTGATGGACTGTGTTATGACCTTTTTCGGTTCAACCGCCAACGATGCAGCCTTTAATGCCTACATCACTGACGTTACAAACAAAGAAAACCGTGGAAAGGTTGAATCGGTTCTCGCTGTCTTACCGCTGATTTCCATGCTGATCATTTTTGGGGCATTCGACTCAATGACACAACAGGGACGCTGGAGAGAATTTTTCACCATTTTTGGCAGCATGGTAACACTGACGGGGGTTGTCTCAATTTTTCTGTTGAAAGACAAAAAGATTGAGAGAAAAGAGAATTCCTTTTTTAAAAATCTGATTTATGGGTTTAAGCCCTCTGTAATACGTGGAAATCCATTCCTGTATCTTGCTCTTTGTGCCTTATTGCTTTTTTCGGTTGCAGTACAGATTTTCTTTCCCTATTTGATTATCTATATGCAAAACTACCTGAAAATCAATTCGTATGCGATTGTGCTGGGTATCGTGCTGATTGTTGCTTCCGTGGTTAGTGTGATTGGCGGTAATTTTATCGATAAGGTAGGAAAACTGAAATTCGTATTTCCCGCAGCAGCTGTTATGCTAATGGGACTGGTCGGTATGTTCTTTGCACGGACAGTACTCTTTGTGATTGTTGCGGGCGCAGTGATGATGTCCGGATATATGCTGGTCACAGCCTCCCTTTCCGCTACAGTCCGCGATTACACCCCGGTCGATAAAGCCGGGCATTTTCAGGGAATCCGTATGATTTTCGCGGTATTACTGCCTATGATCATCGGCCCCTATATTGGAGCCGCGGTTATCAAAAACAGCAGCAGCACTTACGTGGAATTAGGCGTTGTAAAAAATGTACCTACGCCGTCCATTTTTCTTGCAGCCGCGGCTGCTTTGCTGTTTGTTGTAATCCCAATTATGATGTTGAAACGGAGAGAACGCAATGAAAACAAAATGGGGAGAAAATCTTGACCAAAACAATATTTTAAACGAATATCCCCGGCCGCAGATGGAACGGGACAGCTACCTTAATTTAAATGGAACATGGCAATACGCCATTACCGGAACCGAAGAGCTTCCTGAGCAATTTGACGGGGATATTCTGGTTCCTTTTTCGCCCGAATGTGAACTGAGCGGAGTGATGCGTTCACTTTTGCCCACGCAGACGCTGTGGTATCAGCGCACCCTTCACCTCCCACCGGACTTTAATGTGGGACGTGTGCTTCTGCATTTTGGCGCCGTAGATCAGGTGGCAACCGTCTACCTGAATGGGACAGAGGTCTGCTCGCATACCGGAGGCTATACTCCTTTCAGTGCAGACATTACCGCATATTTAAAGGAAGAAAACACAATTCTAATAAAGGTACGTGATTTCAGCNNTACCATTCGCGCGGCAAACAAAAAAATAAACGGGGCGGTATCTGGTACACAGCGCAAAGCGGTATCTGGCAGACCGTCTGGGTGGAAAGTGTGCCCAAAGACTACATCAGCGCATTGCGTATAACCCCCCTGTTTGATGAAAGCGCGGTGGAACTTACTGTGGTTTCGCGGAGTGCACAGCTTTGCTACGCAAAAGTGGGCGAAACGGAAGTTTCCTTTTCGCCCAACAAACCGGTCAAACTGCCTATGCCGCAATTTATTGCATGGACACCGGAATGCCCCCATTTGTATGATTTGACTGTGACGATGGGGAATGATCATGTAAAAAGCTATTTCGGGATGCGTAAATTTTCGGTCAATACAGATGATAATGGAGCAAAACGGTTATTTTTGAATAATCGTCCGTATTTCCACAACGGCCTGTTGGATCAAGGTTATTACAGCGATGGGATGTATACCGCACCATCCGATGAAGCGATGATTTTTGACATCCAAACTGCGAAGGATATGGGCTTCAATATGCTGCGCAAACATATCAAAATCGAGCCTTTGCGCTGGTATTATCATTGCGACCGAATCGGAATGCTGGTGTGGCAGGACATGATAAACGGCGGCGGTAAATATCGGACGATGACAATTTCTTCTCCGCTAATAACCGGAATTCATTTTAAGGATGATCATTACAAATGGTTTGCCCGCGATAACGAAGAGGGGCGCTGCCAATATTGTTTAGAACTCGACGAAATGATTCATCATCTGTACAATGTTGTGGCAATCGCCATGTGGGTCCCGTTCAACGAGGGATGGGGGCAGTTTGACGCCGGCAAGGCGGTTCAACAAATTTTAAAGTTGGATACAACTCGCACAATTGACCACGCCAGTGGCTGGCATGACCAGAAAATCGGTGATGTTAAAAGCCTGCATGTTTATTTCAAAAAATACCGATTTACACCCGACAAGCTTGGGCGCGCAGTTGTCCTGTCCGAATTCGGCGGTTATAATTTCCGAGTAAAAGGTCATTGCTTCAACGAAAAGGATTTTGGATATAAACGCTTTGATACGGCCGAAGAGCTGCTGAAAGCGTATCGAGACCTGTACGAAAACGAAGTTCAACCTGCTGAAAAGCAGGGACTATGCGCAACTGTATACACTCAGCTTACTGATGTGGAGGACGAATTAAACGGATTGATTTCTTATGATCGAAAAGTAATCAAGCTGCCTGTGGAAAAGGTAAGGGAAATCAATGAAAAGGTGACAGTGCTGTCACAGCCTTAATTCTTACTATTGTATTGCTCCAAAACGTTCGGTATAATATCATTATGTGTTTTGGATAAACTGAAATGAATGATATAGAGGAGCAACAACTTGAAAAACAGACATTTTACAACATACAGTGGATTGCCAAAGGAAATATACATATTATTTTGGGCAAGGATTATCAACTGTATGGGCAGTTTCATTCTGCCGCTTCTAACGCTGATCCTTACCCAGAAATTGGGTCTGTCGAAAACCGAAACCGGTAATTTTTCTGCGCTTTTGACGCTGACGCAGGCACCGAGCTTGCTCTTAGGCGGCAAGTTAGTCGATGCAATCGGCCGCAAAAAGATATTGATTACTTGTCAGGTGCTGGGCTCCGTTTCTTATCTTCTTTGCGGAATCGTGAACAATCATACAGCCATGATCGTTTTTATCGTCATTGCGTCGAATCTTTTCGTCGCTGCCTCTCCGGCGTATCAGGCGATGGTTGCTGACCTCACAGCGCCGGAAAACAGGAAAGCATCTTTTTCCCTTCTCTACCTCGGTATCAATATCGGTATGACAATCAGCCCTCTTCTTGGTGGATTGCTGTTTCAAGACCACTTGTCTCTTCTATTTATTCTGGACGCGGCGACAACCTTGGCCTCCTCCTTTCTAATCGCGGTGTTTATCAAAGAAACGAAAAGCGGGCGGCAAAAAATCACTGCTGCGGGTGGAGCTCCGGCCGAAAATGCATCTGTATTTCATGTGTTAAAGGCTATGCCGATTTTGCTACTTTTCATTGTGTTTATGTCCATTTATGATTTTACCTATACACAATGGAATTTTATGCTGCCACTTCAGTTCGGTGATTTGTACAACGTAAACGGAGCACGTTTTTTCAGCATTTTGACCGCGCTCAATTCCTTTATTGTCATTATGTTCACTCCGCTGCTGACGCATCTGACAATGAAGTTTCGTCCCCTTGTGGTTATTTCCGGCGGTGGTGTTTTGTTCTTTTTATCTTTTGTTACTTTCGGCCTTGTGAAAAGTTTACCGCTTTTTCTGGCGGCCGGTGCGATATTTACGTTCGGAGAAATTGTTGTCACGATTCATTCCGGTACTTTCATCGCAGACCATTCCCCAAGCGCCCATCTTGGCAGAATTAACTCAATTTCCATGTTTATGCAGGGAGCAGCCCGTTCGCTGAGCCCGCTTGTTATGGGTTATGTTCTTTCAAGGACAAGCTATTTCATAGCTTGGTCATCAATAGCTGCTTTTATGTTAATTGGAGCGGCAAGTATACTGTTGCTCAACAAAAAAAGTCAAAACCAGAGTATTTAAGCTGCCGGGCAAAACAGTACAGTGTGAAACGGAATTTTAGAGGAATCAACTTTCAGCAATCAAATTTACAGGAGGAAATGAAAATGAAAAAAGTAGCGTTTATTTGTGTGCATAATTCCTGCCGCAGCCAAATTGCCGAGGCTTTGGGAAAACACTTTGCGCACGATGCGTTTGAAAGCTATTCCGCAGGAACGGACACAAAGCCGCAGATCAATCAGGATGCGGTACGACTGATGAAAGAAATTTACGGAATTGATATGGAAAAGACACAGCACTCCAAACTGTTGAGTGATATCCCACCTGTTGATGTGGTTATCACAATGGGCTGCAATGTACAGTGCCCCATGCTTCCCTGCAAGTATCGGGAGGACTGGGGACTGAAAGATCCGACGGGAGAAAGTGATGAAGAGTTTATTGCTGTAATCAAAACAATTGAACAACGCATATTGGAATTAAAAGAAAAAATATTCATGATTTAAATAAGGCAGGGTGAGTTTTTGGGTAAAACAATGGTGTATATCGGTTCCTATTCAGCCGATTCGGGTGAGGGAATCTATACTTTCGAACTTGACAATACCACAGGAAAGCTAAACGCTGCATTTGCGCCGGTTCACGCCGAAAATCCGTCCTATCTTACACTCAGTGACGATCAGCGGTATTTGTATGCGGTTTTAGAAACGCAAGAATTTCATGGAGTTTTCGGCGGCGGGGTTGCTGCGTACAAAATCAATAACAAGGGCGGTTTAACCTTTCTCAATGAAAGGCCAACCATGGGACTTGACCCATGTTACCTCAATACGGACCGCAGCGATTCGCTTCTTGTTGCTTCCAATTACAGCAGCGGCAGTCTATCCGTTTTTTCACTTGAGCAGCAGGGCGCAATTGAGCCCTGCCTGTTGGTTGAAACACATACGGGAAGCGGGCCTGATCAGGAACGGCAGGAGATGCCGCATGTTCATTTCACGGACTTTACACCTGATGGAAAATATGTTTGCGCGGTGGATCTTGGTATTGATACCGTGAAATTTTATCGCTTTGATAAAAAAACGAACAATCTGTATATAGAAGACAGGCTCAATATCTTATTGCGCCCGGGCACGGGTCCACGGCATGTCGTTTTTCACGAGGGAATGCGTTTTGTATATATTATCACCGAACTGAGTTCTGAAATCGCAGTGTTTGAATACGTGGACGGCCGATATGAAGCACGGCAATATCTCTCCACACTTCCGCCGGATTTCAAAGGCAGCAGCGCGGCCGCGGCGCTGCATATGTCGCCCGATGGACGGTTCCTCTATGCCTCGAACCGGGGGCATGACAGCATTGCGTCCTTTCAAATTGGAAAGGACGGTGTGCTTGCGCTTTGCGGAATTTATTCTGTGCAGGGTCAAGGCCCTCGGGATTTTGCAATTGAGCCGCTTGGGAATTACCTGCTTGCGGCCAACGAAAAAAGCAACGAGATCGTGGTTCTAAAAGTGGACAAGGCGTCCGGAGCATTAAAACCGACGGGCATCCGCGAAAAGCTTCACAGCCCAACCTGTATTCAGTTCCTACCTGTCAACGGGAACATTGATTGATGCTTTCCTATCCGGTATGCCCGCGAAAATGAGCAAAAGGATTATAAAAGAAATTTGAGATGAGGGAACGGTCTCTCTGTTCAATAAAAAGGAGAAATCTGTGCGTAAAGAAAAACGGAGTATGGGGCAAAAAGAAATCAGCAGAAAACCGGACACGGAATTGACGGTAACAGAGTCGGGCGGTTTGCTGGATTTTTTATTGCTAAAGCTATCGAATCAATCCAGAAATAACGTGAAATCTTTGCTGACACGCAGAGAAATTTTAGTGGACGGAGTTGTGGTTACACAATACGACCATCCGTTGCTTGCGGGGCAAAAAATACGGATAAGCCGGCCGACCAATCAAGTGCAAAAACAGCAAGGTGTGTTGGATATCATATATGAAGATGAGGATATCATTGTAATCAATAAACCGGCCGGCTTGCTGTCGATATCTACCGATAACGAAAAGGAACTGACCGCTTACCACTTGCTGACAGATTATGTGCGCCTAAAGAATCCGGGAAACCGCATCTTTGTGGTACATCGCCTTGACCGCGACACTTCCGGAATACTTATGGTCGCTAAGAATGAAAGAATTAAATTGGCGCTGCAAGACAACTGGGCGGATTTGGTGTCGCAGCGGGCCTATATGGCAGTTGTAGAGGGGCAGCTTGAAGAAAAAAGCGGCAGAATTCAATCGTGGCTGAAAGAAACAAAGACACGCATGATGTACTCGAGTGGGAAGCCCGGGGACGGACAGGAATCCATTACAAATTATCAAGTCATCAAAGAAAATCCGGACTATTCTTTGCTGGACATTCATTTGGAAACGGGCCGTAAAAACCAGATACGCGTGCACATGAAGGATATGGGGCACAATGTCGTGGGTGATAAAAAATACGGAGCAAAAACCAATCCTTTGAAGCGGCTGGGTTTGCACGCCTACAAATTGGAGTTTAGGCATCCTTTTTCCGGCAAAGTCATGTGCTTTCAGACACAGCCGCCAAAAAGTTTTACGGCATTATTTAAAAAATAATGTAAGGATAATCCCTTCGATTTTGAAGCGCTCGGCAATGTGAATTCAGCCGTATAAAATCCTTGTCATCAGAAAGCAAACGAAAACAAGCCGCACTCTTTTCTATGTGTTATTCTATTACTCGACAGGGGGGAACTGATTTGGATTGGATACAGGGAATGCAAAGCGCGATTGATCACATGGAGGCCCATCTTCTTGAACCGGTCGACTTTGATGACGTCGCGAAAACGGCAGGTTCTTCAACGTTTCATTTCATGCGTATGTTTAACATGCTGACAGGTTTTACCGTCGGCGAGTATGTACGCAACCGGAGGCTGACGCTTGCCGGGCAGGAATTGGCGCTTTCTGACGCGAGAATCATTGACATCGCGCTAAAGTATGGGTATGAAACTCATGAATCGTTTACAAAGGCATTCCAACGGTTCCACGGAATTTCGCCCTCGCTGGCGCGCGAAGCGGGGACAAATCTCAAATCCATCGGTAAACTCTCCATTCAAGTCATTTTGAAAGGGGAAAAAACATTGAACTACAAATTAATAGAAAAAGAGGCATTCACGGTAGTCGGCAAAAAAACAACGGTAACCAATAAGAATGGTGAGAACTTCAAGATTATTCCTAAATTTATCGAGTCGTGTAATGAGAACGGAACTTGCGAAGCACTTGAAAAACAGTGTACGGACGACATGGGCGTGATGGGGATTTGCGCGAATTTTCAAAAGGATTATTTTGATTATTATATGGCAGTCACATACGCAGGAGATAAAATCCCAGCCGGTATGGAAACGCTCCACATCTCAAAACTCACTTGGGTGGTATTTGAAGCAATCGGACCCATGCCGGACGCGATTCAGGACGTTTGGAAACGGATTTTTTCCGAATGGTTCCCCACAAGTGAATACGAGCACGCTGACGGGCCTGAACTTGAGGTTTACGAGCAGGGAGACATGTCAAAGGCGGATTACAAAAGCTATGTTTGGATTCCGGTCGTCAAAAAAAGCCGTTCAGAGAAATAAGGCCGACTTCGAGAACACTCTTGGGTTCTGAGGGAGCAAACACGCAGATTGAACGCCCTTACATTTTGTAGGGGCGTTTTTTACGTTCCATTGGATGAAAATGATTGCAATACAAAAATATAGTGCTATTATAGTATAGTATTGGAATTATTTGTGGATTTATATGGTTGGAAAGTTTCGTACTGCAAGCCTACTGCTGTAACAAAACTAAGCTTAGATTATGAAGTGGAGAATCAAGAGATGGAGAAAAAACGTAAACTTTTCTGCGAGATATCACCGTTTACATATAAGATATCATTACTGAAATGCCGGGTAGTGCGCCATATTCATAACCTAATTGGGTTTAAAAAATTCGCAGTAACAAAAAGCAGTGAAATTCTGCCTGTTTTAGTATACAGCCATAAATCATTAATCCGTCGAAAACTGGGAAATGTAGACGCGAATCTGCAAGAAAACAAAGCGGTAAATTTAAGTATTGCCGCACCCAAAGTTTCAAATGTTTTGATACGCCCGGGGGAATACTTTTCGTTTTGGAAGTTAGTAGGCTCCTGCACGGTAAAAAAGGGATATATAGAAGGTTTGACAATCAGCAACGGGGGATTGGGAAAAGATGTTGGCGGCGGTATGTGCCAATTTACAAATTTAATACACTGGATGATTTTGCATACTCCAATGCAGATTGTTGAACACCATCATCATGATATGATGGATTTATTTCCCGATTATGGCAGGCAGATTCCGTTCGGAGTGGGAACTTCAATTATGTATAATTATCTTGATTACTGCTTTAAAAATACAACAGATAACATTTTTCAGCTTATCATTTATACTACATCGGAATATTTGTGCGGAGAATTACGCACGGATAAGGAACTTCAATGCAAATATCATATTAAAGTGGAAGATGAATTTTTTTCTAAAGAACAGGACGGAGTATTTCGCAACAACTGCATCTATCGGGAATGTTTTGATAAAAAGACAGGTAAACTTTTAACAAAAGAACTGCTTAAAAAAAATCACGCAAAAGTAATGTATGATACCAGTGATCTCACGATCATCGAAAGCAATCAATAAATATCAAATAAACCTTTCCGAATTTACGATCAGGACATTAGAATACAAACAATGGATGGTGGCAATATGTACACGAAAACTGAAATTATTGAAATTGCGAAAGCCCAGCTGGCACTCGACTATAATTGCCAGCTGTCTGATTTTGAAAAGTCAGAAAATACAATCGTTGAGAATAAACTCTTGGAGGGCAGACGCATTTACGGCAGTGATGGATGCTTTTTTAAAATAGTCTGTTTTGGCGGCAGAGCAATTATCAGCGCATCACCTGAAATAATGCCTTGGTGCGAAGAACAGCTATCAAAAAAGAATGCCGCATGGTTTTTCGAATACCCCAAACTGCGGGCAATCGATAAAAAGCTGCATGAATTTGGGCACGAGATTGCCTCCGCTCACCATTATTATTTGCCCGATCCCAAAAAATCGGAGGTAAAACCGATTACAAATGTAAAGTGGTATGATTATGAAGACATTTTGCAGTTTAAAGGTGACAATCGATTTGGAGAAGCGTTTGCATTTGATAACAACCACCCGGATGTACTTGCAGTTGCCGCTTTTGATTCGGATTGCATAATGGGTATTGCGGGTGCCAGCGCAGACAGCGAAACCATGTGGCAAATCGGAATTGACGTTTTGCCTGAATACCGTGGCAGAGGGGTAGGAACAAATCTTGTTTCGCTCTTAAAGAAAGAGATTTTAGAACGCGGAAAAACGCCGTTTTACGGCACCGCAGAATCCCATATCTACTCGCAGAACATAGCGATCAGTTCTGGATTTTTTCCGGCATGGGCAGAACTTTATTCCAAAATGCAATCTCCTATAAGCTAAATACCATCGTTGCCGCTTATGCATCAGCAACAAACGGCTCATTATTAACAATGAATTGAATTTATTAGAAAAGGCTGCTAATTCTATGAATAGTAGCCTTTTCACGGCTATGCCGCGTTTAAAGAGATATCGCTTTGATTTTGTCAGAATTCGTGATATTATTAAATTGGTATATAAGCCTAATGGAAAAATACGGTGTTTGGGAATGAGAAATAAAATCAGGAGGTTCTTGTGAAAAAATTTATTATTGTAACATCTCCGCCGGCATGTGGAAAAACTTATGTTTCAAAACAGCTTGCCGCAGCGTTGAGCCATGTAGTTTATCTGGATAAAGATACGCTGATACCGCTGTCAAAACAGATTTTTATTGCGGCGGGGAAAGAATATGACAGAAGTTCCGACTTTTTTAATAAAAATATCAGGGATTATGAATATGAAACAATTGTAGCCCTTGCCTTGGAAGCATTGAACTATGATGACATCGTACTCATTAACGCACCGTTTACGAAAGAAATACGTGATACACGCTATATCAATGAGCTGAAAGCAAAATTAAAGGAAAAGAATACTTCTCTTGTTGTCATATGGGTAGAAACTTCAATAGAGGTTTGCCGGCAAAGGATGGTCAAAAGAAATTCCGACAGGGACACTTGGAAACTAACGCATTGGGATGAATATATTTCTACGTGTAATTTTGATGTTCCTGTTGCTTTAGATGATCCTAACATCAAAGATGATTTTATTATTTTTAAAAACTCCTCCGATGAAGAATTTAACACATCATTAAAGCAAACAGTAGCCACCTTGGAAGAAACATCAGTGATTGATGACTGATGAACCCATTGTGGCTACTTATATAACAAATCATGGAAGTGAATAAAGAGGAAGATTTACATGATAAAAAATATAGGAACTCTAAAAATAGAGACCGATAGACTTATTTTACGGAAGTTTGAACTCCGCGATGCCGAAGATATGTTTCACAACTGGGCAAATGATGATGATGTGACTAAATATATGACATGGACATCACATCAGGATATAAATGTAACGAAATATGTTCTCTCTTCATGGATTGATCAATATGGCGCTGATAATTACTATCGTTGGTGTATTGAGTCCAAGGAAACCGGTCAAGTCATAGGGGGCATAGATGTCGTTCAGATTATTGAAGATTTGGATTGTTGTGAAATTGGTTATTGCCTCTCAAAAAGATATTGGAATAAAGGCATTATGACAGAAGCTTTGATCGCAGTCGAAAATTTTCTTTTTGACAAGGTCAGCTTTAGGAGAATACAAGCTTGCCATGATACGAAAAACCCTGCCTCGGGAAAAGTCATGATTAAGAGCGGTATGCAATACGAAGGTATCAGGAGGCAAGCTGGTAAAAACAATACAGGTGAATTTTGTGACTTAGCCACTTACGCAATTTTAAGATCGGACTGGCAAAAAGACTGAGGAGTCCTCTGCTTGAGAAATTGTGCTAATTTGATAAAACCACATTAGCACATGGAAGAATTCATCCACAGATTTTATGATTAGAATTGCCGCATAATCTCAAAATAGATTTTACAGCTGTCAATCAGTTCTTGAATCGCGACTTTTTCATTTTCCTTGTGGACACAGCCTAAATTTCCGGGCCCAAGGATAATGCAGTCCATACCTTTTTTTTGAAAAATGGAACCGTCTGTAGTGCCGGCAAAAAAAGTTGTTTCAAATGGAATATGTAAATTTTCATAAATCCCTTTGACTTTTGAAATAATTGGAGCTGTAGAAGGCAAAGCCCAGCCTTCGCGCTGATCGATGATTTCAATTGTCCCTTCATATCCGGGATTTTCAATTTTTAACTGGCTGAGGAGTTTTTCCATTTCACCCCAGATTGCTTCCGTTTTGTGGTTCGGGACAAGCCGGGCATCCACTTTTAGATTTAGCTCGTCGGGAACAACGCAAGGCTCTATACCGGCATTGATGCTTAGCGCTTGCCAAAAGGAGTCCCCATAGGGAGTGTTTTCATACTCGGGGAAAGTGGTTTCTTTCATTTTGTTCAAAAGTAGCCTGGTAAAATCGATGACGTTATGCCCTTTGCCTTGGGAGCCATGCCCCGTCTGCCCTGTGATCTTTAAATTTGCATAGGTTCGGCCTTTGCCTGCGGTGCAGATTTTCAAACTCGTTGGTTCACAAACGATGATGAGCGGAATCGTATCAAGAAAAGACTCTTTTAACAGAGCCTTGGAGCCTTTCATGCTGTCTTCCTCGTCGACCGTCACAATCAAATAGATATCTTCAGACGGCGTAATGCCTTTTTTAACAATCTCTTCCATTGCGACCATGGCGCTTGCCAAACCGCCCTTCATATCGGAAGAGCCGCGTCCATAAAGGAAACCTTCATGGATTTCGCCTGAAAACGGAGAGGTATTCCAGCGGGTAACTTCCTTTTCGCTGACAGGAACAACATCCATATGCCCCGTAAAGGCAAGGGGGGAAGAGCTGCTTTTGCCCGGAATTCTTGCGACCACATCAAATCGCCCGTTTTCTACGGGGAAAGATCGGGTTTCTATCGATCCCTTTTGAAAAAACTCAATTAAATATTTTCCAACAGCCCCTTCAAGCCCCGGGGGATTGGTGCTTTTGATTTTTACCAAATCACTGGTGGTTTTTAGGAGCTTTTCAACATCTATAGCCGATGACGATGTGGCATTTTCTGAATTCATAGTGTTTATGCCTTCTTTATTTCAATGTTTTCCTATATTATAAACGATATTTCAGAATAATGTTGATATATCTTTGAAAATGATACGATTTATCTGCACTTTTTCAACCTTTTATGATTATAATTAGCGAGGTGGTTCAATGAGGTCAGTAGCGAATTTTATTTCATCAGCGAGAATATTGCTTACTTTTACGTTGGCTTTGACAAAGCCACTCAGCGCAACCTTCATTATCATTTATATTTTTTGTGGTGTCAGCGATATGTTAGACGGCTATATAGCAAGAAAAACCGGCACAACAAGTAGGTTGGGCGAAAAACTTGACTCTTTTGCCGATTTCATTATGATTACTGTGCTGATTATAATACTGTATCCGATTGTAAATCCAACCGTGCAAATTTTAATATGGGTCATTCTTATTGGAATGATCAGGCTGATTTCAGTCGTGGTCGTATTTGTAAAATACAAAACTTTTGGAATGCTTCATACATACGGAAATAAGATTACCGGATTCATGTTATTTCTATTTCCTTTGGTGCTTACCGTTATCCGGTCGAATACGCTGATGAATATACTTTGCATCGCTGCCACTGTTTCGGCGATTGAAGAATTAGCCATTGACCTATTATCGAATGATTTTCAGGCAAATAAAAAAAGTATATTTATAAAATGAGAACGATTGGGAAGCGGTTTGCTGGTCGATTCAATGTGAGTTTTGGCGAATTAAGATAAGAGCAGAAATTAAAATTTCGGGAGAATTAAATGGAAAACAGAATAAAGCTTCCGATCAGGCGACTGGTTGAATTCATTATGCGCTCCGGTGACATTGATAGCAGATATGTTGAAAAAGACAGAATGTATGAAGGCGCCAAAGCGCACCGCAACATACAAAAAGATAATATTAAATTATATCATGACTATAAAAGCGAAGTGTCTCTGTCAGCGGAATTTGACGATGAAGAGATCAGTTATACTCTTGAGGGACGTGCCGACGGCATCTTCAGCGACGAAGGCATCACTGTCATTGACGAAATCAAGACAACGGTTTTGCCTATGAACTTCATTGATGAAGATTTCAACAGTACACATTGGGCGCAGGCAAAGTGCTACGCCTATATTTACGCCGCTCAGAACGAATTGACCGAGATTTCTGTTCAATTAACTTATTTTAATTTGGATACAAACGAAATAAAGCGTTTTATAAAATCTTTCAAATTCAGTGAACTCGAACAATTTCTCACAGAGCTGATTCGGAAATACTCGGTTTGGGCTAATTTTACAGCGCAATGGGAAAAACATCGAAATTCGACAATTAAGGCTCTGCAATTTCCTTTTCCCGCTTATCGAAAAGGTCAGAGGAAGCTTGCCGTTGGCGCTTACAGGACAATTGACAGAGGGAAAAAGCTTTTTGTGCAGGCGCCAACCGGAACCGGCAAAACAATTTCCACTCTTTTCCCGGCAGTCAAGGCGATGGGGGAAGGCAAAACTTCAAAAATATTTTACCTAACAGCAAAAACAATCACCCGTCAGGTTGCGGAGGAAGCATTTATTAGAATGCGCTCAGGCGGCCTTAAAATGAAGACGTTAACGCTTACCGCAAAAGAAAAAATATGCTTTTGCGAAAAGCCGGCCTGTAATCCGGAGTATTGTGAATATGCCAAGGGGCATTATGACCGTATTAACGGCGCAATTCTTGACGCAATCAAAAACTGTGATTATTTTACAAGAAACACGGTTGAAGAATACGCCAAAAAGAACAGGGTCTGTCCGTTTGAACTTTCGCTTGATATCTCGATGTGGGTTGACTGTGTTATCTGTGATTACAACTATGTCTTTGACCCAAGGGCATATCTAAGACGCTTTTTTGCCGAGAACAATGGAGATTACGCTTTTTTGATTGATGAAGCTCACAACCTGATTGACCGGTCAAGGGAAATGTTTTCGTCAGAACTTTATAAAACGCAGTTCTATAAAGTGAAAAAGGATTATAAGGGTAAAAACAAGGCGCTTGATAAAGTTCTTAACCAGATCAATAGATATATGATTGATTTACGCAACAGCTGCGGTGAANNGAACAGGGCTATCTTGTAAATGCAGATAAGCCAAAGGAGTTTCTCAACATCCTCACCAAATACATCTCAATATGTGAGCTGATGCTGAAGGAAAACAGGGAATTGAGCGGAGACAATGATTTTCTGAAACTCTATTTTGAAAGTTTAAACTTTATCCTGATATCTGATTTTTATGACGAAAGATATGTGACTTTCGTTGAATCCAAACAGGGGGAGGTTATGGCGAAATTATTTTGCCTCGACCCGTCTTTTCTTTTGAGTGAGGCATTAAAACGCGGCGGTTCATCCGTTATGTTTTCGGCAACACTGACACCGCTTGCATATTTTCGCGAAATACTCGGCGGCGGAGAGGAAGACTGGATGATGGCACTGGACTCTCCTTTTGACAGCAGCAACCTGTGTTTGATGGCCGCAGACAATGTTTCANNGAGAAAAACAGGTAATTATATCATATATTTTCCATCCTATAAATATATGCACACTGTGTTTGAGGAGTTTGCAGCGACTCATCCGGAAATAAACTCGGTGGAACAGCAATCTTTCATGAGCGAAGAAATGAGAGAGGATTTCATTGCATCTTTTCAAGAAAACCCGCAAAAATCATTGGTTGCTTTCTGTGTGCTTGGCGGAATATTTTCCGAGGGAATCGACCTAAAGGGCAGCAGGCTGATCGGTACTGTTATTGTGAGTGTGGGACTGCCGCAGCTCAGTGCCCAGCAAGATATCATTCGGGATTATTTTAACCGTAAAAATGGCATGGGTTATGAATA
This sequence comes from Ruminococcaceae bacterium UBA1865, assembly GCA_002338255.1. GTDB lineage: Bacteria > Bacillota > Clostridia > Oscillospirales > Acutalibacteraceae > Caproiciproducens. The sequence goes on along the minus strand of DDHX01000060.1, from coordinate 44,401 downwards.
CGCTTATATGTATTTAGGAATGAACAAGGTTTTGCAGGCCGCCGGCAGAGTGATCCGCTCTGAAAACGACAAAGGAGCAGTACTCCTGATTGACGAACGGTTCGGTCACAACAGCTATAGAGATATTTTTCCAAAGCATTGGAACCACTGCATAACAATACGGAATCAGCAAGACCTCCAATGTGTTTTGGACAGCTTTTGGGCAGACGATAAAAGCAGCTGAACATCAAACTGCTGGCGTATGATGGTAAAATCTACAAACAGAAAGCAAGAAGCCCCATGGGTTTAAATCCATGGGGTTTTTCAGTATTCAACAGATATTAAAGTGAATTAATACTTTGTGTCATAATCTTTCCCGGCGCTTCCGCTCCCAATAGAATAGCTCTGGGCGTGCTGGACACCGGCTTGCGGCAAACTTGAATTACCGATATTCTGGGGGAGCTTTTTCAACTTGAATCTTCCGACTTCTTTGCTGAGCATATTGGCTTGTGCGGACAGTTCCTCACTTGCCGCCGCGCTTTCCTCTGCAGTAGCTGAATTTGTCTGTACGACAGATGATACTTGTTCTACACCCTGTGTGATTTGTTGTATTGCGATGGCCTGCTCAGAAGAAGCATGGTCAATTTTTTGAATTGTTTCGCCTACAAGCTGCACTTTAGCGGAAATTTCTTCCAATTCTTTCGCAGTAAGGTCAGCAATTTTCGAACCGCCTTTTACGCTTTGAATGGAGCTTTCAATCAGCACGGTCGTCTGCTTGGCTGCATTGGCCGATTTGCTGGCAAGGTTGCGCACCTCATCCGCTACGACTGCGAAGCCTTTTCCGGCACTCCCAGCCCTTGCAGCCTCGACGGCAGCGTTCAAAGCGAGAATGTTGGTCTGGAATGCAATATCGTCGATTACTTTTATGATTTTACCAATTTCATTTGAAGAGGCATCGATATCATGCATCGACGAAAGCATCTGTTGCATTTGGTTTGTTCCTTGATTTACTTTCTCTGTCGTTTCCGCCACATAGCCCGTTACAAGTCTGACGTTTTCTGCGTTCTGACGTACCTTTTCAGACACTTCACTGCTGGACGCTGCAAGCTCTTCCACAGAACTTGCCTGCTCAGTTGCGCCCTGTGCCAATGCCTGAGCTCCGTCAGAAACTTGGTTTGCTCCGCCGTTTACTTGTTCGGAAGAAGTATTAATCAGGGAAAGCGTTTCATTTAAGCTGCCGGATATTTTGAGCAGTGCCTCCTTAATCGGAATGAAATCCCCGATATACTGCTGCGTTATATCAGCGGTTATATCGCCCTGCGCGATTAGACCCAAATTGGTTGAAATATCCTGAACATAAAGCTTAAGCGTGGCGGTAGCGGATTTGAGCGAATCAGCAAGTGATCCTATCTCATCTTTTGATACATAGGTAATATCAACGTCCAGCTCGCCCTGCGCGAGTTTTTTGGCAGCGTCAGCCATTTCATTGATAGGCTTGCTCAACGCCTTTGCCAGCCAAAATCCCCACCGAATAGAAACGGCAATTCCCAAAACAATAATGGCAATCAGCACAATCATCATTGTTTCGGCCAATTGGTTGTTGGAATCGTTATTTATCTTTGCATTATTCACACGGTTTTGCATACACTGAGTGTAATTATCTATTATTTTCTGGTTGATGGTTTTAAATGTACTTAAATCTTTCATAGCATCAGCACTATTGCCACTTTTTGCTTCTTTAACAATTTCTTTCAATGCCGGTGTGAATTGCTCATCGTACATTTTCTTTGTTTCATCAAACAAAGTTTTGGTCGCTGTTGTGGATATGGTAGGTTCATATTGCGTTATTTTTTGCAGATAATCATCCTGATATTGCTTTGTCTTTTCTTCTATGATTTTCATTTGCTCCGCGTCGTTGTAATAAAGGATGTAATCCCTTGCCTGTCCCCTTAAACGGTCCATATCCAAGATGATATCAGAGATGATTGGTAGCGGAACAGTCTGTTTTTCATACAATTTTGTGCTGGAGGTTTTCATTTGCAGCATACTATAAATTCCGGCCGCTCCAATGATTGCTGTTATCAAAGAAATAGCCAAAAAAGAGAAAATGAGCTTCTGGGCGATTTTTAAATTTTTCATATTTTGCTTCTTTCTAAAATTTTTTTTGCTGACAATCATGATTTAATAACATTACTTATTGCATTGCTTTTTCATTTTGGTTGAGAGCCTTAACCTTTCTCTGCATTGTTTTTGTTTTTATTGAATCATACTTAATTATCGGCTGATATATCAATTTTATTTATATTAATAATAGATATTTTATATTTTGACAATATATATACGCTTTGATTATATATTATTTACTTTTTTTATATCACAATTAGAATTTATATTGAAAGGGTTGATATGATTGAATAAAATTAAAATATTGAGAATTAAAAAGGGTTTGAAACAGGAAGAGCTGTCTAAAATAATTAATGTGAGCCAAGCTTCTTTATCCGGATATGAAAATGAAAAATTCGAGCCTGATAATAAAACGTTACTTCACTTGGCCGCTTATTTTGGCGTGAGCACAGATTATTTATTAGGGAATGAAGATGTACCCTGGTCTTTTGCAAAACAAGAAAAGAAAATACCTGTATTCAGGCGCATCCGAGCTGAGTGGTCAGTACAGAACGCTAAAGAAATAATGGGCTATGAAGAAATCAGTGAAGATATGGTGCGACAAGGTGATTTTTTCGCCATTAAAGTACATGGAGACAGTATGGAGCCTCGCATGCGGGATGGGGATGTTGTGATTATGCATAAACAATCCGAAGCAGAAAGCGGGGACGTTGTGGCTGTATCGGTTTGCGGAAATGAAGCTACCATTCAAAAAATTGTAAAATACGAAAGCGGTGTAACATTCATATCATACAACCCCAAATACGATCCTGTATCTTATTCAAAGGCAGATGTAATTAGATTGCCTATTATTGTTTTGGGTAAGGCTGTTGAATTAAGAGGAAAATGTTAAGAATAAAACGAGATCAGCATGAACTCTCAAGATTGTTTCATCTGTCATGTTAAAAAAGCAAAATCTTAAAGGATGGTAATATCCACATAAACATTGGACTAAACACAAGAAAATGCAACAATTTAATCATGGATATTTATAATTAAAGTAACTTTATATTGAAATTCAAGTAAAAATCTATAATAATGATGATACAAAATAACTTGGGAGGTTAATGTAATGAAAAAGTCGAAAATCTTGGCAATAACGCTATCGTCTGCAATGCTGCTCTCGATGGTAACAGGCTGTTCTCAAAACGGGGCTGTCAGCAGCGCAAGTACCAACGCAGCATCCACTTCGGGTGGTGAAATTGTTGTAAATTTCTGGAGTGCCCCTGAGCAGTACAATTACGATATTTGGAACAAGTACGCAGAAAAATTCAATCAGACGAATGCTCAGCTGAACGGCAAGACCATTAAAGTTGCAGTACAGCAAATGCCCGCGCAACCTTCTTCTGAGGCAGGCATTCAGAATGCAATTGCAACCAGCACGGTTCCGGCAATTTCGGAAAATGTCAACCGCAGCTTTGGTGCCACATTGGCTAAATCTGAAGCGATTTACGATTTAAGTAAGGAAGACTGGTTCCATGCAATCGTAACGGAAAGAAAAATAGACAGCGTTATGAGTGGGTGGGCGGTAGATGGAGCCCAGTACGTCATTCCGTTGTATGTCAATCCAATCAGTTATGTTTACAACAGCAAAGCTTTGAAACAGCTTGGCGTCACAAAAGTTCCTGAAACATTGGATGATTTTAACAAACTTTTAAATACATATAACAGCAAAAAAAGCGAGTTAAATGGTAAGGGCATCAGCAATTTCATGTATCGGTTTGAATTGACCAGATCTGATTCTTGGTGGGGGAGATGGTTCGATTTTCAAGCGCAGTACGAAGCATTTTCACAGGGGAAGTCGTTTGTAGAAGGCGATCAACTGACACTGGACAAAGCTGCTGCGAAAAAGGTATTTGATCTCTATGGTTCCATGGGTAATTCGCTCCTGACCGGTGAAATACCGAAAATATGGCAGGAAAAAACCGTTCCCGTTGTTGTGGGCATGGGTCTTCCGTGGGATATTGCACCGAATAAAGCAGCAGGTAAAGTTTACGGATTGGATGGAGATTATGTGTTTGGACCAATGCTTGTTGAAAAGGCAGGAGATACACCGTATACCTTTGCCGATTCGAAAGGGCTGGTGCTCTATAAAAACAAAAATGTTTCAGACGACCAGCACAAAGGCGCAATTGAGTTTTTAAAGTACGTATTTAACGGTGCCGGCAAAGACACCTTTGATGTAGATTGGCTTAACAGTACTTCAATGCTGCCAGTACGTGGTGACCTCTCGACTAATTCCACACTGACAAGCTATTTTGAGAAGAATCCTGAACTGAAAGCAGTCAGTGCTTTTGTTGCCAATGGCATTCCATGCATGGCAAACGAGAAAATGTCTGATATTTTGACGGCACTTGCCGCAAAAGGCCTTACACCTTATGTTACTCAAAAGGTGGCAAATTCCAAAATTGGCAGCATTCCGGATTCGACATCTTATGTCGACGCGGCGTTTGCCGCAATGAAAACTGCAGGAAACTTAAAGTAAGGTCAATTCGTGTTATTGGTTTCTTGTGTGAATCATGATGAAACTGCAAACTATATTCATACTGCAAATCAAATACAAAAGAAATAAGAGATTCCCGTCCATGTTTCCGGGCAGCGGTGTTTAGGACGGGAAGTCTCTTACTATTTGTTTTTCATTCACGGAAAGGAGCGTCCTTCATGCACAAGAAAAGCAAGGCAGTGCCTGAGAGCATTCCAAAAAGGTCAGGGCTAAGTTATGAAAGCAGAACCGCATGGCTATTTAATACTCCCTACATAGTCTATTCTGTGGTTTTTCTTTTTCTTCCTTTGGGCTGGGCGGCTTGGCTGTCGATTACGGATTGGAACCTCATGTCGCCGAAATACAATCTTGTCGGATTAAAAAACTTTACTAAATTATTTACAGATGAAAACGTTCAGGCGGCATTTTGGAATTCTTTCCGGTATTTGGTGCCAATTGTATTGTTGTGCTTCGTGTTTGGTATGGGAATCGCATTGCTGACCTCCAAACTGCCTGGGAAAATGAAGGGAATTGTTGCAACTCTGTTCTTTATTCCCTATCTGACTTCAGGTGTCGCCACTTCCGTTATGATTAAGTATGTGTTTAGCTACAACTCCCTATTGAATGTTTTCTTGAGGGAACATTATCAGTTGAACATCAATTGGCTGCAGAGCGGCGCAGCTTTTTGGATTCTGATTGGAATGATCGTTTGGAAAATGGGCGGATATTACGCGTTGTTTGTGTTATCTGCAATCGAATCCATTTCTGCTGATGTTTATGAAGCTGCGGTTATCGATGGCTGTACAGGCTTCAAAAAATTTATTAAAATCACATTGCCTATGATTACCCCGACCATTACATCGGTAGTTGTTTTAGCCGCGGGGCTGTCGTTCCAAATCTTTTCCGAGCCATTCCTACTTACAGGAGGAGGACCTGACTTGTCGACGACTACCTGGCAACTGGAAATTTATAAAACATCATTTGTCAGTTTTAATGCAGGTTATGGCGCTGCTATGGCAATCGTCAATGCAGTTCAGATTTTCTTGACCATTCAAATCATTACATGGATTATGAATCGGGTCAACAAAAAATTTGGTTGGTAGAGGAGGAGAAAAAGAATGAATCATAAGAAAATTAAGTTCCATACAGTGATTATTATTATTGTGACACTGCTGATTTTGTTAATTACGCTGTTTCCGTATTACTACCTGATCATTCAGTCTTTTCTGCCGTGGGATATGGTTGATAAATCCTTTATACCCACCAAAGTAACCTTGGACAGTTATTCTTATCTGCTGAATAGGGGAGGGTCTTCAAATCCTTTTATGTGGATACGTGCCTTATTAAATTCATTTATTGTTGCATTCCCAACTGCCGTAGTTTCAATTGCAGTTGGCCTGATGACCGGCTATGCAGCCACCAATATGCAATATAAAGGAAAAAGTGCAATTCACTCTTCGCTTCTGTTCCAAATGTTTTTCCCTGTAATTATTTTATTGGTACCAAGATATATGATCGTAAAACCACTGGCAAATCATTATTCCGGAATGATATTGCCGCTTATTATATCTGTTTGGGGCATTTTCATGTACATTAACTACTTTAAAACCGTTCCCAAGTCCGTTTTTGAAGCAGCGAAAATCGATGGGGCCTCCGATTTTAAAATCTTACGGAAAATTGCACTGCCCTCGACGAAATCAATCAGCATTATTGTGTTTCTATCTGTTTTTATGACCAGGTGGAATGAACTGATGTGGGATATGCTGATAGCGCCGAATATTAACGTACAGACGCTGAATGTTATGATTTCAACTCAATTTAATCAGAATTCCAATATCCCCGGGCCAATGTACGCAGCATCCATACTACTCACGATGCCGATTATTATTTTATTCCTTTGTTTCTCCAAATATTTTAAAGAGGGCATCAACTTTATGTTGAAATAGGTATTATACAGATGAAAGAAATGTTTAAACTTGAAATAGATGAATCTTCGCAATACGATTCCCCAAACCGTACGCCAATCATGAGAAAGACAGAAAACCCTTTGTTGACCGTGGCGGATGTAAAACCTTCGCGGGAAGATTTCGTAGTGGATGGAATTTTTAATTGCGGAGCAACAAAATACGGAGAAGAATATATCCTGTTATGCCGTGTTGCGGAATCTGTCAAATGCAATCGTGACGGCTTTGTCGCGTTTCCGGTCATTGTGGAGCATAAGGGCAAAAGCAAATTTGAAGTGGTCGTTCTTGAAAAAAGCAATCATCCTGAGTATGATTTTTCCGATTCAAGGACAATTACGAAGGGGTCCGATGCATATAGAAATGTGGTTTATTTGACGTCTTTTTCTCACCTGCGCGTAGCCCGTTCCAAAGATGGCATCCATTTCAACGTCGATGAAAAACCGCTTATCATGCCCGATCCTGTCAGCGAATGCTGGGGAATGGAAGATCCCAGAATCACCTGCATTGACAGAACTTATTATATCAATTACACGGCCGTGTCTCCGGATGGTGCCGCTACGGCACTCATTACCACCAATGATTTTAAATCCTTCGAAAGAAAAGGCCTGATTTTTCTTCCCGAAAACAAGGATGTCGCTATTTTCCCGGAAAAGATTAATGGGAAATTCTGGGCCTTTAACCGTCCGGTGCCACGTTCGATTGGCAACCCGGATATTTGGCTGTCCGAGTCGGAAGACATGGTTCACTGGGGACGGCACCGGCATTTTTACAGTATTTCCGACATGGGCTGGGAAAATGGACGCATCGGCGGTGGGGCACCCCCATTCCGTACGGAAAGGGGCTGGGTAAAAATTTATCACGCGGCAGATAAAAACAGCAGATACTGTCTGGGCGCATTTTTATTGGATATTAATGATCCGATGAAGATTATTGCAAAGTCAAAAACACCATTGATCGAGCCTGAAATGGGATATGAAACAGAGGGATTTTTCGGTAATGTCGTTTTTACATGTGGATGTATCTTTGAAAATGATATTATTAAAATCTATTATGGTGCAGCGGATGATAAAATCTGCCGTGCCGATATTACGATAGACGATTTATATAGGCATCTAAGCATTATTTGAACAGAATAATATAATCGCAGCAATTATGAGGCTTATTCTGCTGCCCGTTAACAGCCAAAGCAAGTATGATGTAAAAGGGAAGGACCTCGTATACTATGAGTGTAGTCATGAGAGATATTGCCGATAGTTTAGGCATATCCGTCAATGCGGTTTCCATCGCGCTCAACAATAAAGCAGGGGTCAGCGACGAAATGCGCGCGAAAATATTGCGCACCGCTGAAAAAATGGGTTATCTGGAAAAGAAGAATAAATTTGTCCGCACGTTTTCGCACACGAATCTGTGCATTATGATGCAAAAAATTTATTCTGAAGATATGAACTTTTATTCCAAGGTGCTGTATTCATTTGTGGAAGAAGCCAAAAGGAGCGGCTATGACACCATCATGAATTTCTTTGATGATGAGGCAATGGCGGTTCCAAGCTGTGTGGAAAAGGACCGTGTATCCGGAATTGTCGTGATCGGAAAAATCGGCGACGCAAATATAGCAAGATTAAAGGAATATGATATGCCGTTTGTATTGGTGGATCACGCTTCCCTAATGTACACAGCCGACAGCGTCCTGACCGATAATAAGTTAGGCGGCTTTATTATTACAAAATATTTGCTTGATAAAGGATTTCGCCAGATCGGATTTTTCGGAGATTTAAACTATTCCCTCAGCATTAAGGAGCGCTTCTTTGGCTTTAAAGAAGCACTGATGAGCTTTGGGGCTGATTTGGACCCTGAAAATTTGGATGACTATATCAAACAATATTCGATTCTGTCAAACATAGAGCAAGCGGTTTTAAAAAACGATACTCAAAAGATTGTACAGTTAATTAAAATGGCAAGAAATTTGCCGCAGGCCTTTGTGTGCTCCAACGACCGGGCTGCAATAGCCCTTTTGATGGCGCTGCAGATTTTAAATATGAATGTACCTGAAGATATATCCCTTGTAGGGTTTGATAATATTGATATGTGCGAAAAAGTAAATCCTAAATTAACGACCGTTCATGTTGACAAGGAAGCATTGGGGAAACGGGCTGTCCAGCGCTTAAAATATCAGATAGAACACCCGAATTCTGCTCCGGAAAATACAGTGATCAGCGTAAGACTGGTTGAAAGGGATTCTGTCAAGCGGTAGTGTCGGCGAACTCTTGCCCTTTATTAAAATTTTAGCAAAAGCCCTTTCGACTTTTCATGGTCGAAAGGGCTTTTGGTATGTCAAAAAATATCGTATTTATTTTTACATGTTTTAGCAGAAAAGCACCCTTTCATGACCCGTACCAGAATACCATGAAAGGTAAATGAAAGATGCGATCACGAACCATATGTATTTTTCTATTTTGCTAATCTTAAAGTCTCAGCAATGGCACTAATGTTACCTAAAGTAGAAATCGATTCACTCGGAATAACAAGTTTATTCGCTGGATTCTTAGCCATCTCTACCAAGGCTTCCACTTGCTTTAGCGCGATTACGGTTGCATTCGTACCGGAATCTATAATGGATTTATTCACAACCTCTATCGCTTTGGCTTGCGCATTTGCTACCACTTCGATTGCGTTTGCCTTACCTTCTGCTTCTAATAATTGAGATTGCTTTGAACCTTCTGCCCTGCGAATATTAGCTTCCTTTTCAGCTTCCGCATTCAGAATCTGTGCTTGTTTAGAACCTTCTGCAATCGAAATAGAAGCCTGCTTCTCGCCTTCTGCTTGTAATATAGCCGCTCTTTTTCTTCTTTCGGAAGTCATTACTTGCTCCATACTGGCAGTTATTTCTGTTGGCGGTATAATATTCTTAATCTCTACAGATAAAATCTCTATCCCGTATTTACGGGTAACATCTTCAACGCTTGCCAATATTTGCACATTTAACTTAGCCCGTTCTGATAATATCTCATCCAACTGTAAAGAACCAACACAGTCCCTCATGTTAATTGCTGAACTATAGGACACGCCGCGTTTAAAATTTTCAATACCGTATATGGCATCCTTTGGGCTTATAACATGATAGAAAACTACGCTGTCAATAGAAATACCAACATTATCTTTTGTTATAACTGACTGAGGTTCAATTTCTATAATCTGCTGTTTTAAACTTACCTTTGCCCGTACAACATCGATAATGGGGATAATAATATGCCACCCCGGCTCTAAAGTGGAATGGTATTTACCTAACCGCTCCACAACATACACGTTACCTGTAGTTACCACTTTAATTGAAGCAATTAGACAAACAGCAATTAAAATTAACAATATTATAAAAAACATTATTATCTCTCCTCTATAATTATAATTACATAATCAGCAAATCGTTTGTGCGAATTTTTGCTCTTTTGGGTTACCTGTTTCTTTGGAAATAGCATATAACTATTGAATATCAGCGTTTCTTTTTCTTTTTTTGTTCTTAATTGAGGTTGCGTTATAACTGGGTTAGTCAATACTAATTGTACCATTGGGTTTGAATAAGTCAAGTGAGGTAAAACAATTATCGAAAATATCTTTACAATAAAGATTAAAATTATTTATTGCTTAATTGTTCAAGTTATTGTAAAGTATATTTATATTAAAGATAAAGATTGGAAGGATTCCGATGAATATTTTAACAGAATCAATTGTTTCAAACTCCGACATGATTAAGAATTACAAATCTTGCAGAGAAAAGGCAGAGAGCTTAGGCAAGATAATCGTTATGAAAAACAACCAACCAGATGCGGTCTTATTTTCTATTTCTGAATACGAAAGGCTTTCCGTATTTATAGAGCGTCTGGAGGGCCTTGAAGGACAGGATGTGGAAAAAGTTGCTGAGCTTTTGACGAAGGAAGGAAAACTGAAGCGATACTCCGTTGATGAATTAATCGACACAATCAAATAATAGCTCCATACGAATAAATCGAGCACAAATACAAACAGCATCCGGGTTTACAAGTTCAAGTAAATCCGGATGCTGTTATGTCTGTTTATAAATCGTCTTCCAGTGCGCCGCTTTTGGCGTAGGCAGTGCTTCGTGCTTCAAAAAAGTCAGTTTTGATCGTGTTGGCGTTGCTGTACTGGCTGACCCATTTCAGTGCTTCCGGCTCTTCGTCATGTCCCTTGTACAACTTTTCAAACCCGAGTCCGTTGCAGCGCAGATTGCCAAGGTACTGTACATAATCGGTGATCATCTGCTTGGTCAGGCCGCTTACATCATCGCCGATGGCGTAATGTCCCCACGCAATTTCCTGTTCACAGCCGGTGCGAATCATCTCGCGATAGTCTGCCACCTTTTCGGCGGTAAACAATTCGGGGTTCTCCTTTTTCAGTTCCAGCAGCATGCTGCGGAACAGCCACAGATGGGTGTTTTCATCCCGGTTAATGTACCGGATAATCTGCACCGAGCCGGGCATGCGATTATTGCGCCCAAGGTTGTAAAAAAACATAAACCCGCTGTAGAAATACACGCCTTCCAGAATATAATTCGCTACCACTGTTCGCATCAGGTTTTCGGGAGTCTGGTTGTGGTAAAAGGTGTTGTACTGTTCGCCGATGAAGGTGTTGCGGGCAAGAAGATGTTTGTCGTCCTTCCATTGGTACAGAATTTCGTTGCGCTGCTGCGGCTCACAGATCGTGTCCAGCATATAGCTGTAACTCTGGCTGTGGACGGCCTCCTGATACGCCTGAATGTTCAGGCACAGGTTGACCTCGTTGGCGGTGATGTATTCCCCCACATAGGGCAGGTTGGCGGTCTGAATACTGTCCAGAAAGATAAGAAACGNNACAAAATCTTGTCGTAGGCGCGGCGCTCGGCGGCCGGCAGGTGGGGGTAGCCTTTCACGTCGGTGGACAGGCTGACTTCCTCCGGAATCCAGAAATTGTTCATCGCCTGACGGTACCAGTCGCTGGCCCATGGGTATTTCATATTGTTGAAATCGTTTAGGTTCGTTGTATCGCCGCCGATCATCCGGCGGTGACTCAGGTCAATATCTCCATTTGGATTAAACAACGGTTTTTTGTGCATGGTTTCCATGTTGCTTCCTCTTCTTTTCTCCCGTTTCGCGGGAATGTCGGCTTCCCTTTTTTGTTCGGCGCTGTTCCGCTCAGGATGAGCAGGATTCACACTCCTCGACCTCCAAGCTCTTGCTTCGAATGTAATAAATGGTTTTCACACCCTGTTCAAAGGCCAGTATATACAGATTCAACACCTGACGGAAGGTGTAATTGTTGGTGATGTAGAGGTTCATACTCTGTGCCTGGTCTATGTGACGCTGACGTACGCCTGCCGCACGCACCGACCATGTCTGATCGATGAGGTGCGCGTTTTTGTAGTACCAGTAGGTTTTAGCGCTCAACTCCGGTGCCACGCGTGGCATCAGACCATTCTTTTTTTCTTCAAGGAAAAAGCGGTTCATCACGGGGTCTATCCCCGCGGTTGTTCCGGCAATGATGCTGGTGCTGCTGGTGGGGGCGATTGCGAGCAGCCAGCCGTTGCGCATACCGTGCTCGGCAACCTGTTGACGCAGCTCCTGCCACGCGGTGCTATTGTAACCGCGTTTGTCAAAATAGGTGCCGGTCTGCCAGTCACTGCCTTCAAATAGTTCATAGCTGCCCTTTTCGGCGGCATTTTCACAGCTGGCGCTGATGGCTGCATAGTTGATTTTTTCAAACACCTTGTCTACAAAGGACAGATGTTTGTCGCTTTCCCACGCAATGCCGTTTTTGGCCAGCATATGGTGGTAACCGCTGACGCCCAGCCCAATCGGGCGATAGCGCACGTTATTGATTTTGGCGTAGGGTACGGGGAAGAAGTTCAAGTCGATCACGTTGTCCAGCGCCCTCACTGCACTGCGGGTAAGCTCGCCGATTTCATGTTCATCTTCGACATTGATGTGCCCAAGTGAAAGGCTGGCCAGATTGCAAACCACAAAATCACCAGGCTTGGTTACAGTGACGACTACCGTTTCGCCGTTGACCGTTTCCACGCGCTGATCGACACTTTCAATGGCGCTCATGTTCTGAGCAATTTCGGTGCACAGGTTGCTGCAGTAAATTATCCCTTTGTCCCCGTTGGGATTGGCGCGATTCACCGCGTCACGATTGAATACGAAGGGAGTGCCGGTTTCCACCGCACTTTTGATTACCATCCGCACGATATCCTTGATGGACACCACACGCTTTTCAATAGCGGGATCCTGTACGCATTCCCGGTAGCGCTTTTCCCATTCCTCGCCCCAGAAGTCCTCCAGAGCATATCCCTTGTGGGTCAAAATATCGTGTGGACACATCAGGTACCAGTCGGCGTCCAGATTATCCCGAGCCATCTTCCAGAACAGGTCGGGGTAACAAACCGCCGGAAACACATCATGCGCTTTCATGCGGTCGTCGCCATTGNNAAGAAATTCAGGCAAGTCCCTATGCCAGGCATCCAGATACACCGCAACGGCGCCCTGACGCACTCCCAACTGATCCACCGCAACAGCGGTGTCGTTGGCAAGTCGTATCCAGCGAATGACCCCGCCTGCTGCCCCTTCAAACCCACGGATGGAACTGTTCCGGGCGCGCACTTTGCCAAAGTACAGCCCCATACCGCCGCCATATTTGCTCACCTGTGCAAAGTTATCGATGCTGCGGTAAATGCCCGTTAAGCTGTCGGGTACAGTGTCGATAAAGCAAGAGGAAAGCTGGTGGAAAGGCTTGCGGGCGTTGGATAGAGTGGGGGTAGCCATGGTTACCTTCAGGGTACTCAGCATGTCGTAAAACCGGTGAACCCAATTCAGCCGGTCTTTTTTTTCAGGCATGGCCAGATGCAGCGCGATACCTAAATACATCTCCTGCGGCGTTTCCAGCGGCTGGTTGGCATGGCTTCGGATAACATAGCGTTTGAGCAGCATATCCAACCCGGAATAAGTGAGCAGTTGGTTACGGGAGTCATCGAGGAATCCCGCCGCCGCTTCAATTTCCTCTTTGGAATAATTGTCCAGAATATAGCTGCCGTACAGACCCTCCTCGGTCAAAAAATGAACTTTATCGTAAAAGCTGTGTAAATTGTACTTATTTAGAACGGGCGCCAGATTTTGGGCGAGCTGCAGCGTGAGCAAACGGGCGGCAGCAAATTCCCAATGGGGGGTCTGTTGTGTGGTCAGTTCCGCTGCCGCCTTAATGAGCATATCCATTTTTTCGTTCTGAGGCATGTCCGGCTTTAAAAAGGAGGAGAATTTCTCCTCTAACCGATCAATTCCGTAGCTCTCGTCCGGGAAATCTCGATGGATTCCGGTCAGAACGTCTTCGATTGCTCCGGCGTCGTTAAACTGATTCGCAATGCGGCGGCGCAGTTCGCGGCGGCGTGCGTGTTCGCTGCGGTACAGAATATAGTTCTTGCTCTGCTGATAAAACCCTTTCTCCATCAGGGTCTGTTCTACGATATCCTGAATGGTTTCCACCTGTACCACGCCTTGCAGCGTTTTGATTTTCGTTTCCACCGAATGTGTGATTTCCTGCAGGACGTTTTCTGCCGCAGTGTTGTCTACGCTTAAAAACGCCTTGCGGATGGCTTCCTTTATTTTTTCAGGCTGGTAGCGCTGGCTCCGGCCGTCTCGCTTGATGATATCCATGCTCCATCTCCTACAAATTGTATAGTGCCAATATTTTAGCACAATATTTAGTGCTAAACAATACTTGTTAAGCTCTTTTCTCAATTTTTATATATCGATTTAGCTAAAATGCTTCGGACTAAGACGAATTAAGATGAAACCTATTTTACGCTGCTCGAAAATTAAAAAAGGATCATTTTATAAAAGGGGCTGTTTTAAAACAGCCCCTTTTGCTTAATAGTAAAAATCTTTGAAAATATCACTTATCCTTTTTCTTTTTCGTGATCAATTGGGGCTGAGTTACAACCTCTCTGGTAAATGCCGAAGGAGCAGAAACTTTTATATCTGCTTTCTTTTTTTTCTTGGTTTCTTTTTTGATACTCTTATCACCCATTGTATTTTCTCCTCTGTCCTAATTGTTTTATATGTATCATCAAAATTAGATGGAAACATTAACTATAGTATAAACCAAACCCACGCAAACAGCAATTACAACTATTTAATTGAAGCTGAAGAACCGTATCAAATATTGAGCATTTGATTCCTGTCATTGCCATCAATATATCAGTGAAGTGCATGTTTTTAGGGCGCTGGTGTTGCTTTCGTAAATCGTATCTGGTATCATATAATTAAATAGCACAATACAAGAATATCTTAAAAAATGGGGAGAGAAAATGAGTACAGATTCCGCAACGGATGAGAAAGAGCCCGAACATCAGCGACGTATTCGATATAAAGGCACTCACCCTAAAACTTTTAAAGAAAAATATAAGGAACTGCAGCCGGAGCATTATGCTGATGACGTGACAAAGATTATTCAGAAGGGTCGTACTCCTGCCGGTATGCATCTTCCAATTTGCGTTAAAGAAATATTAGAATTCCTGCAAATTACACCGGGACAAACCGGATTGGACGCAACGTTGGGTTATGGCGGCCATACTTTAGAAATGCTCAAATGTTTAGACTCAAAAGGACGCTTGTATGCAATTGATGTTGATTGCCTTGAATTGCCTCGCACCAAAGAGCGATTGGAGCGCCTGGGTTATGGCCCTGAAATATTAGAGATCAAGCAGCTGAACTTTTCTCAAATAGATCAAATTGCTTCCGAATCAGGTCCATTGAATTTCGTATTGGCGGATGTGGGCGTTTCTTCTATGCAAATAGACAATCCCGACAGAGGTTTTTCATTTAAGGTAGAAGGGCCATTGGACTTACGGCTTAATCCAAAAATGGGCCAATCTGCGGCAAATCGATTAAAAACGATTTCATACTATGAGTTACAAGGCATGTTGATAGAAAATGCGGATGAGCCTCAAGCCGCAGTAATCGCTCGCGCCATTATTTCCAACATAAAAAAGGGAAATGATATATCAACAACGACACAACTTCAAAAGATCATCAAAGATGCGCTGAAACATGTTCCACATATGAGCGATGAAGAGATTAAAAAATCTTGTCAACGCTGCTTTCAAGCACTGCGTATTGATGTTAATCATGAATTTGAAGTGTTAGATGAATTTTTAGAAAAGCTTCCGAATGTCCTTGCCGCGGGTGGACGCGTTGCAATACTTTCGTTCCATTCCGGAGAAGATCGCCGTGTTAAAAAATCTTTTAAACGCTTTTTTAATGAAGGTATTTATCGTGAAATAGCACCGGATCCTATTCGGCCGTCATCAGAAGAATGTCATGCCAACAGCCGTGCGCATTCTGCTAAATTGCGGTGGGCGATCAAAGCATAAAACAGGTTTGAATCAAAACGGCTCCGACTTTAATACAAAGTCGAGCCGATTTTTTGCCCTATTCGCGTAAGATAGAGTCGCGAAAGTCCGTATAAATCTGCTAATTTGTAGTATAAAAGCCTAAGTTTCTTTAAAATTCTGAAACTTAGGCTTGCTTTTTGCGCCATGAAATATCATTTGAAGCAACTATATAAAAAACACCACATATTTTTATGTGATGCCAAAAGGATATCTTGTTATTTTTTTATTTTTTCGTCGTGAGATGTTTTTGCATACCGGTTATTAGCAAAGGGAGTGGCTGCTTAGTTATTGCGTACTTTGGAACGAGCTGTTCGCTTTTAATGTTTGTAAATCTTTTTCGAATTCATGGATTTTTTTACTGATAAAAATGATTTCAGGATTATCATCCGCTTTGCCAGACTGCAATTGTATTTTTCTGAATGTCTCGAATCCATTCAACATCTTCTGTATATTTCGTGTCACACGTAATGATTCGTNNATCCGTCTTGATTGTCATAACCATCACCTCATTATCATTATAGATCAATCATATTTAAATTAGGTTATGAGAAAATTAAAATAGAAAAACTTATAAATATAATTGAGACCATCATTTCAATAAACACATGCATTTGTCGAGCAGATCCGGAGAATTTCGCCCCGTGCTTTTCATGAAGCCGAACGGGAACGTCTCCATTCGGCTCTTGTCGTCCAAACGCTGGGTGTGTCCAAGCTGCCAGTGGTAAAACAGGCTTTGTAAATGCTCAACTGTGAATCTGCCCTCAAACGAGTATTAGCATACTTGTTGTATCTTTCTTTTTGATTTTCCAAACAGTGGCAGCAGTTTGGCGGAAAGAAGAGACACTGCCGGCGCGGTCATAATCACGGCACAACTGCCTGTCAGCGCCTGTATGATTTCCGCTGTGATCTGGTTGGAGTTCATCACCTGATAATACGGCATATTGTAGGTGTAAATTTGAATCAGCACCACCAGCGAGGAGCCGGTGAACGCCAAAATCAGCGTGTTGGCCATGGTGCCCAGCATATCCCGGCTCACATTCATGCCCGAAGCGAATAGGATTCCTGCGCCGGAATTCGGATTCTTTAGGTACACTTCATTGACCGACGAGGCCACGGAGATTGCAACATCCATCTGCCAAACTCTCGATTTTGTCTTTTTCATAGGCTGAATATGGATCATGAACGCCGCAAGTGTGAAATCCTCCAGCCTTGGCACCGCAGATGCCTGCGTATATATCCTCGAATACCATGCAGTCCTGTGGGGCGAGTTTTAGTCGCTGTGCCGCAAGAATATAGATATCCGGAAATCCCTTTCCGCGCTGAACTTCACTCAGGTTGGTGAACACATCAAACAATTCAAAAACACCGTTGTTTTTCAGCGTAGGCTCATACAACTCCGGCGTTTGTGCCGTTGCAACGGCCAACTTTATGCCCAAGTGTTTTAAATATGCCAGATATTCTTCTACAAATGGTTTTAATTTAATTTCAAAACGATAAGCGTCAAAGGACATCTGAACCCATTCCTGAATGATCTCTTGCTTCTCTTCAACAAGCTGAAATCGTTGAATTGTATATTCTGATGCCTGCTGATAATTCATAGGCGTAACTTTTTCCACATAGTCATCCGGTAAAGCGATTCCTCTTTTTGCCAGAAAGCGTTTATCAATATCTGCCCAAATTCCCATTGAGTCAAGCAGTGTACCGTCAAGGTCAAAAATGGCGCCTTTAAAATTCACCATCTATTCTCCTTTATACTGTTGTAAAAGTTTTTTCGCTGCGCGCTTAATATCTTTCTGAGAAATGATTGCGGATACAACAGCCAACCCGTTAATGCCGCAGTCTTTGAAATTCACAAGGGTGCTTTGATTGATTCCGCCGATGACAACAATCGGAATTTTGACTGCCTTACGAATTTTTTTCAGCTCTTCCATGGTGACAACTTTCGCATCTGTTTTGGTACTCGTAGAATACATTGCGCCAACTCCGAGGTAATCCGCGCCATCTTTTTCAGCCTGTATAGCCTGTGCAAGGGTAGATGCGGAAACCCCAATGATTTTATCTTCTCCAATTATCTTTCGCACAACGCTGCATGGCAAATCACTTTGACCAACATGGATGCCGTCAGCATCCACCGCCAGCGCAATATCAACCCGATCATTGATAATCAGCGGAATATGGTACCTGTCTGTGATTAGTTTTACACGACATGCTGTTTTATAAAAGCTCAGAGAGGAACTGTGCTTCTCTCGAAGCTGAATTACGGTGCAGCCTCCGAGGATTGCCTGTTCTACCGCTTCCTCAACGGTGGCAGTACTCATTAAATCTTGATCGGTACACAAATAAAGGGAATAATCGATATTATTCTTCATACAGTTTAGCCCTTTCTTCCATGATCTGAGTATTGACGTTGCTTAGTGCATCAATAATGGCGATATGAAAGCTTCCCGTGCCGATGCTTCCCGCCTTTTCATAGGCAATATCTCCCGCAATACCCATTGATGCCACACCACCAACCGCGGCGATGAAATAATCTTTTATCGCACCGGCAAAAGAACCAACCAATGCGGATGTCATACAGCCCGTACCGGTTACTTTTGACAGCATTGGATGTCCGTTTTTGATTTTTACAATTTTTTCGCCATCAGAAATCACATCTACTGCTCCGGTGATCGCCACGATGCACTTGTGCTTTTTTGCAACCTCCTTTGCAATTTTTACGGTATCGTTTTTTGAATCGATATCTGCTGCATCAACCCCTTTTGTAGACGCTTCAAGACCTGCAATGAAAGATATTTCAGAGGCATTTCCTCGCAATATAGCAATTTCCACCTGATCAAGAAGGGCTTTTGTCGTGTCATTTCTCAGCTTGGATGCGCCTGCTCCGACGGGATCGAAAATAACAGGAATGCCGGATTCATTTGCTTTTTTGCCGGAAACGATCATGGAAGCGATTGTTCGCTGGTTCAATGTTCCCATATTAATGACAAGTGCACAGGAAATAGCTGTGATGTCCGCCGCTTCGGAAATATCATCCGCCATAATCGGAGATGCACCGATGGCCAATACCGCGTTTGCACAGTCGTTTACGGTAACATAGTTTGTTATGTTATGGATAAGCGGAACTTTGGCTCTGACTTCTTTAATGGCGGCTGCAACGTCTGCTGTGATTTGATTCATATTATTTTCTTCCTCTCATTATTTTTCAGAGCAAAACTCTACATTTTTGCCCTCGAGAATCATATTGGTTGTCCTAACTGCACACATTTTTCCGCACATGGAGCAGGTATGTCTGTCAGCAGGGGGAGTGCTCTCAAAATAGTCGTGTGCTTTTTTTCCGTCAAAGTCAATCTTGAACATTTCGTCCCAATCCATTTTGTGGCGGGCTTCAGCCATTTGATTGTCCAAATCTCTTGCATGGGGAATCCCATTTGCAATATCTGCGGCATGAGCGGCGATCTTACTGGCGACGATGCCTTCCTTGACATCACTCAAATCCGGCAGACGAAGATGCTCGGCAGGGGTAACATAACAAAGGAAATCCGCACCGTTAGCCGCTGCAATGGCACCGCCAATAGCGGAAGTAATGTGGTCGTATCCGGGGGCAATATCGGTAACCAATGGTCCTAAGACGTAGAATGGTGCGTTGTGGCACAGCCTTTTTTGTATGACCATATTCGCTGCAATTTCGTTCATTGCCATATGACCCGGGCCTTCCACCATCACCTGAACATCTTTATCCCATGCACGTTGGATAAGGTTTCCAAGTTCGATCAACTCGCTGATCTGCCCTGAATCGGTACTGTCGGCCAGGCAGCCGGGGCGCAAAGCATCACCAAGGCTGATGGTAACATCATATTCTTTTAAAATATCAAGAACATCATCGTAGTATTCAAAGAACGGGTTTTCATTACCGGTCATTTCCATCCAAGCAAAAAGGAGAGAACCGCCTCGGGAAACAATATTCATTGTTCTGCCCTCACGGCGAAATGCCTGAACCGAACGTTTGTTGATACCGGCATGAATCGTCATAAAATCAACGCCTTCTTCGGCATGGGCTGCTAATACTTTTAGAAAATCCTTCGCAGTAATTTCGAGTAAATCTTTTTCCAAATAACCGATTGCATCATACATAGGCACTGTGCCAATCATGGCTGGGGACATTGCAATCAATTCCCTGCGGAATGTGTTTGTTTTTCCGTAATTACTCAAGTCCATAATGGCTTCAGCGCCAAACTCGATAGCCATGTTCACTTTCTGCATTTCAACATCATAATTTTTGCAGTCACCTGAAATACCGAGATTGACGTTGATTTTGGTTTTCAGCCCGGTACCAATCCCTTCCNNAGCAGGCGACCAAAGAACGGAGCTTTTCTGGTTCCATGTACTCTTTTTTTGCAACGATATCCATTTCTTTTGTGATGATGCCTTTTTTAGCAGCTTCCATTTGTGTTTTATAATTTCTCATATTGATCCTCCGTTTTTATTTAGCAGATAGAAATGATTCACTTGTTCAGCGGATTTTGGAAAAGGTAATATTGTTCCATTCCACTATTCAAGAAATTGGCTATGGATAAAAGCAGCAATACAAAATAGGTAGGAAGTATGCCCGGCACGGTAATGTGCCACATGCACTGGAATCGGCCTGCACCATCAACCATTGCAGCTTCATACTGTTCTGCATCAATCGCGGTGATTGCGGCAATATACATAATGGCGCTCCATCCAAGGGTTTTCCAAAGTGAGTACCCAAGCATTGTCAGCCAGACATGGTCAGTACTCGCAAAAAAGTTAATTTCTGTGCTGATAATGTGTGTCGCCATTAAAAAACGATTTAAGAATCCGTCTTCTACCGAAAATATCGACCACGCGACCGAGTAAACAAGCACCCAACTAATGAAATTGGGAAGGGTAGTCAGCGTCTGTATTGGTCCGCGCAGATGTTTTGATTTTATCTCCATCAAGAAAATAGCAAAAATGACTGGAAGCGGTGACACTAAAATGCCGAGAAAACTCATTGCGAAAGTATTGGTAAGTACTCGTAGTATTTCTCCTCTTGAGACAGGGTTGTCAACCATGGAACGAAAAAATTTCAATCCAACAAATACACAGTCTTTCAGATGCATACCTGCATGGTAGTCAAAAAAAGCATAACTCCATCCATACAGAGGCAAATAGGAAAATACAAAAACCGCTATAAGAAACGGCAAAGACATTAGGAATAGACGGAAACCAGATCTTTTGGTGGCAGCGTTAACTTTAATGGTAATCAACTCCCAATATAAATATGTACTAATTTTTGATTGCGTGCTAAGTATAGTTGAATTTTAACAATAGTTAAATGACAACAACTATATATTTTAGTACTAATTATAGGTGAATTACATTTGGACAACTTCATGGGTGTTTATATTATATTTGATTTATTAAAAAGAGTGGCTTTGAACCGTCCGGCATCATGAAATGCACTGCGTCGTTCAAAACCACTCTATAAATTTCCTTTGTATCTTACTATTTTGAGAATAAATTGAATTAATGCATGGCCGATTTACAACACAAAAATCATTTACCTTCCCGACCATGTCCTTTTTGGTACCTGAAAGCAAGCGGAGATATGCCGTATGCTTTTTTGAAAACACGATTATAGTAACTTTGATTTGATATGCCAATACGACATAAAATTTCCCTAATCTTAAGATCTGTCTCTAAAAGGAGTACCCTTGACGCCTTTAGTCTTGTTTCCATCAGATAATCATTAAAGTATTTTTCGGTTTCCTCCCTAAAAAGTTGTCCAAGGTAAGCGGGACTCACCTTGAAATCTACTGAGATCGTTTTGAGAGAGAGGTCTGTATGGTAATTCTTTGAAACGATATCGAGTGTGCGTTGCACTAACAAATGAAGGGAGCCGCGACGTTTTCTAATTACGTCAAGAGATTGCTTAATGATATCAAGAAACCATTTACCAAGTGCATCCTTTGAAGCAATTGTGTGAAGTGCTGCAAATTCCATCGTTGCAGTTTTGGGCAGCATTTCCGAAGAGTGGCCTGATTCATTCATACGTTTTAAGATCAGAATTAAAAAAGGAATCATAATTTTTTTTGCTGTTTCCATTGGCACGGCAGAAAAGATACCGAGAAGTTTCTGGGTTAAGCAATTAATTGATTCAGCATCTTCCTCTATTAGCGCCTTTTCAAGTTGTATCAGAACGGGTCCACAGCCAATCAAATTGAAATCATGTAAGAACTCTTCATAAAACAAATATCCGTCATTGGGATCAATATACCTATAATTAAGATATTCAACAGAGTCCGAATAATCATGCGGAACGTTTTCAACACCTTCTGAAATTGGGCTTACACAGGCATAAATTTGAATTTCAGCGTCAGCTGCATTTGCAACCATTTTACTCAATTGGAGTTCTAACTCTTCGTGTTTCTTTCTTAGTTCGTTACCACTTAACACCAGAACAACATGGCTGCCTCGATCAACAAAGTATTCCCCTTCAAAAAATTTAGAGAAACCGTCTCGAAATTTTTCAAGTAGAATTTGTGCATTCATTAGTCTTTGCTGCTCATTTACAGAATTAGTTATATCTATGACGCAGACCTGATACTGCTTTGCGGAAAGATCGATATCAAGCACTTCCGCCCGCTCATAAAATTCGTAATCCTGTATCGCTGCATTTACCCACCGATCTAATATATTGGCCCGGAAATCAGACGGATCGGGTGCGTCTTTCTGTGCGCTCAAGCAGTCGCGCTTTAAATTATCAATTGTTTTCTGAAGTGTACGGTTAAGCTCATCTTGATCGATTGGCTTGAGCAAATAATTCTCAACCCCAAGCAAAAGGGCTTTTTTGACATACTTAAATTCGCTGTGTGAACTGATAACCACACTACGAAGAAATGGATTACGTTGTTTGGCTGCGGAAATGAGGTTAAGCCCGTCCATTTTCGCCATACAGATATCTGTAAAGAGTATATCAATGCTTCTTGATTCGAGTATTGACAGTGCACTTTCTCCTGATTCAGCGGTTCCCGCCAGCTCGAGAGCGTATGAGTCCCAATCAATTTGCCTGCACAAACCATGTATCACCATCGGTTCGTCATCAACAATTAGTATTTTATACATACGCAACCTCTTTTCAGTAATTTATGATATATCCTTTGAGCCACATAGCGTATGGTTTAGCAGGCCTATAGACGACGAGGCCAAAATAAAAAAACGTTATTAATAAAATAATATCAGAAACGAGGACAAGAAGTCAATGAAAGCATACAGGCAATTGATGAAGGAATCTGACCTCTGATCGTAGAAAACATTGATTTACTTAAAAAATACCCGGCGCTATTTCTCATAGTTGTATGGAATACTGGTTCCAACAACCA
>DDHX01000060.1:0-20972 GCA_002338255.1 Ruminococcaceae bacterium UBA1865 | reverse complement strand
GGTATCAAGGTATATATCTTTTCCTATTGATCTCATTATTTCACCTTTCAATATGATCTGATCGCATCTTTGACAAATGTCATAAGTAGAATAGGAAGTTTAGGGGCAGCGGCATGGTATCGGTATGATTTGTCCGGGTAAGACCGGGGCATAGCGTTGTTGAGGCAATTCCATAGGATTCCCATCGTCTGGACAACTCATATGTAAGCAATACTTTTGCAAGAACATACTGTTTTGCATATTTTGCATAGGAATAATGCTGGTTTCCCTGCAAATCATCGAAGTCCATTACGGCATCGAAATTTCCCTCACCGCGTTTAGCTTTATGACTACTGCCCGAAATAGTAATAACCTTAGATGGGGCTGCGTTTTTTAGAGGTTCAAACAGTAAATTTGTGATAAGAAAATGACTCAGGTAATTTGTAAAGAATAAACGATCAAATCCTTCTGGTGTCATTTCCTTCTTCATAATATTTTCACCTGCACAATTTAAAAGGATGTCCAATCTTTCATGCTGGCTCTGAAAGGTATTTACCATATTCTCGATAGAACTTCTTAAAGACAGATCAGTCGGTATCCATTTTACATTATCCCCACCTATCTGTCTTGCTTCTTCATAGGCGATTCTGCCACGCGGCTTATCCCGGCTGACCATGGTCACCCGCGCGCCTATCTTGGCAAGGCTCTTGGCCACAGCCTTGCCGATACCTGAACTGGAACCGGTAACGATGCAAATCTTGTCTTTAAGTTCTTCCATTAAATAATGTCTCCTTAGTTAGGATGTTCGTGTTTTATAAAAAATGTATTTAGCTAATGATGCTTGGTTTAAACATAATGAGAAGTTTGGAGAATACTCCGAGCTGGCATGATGTGCTCAATACGAACAGTTGGCGAGCTCGCTAAATTAGAATTTATGGCTCCATCCACTCTCTTTTTAGAATGGCATATTGAAAAGTGTTTTCATAATGCGGAGTTCCATCTGGGTTATTTATAAAAGATATAAACTCGATAAAAAGTCCTTCTTTTCTCATCCCAAGTCGCTCACAGAGCTTTTGGGACGGAATATTATCGTCTTCAGCATAGGCATATATTCTCCTTGCATCGCTATAGAAGAGGTAGTCAATTAACGCTTTTGCTGCTTCAGATGCATAACCGTTTTTGCCNNGTATTTCAAGTTGAAATTCCATCCGACGCTATATGTGTCAGGTTCCTCTTTTATGGCGAAAAGATCTCCGATAATTGAATCAGTATTAGACAAACAAACTGCGAAGTGTTCACCTTTTTTACGTCTTTGCTCCGCTTCTATTTCAGCTTCTTCAAGCGAATTCAATTTATCGTCCATAAAACAATGTACAGGTGGGTGCGCAAGGTATTCATACAATCCCGCAGCGTCTTTTTTTTCAAAATCACGGATTGTTAGTCTATCTGTTTTCAAATGCATTAAATAATTATCTCCTTTATATGGCTCTCAACAACCCTAAAGACTTGAAGTTACGTGTTCTATCAATAATCAGTTTATATTTAGGTTCTGCCAGCATTAAATTCTTCAAATTCAATAATTTTAAAACAATTTTCCGAAGCAGTCTTAAGGCCATTTCTGGAATAATACAAAAAATCGGGGGGCATCAGAAACTTCAGCTTTCACATATTCATTTTCAAAGTCTTCTCCACCATACACGCCCATATAAAATAACCCATTTTTTTAAAAACTAAATTTATCGCATTCAAAATTTTAGGTAAGTCTGCCTTCGGAACAATACACACTACGGTAATACCTCTTATTGCTCTCAAATATATAAACAAGTTGAATGTGTTTCAATAATATACGTCATAAACATAATAGGGAAGTCAAGAAAAGTATTTTACTGAATGGTTTTCCAGAGTAGCTGTCCAGTTTCAAAAAGCACTTCTATTCGTCCGGTATCCTTTAACCATGAAAGATAAGAGCGGACGGTGCTGCCAACTAATACATATTGTTCAAAATTCATTGATAGATTATATTCATTGAAAAGCGCCTGTAAAACTTTTTCAAACTGAATCGGATTTTGGCATATTTCGAGAATCTTGTCCGCTATATCATGAACTTTGTTGATGTTAATCTGAGCAAGTGGAGCAATATTATCTGTTGCTTCTGCATGGGCAGGAACGAAAATCGTTGCATTTAAGGTCTTTACCATTTCTAATGTGTCAAGGTAGGCGGCCACATCATAGATAAATCCAATCTGATATTTNNTTGACAAACAGTCTGCCAGATAAACGACATCATCCGCATTCCTAAAACCCACCATATCAAAAAAATGGCCGGGAAGATGAAGAATGCTCATATCTTTTGGAATCACATTCTCCGTCAGATATTCCGCATGGCTTTCTTGAGCCATCAAAAATTTGTGCCGTAAGTCTTTTGGCGGAAATCCACCGTATAAAAAAGAGGGCTCCAACAGCGGATGATTGGTAAAGCCACAGTCGATACCAGGAGCATAAATTTTGCATCCGGTTTGATTTTGCAAATATTTATTGCCACCGATATGATCAGCATTGGAATGTGTATTATAGATTGCAATAAGTCGCCAGTTGTTGGTTTCTAATATCTGCCTAATCTTTCGTCCTGCATCCTTATCACTTCCACTGTCAATCAGACATACATCTGTGTCGTTGAGTTTAACAATGCCGATCTTTGCGGGACTTTGAACGTAATAACTGCTTTCGCCAACTTGAATTAACTCATACATTTGAAAGAGTCCTCCATTTAGAAATATTGATAAGTTTATAATGGGGTTATCTTAATTAACCGAAGTTCAGAAATGGATACAAAATGGATACATGGAATCCTATAGAAGTCCACATCAGTTCTTAAAATCCATAACTGCCTTCGATAAAAACAACCTTGATTCTGTCTTTTTTAAACTGTCCTGTTATTAGTACAAAGTCATTGCAGATTCTCTCGTTATGCTTGCAATCAATGCATTTTCCCAGTTTTGTACAAGGAGTGTTTTTACCCAGGCGCTTTGCGTCTAAGGGGGCGGCAACCTGACGTGCACGGGTAATCGCTTCATCAGTAGAACTAACAATTTTGTTGGTTCCAACCACAGCAATAACTTGTTCTGGTCCATATATAATCGGAGCAACTCTACTCCCGTTCCCATCAATGTTAAATAATTTTCCATCCATTGTCACAGCATTAATGCCCGTTAAAAAAGTATTAGCCCTAAAGTTTTGAAAATATATTTCCTGTTTTTCTTCGTGAGTCATTCCAAACTTATGTTTATCTAAAAATCTGTAGTCTCCGGCTCTTATAAGATCAAAAATGCCTGTCTGCTCAAGCGTTACAGAATCTCCACAGCCTATAGTTTCGCCTTTATGAATTAAGGAGCGAATGACTTCATGAAGCGCAGCAATCGAATCAACATAAAATCCAGCCATATTGTTTTTATTAAGACTATCAATGGTTTTTTGAACAATAATATTTATCATTTTTTAGTGACAACCTTACTTGCAGTATTTTATAAATACTCTATCGCAGAGTATAATTCCACCAAAGTCAGTATGTGATAAACGAAATATAAATCTGAAAATGAAGGGGAGACGACTTATTGTGCTGATTATATGGAGTTCATCGCAAGGTATTTTTTCAGCGCGTTTATATGCATTGGATAAAATACGCCTACAGCTGGTTTTGCAAAAACTTCCACCATTTTAATCCTCTCTTTTATTAATCTAACTGCTAATTATAGGCAATATATACTACTTATCCTTTATCCCGTTTTTACTAGTACCAAGAGAAATGAAACCTGCTGTGACAGCAAGTGCAAGTATAATGTCTTGTTCACCAAATGGATTAGATATTATAGAGTACACAAAATATACGGTACAGATTAGTAGTATACCAATTGCAAAACCACGTAAAACCTTCCGGCAGAATAATGTTCAGTGGCCGATTTATTTATAAAGCTATTTACTCGTTGCTTAATTGCTCAAATCTAACGTCGCTTTATAGCACGTTAAGAGCAGTTCAGCTAATTTCCCATTGCTATAATCANNACAGTTTTTACAATCTAACCTAAATTTTCATATTCATAATGATATTATATTCTCTTATACTATTCTTTTCAATGAATAATGTCGTAATTAGATTAATAATATGGAATTTTATTCCATCTACTGCAATTCTGCACACTCATGTGGTCCTTTATAACCACTCAACCGCGGTACCGATGATAGTAATTATCTGTAGCTGCACTCTCAATTTATTGTGGAAGTCCATTCTCAGAGACGAAGAGAAAATAAAAAAGCGAGGGTGTTTCCAAATTTCACCAAGAATAGATGGGGAAGACCATCGCAGGAAAACTACTTAATTGACAGCAAAGAAAGAAGATTCATAATTAGCAACACCATACAGATACTGATTCTGCTTGTGCCTTGAAAAATGAGCTTGAATTTCCGGCTGCTTTGCAGAAAATAAATATTAATTGGATAAAGCTAAATCAGATAAATTCTTCCAAACCGGTACCGTATTATAAAAAACAATGCCGAGGCAATCGCCCCGGCAGAAAAAATGGTGAGATTAAACTAAAAAAAGCGGAACCAGTTCCGCTTTTGAAAATCCATCAATATTTTCGATAAAGCTTTTACTTCCAACGGTACAACGTACATTTCACTTCGCAATATAAGATCAATCTCCGCAGACCTTTTTTTTGCACTCAACTGCTGCAAAACATATAGTTCGGTCAAAGTTCCCTTGAATTCTTCAAAAATTTGATTTCCTTCCAAAAGTGATTTTATATCAAGATCACTTATGACTTCCAGCAAATTTGAATTTTTAGCATATAAGAATATAGTGCTTTCAGCAACATTCTTGGTTTGCTCCAGCAAATATTATGAAATGAGACCTTTCTTAGACGTGCCTATGTATGGGTAGACCTTTTGATGTTTGGCTTAGCTGCCATAACATTTGTTCCCGGTAGTTCTTCGGTGTCCATTCCCATGACATGGGTTATTAGAGCTGTTATACTATTCTTTGGCATTCTGTTCGCTATCCCAACGGTGAAATATTCATCATTGGTTAACCACTTAAAAGAAGAAAGTAAAACCTTTGAATAAACAAGACAGCAATATGAAGCCGTACTTTCAAAAAATAGCAATTTAATACTGGTTCATTGAGAAACCTAACTTAGACAGTTCACCAGGAAATCCTATAAGATTTAATTCACATGCGAGTGTTTTTACAGCATCTATGACCTGTGAACCCGTATAAATACAGACGAAACGAAAGACCGGCGATTCAAAATCGCCGGTCTTTCGTTGGTGCGGGTGGCAGGACTTGAATGTGCACTCTCATGTTTCGCCAGCTCTTACCCCGTTGAACAAATGGCTGTCCTATACAGTTTGTTGAGATTTCTGTTTAATGCAGTTGAACCGAATTCTATCTGTTTTTGCAAAATTAACAGCCAAACAACGGCCAAACAACGGCCAAACTCCATGACATATTGAACAAGAGTGTAAGGATAAGTTATATGATGAGCAACGTAAACTACTCCCAGTCCAATAGCGTGTCCCATACAAGTTCTGGCAAACTTAATAATAAACCTTGATTTGGTGTGGGTCAATTATACTCTGGCAGTTACAGTAACCAGAATCAATTCTTTTGAAAACCCAAAAGCATACACACATGTCGCTTCAACATGCATTTAGGACACAAGGGATTCTTAAGTATAGCTTGGGTTTGCGGATAAATGGCATCAGATAAAAAATATTTTTTTACCACAGCCCCTGCAGGTTAATTCCCATTTTGATTTTCTCATCTCTTCTCACCCCTGGCAGGCCATATATCTAAAGTACATTGATATCATCTGGGGCTGTAAATCTCATTGACGCTTGTTTTTTAATCGTATGCATAAAAATCACGGCAGAAGATTGATCTTNNTTTTGTTCAGAAGGGTCTTATCTGTTCATTTCACTCTGATCATTATCTTTATGTGCACTCATTATTTTCTCTATATCTTCCTTATCAACATCAGGAAGATCCCCTGGTATGGTGCATTTAAAGGCAGCCATTGCGTTGCCGTAAATAACCATGTCTTGCTCTGTTCCTTTTTCAAGCAAACCATATAAAACTCCGGCATCATAAGCGTCTCCGCTGCCAATACGGTCAATTACCGATATGGTATCATAAGCACTGTCAGTAAAAAATGCGTCTTTTGGAGCGGAATAAATAATGCTGTTCCAAACATGCTCCTTGGGACTAATAACTTTCCGTCTTGTTGTTGCTACAATTTTCACACCATATTTATCATGATAACTGCGCATGATTTCTTCCAGTGTTCCAGTCATTTGAAACATGTGTCTTGAGGTTTCTTCTGACACAAATAGAATGTCAACCAGCGAGAGAACATCCGATAAAACCTGATAGGCGGTTTGCTCATTCCAAAGATTAGCGCGGTAATTGACATCAAGGCTAATCAACGCGCCACCTGCCTTGAAACGCCTGATTGCGTCAATTGCGGTATTTCGAACCTGTGGTAAAGCCAAGGTAATCCCACTAATATGAAACAGCCTGGTATCCGAATATATAGTTTGAGGGAGATTGCTCAAATCTAATTTGCAAAAAGAACTGTTGGCTCTGTCATAAACTACTTTAGGCTTTCGAGGGGCAGCCCCAGATTCAAAATAATAAAGTCCAAGCCTTGCTGTTTCGTTGAAATCATAAGAAATCAATTCGTCGCTGACACCCAACCTTCGCAGCTCCCTGTATGCATATTTTCCCATATCATTATCGGGCAAGCAGGTTATAATTCCTGCTTTAAGCCCTAAACGCGCAACTCCAGAGCTCACGTTTAGTTCTGACCCACCGATGTAGGCTGTAAAAGAACTGCTGTTGCAGATACGCTGATCTGGTAGAGCGGATAGACGTAGAAGTACTTCTCCCATGGTAATCACATCAAAAGTTTTTTCCATTTTTGTAAAAAGCGGCGCAGAAGGTATTTTCGGTTCCGGCTTGTTTTGAATCAATTCTATTGTCTGCCGACAAAGATCGGTAATTCTTTCCCAGTCCCTTGCTTCAATATCCGATGCATTGACCATATAGCTTCCGCCACATGCGATAATCTCTTTAAAATTGAGATAACTTTTGATATTGGTCAGATTGATTCCGCCAGTAGGCATCCAGCGAATTTTGCTAAAAGGCTCAGCCAAAGACTTGATTGCACTTAAGCCGCCCGTCTGCTCCGCAGGAAAAAATTTTAAAACCGTTAAACCCATATTAGCTGCTTGCTGGACTTCACTCGCTGTAACGCATCCGGGAAAAATCGGAATTCCTTTGTCTATGCAATGCTGTACGGTAGCGTGGTCAAACCCAGGCGAAACAATAAACTTAGCGCCCGCAGCAATTGCCGCATCAGCCTGCTCTGGATTCAGCACAGTGCCGGCACCCACCAGCATATCGGGGAATTTGTTAGCAATAGCCTGAATCGCTTCTGCTGCACAGTGAGTACGAAACGTAACTTCCGCTGCAGGGATTCCACCAGAAATCAGAGCCGAGGCAAGAGTGACTGCATCCTCTATCCGCTCTATTTTAACTACCGGAATAATTTTCAGTTCTGCTATTTTTTCTATAACTGTTTTCATTTTTACACTTCCTAAAAAAGTATAGTCAAACACAAGAGAATTATTTGAATCTAATAGATAATAAAGAAAAAGGCAACTCAAATCGAGCCACCCTCTCCTTTCTTATTGATCATATTTTAAGCACGATCATAAAGTTTAAATACTTCTTGTATTGTTTTTCCTTCTTTAAATGCTGCACGGGAAAGGACTTCACGCGCTGAAACATCCTCCACAGCCTTTAATACCTGACCTACGATCTCTTGAGGAATAACCACAACCGCATCACTGTCTCCGAAAATCCAGTCGCCCGGATNNATATAAATTGGCCTCATCATCTCTTTGGGACGCCATCTTTTTTGCGACTCAATAGGAGTAGTATAGCGGGCAAAGCAGGCCCAATTTTCAATGTCGAGAATGCCCGCCTTATCCCGGGTACCCCCATCAATCACAATTCCTGCGGCGCCAACATTTCTCGAGCCATAACTCATCATTTCTCCCCAGCAGCCTACATGCTCCGCTTTTTCACCGTCCATTACGATGACACAGCCCTCATAAAAATTGTCAAACATCCAAAATTTATTGTATTCAGGTTCCGGATGCATCTCTTCTTCAGTCATAGGCTCACGTGTCCCTAAGATAGTGACAGCCGGCCCACACAATTTCCAATTATCGTTAAGCGGCTTGATATGCAAATCGAGGCACTGATTTGCATACCCCATTTTGTCCATAACATCATAAATATCTGCAGAAAAAGTACACTTTAAAAAGCGTTCTCTTATGTTCTTAATTTCATTCAAATCCATTGCAATTTACTCCTTTATTTGTAATAAGTGAATTTATTTATCAGATATCAACTCCAGATACGGTCATGAGAATAGTCGCAATCCCATTCGTTGGTGGGAAGCCAAATGCCGGGATAATCAGGATGCAGATGTTCGGCGATAACATCGTCATTAAGAGATTCAATGCCAAGTCCCGGTGCGTTCGGCACCTGAATAAAACCGTTCTGCACGATAGGATTAGGCAATCCATTTACGAGATCCGACCACCAGGGTACATCGTTTGAGTGAAACTCAAGCGCTAAAAAGTTTTCGGTAGCGGCCACACTGTGAACGGCGGCCAAACAGGCAATGGGGCTTTCCGCCATATGCACAGCCATCGCTACCCCGTACTCCTGCGCCATATCACCAATTTTTTTATTTTCCAGAATTCCGCCCGAAGTCAATATGTCCGGATGAATCACAGAAACTCCGCCTGCTTCCAGCAGAGGCTTAAAGTTTTCTTTCAAGTAAAT
Organism: Ruminococcaceae bacterium UBA1865; assembly: GCA_002338255.1. GTDB lineage: Bacteria > Bacillota > Clostridia > Oscillospirales > Acutalibacteraceae > Caproiciproducens. The sequence continues at coordinate 12,079 of DDHX01000060.1, read as the reverse complement.
GTCTTCTCCGGTACAAATAGGAATACTGACGGATTGCGCAAGACGCGCGTACTGCTTTGTAAGCTGCCATGGAACCATATCTTCCATCCACGCTATGTTATATTTTTCAATACGCTTGGCAAGCTTAATGCACGATTCAACCCCAATATGTCCAAAATGATCGATTGCCAGCGGAATATCATAGCCAATTTCTTTACGAACGTCCGCAACATATTGCTCAAGAATGTCATAGCCCTTCTCCGTAACCTGAACGCCTGTGCTAAAGTGGGGGATGTTCTGAATATCATACAAATTATTTCTGTACGTACGCTGGTCATCTGTAAGGTTGCGGGCAATAGGATCATACTCTTTTGCTTTGTTAAGCTGCGAAACAAATCCTAATGGTGCGCACAGTGCGCCCGGCTCATCATAAAGAAGGTCAATGCCGAGATCCATTTTAAGAAAAGTGAAACCTTTTTCCATTCTTTTTTTTAGTGCATGACCCATTTCGGTACCGTTATGCTTTCCATCAATATCTGTATCACAGTACATACGGATAGAATCGCGAAACTTTCCGCCCAACATTTGATAAACGGGAATTCCGTATGCTTTTCCGGCAAGGTCCCACAGGGCAAGTTCAATTCCGCATACTCCCCCCGCCTGTCTTGCGTGACCCCCAAACTGCTTGATACGACGAAAAAGTTTATCAATATCACATGGATTTTCACCGAGGATTCTGCTTTTCAGCTCCAGAATAAAGTTGCGTGAGGCGCCGTCCCTTACCTCTCCATAACCGACTAACCCCTGATTAGTCATAATTTTTACTAAGGTGCAGTGCATCGGCGCTCCAACAATATCGGCAACACGCAGGTCGGTTATGCGTAAATCTGAGGGCCTTGAATTGGTGCTGACATATTGCAGAGTGTCTTCATAATTTTCTTTCATGTCTGTCATTGAGATCATCCTTCTCATTTATTTTACACTACCATCCGTTTTCCCGGTAACCAGCATACTTTGCGCGACTACATATAATATGACGACTGGCAGCGAAGCCACAACTGAGGCACTCATAATCAATCCCCATATTGCCTGGTCGGCAAATTTAAAGCTGGTAATACCCACAGTAGCGGTCTGCTGCATTGGGCTGGTAGTCATAACTAACGCGTATAAATATTCATTCCATGACATGGTAAAAGCAAACGTTGCAACGACTGCAATTCCTGGGAGAGCAATCGGAATAATAATTTTGATCATGGATTTCAACCGATTACATCCGTCAATCAGGGCAGCTTCCTCCAAGGAATAAGGAATCGCCTGAAAATAGCTGATAAGCATATAACAGCAGTATGGGACAACGAACGTCGGATAGATAATAAGCAATCCGTTTTTGTTGTCATTAAACCCCATTGCACTTACTTGTACATACATCGGAATGAACAAAACGGCAGTCGGCAATAGATAAGAAAGAATAATACTTTTCTTAAACATATTGCGTAACGGAAATTTTAATCTTGTCATCGCATAGGAAGCAAAAATGCTGATAGCCAGACAAACAATGGTAGTAATACCCGCAACATACAAACTGTTCCCAATGTTCCCCATAAAATTTGTCTCATTCAACAATTTAACATAGTGTTCCAGTGTTACATGAGAAGAGAAAAGGGAAGGACGCGCCATGGACATTTCGTTGTCTGGTGTAAAAGAGGATTTTATCATCCAATACAGAGGGAAAACAGTACCTATCAGTGCAACAAAAAGAATTCCATAAATACCAAAATAGTGCAAAAACTTTTTACCTTTTGTCATTACCATAAATATTTCCCTCCTTTAATTTACTTTTTCTTTCATTGATCTTTGAGATATGATAATAATAAGCAATAAGACGGGAATGATGGATACTGCCGCGGAAAGAGACTGTCCAAATGAGTTTTGAATAAATGCCAAATCGTAAGTGTATGTGGAAATAACAGAAGAAGCATAAACTGGGCCGCCTCCTGTTACCAAATATACGTTTTCAAAGTCATTGAAGGTCCAAATGGCAGAAAGCAAGGTAGTGATTTTTAAAACAGGATAAATGGACGGAAGAGTAATAAACCAAAATTGGCTTAACGTACCCGCGCCGTCAAGATACGCCGCTTCATACATTTGGTTGTCTATGGTTTGAAGCGCCCCCAGCAAGCTGAAAATAAAGAACGGAACTCCCCGCCAAATATTTACAATCATGGCTGTGTATAATGTTAATTTCGGATCGCTAAGCCATGCAATGGGGACGCTGATTACCCCCCATGAAAGCAGCAGGCTGTTTATGATCCCATAGGTGCTGTCGAACATCCATCGCCAGGTAGTTGCTGCCACCGTTCCCGGAAGCGCCCATGGAATGAGCAAGACGGTTCTAAAAAATCCGCAGCCAATAAATTTCTTGTTTAGAATCACCGCAAGGATAACACCGAAAAGAAGCTTCAATCCAACACTGCCAGCCGTATAAATAAAAGTATTTCTAATTACTTGCCAATAGGTAGGATCGCTAAATAAGGTAAAGTAGTTTTCTAATCCTATAAATGTTTCTGGCTGGCCAACGGTTTTGTCTGTGAAGCTTAGATATATTGCTTTAACTAATGGAATACCCATAATACCAACGATGATAACAGCAACTGGTATCATCAGAATCAATCCCAACATCCGGTCTGTTCGTGTTTGAGAGTGACTTCGAATGGAATTATTCAATTGACATCACTCCTTTCATTGTATTACATCTGCCAAACTATATTGTGGGCGGGATGCGATACATAATACATTATCGCATCCTGCAATCACAATGAAATACTATTTCCTGTCTTTATAAACCTTTTGGAACGACTTCTCAAGCAGGTCAAGTGCCGCCTGGGGATCCATTTTGTTCACGACAATATTTTGGATTGCTTTTACACACAGTTGACTGGAGACTGTTAAGTTGGCGTATTGGTCAGCAGGAGCGGGAGCAAAATTTCTTGTAAGGCTTTTGGAGTTCAGCAGCCAGCCTGCATTTTCCGTCTTCTTCCAGAAAGCGCTGTCGCCCATACCGTTAAGAACCGGCTGCCACATACCACCCATTGCTTCTACCATAGCATTGTAGTTTTCTTTATCAGAGAAATAGTATTTTACGAACTCTTTGGCTACATCGGTATTTTTACCTGTCTTAAAAACACCAAAGGTATTGGTACCGCCGGGAGCATATGACTTTCCGCTTGCACCCTTAGGGTAAGAGATAATCTGGGTCTTTGCCAGCAATTCCGGTTTTTCTTTTTTGAGTGACGACCAAATAGAACCTGAATTAAATACGACGCCAACCGTTCCTGCCAGATAAGCCGCGTTGTTTGCGCTGTCATCCCATGTCATAGCATCAGGCGGGCACAAACCTTCTTGATACAGCGATGCAACAAATTTAAGCGCTTCTAATGTTTGAGGCGAGTTAATGGTTACTTTTCCGGATGCATCCACAGGAACACCACCGAAACTGAGGATAACAGAGCGCATAAATCCTTCTGCATCTCCGCCGCCGGACGCGCCCATTGGGAAACCAAGAGCATAGAACCCATGAGTAGGATCATTTACAAGTTTCGCTTGCTCCTTCAGCTCCTGCCATGTAGTTGGTGCTGAAAGGCCTTTTGCGCTCCATTTATCTGTTCTCCAGTACATGCCGGGGGCAAGAAAGGCAAGGGGAACAAGGACTTCTTTGTTATTGATTTTAGAGAATTCCTTTGCGGTGTCTGTTAAATCCATCCCTGATACAACATCACTGACATCTGCAATCTGACCCATTGCTACATACTGTGCACACAGTGAATCGTCGCCGACTATCAAATCAGGTGGATTTTTTGCTTCAATTGCCGCCATGACTTTCTGTTTTACGTCATTGGATGGAATAATAACATAATCAACATCAACATTTTTTTCTTTTGCAAAAGCGTCAACTTTTTTCTTCATCAATGTGTTGTAATCTTTTACATATTCGGACTTGTCCCAGAACACCAATTTCTTTTTTGCACTCTGAGTCGATGCCGTGCCTTTCGAATCCGCAGAACTGCCCGTGGCAGGCGTACCGGAAGAACATGCAGTCAGCAACACCATGGAAAGTGCCATAACCAGTGCGATTAACTTGTTTAACCTTTTCAATACATTTTTCATTTTCGAACCTCCACTTTAAAATTTATATTTGATATCACTTTCATGATACAAACAACTAAATATGTTTTGGCGCGGCAGTAGTGTCTCCAATGGTCAGCGTAAGTTTATTGAGCTGGGACTCAAATGAACCGCGTTTGTTGTAAATGGTTCGCAACAATTTCTTAAAAGCCAGTTCAGTTACCTCTGATGCGATGGATTGGATTCTTGTAAAATTCATATATGAAAATTGATACTGATCGCTGTATTCAGTTGCAACCAGTGACAAATCTTCAGGAATGGTCCAATGATTTTCCTCTGCAATACGCAGGATCGTGCGCATGAAGACAATGGAACAAATAATTGCGGTCGGTCGATCCTTTTGAGTCAACATCTTTTTACATTCCTCATAACAAATCTGATCCATATTTTTATTGTGCGGGTCGATATTGCAAAAAAAACTTGGGTTAATCGGAAGTCCATATTTGCGAAAGGCTTCTTTGTATCCGGCAAGCCTTGTAGCCTCAACGACGCCAGAGCTGTTTTCCATAACTAAACTGATTTTTTTATGTCCCAGCCCAATTAAATACGTTACAGCATCAACAGTTGCCTGTCTATGATCAGACGCAACATAATTATAATCATCGTATCCGCATATTTTTCCCACGCAGACATAAGGTATATTTGCTTTTTCAAATTCCTTAAAATAATAATCGTCCTGTTTGAGGTCAAATACCATAAATCCATCGACCATAGTTGAAGCCATGCTCTTAAGATATTCAATATTCTTTTCAATCCCCTGGCCGTTTCGTGCAAAGATCAGCACATTATAGTTCATTTTCTCCGCAATACTACCGACTGCACTCAAAACAGTAGGAAAATATAAAGTGTCAAAAGCGTGCGAAATATTGTAAGGAATGATGACACAAATTGCTTTACACTTTTCCTTCGCAGAAAGACGCCGCGCACTTAAACTTGGGGTGTAGGACAGCTGCTGAATCGCTGTTTCAATTTTGGTTTTCGTTTCATTTGACATGCTTTCAAAGCGGCCATTCAAATAATTTGATACTGTAGATTTCGATACATTTGCATTTAACGCAACATCGCTAATAGTAGGTTTATTGTTTTTCATTCTATTCGCCTTTCTTACTTTAATGTAAGAATAGTATAGCAATATAAACCGCTTTAGTAAATCGGTTTATATTCAACTAAAAAAATAAAACTCTATGATTTTTATAAATCAGTTTAGTAGACCGGTTTACTAATATTGTGCACTTAATTTACAATGAAATAATACATTAAACTATGTAATATGTCAATAAATATCTGTTGAAATATAAAACAAAATCATAAGTAATATTTTGTGAAATATAGATGTAGTTAAAACTGCTTCATGTTAAATCCGCTTCAGGTTTAATATTGTTTTCATAACCTGATTTTTTGTACTGTACTATTTCTTGCCCAAATTCATTTGGAGTAGAGGGCAAAATAGGTACTGACTGTTTCAATTGTTTAGAAAGCAGTCAGTACCTATTTTTGTTGAGATTACNNAAACACTGCATATAGCGGAACTGATTTGATGTTGTTTTCAAGCCCAAAGTTTTTGACACTAATTCGAATAGCATAAGGTGGCTGATATTTTTTAATGAATATGCCAAGACTTTTGGCCCTCACATTATCGGTGCCCTTGGAGACTTCCATCCCAGACAGTTTCTGAGGCATGAATTAATCTGAAATGAATTTTGAATCAGTTCTGTATCATTATCCAAGGGATAAGTTACATGATGAGCAACATAATCTACTCCCAATCCATTAATATGTTGCTTACTTGTTTTAGCCCTTATGATCTTCTCCTATTCAATGGAATAGGGCAGCCCGGCTGTCTTCCAGTCCATCATATACCCACGGAGTCACCTATTTCTGAACTGCATGTTATTTTGATTTGGGCCTATTAGACTTATATTCTTTGTCTTTCCAATTCCACCATTTCATTTTCAGTAGTCTGCACTCAGATCAGGACTCCGTTGCAGTGATCAACTTCATGCTGAATGATCTGCGCCGGAAAACCGGTAAAGGTTCGCTTCTGCTTCTCAAAATTCCGATCGAGGAACTCCACCTCAATGGACTGGTAGCGGGTGGTTTTTCGCACGCCGCCCAGCGACAGACAGCCTTCCTCGGTTTCATACGAGTCAGCGTGCTTTATGATGACTGGATTAATCATAGGTATGTTCATCGTCCCTACGCTGAGCACAATAATGCGCTTACTGACGCCGATCATATTAGCTGCCATGCCAACACACCGATTCGCATTCGCTTTTAGCGTGTCGAGAAGGTCCTCTACCACAGGCATATCAGTCTTAGATGCTTGCACAGATTTCCTACCTAAAATAAAGGTGTCTTTACAAATTTCTCTAATCATACTGCTCTCCGTATTCTGTTCTAATATTTATAACATACTGGTTTATACAAAATTCAGGAACTCGCTGATATTCATTTATTTTACTCTGAAAGTTTTAGGCGCATATTTATAAACCAATATCAGTGCAGCTACAATATAAATAACCGTTGACAACAGGACAATCAGCGTAAAATAAGAGGGAGCACTCTTGATCTGCAGGCAAAAATAGCATAAAAAATATACGCCTGTACTAATGCCGCTGTAAAATGGATTTTTCATTCCAAGCTCTGCAGTATAGGGCTGAAATACATAATACAAAAATAAATGGTGAACCGAAAAGAACAGGGACAAACACAGGATGGACAGTACAAAGAACACAATGTCAACAGCTGACCAGTGCAGGCTGAAAATCAAAGATAAGCTAACGACAGCAGCTGAAATGGCTGCAGCAACAATTAAATTCAGTCCTGCAACTTTGAGCAGCCGGACTTTAAAATTGGATAAAATCGCATTCTTATCACGGTAAAATGAATACCGCAAAAGACTGATGTCGCAGTTATAAAACATGGCTTTGCATACCCGCTCACCAATAGAAGCCAAATACATAAGGAACACAAAAGCCGGCAATATTTTGCCGGGATTGGAAAGCGGCATTAAAAACTCAGGTACGAAAAATGAAGCAGCAATAGCAGCAAAAAACAGCACTGCAATAACAGCTACCCGAATGACTATGGGTTTTACCAAAAGTCGTTTATGACGTTCAAAAAATATTGCATTGAGATAAGCGAACCCTTTTCTATTTTCAAACCTATCTGATTTTAAATCAGATTCGGTAAACTCTTTTTCCCGCATAGCTACGTCAGAAAATCTTGCCTCTCCGATAACCTTATTGGTATCCACAGTAAAGCTCGAGCCTTTAATAATAATTGCCGCAATGCTGTGATATTTGTCAAACCTGACGACAACCCAAACGCATAAAATATTCAACACAAGAAAAGCAAGTATACACGCCGGATGAAATATCAACTCGCCAAGAATAAAGGGCTTGTGTAACAATACTGGTATGTATGCGGCGGCAAGACAAGAAACGCCGACTGCAACCACAACAAGTGGCTTTTTGCAAAGAATAACCCCTGTTTTTGAGTAAAAGAGCAGGTAAAAGGCTTCACCGATCAGGTTTGAACCTGCAAGTACGATTGTTAATAGAAAGCCCTGCAGCAAGGTTCCACCCATCCAGACAGCTGAAAACATCAAAACGGGCATGAAATAAAGGATATCCTTCAGATCTTGCAACAATACTGTTGATACAATATAACTTTTTGCATCCATACGCATGAGACGAATACAGATATATTTATTTCTATCGGATGTAAATATTGAGGATGTCAAAAACGAACCGATAAAACTTATCATGAAGAAAATATGAATGAAAGACTGATAGTGTAGTGATGGATTCTTTTCTATCAAAGTAACTGGAAGAATAATCAGAAGACCGATAAAAAGTGCCTTCCCAAATAAATGCTCAAAAACTTTTAAAAGCTGCGATAGCACAGCCACTCTCTTTTTAAGTGTGATATTTCCATATATGCTGTCCGGCAAAATTTTACCGATGAAGGGGATACGTTTAAAGTAGTAGATAAACGAGTTGGCGTTGGTTGATGCCATAATGTTAAAAATATTTCTCTGAGTTTTTAAGATCATGCTTCGTTCTCATCTTTCAAAAGACTGATTATTTTTTCCTCAAATTGCGGGTTTCCAATAATAGTATGGTCAACCTGATCGAGTTTCCCGTCATTGAGCACTACGATTTCATCGCACAGGTCGGTGGCCAGCTGAAGAATATGTGTGGAAAACAGTATGATATGATCGTGTTTCATTTCAAGCAGTAATTTCTTGATTTCATGTGAAACTACGACATCAAGTGATGTAAGAGGCTCGTCCAGAAGAATAATCGGCGGTTTGGAAATGATAAAGCAAAGCATCTGCAGCTTGTTTTTCATGCCATGCGAATAGCCTTTGATAAGGCGATGCCGGTCTTCTTTTTCAATCTGAATTAAATCAAAATAATCATCGATTGTCCGATCTGACTGGATATGTTCCTTATTGATATCAATATAAAATTTCAAAAATTCAAAACCTGTTAAAAATTCCGGTAAAATAGGGGTAGCAAAGACATAACCGATCGTTTCCGGCTTAAGTACGGACGAATGGCCTTCCTGTATGAGAAAAAACTCGCCTTCGTCAGCCTTCATTTCCCCGCTCAGGCAGTTAAACAGCGTCGTTTTTCCTGCACCGTTTCGCCCGAGAAGTCCGTATATTTTCCCCTGTTCAAAGGTAAAGTTCACATCTTTCAACACTTGTTTGCTATCAAAAGATTTTTTAATGTTTTTTAGTTCAAGCTGCATGAAACTACTCCTTAGATCTATTGTTGGTAAAGTTTTATCTATAAAGTAAGCTGATTGCTGGTCCAATCAGATGTTTGAAAGACCACTTGTAGCCTTGGAGTATAAAAGAAAAGCGAAGCAACGAAAGCATTTACAAATCTATTTTGTTCAAGATATCACGTAGCTTCTTAACTTCTTCGCCAGTCAGTGTAACCCCTTTACCAAGCTTTTCGTGTCCTTCCGACCAATCGCGGATGTCGTACTTGGGATCACGCTCGTTCCAACTGACAAGGTTTAGTTCTTTGTTCCAGCCCTTTGCATTTTCCGATAAAACGCCAAGTTCCTTGCTGATTTCATATTTAATATCAGACATTTTTATTTCTCCTTAAACAGTAGTATTTGATCATTCGGCATTTTAAGCCCTTATATTTTCGATGAACTTATCAAAATCGTCTGCTTCTTTAAATATTATCGTGTCGCCCAGCGCTTCAAAGTGCTTACGGCCACATTTTATCTTGTCGAGTTCGGTCAATCTTAAGGTTTCTGAATCCGTATTGCCCTTGGTTTCAACGATACTAAGTGTCGTACTAAAAATTAAAGAACCGCATGGACTCTGGAAAAACCAGGATCCATGCGGTTTATTTGGTGGACGTTATAGAACTCGAATCTATGACCTTTCGCACGTCAAGGCTATTAGGCAAAGTGGAAATTTAAGGTTTATTTAGGGAAAAGTCTTTCTGAAATATACACATCTAATTTTTCGACAGATTTTACAACCATCATCTCGTCAAGGTGTGTATAAATGGCAAGCGTTGTTTTAATGTTAGAATGGCCCATCAAATGAGATGCAGTCACGACATCGACGCCTGATATGTACAGCAGAGTCGCATATGTATGACGCAAATAATGTGCAGTAATCTCATTAATACCGGTACTTTTTGCACATACATTAATTTTTAAAATAGTGTTAATGTAGCTCTGCCACATTTGTCTCCATGATGTTGGGGTATGCATCGTTCCGTTCCTCTTGCAGCAAACGTACTTGCTAACAGCATCCATTTTGGCTTGTTCAATCGCAATCGCCAAATCAATTGGAATATCAATAATTCGTCCCCATGTTCCAGTTTTTGTTCCGTCTTTTAATACGAAGTGATTCACTTGTTTTTCCTCAACAGATTTGGTGATGCTAATTCTAAAATTATCTAAATCAATATCATCCCAAGTGAGAGCAATTAATTCTCCACGACGTAGACCAGCAAGCATCATAATTAATGCACCAATGCGTGCTCGGTGGGGAGTACAAATTACTAATTTCTGCTCGGTCAGGGTCAATGCGCGGCGAGATGACTTAGGAGCATATTTTGATATTTCTCTTCCTCTTGCAGGATTTTTAAAGATAATATCATTATCGATTGCTGCTTCGAAGACATTTGACGCGGTGCTACGAATGTCAACTAAGTATTGATGCGATGATGGTTTTTGGGTATTCGGATTTTTTTCTGTCAATTCATCAAGTAAATAATCCACATCATCGGGTTTGATTTTATTAATTGGCTTATCACCAATATATTTATATAAGTGATTCAGGTAACACTGTAAATTTCTCATTTGAGAGTACGATACCTTATTGCGTTTTTTGGTAAACCAATATTCACCCCAATATTGAAAAGTATTATTTTCATTTCCTAAAGCATTCATTATATTCCTCCAAAATTAATATGCATTCGTTCGCGAACAGAACTTAATTATACTACTTCTCTACAATATTATCACCATATTCTTACAGAACCAATAAGTTGGTTCTTTTTTATACTTAAATTTTCATGAAAAGGGGTATACACATGAGCAATCAACAGCATGAAGAAATCAAAACAATAAAAGAGAGAAATTTCAGCGTTAATCTTTCAGACGCAGATGTGGAAAGACTTTTTAATAAGGTTGGAGAGGCAGGGCTAACAGTCTCCGAATTATTTGGAAACTTCGTTGGTGATTTAGTCTCTGGAACCTACAGCAACGGCTCCGATGAAAGAATGTATGCAAATCAGTGGTTCGACAGATGTTGGTTTGGAATGGGTTTTGGTGAAAGCAGTTTTCTTCAGTGGCTTATTACCAACGATAGCGTATCTGAAGCAATAGATGCTTGGAATGACCTTCAAGATGCAAAGAACGAACTACAGGAGTTTCAGATAGAGGATGAATCGGACGAGGAATATGCGGATAATTGTAAAGAAGATATTTCATATTATGAAGAAATTCTAAATGATATGTTCGGTGGATATAAGGAAGAGGAAATGTCATCCAAGAACAGTACTCTTGAAAACGAAATGGAAAAGGTAATGCAATGGCATGAAGAAATGAGAAAGTTAAAAGGCAAGGAAAATAAATTTACCTGTGATATGGGGAGAAAACCTGATGGGGAAGCCCATGAAGCATATATACAGCAAATTGAGAATCAAAGTTCAGTGCCAGATATTCTTTCCGATCGGCTGTCTGCAGCTCATGAGGAATCAGACGTACAAAATGAGCTAACTTATGATAAAAGTTTTGAAGTAGCACAGGATATGGAACTTTAAGTTTCATCAAGCGATCATAATTCTATTGCAAGCTGTGGTTAAAACAGTTATAATATATACCACTTAGGGGGCGTGTGAAATGGAGAATAACGAATTATTACAAGCCATATACAATGATTTACAAAGTGTAAAACAGGATATTTCCGGTCTAAAGCAAGGGCAGGGAATTTTGCAACAAGATGTTTCAGGTTTGAAGCAAGATGTTTCCGGCGTAAAGCAAGAAATTTCAGGTTTGAAGAAAAATATTTCCGGTTTAATGCAAGGCCAAGAGGTGCTACAGACAGATATGACTGAAATAAAACAACGTACAACCAAGACCGAAATTGTTTTAGAGAATGACATCAGCAAAAAACTGGACACCTTGTTTGATGGACATCAGCTTGATTCAGAGAAGCTTTCTAAACTTGATAAAATTGATAAAAAGGTTGAAGATACCAAAGACACTGTTGATGTAATGTTTAAAGTGATTCAGGAGCATAGTGGAGAAATCAAGGAGTTGAAACTTGCTAAATAATCATTTGCAATTCAATATATACATATAAACGGTATGAGCTCTAAAAAGCTTATGCCGTTTTTTGTTTCAGTATATATTGGTAAATAATTCC
>DDHX01000025.1:525-5001 GCA_002338255.1 Ruminococcaceae bacterium UBA1865 | reverse complement strand
ATCTGAGCCACCCATGGAAGCCGCGTGCTCGCTTGCAGATACGGTATCGGTAAGTTTTATTTTGCCCGAATCCAGTGCCTCCATGACAAGAATCAGCGTCATAACCTTTGTGATGGACGCACAGGGGCGCTTTTCATGTGAATTCTTTTCATAGAGCAATTTTCCGGTTTGTGCCTCCATCAGAACCGATGACGGAGCTTTCACCTCTGTGTCGGCCAGCGCCGCCGCTTTAGCCGGCAAAATTGAAACAAGTATAAATACCGCAAGAAAGCATGCCGACAACTTTTTGAACTTCATATCCAGCACCTCCTATTTATTAGTAATTCTTATGCCGAACAGAAAGTTTCTATCCATAAAAAATGAGGCTGAATGAAATTCAGCCTCAAAGAAATGAAATAAATTATTGTCTGACCGGGATTCCATGCTGTGCAAGATACTTTTTAAGATCCGGAATCGTGATTTCACCAAAATGAAAAAGTGACGCCGCAAGCACAGCATCCGCTTTTCCGGTTGTAAAAGCGTCATAAAAATGTTCCATGTTCCCCGCACCACCGGATGCAATGACCGGAATGGAGACATTCTGCGACACTGCCGCGGTTAATGCAAGGTCATACCCACTTTTCATACCGTCACAGTCCATACTGGTAAGCAGTATTTCACCGGCTCCAAGACGCGCCGCTTCCTTTGCCCATTCAACCGCGTCTTTTCCGGTATCCACGCGTCCTCCGTTAAGATAGACCGTCCATCCCCCGGTTTCCCTGCGCTTTGCGTCAATTGCGCAGACAACACATTGACTGCCGAATTTTTCAGCTGCTTCGCTGATGATCAACGGATTTTGAAGTGCAGCGGAATTCACAGACACCTTGTCCGCGCCGGCTCTTAGAAGAGCTGTGAAATCATCAACAGTCCTAATCCCGCCGCCAACCGTAAATGGGATAAAAATATGATTGGCTACTTCACTTACAATATTTAAGATTATACCGCGCGCTTGTGATGAAGCAGTGATATCCAGCAGCACAAGCTCGTCCGCACCCTGTTTATCGTACTCAATGGCTGCTTCCACCGGGTCGCCGGCATCGCGCAAGTTAATAAAGGTAGTTCCCTTTACGACCCTGCCGTCCTTTACGTCAAGGCATGGTATGATTCGTTTTGCATACATAATGATGACCCCCGAGCAAAATTTCAGTCAATAATTGAAACGAAGTTTTTGAGCATCTGCAAGCCTGTTTGACCGCTCTTTTCCGGATGAAACTGTGTGGCAAAAAGATTTCCGCGCTGCACCGACGCATCAATTTGTACGCCGTAGGTCGTTGTTGAGGAAACAACCTCCGGATTTTCGGCCTTCAAATAGTAGGAATGAACAAAATAAACATAAGGATTCGGCTTTAAACCTTGGAACAGACCGTCATTACTTTTTATATTGAGCGAATTCCAGCCTACATGAGGTATTTTCAGCCCTGTTTCAGCAGGAATCTTAACAATTTTACCATTTAAGACCCCGAGTCCGTTAACATGCGGTGATTCCTCGCTTCCTTCAAAGAGCAGCTGGAGTCCAAGGCAAATACCTAAAAACGGCTTGCCACTCTCAATAAAATCAAGCACTGGATTCACAAAATGAGAGTTTTTCAAGCAGCTCATTGCGTCGCCAAATGCACCAACTCCTGGCAAAATTGCGGCAGAGGCATTTTTCAGTTCGTCCTTGTCAGCTGTAACAAGTACGTCGCACCCTATAAAGTTAAATGCCTTTACAACACTTTGCAAATTTCCAGCGCCGTAATCAATCACAGCAATCATGGCTTATTATCCTCTCGATTAAATATTGTATATATTTTATCATTAATAATTATGAAAGGCAAATGTATTAATTAAAATAAATTGCAAAAAATAGATTTGAGGTGAAATGTATGAATGATGAAAAAGTTGACTGGAGCAAAAAAGACGATACAAATAAGTCAACCATGCCAATAAATTATCCAAACGCAAGGTTCGAAAAAACCCGTGCCGCAAGACCGGACGACGACAATGTTGAGGAAGCCAAAAATTGGGTAGACCACGGAAGCCTGTTATAAGAATGATGGCATATAGCACATACCGATAAGACGGCTTTCTAAAAGCAAAGGCAGCGGTACATATTTGCTACCGCTGCCTTTGCTTCCACAATATATAATATCCAAAGTGAAGTCGTACTAAAATCAGACTGGCACTTTGCTTTTTCTGTACAGTCCCAACGCAGTCGCGCCTGTAGCCAGCAACAGTACGGTAGCAGATAAACCCCAAAGCACAGGAATCGTACTGTAATAAATTACAATGCTGCCCGTAGCCGATGCCATCAATGATCCTGCTTGCGCCACAAGAGAATTCAAAGAAAGAATGGAGGCGCGCTTTTCACTTGGAATTTGTTCATTCAAAATCACCGACTCAATTACATTTGCTGCACCAAAGAAGAAGTAAATCAGAACGTACATTCCAATGAACCCTGCGGCGGAACTTTGTAAAGCAAGGGTGAAAAGGCAAACTGTTATCATCGTTTTTGCTACAATATAAGCGGTATTGTATTTACCTACTATTTTAGAAAACAATCTTCCAATCACCATATTGCCGCACATTGCACTCGCAAAATACAGGAACGCCAATATACCTAACAGCCACATAAGCGATGAGTTATTGAGAATAAGCTGGAATCTTGGCTGCCAATAAATCTCCAAAGTGCTAAATGCGAATCCTGTCGCAGCAATAGAGATAAAAACAGACAGAATTGTTTTATTTTCCTTCACAAAAGCAGCACTGGATCTCAGGTGCAATGAAAGGGTCGTTTTTTCTTTTGGCTCTCCATCATTTGCTTCATGGATAAATAGCAGGGTAAAAACGCCTGCTAAAATTATAAATATGATTTTAATAATTACATTTAAATCATATTTTCCCATCTCCGGAAAATTATTATGTGAGAGATTTGGAAGTAAACCGCCGATAATTGCGCCTGCCGCAAGTCCGATACATTCTGTTACAGAGATCAATACGCTCGCTTTATGAATACTTTCCTTGCCAAAGGTCAATACGTACCAATCCATAATCAGCGCGTCCATGGCGCCCGAGCTAAATGCCCGCCCGGAACCGTAAAAGAAGATTGCAACCGCAAGACCGATAAATCCGTTGGAAAACAGAATAATACTAAAACTAATAACCGTCAGTATCAGTGAGAGTAAAAAAGTTAATTTTCTTCCGTATAAATCCGCAAACACACCGGACGGCAATTCTATCACAATAGTAGTCAGTGAATAGATACCAATAATAATTGCGAGCTGACTTAGCGTAATTCCTTTATCCAGTAGCAGCAGGCTTAAAATGGGCACAATCAAGCCGGTAGAAAAGCTGTTCAGCAGCATAATAATTGAAAATATTTTTGCGTTCATTTTATTATGCTCCCTCCCCGCCTTTTTCATCAAGCCGGGTTTGGTACAGAATCATCTCAAATTCCCACGGCACCGTATTTTCGTCGACGTGTTCGTGTTCCTGCACAAATTGAGCAATCAGCTTTAAAAGTCTATCCGAATCCTTGGGGCTTAAGTGAATAACACCGGATAAAAAGTCACCAAACTCACCCGTATTCTTGATTCCTTCGGCTGAAAGCGCATGCACGATATCGGTATAATTTCCATATATTTGTGAAATCAAATTGCGGACAACAACATCACGGTCATTAGCAAGACCATCGTCGCTGTCCTGTCCAATGCTCACCGTTACACCGGTCAATTTGAAATAATTGGCTTGAATGCCATTAATTCTTTCGTAATGGTCATGCTCTATGAGGCCGATTTTCTCAAGCTTTCGGATATGGTTCTGCACTGCCGAAGCGGAAATATTCAGTTTATCCGCCAAATTTTTAGCAGTCATGGATTTTCCTTCCAAACTCATGACGCGAATCAGCTTTTGCCTCATAGGCATCATAAAAATTCGCAGTTCTTCTTCAGTTGATAATCGGACTATCTTTTGATCCATTTTTATCACTCCAATCATTACATACATTGTAACATTTCATTATGTGTAATGTAAAGACTTTTAAAAAATATTTATTAATTGACAACAGCCTGATAAAAATGTATCATAAAGTCTAATGCTTACTTTTTTCGGAGGATAACAATGGATTATGTATCTTTAACTGGCATTGCTGTGGGACTTTCCATGGATGCTTTTGCTGTCAGTATCACGAGCGGAGCTACTATTCGAACTGTAACACCTCGCTTTGCTATTAAAATATCGCTTAGTTTCGGCGCTTTTCAGGCAATAATGCCTGTACTTGGTTGGCTTGTTGGGAAGGCTGTGGAAAATTTTATCAATTCGGTTGATCATTGGGTCGCTCTTATTCTTCTTTCCTATCTTGGAATAAAAATGATTGTCGAATCAAGAAAAAAGAACAGCTGCGAAACTGCTGTACAAAAGCAGGATGATTTAAGTTTTAAAACACTGATGACCCTTTCT
>DDHX01000025.1:0-463 GCA_002338255.1 Ruminococcaceae bacterium UBA1865 | reverse complement strand
AGCAGTGCTCATTGTCATCGGAATTAAGATTTTTATAGAGCATATGTTTTTCGCTTAATTCAGTATGCCGCAGAGAGTGCCTCAATTCGCTCTATCATTACATCTTTTAAACTTTTGGGTGACAGCACAGTAATCCGTCCCCCATACTGCAGCAACCAGTCGATCAGACCATCGCTCACATATACAGAGGCTCTTACTGTGAAAGCATTATCATCATGGCAGGTAAATTCAAGTTCACTGCCAAACTTATCGACAATTGTTTCAAGAAGATCGTTTGAACAGCAAAGCGCAATCATCTCCTGTTCCCCGTTATACATATTGAAGGTTTTTTTCAAATAGTCGGATGTATCAAAATACTTCTCATAAAGACTGACTTCACACAATGGCCGGGATTCACACGATGTTGCTTCAACATGCTTCATGCGGTCTAACCGATAATTGCTGATTGCATCATATTTGTCAT
>DDHX01000049.1 GCA_002338255.1 Ruminococcaceae bacterium UBA1865 | reverse complement strand
ATTCACAGCTGAATGCACGGTTACCGTGGTTATTCCGGTTACCGGTATTACTCTTGACAGAACAGAGTTGACGATGAATAAGGGCAACGGTGATCAGCTTGTCGCGGCCATATCGCCAATTGATGCAACAAATCAGGCGGTTACATGGTCGTCTTCCAATCCTGATGTTGTTTCAACCGATCAACACGGCAGCATAACAGCTGTCTCAGCCGGCAGTGCTGTCATCTCGGTAACGACACATGATGGAAGCTATACAGCATCCTGCAATATTAGTGTTATAATTCCAATCAATACCATTACACTAAATCAAACAACTGCGGAACTTCGTGTAGAAAAAAGCTTAAGTTTAGTTGTTTCTGTTGACCCTCCGGATACTACAGAAGATAAAACAGTCACATGGTCATCGAGTGACAATAATATTGCATCTGTTGATAGTGCGGGTACTGTTACTGCAATCAATCCCGGTAATGTGGTTATCACTGCGAAAGTCGGTACTCATACCACTTCCTGCACAATAACCGTCAAGCCAAAGATTACAGCTACTATAGTCAACCCTACGGACTTGACTGCCGGAGGGTTTGGAACTTACTCCAATATTAATGGACGTATTCAGATGAGCCTAAAAGGTAACGGCAGAGTAGGTTCATATGGTGACCAATATAGCCATTCGGTATGGGTTGAAAACTCCAAAGGCTATCAAATTACAATTAAATTCTCTGAGCCAATTCAGCTCATAAGTAATGTCACAACGCTTAAAGCTACTATAGCAGCCACTGGAGGTAATGTGACATATATCAGCAATAATGGAACCTCCGGTGAGGGACCATGGAAACCACGAATTACATGTATCGGTTGGGGATACAGCAAGATAAATGAACATGTGTATACCAGGCAGCCGGAAACACTTCTTGCCTATGGGCAAACCGGTTGGGGCACTATAGCCAACTTAAACTATATATATGGCGGTGGATACGAAAACAACAATACTCCTACCCAAACAGTGAGTGAAATATCAATTTATATCAATAACGAGGATATGTATCATCCGTCTGAAACCATCAATGTTGGCATTGACATTGGTAGTATTTTCATAGGTGATATACCGGTTTCATTTTAGCAAAGCAGTAAAATTCAAGCGAATGGAGGAACCCAATTGGATTTACTAAGTAAATGCAAAAAGTTATTGAAGACAACACAGCAGCGCCCTGATGCGACCGCATTGGCGCCCTATGAAATATGGAACCGTGTGGGCCGCAGAGTGAACGCCGGGGCACACGGAATTCCAACCATCGGAGCTGCCGCCAATGGAAATCAACATAAGCGTGGGGTCGGGATACACCGCAATATTTTAAGAGCGGACGCACGTCCGCTCTTTTGATTGAAGGAGGGTTTCAACAATGAAACATAAACATTCAAAGCTACAAAAGTTCCTACTGCTATTTCTGATTATATTTGGTGTTGGCGCATCGGGAATAACCGGATATGCGCTTGTTACCGGCACACCGATTCTGAGCATGTTTTCATCTGGCATATTTTCTTCCGGTTCGGGAGTCAAGGCGCTTGAACAAGGCGAAATGCAGTTAGAAAGTGAAAGCTCAACTTCAATCAATCCACAAGAGATTACCCCAACGGACTCAACGGCTGTTTCTTTTGATTCTGCATCCTCCACTGACCCAGATGCAAAAATTGATGAGAATCAGCTATCACCTCAAGGCGATACTTCCATAGCACCGCGACCTATATCAGTCACCACATCGCAGAATCCGACGTCAACGTCGTCAAATTCAGCGTCATCAAAGCCAAGCAGCACAGCATCGAAACCGGCATCCCCCGTTTCAAGCTCTCTGGAATCAGCGGTTTCGAGTGAGCCTGTGTCAAGTGCTCTTGATTCATCATCTTCCAGCCACTACACTGCTTCTCAAATCAGTGGTGTGAATCTGGACAAAACTCAGCTGACTTTAAACAAAGGTGACATATCGGCTGTATTAACACCAACTATTACCCCGTCTAATGCATCGGGAAGCAAAAGCATCCAATGGTCAACAGGCAATGCTAATATAGCCACCGTGGACAACATCGGGCATGTCACAGCCATTGGTGGCGGTACGGCAACAATTACGGCCACAACCTCAAATGGGAAAACGGCGGCATGCATAGTGACCGTTTTAGTTCCTGCATCCACAATCAAAATCAATTCTGAATCCTTTAGCATTGATAAAGGTGCAAGCAAAACGCTGACCGCCACCGTGGGGCCGGAAGACGCCACCGACAAGACTGTTATTTGGGCGACCAGTAACAATGACGTTGTGTTGGTAGACGGTAACGGCAAAATCACTGCGGCAAACGTCGGAACAGCCACCATTACCGCCACCACCGGCAACGGTAAGCTTTCAGCGATTTGTGAAGTGACAGTCGGAATATCTATTTCCACCCTCACTCTTGATAAGACAGACTTAATTCTAATCAAAGGAACAGAAGAAACGCTGACGGTCACTATTGACCCGCCGGATACGACGGAGAATAAGACCGTCGAATGGATTTCTTCCAAGCCTACGGTTGCTGCCGTTGATTCCACCGGCAGAATTACAGCGATTGAGGGAGGCACGGCGGTTATTACCGCACAAGTAGGTTCGCATGTAGATGAATGCGTCGTGACGGTTATTGTGCCTGCAACAGGAATCAGTTTAGATAAATCCGCATTCACTTTGACCAAAGGAACACAGGGCAATTTGGCAGCAACCATTACGCCGGAAGATGCAACCGATAAAGCAGTGGAATGGACATCCTCGGACGAATCCATTGCAACGGTTGACAGTGACGGTAAAATCACAGCTCTAAGTGTGGGAGCTGCTGTCATCACTGCAAAATCTCATGATGGCGGATTCACAGCTGAATGCACGGTCAGCGTGGCTATTCCGGTTACCGGTGTAAGCATTAACAAAACGGAGCTAACTCTAATAAAGGGCTCAAATGATACCCTGATCGCAAACATTTCTCCGGACGATGCAACCGATAAAGCGCTTGTATGGTCTTCATCAGATACTAATGTTTTGACGGTTAATGCTGATGGCAGGATAACAGCAATAGCGGGAGGCACAGCTACAATTAAAGTCACCACACACGACGGTGGTTTCTCAGCGAGCTGCAGCGTAACCGTGACTGTACCAGTCACAGGTGTCTCGCTTAACAAAACCTCTCTTGATATATCAGCTGGTAACACAGATTCTATTGATGCCATAATTTCTCCGGAAGATGCAACAAACAAAGTAGTCAGCTGGTCGTCAAGCAACACTGCTGTAGCCACAGTAGATGATACTGGTAATATCACTGCTGTTTCAAGCGGAATTGCTGTTATCACTGTCACCACGCATGATGGTGCTTTCACTGCAATGTGTTCCGTAACGGTTCCTATTACATGGACTGCATCATATGACTCAACGGTAGCAAGCACAAGCTATACTGTTTGCAGCAATAATACATTAACTTCATCAGGAGCATCAGGAATGACATATTATTATTTTGACAAACCAATATACATAAATTCTATTGATGGTAATTGGGATTGCTCCATCGAACCTTCAGGCAGAACAAGCAGCTATGTTTATAATTATTATGAAGTGGTTACCTACGAGGATGGAACGTCAGAAATAGCAAACTCGTATTGGTCCGGCACTCACGCCTACTTTTATTGGACACCGGTAACAGTAGACACGACAAAGCGTGTAGTAAGCATATCGGTACAAAATCGGCTCTCAGGTGGAAAATCAGGATATTCATATAACTTCAAGACTTTATTAACAATAAAGTCCAGAGATTTTAAAACTTTTAACTTGACAAGTGTAGGAACATCCTCTCAGTGATATAAACATAACAGTGAAATTTGCACTCAACTAATCTATGGTTAATATTCTTATAGTCACCGGAGAAATCAGGCGGCTTGCTAATTAAAAAGCGAATGGAGGAACCCAGGTGGACTTACTAAGTGAATACAAAAGATTACAGCATACAAAACAGAACAGAAAGGAAGGAAGCAATTTATGACGCCAAAACTTAAACTGATTTCAGAACTTGCTGTGCAAACAGCGCACAAGGTCACCAACAGCTCACGTGAGTGGACTTCTTTCCTTACTACCGCTGCAAGACTCTACAAGTATCCCTTTAACGACCAGCTTCTGATATTCGCCCAACGTCCGGATGCAACGGCCTGTGCGAGGATGGAGCAATGGAACAGCTCAATGCATCGATGGGTTAAAAGCGGATCAAAAGGTATTGCCCTCATTAAAATGGGTCAAGAGACTCCTGGACTGGAATATGTATTCGATGTAGCGGATACATACCCCGTTCAGGGTGGTCGTGCCCCAAAACTATGGCAGATGCAGGAAGAGCATTACGCTTCTGTACAGGAATACCTCATAAAAACTAATAGTTTATCAAACAAAACGAATGGTATTCTTGAAATAATGACAGAAAGTGCAGCTCTTTCCGTTGAGCAAAACTATGATGATTACTTTGAGGATCTTATGAGCGCGAAGGGCGGCAGCTTTCTTGAAGAGTTGGATGAACAGAACACTGGCGTTTTATTCCGTGACCTACTGACCGCCAGCGTCGAATACATTCTTCTCTCACGATGCGGAATCAATGTTGACCAACGTTTTATGGAGAGTGATTTCCAAAGTATAACAAACTTTAACACCCTTGCAACACTATCTCATCTTGGGAATGCTGCAAGCAGGATATCCAAGCCAATATTGATGGGAATTGAGCGAGCCGTCAAAGAAGTTGATCGAAATAAAGTTTTGCAACCCCTTGCAAAGTTAGATCATGAAGACTATACTAATAATATAAAATTTAGCGCTTTAAAGCGCGAAAGGAGCATTCGGAATGACGGAATTAACTTACACGAAGAACGGGGATTATTTAATTCCAGACCTGATGATGGACAAAGCGGGGTCGGAGGACAAAAAAACTTTGGGCAAATACGGAATGCTTCGGGAAACTTACCTACAGGAGCACCGGAGCGGGATGTATACAACACTTCTGTTGTCCGGGGAACTACAGAAGCACTTGCAGGAGATCGATCGGACAGCACAGGAGCGAATCGACCAGATAATACCCGAACTACTGAAAGCGGATCCGGCACCGAACAAAGAAACCAATCAGATGGGTTGGGTACAGCACATGAACGGTCTGAAGGAATCAGCGGAGGAAACCGTGCTGAACGAACTGATTTACAATTAAATACCGAAGAAAAAGCGGCGGATGATGAATCTGTCGCTTTTTCGTCTATGGATAACAATCCAACAGAATACCTGCAAAGGAGTCTATTCCCTACTGTTGAGGAACAAGTGGATACTATTGCCCAAGCCAAAGCAGAAGCTCATGCTCCTACTTTTTTCTTTTCCAGAGTTACAGATGAGGTTATTGATCGTATCTTGACAAGCGGCGGCAACGAACGAACAAGCGCGCTGCGTATTTTTGCCCAATACGAGGAAGGCAGATCCGCAGATGAAATCGCACAATTTCTTAGTAAAGAATACGGTAAGGGCGGCAAAGGGTTTACAATTAATGGTGCAGCATATTCGCTCTGGTTTGACCAAAACGGTCTTGCTGTTGGAAGCGGTAAGACTGCCCGGTTTAATTCCGACAGCGTACGTCTTACCTGGGCTGAATCCGAAGTCCGCATTCGAGCGTTGATAAGAAAAGGGAATTTTATTTCTGCTGACAGTATGTCTATATCGCGAGATAATGAAATTCGGGAACTTTCTCAACAATTATGGTACCTGCGTCAGGATTTCAGTGAGGATGCGAATCAAAGCGGCTATCTCCCCAGGATCAACCAAATATATTCCTCTCATGGTGGTTTCCCAAAAAATACAGCTCAGATATATGCACTTCTCAAAACACGGTATGGAATTGGTGAAATCACAAACGAAATAAAGCAGTTCTGCGGCGCATACAAGGAAAACCATGATCTGCTTCGGTTTCAACATCAACCTTCCAATTTAATGAATAAACTGGAATTACTTCAAAGACCAGCACAGAATTACCCATCTACGCCCGGTTTTAGATCAGAACGCCCTACCTTTATCACCGGTGATGAAATTGATGATTTTCTTTCTGGTGGTTCGAACATTTCGGATTCCAAAATCAGTGTTTATATATTTTTTAAAAATCACCCCGGCCACAAGGAGCGGCAAGATTTTCTTAAAAAGCACTACGGCGATGGCGGAAGTGGTACCTTGACTCGTAACACCTGGCATGACAGCAAAGGCTTAAAAATTTCACGCTCGGATGGTTTGGAATACGATTCCGTCTCTTTAAAATGGCCACAGGCTGAAAAGCGGATCAGCGAACTATTTATCATCAACCGGTATATGACCTCTGCCGATATGGCACGGATTCCGGAATATGAACTTGAACACCTATCTATGGATGTCAACTATTTCTTTTCTCATGCAAACGATCAGCGCCCGTACACTGTAGCTGATTCTTCAGATGGATGGGAAAATGTCCGCAATATGCTTAATGAACCGGCACAAGTCGAGACTCTTCTCATCGCTATGAAAGATACTATGAAGAGTTTTACACCGGATATGCGAGGCTATAAAAGTTGCATTCAAGCTTTAAACGATCTAACAGCGTACCATGCCGGTACTTACACTTTGCTCAAATCGCCAAAAACCGTATCCGGTATTTCGGAAAGTAAGCTGCACCCCCTTGAAAACAGTGAAGCGACCATTTCAAATGTTTTAGAAACCGATGAAGGCCAGTTAACTTTCGGCTTTCCAGATGATAAAGAAATGGATTTAAGAAACAATCCGAGAGAACAGATACCTGAAAAGCATGTTACAGAAAATAGTCCTGAAGATATGACTGATTTTGAATTTCCTCTGACACCAAACGTTCCAGAATACCTGAATTTAAAAATTGATCATCCTGAACACTTAATCGGTGTTAAGGTTGGTGATCTGTTCCTTTTCTATGGAAAAGATGCGGAACCGGCAGCTGCTGCACTTGAATCCAATATTATCAAACGTGAAATTCCCGGTCTGGGCTTTACTTCCGTAACCGGTTATTCAGGATGGGCCGACGCAGGTGAAAGGCTACGCCAACACGGTCACAGTGTAACATTTGCCCAGCCGGAAGGTGACGGATACGAAATCATCAAATCTCTTAGCGGGGAAGATTACATTCCGATCGGAGTAAGATTTGACATTGATAACAGGCTTTTTGAGGTGGAAAGCGTCGATTTTGACCGTGACAAAGTAAGCCTGAAGGATATCACTTTTCAAGGTAGTACTGGTTTCCCTATTTCACGGATTGAGTCCATTGCATATGCCCATTCCTGTTGGGATGAACAGCAAGATAGTGATTATAATTCTAAGTTACTCTTTAATGCGGCAGTCCAGGATTGCATGGAAGAACACAAGGACGAAATAAAAAAGCATACCGATTCTTCCCCTGTTTTAAAAACAAACTTCCGAATTTTGGAAGTCGAGCCTGAAGCTGGCGGACAAAAATCCAAATACCAAAGCAATGCAGTGGCTATCCGTACCTTAAAGCAAATCGAAGCAGAGGACCGGCTTGCCACACCGGAGGAACAAAAAGTTTTGTCCCGCTATGTCGGATGGGGCGGTTTACCGCAAGCCTTCGACTCTGATAACGCAAAATGGACGAAGGAATACACTGAGCTGAAGGAGCTACTGACAGACGAAGAATATATTTTGGCACGGGGTTCTGTCCTAAATGCACACTATACCTCTCCCGTCGTAATCAAAGCCATGTATGACACACTTACCCGCATGGGATTCCGGACGGGTAATGCACTGGAACCGGGCTGCGGCATTGGTAATTTCTTTGGGCTTATTCCGGAAAGTATGGCTAAGTCAAAATTCTATGGTGTGGAGCTGGACAGCATCACGGGCCGCATTACACAACAGCTTTACCAAAAGATAAACATCACAATCGATGGGTTCGAAAGAACAGTATTCCCTGATGATTTCTTTGATTTATCACTTGGAAATGTACCGTTTGGAGACTATCAAATTGCAGACAGAAAATATGATAAATACCATTTTGCAATTCATGACTATTTCTTTGCGAAATCGATTGATCAAGTACGGCCGGGCGGTCTGATTGCGTTCATCACCAGTAAGGGAACAATGGACAAGGCAAACCCAGAGGTGCGTAAATACATAGCACGACGCACTGATCTGCTCGGTGCGGTGCGTCTTCCAAATAATGCATTTTTTGCGAATGCCGGTACCGAAGTCACCTCGGATATCCTGTTTCTACAGAAGCGCAGCCAAATTACAAATGAAGAGCCTGAATGGGTGTCGCTTGGAAAGACACCGGACGGCATTCCGGTTAACCACTATTTTGTGGAACATCCCGAAATGATTTTGGGGACGATGGCATACAGTGCCCGGATGTATGGCAATGAAAAGGAAACCGCCTGTTTGCCAATTAAAGGTGCAGGCCTTGCGCAGCAGCTTCAAACTGCTATGCAAGAGATTGCATTACCCGACCCTAAGACCTTGGATATGAGCGGCTTATTGAACGAAAAGAGCGCGTATGAAACCATCCCGGCAGATCCGGACGTGCGCAATTTTAGTTATGCGCTGATAAACGACAAACTGTATTTTCGCGAGAATTCCCTTATGAAACCAGTTGAAGTTTCACAGACGGCCGCCGAACGTATCCGGGGCATGATGGAGATACGGGACTGCACCCGCCAACTTATTGATACGCAGCTGAAAGGTTCCGGCGATGAACCGATCCATTTGGAACAAAACCACCTAAACCTATTGTACGACCGCTTTACAAAAGAATATGGCCTAATTAACAGCGTCAGTAATAAGCGAGCTTTTGAACAAGATTCATCCTACTGCCTGCTCTGCTCTCTTGAGTTGCTTGATGAAGATGGTAAGTTAAAATGCAAGGCCGACATGTTCACAAAGCGGACGATCAATCAGCAAAAAGTAATTACCAGCGTTGACACGCCCAGTGAGGCATTGGCGGTTTCCATCGGGGAGCGCGGCTATGTAGACATCGGATATATGGCATCCCTCTTAGGTGGTTCCGATAAAGATGAAACCGTCATCCATGATCTTCAGGGAATCATTTTTAAAAACCCAAAATCCGGTAATGACCTCTACACAGGCTGGGAACCGGCAGACGAGTACCTTTCTGGAAATGTCAGGGAAAAGCTCTCTATTGCACGCGCAGCTGTAGAAACAGATCCAGCATTTGCCATTAATGTGACGTCACTTGAAAAGGTGCAGCCGAAAGAGCTTGGTGCGGCTGAAATCGAGGCACACCTTGGCGTTACTTGGATTGATCAGGATTATTACAGTCAGTTTGTCCATGAGTTGCTTCAAACACCTCAAAATTTATACGACAAGATCAGCGTTCGCTACGCGTCGGTAACCGGCGTGTGGAATATCAGCGGCAAAAGCGCGGACAGTGTAGACAACGCTTTGGTCTATGTCACCTACGGCACTAAGCGCATTAATGCCTACAGCATTCTGGAGGACAGCTTAAACCTAAGGGATTCACGTGTCTATGACTGCAAAATAGATGCCGAAGGAAAGGAACATCGGGAATTAAACGGTAAAGAAACCGCCATCGCCCAGCAACGTCAGGAATCCATCGCCCAGGCATTCAGAAACTGGGTCTGGAAGGCACCTGAGCGCAGGGATGCTCTATGCAAGCAGTATAATAAAATCTTTAACAGTACGCGTCCACGGGAGTATGACGGGCAGCATATCCGTTTTGTCGGTATGAATCCCGAAATTGCTCTAAGAACTCATCAGCTCAACGCTGTGGCACACATCCTGTACGGTAAAAATACACTGCTTGCACATTGTGTGGGAGCCGGAAAAACCTTTGAAATGATTGCTGCCGGCATGGAAAGCAAACGGCTGGGGCTGGCCCAGAAATCACTCTATGTCGTTCCGAACCATTTGACCGAGCAATGGGGCGGCGATTTTCTTCGCCTTTATCCCGGCGCAAAAATACTTGTCGCAACNNAAGACTTTGAACCTCAGAATAGAAAAAAGTTCTGTGCCCGTATCGCCACCGGAGATTATGATGCGGTTATTATCGGCCATTCCCAATTTGAAAAAATACCGGTTTCGCAGGAACGCCAAGCGCAAACAATCCATGGTCAAATATTTGAAATCACTCTTGAAATCAAGCAGGCAAAAGACAAAAATGGTGAGAAGTACACAATTAAGCAGATGGAGAAAACAAAGAAGTCCCTACAGGCACGTTTGGAAAAGCTGAATGACAGCACTCGAAAGGATGATGTAGTTACATTCGAGCAGTTGGGTGTTGACCGGCTGTTTGTGGATGAAGCAGATAGTTTTAAAAATCTATTTTTATACACCAAGATGCGCAATGTGGCGGGCATCGGGCAAACTGAAGCACAGAAATCAAGTGATATGTTTACCAAATGCCGGTACATGGATGAGCTAACCGATGGACGTGGCGTCACTTTCGCCACCGGCACACCGGTATCAAACAGCATGACCGAGCTTTACACCATGATGCGCTATTTACAGTATTCCACGCTGCAGGAGTTGGGCTTAGAACATTTTGATTCGTGGGCTGCGGAATTTGGTGAAAAAGTAACAGCAATTGAATTGGCTCCGGAAGGAACGGGATTCCGTGCAAAAACACGGTTTGCCCGTTTTTTCAATTTGCCAGAGCTAATGAGTATATGGAAAGAAGCAGCGGATATCCAAACTGCCGACATGCTCCACCTTCCCACGCCGACACCGGAATATATCACAATTGTTATAAAACCCAGTGAATTTCAGAAAGAAGGCGTTCAAAGCTTTGCAGATCGGGCTGATAAAGTACGAAGAAGCCTCGTCGAACCTTACGAAGACAACATGCTTAAAATTACCAACGATGGACGCAATCTTGCCCTCGACCAACGGCTTTATAACGAGCTTTTACCGGATGACCCCAACAGTAAGCTGAACGCCTGCATCACCAATATTCTTAATGTTTGGAAAAACACCGCGGAGGAACATGGCACTCAGTTAGTGTTCTGTGACCAGTCTACCCCAAAAGGCGTAGTAAAGATGGAAATGGTCGATGGTGTTGCAACCATGTCCGGCACATTGATGGAAGTCAAATTTAACGTCTATTACGATATCCGCCGGAAACTTTTGAATTTAGGCGTCCCTGCTGAACAGATTGCCTTTATCCACGAAGCTAAGACGGAAATACATAAAAGCCAGCTTTTTGCAAAAGTGCGGAACGGACAGGTTCGTATCCTGCTTGGTTCTACCTCCAAAATGGGTGCCGGAACCAACGTACAGGACTATGTGACCGCCTTACACCACTTGAGTGTGCCATGGAAGCCCCGTGACATCGAACAGCGTGAGGGCCGCGCAATCCGCCAGGGAAACCGGAACAAGACGGTGAAGATATTCCGGTATGTCACAGAGGGTACATTTGATGCCTATTCATGGGCATTGATTGAAAACAAGCAAAAATTCATTGGTCAGGTCGTCACCGGCAAATCACCCGCCAGGAGCTGCGAGGATGTGGATGCAACAGCATTGTCCTATGCAGAGGTAAAAGCGCTTGCCACCGGTGATCCGCGCATCAAGGAGAAGATGGATTTAGACATTCAAGTAGCAAAACTAAAAATGCTGAAGGCAGATTACACTAATCAGCATTATCAATTAGAGGATAACCTCCTGAAGCATTTTCCGAACCAAATACAGAGCACTCAAGAACAAATTTCAGCACTTGAAGCTGATTTAAAGCACCTTACAGAGAATACTCCGAATGTGTCAGATAGCTTCTCTATGGTGGTTATGGGTAAAACTTATGCAGAAAAGAAAGATGCAGGTGCCGCATTAATCGAAGCATGCAAACAAATGACCAACCCCGGTGAAATACTTGATGTAGGTGAATATCGAGGATTTCCTATGCAGCTTTCCATTGACTCGTTTAACAGAAAGTTCACTGTAATCATGAAGTATCAGATGAGCCACACTACAGAACTTTGGAATGATCCTTTAGGCAATGTCACTCGAATCAACAACACCCTGGACTCTATTCCGACCCGCCTTGCAAAGGAACGTGACCACCTTGAAACAATCCATCAACAGGTACAAACTTCAGAAAAGGAGGTAAACCGGCCATTCCCGCAGGATACGGTACTAAATTCTAAAATGGAGCGACTTAATCAGCTGAATGTTGAAATGTCAGCAGATACGGCGAGTAACATTCAACCTGTTCAAGAGGAATCTGATGAGGTTACAATAGATCTAAATGAAAAATTACTGACGATTGGCAATAAAATATCTCATGCCAAGGTAATAGCAAAAGACTTAAATAACTTGAAGGGAAAAAGAATGTCGTCTCTTGACTTTAGGGGTAAACAAAATCAGATATAGAAAGGAGAATGACAGACGGATTCAGATAACGATAAAGTATTATCAACAGAAAAGAAGGCAATCATGGATAAAATTGACCGAATGGCACTTGAAACCGGTGAACATCCATTTGTCTTTCAAAAAGATGGAAATCCCGTGTTTGTTCGTTTTCCTGAGCAAGTACAACGCTACCTCTCTCCACAGGAAATGATAAGCGCTGAGAAAATAATCATGGAAAATCAATTCCAAAATCAAAAAAGCGACACTGTGAAGGAAGGGCAAGCAAGAAGCCTTACCGAAAAAATTTCGGATGCGAGGAAAGCAGCAGAGCAAGTCAACCATGGAAGCCAGCGCAATGAACATATTAAAAATATAAACGAGAGATAAATATAGTATCAGGAGCAATCGAATTCGTTTCGGTTGCTCTTCTCTATTTTAAAGGAGAAAAAAATGTTAAACGTGGCCGCACTTATGGGGAGGATTGTAGCAGACCCCGAATTAAAACATACGCAGAATGATATCGCTAAAACTACATTCACTTTAGCTGTTGAAAGAGATTTCGCTAAAAGAAACGAGGAAAAGGAAACCGACTTTATTGACATCGTCGCTTGGCGTAATACCGCAATTTTTGTTTGCAAATATTTTGGTAAAGGGGCACTGGTCGCAGTTGAAGGCGCAATTCAGACGCGTTCATATACTGACACCCAGGGGAATAAGCGGAAGATTTTTGAAATTGTCGCCAGTGAGGTTCATTTCGCTGGTGACAACAAAAAGAAGGATTCGGAAAAAACACAGTCGGCTACATAGGTGTACAAAATTAAAAAATCAATGTTAGGAGGTAAAAGTCTTGCCGGATAACGAAAAAATCAGAGAACTATCAGCAAAGATAACGGATGGAGTTAAGAAAACTTTTGAGGGAGACAATTTCAAAAAATATCTTAATTCTGTTTCCCTTTTTCACGATTATTCAATGCGAAACACAATGCTGGTTCTTATGCAGCGTGAAAATGTTACTCATGTTGCGGGATACCAAAGTTGGAAAAAATTAAACCGGTTCGTGAAGAGGGGCGAAAAAGGAATTTCGATCATCGCACCAACAACGGTCACAGTAAAAAAAGAAAAATCAATCTATGACGATTATGGGAATGAAAAATTTACAGCTGCCGGAAATCCGGTCACTGAACAGGTAAAAGAAACTTGTATCAATTTTACTGTTGCGCATGTTTATGATATTTCGCAAACGGACGGTGAACCGCTTCCGGAAATTTGTCGGGAGCTGCAAGGCGATGTAGACAACTATGAAAAGATTTTCAATGCACTCAAGAGCATTTCCCCATACAAAGTTGTGTTTGAAAGAATCGAAAATGATACAAAAGGCTATTGCAGTTTTGAAAATAAAAAGATTGCATTAAACCTTGGTATGAGCGAAGAACAAATCATCAAAACACTAATACATGAATTTGCCCATGCCGTTCTTCACAAGGCTTCGGATAAAAGTCAGGAACAAAAAGAAATTGAAGCAGAAAGTGTTGCTTACATCGTCTCTGATTTCTTAGGTTTAGAAACCTCCGGCTACAGCTTCGATTACATCGCAGATTGGAGTCGTGACATGCAGCTCGGTGAGCTGCAACAGATTCTGGATAATATTCAATCGAGTGCAAATGAAATAATCCATCTATTGCAGGAAGAAATGAAATCACTGGAAAAAGTTCAGGATCAGCTGATTGGAGAAACTGAGAATTTACAGAATCGGCTAAAGCAAGCAGCAGAAAAATCAATTGAATTGAAAAATGAAAAGGGGCTGGATTTGTTTGAAAAAAGTCATATTCAATGATGAAGAAAATGCGATTCTTGATGGACTCAAGACGTTTTCCTTGTCAGAGAAAATCAAAATTTTGGAGGATTCTATTGCCGCCGAGGACGAGCCGAACAATCAGCGCACGCTGCGCGTGCTCCTCTTGAAGTTGAAGGGGGCGTAAGCCCAACGGTGGGGTTTTTCCTACGGGCGAGCACTGCAAGTGTATATACACTTGCCAATTTTTGCAAAATCGCCTGAACCGGCGCTCTTCAAAAATCATTCGTTAGGGGATACCCCTAAAACCCCGCAGTTTTCAACTGTGAAACAGCTTTTCAACCTTAGAGTGTGAAAAATTCAAGAAAGGAAATGTTGCCTATGGAAAAGAAGCGAAAAAGAGATGTCCCTCAATTATTCTTTATATCTAAGGATGAAGAGCGACTGCTTGCAGAAAAAATGTCGGAGGCAGGAATCAGAAACAAAAGCGCCTACTTCCGAAAAATGACATTGGATGGCT
The DNA here is from genome assembly GCA_002338255.1 of Ruminococcaceae bacterium UBA1865. Taxonomy (GTDB): domain Bacteria; phylum Bacillota; class Clostridia; order Oscillospirales; family Acutalibacteraceae; genus Caproiciproducens. Next base: position 16,536 of record DDHX01000049.1, on the reverse strand, counting down.
ATATCATAAAACAGGATTTTTCAGCAGTAAAGGCAGTGGTAAACGAATTGAGCCGAATTGGTAATAATCTTAATCAAGTGACTAAAATAGCAAACACATACGGTGACGTTTACATCTCTGAACTGAAATCCATCCGGGAGGGTATTGATAAGGTATGGCAACAACTTTCATCGAAGGTATAGCTGTCCGCCCTGGAAGGACACCGTTGATTACTGCTAAAGATTCCATCGCATACATTACGAATCCTGAAAAGACAGACGGAGGAAAACTTGTTACCAGCTTTCGCTGTTCTCCCGAAACCGCGCATTTTGAAATAATGATGGAGCAGCACGAGTTTGAACAGCAGACCGGTCGAAAAGTTATTCAGGAATATAAGGATGGAAAGCAGTCCTACATGCTTATGACTATGCGCCAATCCTTTGCACCCGGTGAGGTTACACCGGAACAAGCGCATGAAATTGGCTGCAAACTGGCTGAGCGTTTTTTAGGCGACAAATATCAATATGTTGTTGCAACGCATATCGATAAGCATTGTATTCACAACCACATTACATATAACATCGTTGGCTCCGATATGAAAAAGTTCAGGCAAACAAAATACACACATAAACGCTTAGCAGAAATCAGCGACAAACTCTGTGAGGAATACAAGTTAATTGTAGTCATTCCATCCCCCGAATGGCAAAAGCGAAAATACACAAATGAAAAACAGACATCATACCGCACAATCCTAAAATCTGATATTGACCAAGCGGTTAATATAGCAAAGCGCTACGATGAGTTTCTAAAAATCATGGAGGAGAATTATCGAATTGATGAGCCGGGCAAGTACCTAAAATTTAGACATCGGACAAATGGCCAGCAGCGCTATATACGTTCTTACTCATTGGGAGCCGCATATACGGAACAAAATATCCGGGCGCGGATCGCTGGCCAGTATATTGAACTGAACCAACGCCAGAAAGTTCAGCAAGATAATAAACCGGTTACATATACACAACAGCTTAGAAACGTTCAAGCAATGTTAAATGCTTCCGGATTTGTACATGAATATGGAACCGATTTCGATTCCGTACTTCACTCAATCTCTGAAAAAGCTTCTNNAAAAATTCAAATCGATACGGCGCAGCGAGAACTTACCAAAGCGGATTTTATTCTGAGGTGTTTCAGTACAATTGAGCAGTATCGTCCCATTTCGCAGGAATATGAATCAGTGCTCTTGAAAGAACGTTATAAAGGTGAGCACCAAAATGAACTTGATCTTTATGATGATGCGATCGCTGCTTTGCAACAAGCCAATATTAATTTCAGTGAGCCAAAAGAGCAATATTGTAGAAATGTTCTGGATATTAAAGGTCGGTTGGAAAGTCTGACGGCGGAATATGATTTTGTAAAATTACAAATCGACCAAGTAAACCAAGTCAGAAAAGTAATCGAAAAGGTACAAAATGATAAACAAATCTTGACAGAAAGAAAGCGAGGTAAAAATTATGGTCGGTGATGAAATGGGGCAAAAGGTCATTTCCGTTGCCTTTCGTGTATCCGGAAAGCTGACAGCAGCTGTTTTAAAAAAAGCACTCTCCATGTTATTACAAGGAGCGCTTGTCGGTGTAGATAAGGCAACTCCAAATAAGCAGAGTATTTCAAAGCTGTCACGGGATGGAAGCCAGTCGCAGGGAATTGAAGTGAATAAAAGTGAAATGTGTGGATTTGATAATTACGCAAAAAAATATCACTTCAACTATTCAATGGTACGGCAGAAAAACGATCCTGAAAAATACGTGCTCTTTTTTAAGGCGCGCGATATTTCAAAACTGGAAATGGCAACCCGTGACTATGTAAAAGACCAGACAATTGACAACAATAGCCTTCAGGTGAAAGTTGATCAGGCAAGAGAAAAGGCTTTCAGTATCAACAAGGCACGAGAAAAAGATATTACAAAGTCTCGGAGCAAGAACAGGAGCGTGCAAAGATGAGCTATGACGACTCAGAAGGTAATTATATTGGATTAGGTGGTACCTCTGTTATCATTGATTTTAATTCTCCTGTACCTAAGGGTCCTGTCTTAATAATTGGCGAAACTGGAACAGGAATGTCTCATAGTTTTATTTCCCCACCTGTATCTGTATTGAAGAATAAAAATTTTATAGTAACAGATCCACAATTTGAAAGCGGTGAGAACTTTGATTAGGAAAATTTTAAAGAGCAGAACGTTTTTATACTTTTTTCTTTTGTTATTTAGCTTCATAGTTTTTTTCATCATGATCTTGTGGGTGATGCATGAATTCAATTTTGTTGACTGGGAAATGGCTGCGGAAGTCGCTGGTGCATTATCACTCATGATGAGTCTTACACAATTCCGGAAAAAGCGTGAATATAAAAACATTGAACACGGTTCTTCAAAATGGGGTACAAAAAAGGACATTAAGCCATTCATTGATAAGAATTCTTTTAATAATATGATTTTGTCCGCATCCGTTTTCTTATCAATGGACATGTATAAAACACACCGTGATTGTCATGTTTTTGTAGTAGGTGGTTCAGGTTCTGGTAAATCACGCTTTTATGTCAAACCAAATGTTATGCAGATGAATGCGAGCTATGTTATTACCGATCCGAGCGGAGAGCATCTGCGTGATGAAGGAAAGATGTTGGAAGATAACGGATACAAGGTTAAGGTGTTTGATACAGTATCGCTAATTAACAGCATGCATTTCAATCCGTTTATCTACTTTAAAACCATAAAAGACATCCGGCGATTTATCAATATCCTCATAGCCAATACAAGCGGAGATACTTCAAACCCGCAATATCACGAGGACTTTTGGGTCAAAGCAGAACGTCTTTGGCTAATGGCCGTGCTCGCGTATTTACAGGAAACCTGCCCGGAGCATGAACGGAACATGAATTCCGTCGTTCTCTTGCTAAATAATTCGGAAGCTCGTGACGATGACGAAAGCTTTAAATCCGCCGTTGATGTTCTGTTCGAAGATTTGGAAAATCAGAACCCGGAAAGCNNCAGCAAAGCAATATAAAAAATATAAGCTCGCAGCCGGTAAGACCGCAAAATCCATACTGGTAAGTATAGGTGTTCGGTTGGCCGATTTCGATATTCCTGAAATCGCGCATCTTGTTGCAGACGATGAGCTGGAGCTTGATAAATATGGCAGTGAAAAAACAGCCCTATTCATCATTGTCGATGACACAGATCCCACGTATAACTACCTGGTTGCAATTTTACTTGACGTCATGTTTAATGCTCTAAAGAATGTAGCAGACAGCCAGCCAAACCATCATTTAGACATTCCGGTACGGTGCCTTCTTGATGAAATCGCAAACATTGGCCGTTTCCCCAATTTACATATCCTTGTTGCCGTCCTGCGAAAACGCTGGATATCTCTGGAGTTTCTGTTCCAAAATCTTAACCAATTAAAGGCTTTGTATAAAGACCACTGGGCAACTATTGAAGGAAACTGTGATACTACCGTGTTTTTAGGAGGAAAAGGTGAAGATACAACAAAGTATGTTTCAAATGATCTTTTAGGCAAAGCTACAATTGATACGGTTTCCTATGGGAGCAGCGGAACGGCTCAAAGTTTGGGAGCAAATGGTTATAACTCAAACGAACAAAAAACCGGACGTAATTTACTGGATGAAACAGAGGTATCAAGGCTTGCCGGTGACGAGTGCATAGTCAATATCCGGGGACTCAATCCATTCCGGTGCAAAAAGTATAATCCGGAAGAGCATCCCAATTATAAGTATTTGGCTGATTATGACCGGTCGAATACTTATTTTTATAAGCGTGGGATAGACTTGCAGGGCAAGGATATTCAATATATCACATTAAATTTACAGGAGGATTAATTTATGGGATCACAAATGTTAACTCTTTTAAGGGTGTTTCTTATTGTTTTAGGTATCTTAGCAGCTTTGTGGGGCTTTTATGACGTATTTGGAGATGGACAGCAAAGCAGTGCAGGAGTTAAAAAAATTGTAGGTGGAATCGCATTTGCTGTAGTCTCAGGTGTTTCTATGACTTGGGCAATAAACTCAATAAGCGCTGCGGAGGCTAAGGCCGGTATAACTGCAGCTTTCTATCTCCCTTCACTTATTCACGGAATAACCAATTTCAGAATTTAGGTGAAGCGATATGGATGATATTTTAAAAAGGTGGATTGAAGGCATTTTCGGAGGTATTAACTCTGATGTGTCTTCCATAACCGGCCAGATCACGATGTCACCGGCACAAGCTTTTGGTCAAGATTTTTGGAACACTCTACTAAAAATCGGTGCGACAATCGTTATGCCATTTGCCCTTGTAATACTCTGCTATGCAATGACAGCGGAACTTTACAATGTGTACTGCAAAGCGAATGGCGAACTTGACCTTCAGCTTGTCTCAGCAACTATGATGAGGTTCATCATTCCATTTGTTTGCATCACAAAAACATACGACTTATTACAGATTATATTTAATGCCTTTAATAAAATGATTATACAGTTAGGAACTGCCGTCGGTTCAGGGACTGCTGGTAAGCTTACGGATACCTCAGCTCTTGTCAATCAGATCAGTGGAATAGACTTCTTTGGAAAGCTCGGTCTGATGATGGANNGGAGCTAATGCCCCTGCAATTAGGCATGAAGATCATGTCCCTTGTTATTACGGTAATCGTGTATGGCCGAATGATTGAGATCGTAATTTACTGGGTGTTTTCTCCGATTCCGTTTGCGACATTCACGCATAGTGAATTCTCTCAAATAGGTAAGAACTTCATAAAACTATTCGCTGCCGTTCTGCTTCAGGGTGGCTTTATGATTCTATGCGTGTCAATATACTCGATACTCGTTCGTCAGCATGTAATGGAAGTTTCCGTAAATGGAGGTTGGGTTTTAATGGGATATTGTGCGGTACTGATAATTACATTGGCAAGCTCAGGAAAAATGTCAAAGAAGTTCTTAGGAACATTCTAAGGAGGTTCAATATGATAGTCAAAATTCAAGAAGATGTCTATAGCTATGAAAGCAAAATATGGGGCAACTTTAATAAGCGGCAGCTCATCTGCATTCTTATATCATTGGTCATAATTGCAATTTCCTTTGCAATTATCTTTTGGACAACAAACAGCATTGACCTATCCGCAATTATTTCTGTTGTTTTATGCTCTCCGGTATTGTTGTGTGCCATTTACAATCGGGACGGTCAGCATTTGGAACAAGTGATGAAGTATAAATACCAATCCCGGTTTGTGTATCCACAAAGAAGAAAGTATGTAATGACTAATCTTTATCAGGAAGTCGAGAAAAATCAAAAGGAGTATGAAATTTATAATGAAACACTTGCAAAGGAAGAGCAGCCAAAGAAAGACGAAAGCAGTAAAAACTTCATTGCTGCCGTGGACAAAAAGAGACACCGCTCAAAATAGTATTCCGTTTGAGGCAATATATGACGATGGAGTTTGCTATTTGGGCGACGACCTCTACAGTGCTACGTTTTCTTTCATGGATACCAATTACAGCAACACAGAAGATGCTGAACGGATCAATACTTTCGAGAAGTATTGTGAGTTTCTGAATGCATTTGATGAAACAATGAAATTTCAGATTCACATCATGACGAAGCAGTTATCCCGTACTAACATCAATTTGTTTATTCAGGCTCCGGTAGGGGCTTCGGATGAATTGCAGGAATGTGTAAACGAGTATAACGAAATGCTGAAAAACCGTCTTGTTGGCAATGATTCTTATATTCAGGAAAAATACATTACAATTACCATTACAGAAAGCAGCTACGATCAGGCACAAAAGCGGTTCGACCGAATCGACAATGATATTTTGTCTTTACTCCAACGGATAGGATGCGGAACTAAGATGTTGAACAAACTTCAACGCCTGTCTTTTCTGCGCGAGATATATCGGCCAGATGATACNNTTCCGAAATCAATTACTCCCGAATGGTACATACCGGCGTATATGATAAGAATCTTATTGCCCCCTATTCCATCGACACCAGCCATGATGACTATATCAAATTGGGAGATTATTACACACAAACATTGTTCTTGACCGAGTTTCCTCAGGATCTTTCTGATGAACTTGTAAAGGAAATCACGTCGTTGGATGAGAGTATTCTTCTTACTATAAACGCCATGCCTCAAAATCCACAGCTTGCAATTAAGGAGGTTCGTAAAAGGCTAAAAACGTTGGACATGGAGAAAGAAAACAACCGAACCCGCCAAGTCAAAATAGGGGTAGTCGTTCCGGAACCACCCCGTGACTTGAGAAAGGCTATCGAAAATACAGAAGCCTTTCTTTCTGAGTTAGAAACACGTAATGAAAAGATGTTCCTTGCAAATATTCTAATTCATGTTAGGGCAAAGTCTTTGGAAGAAATGGAAGCGATCGTTGAGAAAATTGAAAACAAGGTAAACAAAAGCGGTTGTACTCTTCGACCGTTTATATTTGCTCAAGAGGATGCATTGAACTCAGTAATTCCATTGGGCCGCAATGATACCTTTGTGAAACGCACACTAACCACTACATCGCTTGCTGTTTTCATTCCCTTCAATGTTGTCGAAATTGTTCAGCCTGGAGGCTTTTCCTATGGTAAAAACAAGTTAAGCAATAATATCATCTGCCTAAACCGAAAGCTCCTTACAAATCCCCATGGCTTTATTTTCGGCCAATCTGGCTCTGGAAAATCCATGGGAGCGAAAGCGGAGATATGGGAATGTTTCTTCCGGACAAACGATGACATTATAGTTATTGATCTGGATGGCGAGTTTACTAAAGTGGTAAATCTACTGGGCGGCCAAGTGATTGAAGTTTCTAATTCAGCGAAGACTAAATTCAACCCTTTTGACATCAACCAGTTTTACGGTGGAGATGAGGAACTTAACCCGGTACCATTTAAGTCAGACTTCATTATCTCGCTAATCGAAGTCACGTTGAATTACCGTGACGGCATAGACCCGGTTATGCGTTCTGTCATCGATCGCTGCGTACGTGAAGTTTACAGGAATTATCTGGATAATCCCTGTGAAGAAAACATACCGACCTTCATGGACTTTTACGAAATGCTTCAAAAGCAGAAGGAGCCTGAAGCAAAGTACTTAGTCAGCGCGCTTGAAATTTACATCGAAGGTTCACTGAATATCTTTGCCAGTAAAACTAACGTGAACATCAACAATCGGCTAATCTGCTTCAACACAAAAGATTTAGGCAGTCAGCTCAAAGTCATGGGCATGTCTATTATTCAGGATTTCTGTTGGAATTTAGTTTCCAAGAATCAGGAATTAGATAAAAAGACATGGCTATGGAACGATGAACTCCATCACAGCCTAAGGAATCCCTGCACCGCTAATTGGTTAATTAACAGTTGGAAGCGCGGCCGCAAGTATGGTCTTGTGGCAACCGGCATGACACAGGAAGTACGCGATGTCTGCAAGAGCGAAGATGCAAAGGCACTCATTGCGAATTCAGAGTTTATCATGCTCTATCGTCATAAACCTGATATGATCAGCGATTTAGCTCAGGTTATGAGCCTTTCCGATCAGCAGATTAAAAAACTTCTCACATGTGATAAAGGCACTGGCCTATTTAAAGCGGGAAACAGCATTATCGAATTTAACAACCGATTTGCTAAAGACACAAAGTTGTTTGATGCTTTGTCTACAGATGTCGGCAAGAATCCGAATAAAGTAGGGTGAAATAAATGCTCGACAAAGAAGTTATAAAGTTCACCCGAAATGGTATACGACAAGAGAACCTTGCAACCGGCGAGACGAAGATGCTAACCGAAAGTGATTACGCCAGACAGTTTCAATATTCTCCGGATGCAAAAGAACAGCTATATCAAGGTGAGCAAGGCAATCTACCCGTTAACTCCGGGGGAGTACCATTCTACCGTGCCGGTTCTCCCAACAAGCACGGTGATCCTCGTCCGAGTACAGCAAATCAAAGTTATACATATGGTCAGTATGATACTACTAAAACACGCAAAGCCAATCCGACTGAAAAAGCAAGTGGAGCTTCACAAACCCGGTATTACTATACATACAGAGAAACCGGTAGTAAAATTCACACGCATTCAGACCTGCGGAGCAACCAGCTAAAACACATCCAAGGCAAAATGATACGACAAGCCGGATATGCTGTTCTAAATAATCTAAATGAAAGCGATAATGCAGCTCTAAGGGCAGTAGGCAAAACCACTCAGTCGGCCATCCGTATGAAGCAAGGCTACAGACATCTGAAAGCTCTTTGGAATCGAAATTCTGTTTTCCAGTCAGCTTCCACTGTCCGTAATACTGAATTTGCAGCATCAAAAAACTCCGCTGCATACAAAGCAGCTTATGCAAGGCAGAACGCCGCCAGGGCTACTAAAACCTCACAGGAAACAGTCAAACAGGCTGGGAAGGCTGTTCAGTCAATTGCTAAGGCTGTTATAAACCCTGCAACCTTGAAGGCTGCCGCTATCGCAGGTGCAGTATTGCTCGTATTATTGATCATCATGCAAATTTCAGACACAGCTGCATCTGCTGTTGTTGGCAGCGTTACTGATCATCCGGAATTAACTGTTTATGTAATGCAGCTTGATGCAGATTTTCAGGATAAAATCACTTCTCTCAAGGATAGCTATGGAAAAGCCGAAAACACAGAAGTCACAGTTGATGGGGAAGACCTGGTGAACACCGACCCAAATGCGCTTGCTATTTTAGCCACGGGAGACTGGACGGTAATTGACCTTACACCGGAAAATAAAGAAGAGCTATCCAAGCTACATGCCATTTTAAACACATACTCCGTCTCCACAACAGATGAAAAAATGCAGGAATCTTCCGGCGATGGTAAGTCAATAACCAAGACAATCCATCATGTAACAATCAAGATTGCTGTCTATACTGCGAAAGAAAAAATTAATTCAATGGGTTTTTCGGATGATCAGAAGAAGCACGTATTGCAAACGCTGGACATCATTGATCAAATCGGTGTAGGTGCACAGGGAACGAGTATAGGCACCGGAGGGCAAGGCTCCGTCGCACAGGGAGAATTTATCTGGGCGGTACCTAAACATACTTATATTTCATCTGGGTATGGAATCCGGGTTGACCCCATTAACGGACAACCCTCCGCTTTCCATACCGGATTGGACATACCGGCTCCTACTGGAACCGCAGTGGTTGCTTCAGCCGATGGCACTATAATCCGCGCGGGTGTAAATGGAGGATTCGGTAACTGTGTGATTATCCAGCACAGAAACGGCATTCAAACACTTTATGGTCATAACAGCGCGCTGCTTGTAAAAGTCGGTGATGTAGTCAAGCAGGGACAAGTTATAGCAAAGGTTGGTCAGACCGGACGTGCGACCGGGCCACACAGCCACTTTGAATTCCGCATTAACGGCAAACATGTTGACCCGGCACCATATTTGAAAGGAATTTTAGGAAATGAGGAATGAATATGTCAGAACGAACTGAGAAACTTAAAGCGCAGATTTCAAAAGATGAGGCAAAGGTTTCCAAATTGCAAGAGGAAGTAAAGACCAAAAAAGAAAAGCTCAAAGAACTGGAAAATGCTGAAATAATGAACAATCTGAACGCCCTCTCTGCACAGGGAATGGCCGTCAGTGAAATTGTGGAAGCAATTCGTTGTAACAATCTTGATGTCTTAATGTCATTGATGTCAGATCAGGAGAAACAAAATGACAAAAGCGGAACTGGTTCCGCTTTTTCAGAAATAAAGGAGGAAAAAACAAATGAATAACGTAATGGACATGCTGGTAAAGTCGGGGTACGAGGCGGTCAGCATCGGGAACGATGTATTGCCATGCACACTAAAAAAGGGTGATGAGCTGGTCGGCTTTCTAATGGAGGATTTTTCTATCCGGCTGCTTCCGGAACATGATGATAAACGAGACAGCTTGAATAAGGCTGTCTCGTTTGCTTTAGAGTACCAGGGGATGGATGTGGTGCAAAATGAGTTCAAGCTATCTCAGTATCAGGATATTCTATTGACGGCCACTTATGACTTTGAGGAAGAGAAACCAATTTACAACATCTACTACCTTGATAAGGATAATAATTTAATTCTTCGAAATTCTTTTGATAATAAAGCCACAGCCACACAGGACTTTGCTTCCCGTTCCGGATTAGTTACCAGTGACATTCAGACCCAAGCGCAGGAAACTGACAGAATCGGTAAATTCGTCGATGCTATCAAAGCAAAAGGGTATTCTCTTGCAGTGGCCGTCAAGGATGCGCAAAGAGCTTATGAGATCATTGATAAGAACAACAATATTGTTGGTTACATTGGTAAAAACAACAGGATAACTATTACAACCGATGACAATCGGGTCAAGCGTTTCATCAATGACACCTACATAGACACCAACCCTAACAGGGTTATCTTACCCTCATTCTTTGAAAAGCTGAAGGAGCACCTTAAAGAAATAGGGCTTGCTCTGAAGGTCATTTTTTCACGCGACGGACGGCATTATGCAATTCACGACCAGCATCAGGAAATAGCAGTAGTAAACGAAAAGCAGGAAGTGACCTACACTGACAAAGCCACTGTCGATCAAATGACCAAAATTGATGCAATGATTGAAGAAATCAAACGTGAAAACCTACAAAAACAAACTGTTGTCGATCAGCAGGAGACAATAGACACTCCTGAGAATATAGTTGAGCCACAACAAATTAAGACCGCTCCTTCTGTTCTGACTCCTCTTCCTGAACAATCTGTTTTCACAGCAGAAGATTTACAAAACCTGACCGGAGCTATCATGGCAAATCAAGCTTTGACTGCCACTCTCATTAGTGTAATCTTATCAGACAAAGCCTTCCTGTCTCAGCTTAACGAAAGTCTGTCCGGAAAGCTTTCAATGCTTCAGGATGTTGATACTGTGCATTCTCAGGCGATCACCATGAATCCGATCGACGTATCAAAAGCCAGCCAGGAGTTCCATGAGCTTTATGACATGCTTCAAACTGTGGATGGCTTTAATCCGGACAGATATAATGAACTGCAAGCAGAGATGATTGCCCAATTCGGAACCGCAGACCCGAAGGAGTTTGAGGTCAAGTTGCAGCGCGGAGACTATAAAGAGCCAGGCACCCTTGCTGAAAAATTAGAAGTTTCTCATCAAAAAGCAGACCGGCAGAATGTCAAGAATGAACAATCACACACATTGGAACAATCGAAAGAAAAGGGGAGAGCTTAATTATGGAAAAAATTGTATCGTATTTAGAAAAGTTAGGGTATGTAGTGGAGGAGCAGGGTAAGCTTGAAAAATACCTGGTTGTTTTTAAAGAAAATCGTCCGATTGGCTTTATCCTTCCGGATCTCACGGTAAAGCTAATTTCGGACGCCGGTGAACATAATGACATCCGAAAGATTATTGAGTTTCTCAACCAAAATCAAGGTTTAGATCGCGTTGGCGCAAGCGAATTTCTGTTGGCCAACTTCAAAGGCAGTCAAATGACTACTTATTTTGATGTGAAATCTATGAGGCCGGTTTTTGTGATGTATCTGCGTGGCACTGATACCGGGGAAGTGAAGTCATTTACATACGATGATTTTGATACAGCCATCTACTCCTTCGTGGCACAAACGCAGATGATCGACCCCCATAAATTCTCAGTGCAGCGAGAATCATTCGGAGATCGGATACGTACGCGATTAATCAATTACCTCTTAATAAAATCGAAGGAAAGGGCGGCGCAGCACTAAGCTGCCCCGCCTTCCATTTTGGAAAACGGGAGTGATAAAATGTCAGTTAGCGGAAGAACCGGTGAAATCTATTACACCGATGAAGAATTAATCAAAGCCAAACAAAATAATAATGCACTCAAATATGCGCTTTCACGCGGTTACCATCTTCAAAAGATAGGTAATGAATACCATCTGAAAGAGCATGACAGCATGGTATTTACACTCGATGGGAAATGGCACTGGAACTCCAAGGACCTGCATGGTCACGCGCTCGACTTTATTCAGGCATACGAAAATTGCGACTATAAAGAAGCAATATGTTTATTGGCAGGAACGCTGAACATGCCTGCTCCTGTCGGACCGGTTAAAGACATCCCCCTTGCACCGGCCGAAAAGAAAGAATTTGTACTGCCTGAACGCGCCGATAACTTTAAAATCATCTTTGCCTATCTCATTAAGGAAAGGGGAATCGACGAAGGACTGGTAAAGCACCTCGTTGTTGAAAGGAAGCTTTATCAAAGCAAAGCTTATAATAATGTTGTTATGGTCGGATTTGACGACCATAACACAGCACGATACGCCTCCCTGCGTTCCACCAATTCCTACAAAAAAATTTTCAAAATAGATGTTCCTGGCTCTGATAAGAGCTACCCCTTCATTATCGATAGCAAAACATCCAGTAACACGGTGCGCGTATTTGAAAGTCCGATTGAAGCTATGAGCTATTGGACTCTTTGCAAGGAAACGGGGAGTAGTTTCACTCAGGATTATATGATTTCAAAGGGCGGTTCTGCAACCTTTGTTCCCTTAGACCGGTTCCTGAATGATCATCCGGAAGTCAAAAACATTATTCTTTGCCTCAACAATGATTCAAAGGAATTCGGACACATAATTAATGCCGGATTGAATGCCACAGAAAACCTATCGAAAAGATATCAGGATAAGTACAATATCGGTACCCACATACCTCATTTAAACGACTGGAACGATGTATTGAAAAATTACCGGCACAATTTAGAAAGCAAGATGTCCGAACTTACGGCAAAGATGCAGGGATTGGATCGAGCAAAGGCAATTTTCAAACCCCGTAAAATGTCGATGGAGAGATAATATGAAAAGGAGACAGTTCTCAAATGGTAATGAAGTTGTAGATTTCGGAATCACCAAGAATTCTGTCAATGTTTATATCTGCTTGAACAGCCATTTAGCAAAACGCAATGGCATATATCCCGGTACCGGCACGATTGCGAAAGAATGTGGTATCTCTGATCAGGCAGTGAAGGAATCTATTCAGCAGCTTGAAAGAATAGGGTTTATTACAACAAGGCCAATAGAATAACCAAGGTTGAAGAAAAGCCGGGGCGTGAAGCTCCGGCTTTCGTTTTATCAAATTATGATGGGGAGTTTTGAAAATGAGAAATTTCTACTTAGCTTGTAAAACCATTCATGAGTTACATATAAAAAGCAACGCCATTCTGGTATATTATGACCTTTGCAGCCGTGCCAATAAAGAGGATAAGTGTTGGCCATCAAAGAAGACAATTTCCAAAGCGTGCAGTGTCAGTGTATCCACGGTGACCCGTTCACTTCGCGAACTTGAAAATGCGGGAATGATCACCACGGTTGCCCGTTACCGTCATACCAATAATCGCCAAACTTCAAACATATATCAAATTTTTGATACGCCTCAGCAGTTTACTCAGCTGCCTGAAGAATTCAATGATCTACCCAGCAATGATGTTGAGAAAGAAGAAATCACTTCCGAGATTCCAGCACTTGAAAATCCGGCCGCATGTATGCAAGATGAATCTGTTGGGGAAGAGTTGCTGCAAACGTCCCCAGAAGCCTTTGTGAGCGCTACAACGGGTTATAGTCAAAGCAACACGTCTGATATAGTTGAGGCAACTGATGGGCTCACAACAGTAAAAGAAGGAGCATCGGAGATTACTGCACCAAACTATTCTGAATTATCTTCCATAAGCCTGTTTCTTTGCTTCCTTAGAACGTTTTTTGACACGCTCCCCCATGTCAGTATGACACCCCAAGGAACTATACCAAGAACGAAGGTTACGGATAACCTAAGAAAAGAAGGTATATTCTCTAAGGTAACTAAGTGGCACAAAGGTAGACAGGACGAAAATAGTGCAGGATTACGGTATCGTACTGCAAAAAATGAATAAAAGTGAATATTATAGGGAAATCTGCCCTTTTTTAATAATGCAAACTGCTCTTTTTTCTTAGGTTATATTCCACAAATTAGCGTAAGGAGTTCAAAAAAGTGAAAAGTATAAAAATTTATGGATTGCCGGTTATCGTATCGGAACGATACAGAATCGTGCTGGATAAAAATATTCGCTCTTTGTACAATATCAAGAAAAACGATGATGTATTGATGAATATTACGCAAGGGTTTTTATGTGTATCCCCTTATGATCAATCGCCGTATGTCGGCGAAAAGAAAAACATCACGATAGGCCGATTTAATATTCCGGCTGCATGGGCAAGCAGTAACCATATTAAGATTGGAGACTACGTCTATCTCATTGCTACTGACATCGGAATTATTGTTTGCCCTAAGAACTTCGAGCTCCTGTGCATTGGGGGAATACAGCCATGAATATTTTAGGGTGTCCTGTGAAAATATCTTCTCAAAGGACAATTTATTTTCCTGTGACCTATCTTCACTATTATCGAATTAATGCCTATGATCAATTAGTCCGGCAGCAGTATGAGCATTATTTCCTCTTCCGGCCATACTGCGAACAGCCCCTGATGGAAGATGAGGTGCTTGTAAGACTACATGCCGGTAATACCCATCTCCCAGATAAGTGGCTGATTGACAATCAGCTGAAGCCTGGAAAAGACTATCTATACCTAATCGGCATCGACGATGGCTTTGTGGTCAGTGCGTCAGCTAAAATCACTTTATAAAACCGGAACCAGTTCCGGTTTACAAAAAAGATAAAGGAGCTAATTATAATGGCAAAAACGCCGTAAACATTCCCCAATCGTTAAAGGTGGGTAGCCACAAGGACAAATTGTGACCCTATCCCCATAAGACGAACTGAATACGGAAAAAGCAAGCGAAGTGCAGTCAAAATTGCACTTCGCTCACTCTTCATATGGTTAAAATCATTTATAAAGAGTTTCTAAAAATTACAGAAGTTTGTTTATGGCTTTAAATAAGGTTTCAAAATTCGATAGTGTTTTTTCACAAAACTCAATCGACTCCGTTAATTGCAGCAAATATCTGGCGGGGGCATAATGATTGAAATCTTTCTTGCTATTCAGTAACCTAAGCTGGCTCATAATCCCTTTAGTCGTGTCAATATCATCAGCCGAAATGTTTTTGGAAAAGGCACCATTGTACAGGTTGATGTACTCTGAAACATCGAACATATCTTCTGCATCCGCAAATGATGTATTCAATACATCGTGATAAAAAATAATTTTCTTATCTTTTATAATATTCTGCACAACCATTTTGTCCAATCGAGCTTTTGCTGATTGATCTGTAAAAGTATCAAGTAGGCACACACTGTTCAACTCGTTGCCCCTCATAAGAGAAATAAATGTTGCAATTTTGTCGGCGCCACCCACAGGAACGATTGTTATTCCTTCATTTAAACCGGTTTTTCCTTTGGATTTTAGCAGTTCCGAAAAGTAATTTAAATATACTAAGTCTGATATCCCCTCAACTAATAGATTTTTTTCTGAGATATACAAGCTTTGAGCAATATTATAACCCAATGCAGCTTGTAATGGAAACAATGTTGTAGAATCTTTTTCTTCGAGCGCATCAGACACTATGCTTCCGACATTTTTATCTTGAGTATCGTAAACTGTACGGATTTCATTTAGTTTTAATGAATCAATCATAAATGGAGAATGTGTTGTGTATAGCACCTGATAATTTGGAGCAAGCACCTCATCAATAAATCTGAGTAAATCATTCTGTGCCGCTGCATGCAAACTCAAACCTGGCTCGTCCAATAGCAAAATATAATTTTCATTCTTATTGCCTTGTATTTTACTAAACCATACAAGAAATGAGAAAAACCAAACGAACCCTTTACTGCGATTTCTCAAAGGTAACGTCACTCTATGCTTACTATTATAAACGCGAATGTTGAGAAACCTTCCCCCGTCCGTATGCTCTACTTCAAATCGAATCTCCAGATTTTCATTTGTCTTCCAATAATTGAACAGATCATCCGTTATCGCATTAGAGGTGGATTCCAATTGAGCCTTAAATGCTTCAAAATTTTTTTCATCTTGAATGTCATTTGTTCTTAGTCCGCTTAGTTCAAATAAAGCTTTTGCCGTGCTATATTCTTCTTCAGATAAAGACTTGTCTAAGTTGTTATTTGCAAAATTANNAAATACCAGAATTTCGGAATATTAGGGGAAACAAATGTGAAATAGATGTACTTATCTAAGGGGTTTGGCCAGCTTGAAGAAACACTTGCGTTTTTTGCAACTATTTTATCAATCAAGGCTTTAACATTTACCAGTTCAGCTGACTTGGAACATTCAGCTATCAAATCGTCAAACGAAGAACACGCCATGATGGACTTTTCCATCTCTCCTGTCAGAGAATATTCTCTGACGAGGAAAGTGATAAATTGAGCAACTTTTGCATTAATTCCGATTATAGTCGTTGTATTATCATATTTTACTGTCCTTGAGAAGCACTTTGATGCAAGAACACCTTTTCCAAGAGCGGCTTCTATTGTTGCAAGCTCAGTATCAAATAAAATGTAATCGCAAGATACAGCTTCCGGGTTTTGATCAGAAACTTTAGTCAGAGTGCCTCGTGGG
>DDHX01000039.1 GCA_002338255.1 Ruminococcaceae bacterium UBA1865 | reverse complement strand
AAAAAAATACTCTTATGACCAGAAAGTTATTCTGGACAGCGATACCACCGACAAAGCCATCCGGAATTTGAATCTCGACGGAACAGTGCAGGATATGGAGGAAAGTTCTGTCCAGCTTACAACAAAGGAGGGGCTGCGGAAAATGACCGCCGTTTCCGTCTTTTCCAAGAAAAGCCCACTGATGCATCTTGAGGACGTGGAAGGAAACAGCGTTACACTTCCCGATACGGGAATTGCCATGACGAGAAAGCTGGCTGAACTTATGCATGTAAAAGTTGGCGACACCGTAAACCTGAAGCGGAGCAATGACACATACTATCCCGTTATAATCATGAAAATCGTCTATATGCCAAGCGCTCAGGGAATCTATATGACCGNNTACTGGCAGAAAATCGGAGAGAATTTTAAACCCACCTCGCTGTTGGTTAAATGGAATAAGAAGAATAACAACTTTCTAAACAGCGGTTACATAACAAGCTATACGGACAGGACAACTCAGAAATCTGATTTTGAGGGGAATCTCAGCGCAATCTTCGGCACTTCCCTTTTGCTGATTGTGTCGGGTGCGATTCTGGCTTTTGTAGTGCTCTATAACATGGGAATGCTGAATTTTGCTGAACGTGTAAGGGATCTTGCCACATTGGAGGTTCTGGGTTTCCATCAAAAAAATATCCGGCCACTGGTGCTAGCGGAAAATACTTTTTCTATCATTATTGGAATTACATTTGGGATTCCTATTGGAAAATATCTTGCCGGTACGATTGCCGGTGGGTTCGGCGACGACTTCGATTTGATCAGCCATGTTGCCGCAGACAGAATTCTGATTGCGGCGGTGATAACACTGGCATTCGCGGCCATTGTAAACCATATTGTGCGTAAAAGAATAAAATCCATCGACATGCTTCAGGCGCTGAAGAGTGTAGAATAATTGATAAAGGAAGGTCCTGTTAAGTATGAGATTAGGTAAGAGAAAATATTTAGCGGCATTAACAGCTGTACTGTTGCTGTTCTTTTCCGGCTGCCAAAAGAGCCAGCCAGCGTCACAGGCAAATGCGCCTGCTGAAAGTTCCGGACAAAGCGGCGATATTGTAGCTTGGGGCGAAGTCAAATACAACGATGGATACCAGATCAATATCGACTTCCCGGCGCGTGTTGAAAACATCGCCGTTAAGGAAGGCGATACTGTAAAACTCGGTAGCACACTGATTACGCTGTCCACCGACGATTACCAGAAAAATCTAAAAAAATTGCAGATGCAGGCCGATTCGGCGAAAGCTTCCGTCAATAATGTCGACCAGGCTGCACTGAAAACTGATATTACAGTGCTAAAAAATCAAATCACTTACAAAACGGAAGAACTCAGCAATGGGAGAAAACCAGAACTGCAGCTGCTGCAGAACTCCCTTTCACTTGCACAAAAGGAGGAAAAGCAGGCACAAGACGACCTAAATAAATACCAAAAGCTACTGAGTGATGACGTGATCTCCCAAGCTGAATATAGTAAGTATTCCGATGCACTTGATCAAAAGACCAAAGTGGTAAAAGATGCGAAGGATAGCATTGCAAAAACCAAGCGTACACTCCAGGAGGAGCTCGATACTCTAAACAATCAGTTAAAAAGCAAGGAAGTTCAGCTTAGCCAGCAGGAAAACAGCGCCAATGCCGCACAGATCGAGCTCGATCTGATGAGCGAAAAAATAAAGAAACCCTATCTTTCCGGGAACAACATTATTTCCAATCTGAATTCAGGAATAGTAGGGGAAATCAATATTGTCAGGGGTACCATCATCAGCGGCCAAACAGCTCAGAAAGTAATCAATCTGATTGACGCCGACAGCCTCTATGTCAGTGCGGAGGTTCCAGAGGAATTCATCGGGCAGATATCCGCAGACAGCAAAGTGTATGTTGTCCCTACATCCAACAAGGATATAAAAATCCCGGCGCATATTATTCAGATTCCAAACCAGGCAGTGGAAAAGGATGGCGACCGTATCATAAAAGTTCAGGTGAAGACGGATGAAAAAAGTGAGTTTATAAAACCGGGCCTGACCTCAGATGTGCATTTCTCCAGAAAAGCAGAGTAAAGTGAATGAAAGAAAAAAATTATTAATACCGGTACCTTTTATGTTTATAGGTAAGGAGGAATTCTCTTGAAAAAAAGAAGATCAATTGCAACAATTGTTTTAGCAGCGTTACTTTCCTTGAACACGGTAGTCCCTGCATTCGCAGAGGATACAACTGCCTACATCGTTGAATATTCGAAAGTGGAACAAATGGTTTTAGGCTGCAATTTACAGGTAAGCAGCAATGACTTTTTGCTGAAAAGCTTAGATAATGAAAGTGAAACCAAAGAAAAGTATTCCCAGCTTTCTGACATGATTTCAAAAACATCTTCCAGTCTGACGGCAATCATCGGAAATCCGCAGGCTTCGGCAGAATTAAAGACTGTTGCGCAGGGTACGAACGTTGCGCTCTCAACCCTTTCTGCTTTTTNNCTTTTTTGGACGCACAGGAAGATATTTCGGAAGATGATTATCAGCTCAGGGAGCTTCAGGCAAATCTTGCGGATTATCAACTTGTAAGAACCGGGCAAAGCCTGTTTTCGGTACATTATCAGTTACAATACAATCTGCAAAGACTGACAAATACTCGTGCGGTTTTACAAAACAATGAAAAAGCTGTACAGAAAAAATACAACTTGAAGCTTGGAACGTCTCTTGCAGTTTCGCAGGCCAAAGATGCACTGACTGAAATGGACAATAACATCACCAATCTTCAGAACCAGTCAAAAGAGATTGATACGCAGATGAACCGGCTTTTAGGCCATTCCTACAGTGACTCTATCACCTTTGGTTCAATGCCAGACCCGGATACCTCTTATGTGAATAAAATGGATCTGCAAAAAGATACTGAAGCGGCACAGGATTCCAGTTATAATGTGCAGATTAAACGAAAGCAGCGCGCACTGCTGGGTGATGAAACCATCGAAGACCGTGACCGGAAAACATCGAACAGCAACTTAACCGAAGTGGAACTTCAAAATATCGGGGCGTCGCTCGAAAAGCAGCTTCATACGATACAAAGTCAACAATCTGTGCTCGCAGCAGCCAAACAGAAATTAGAAACCTCTAAGCTTTATGAAAGTCAGGCGCAAAAAAAATATTCTTTAGGTCTAATGTCCTCCATGGAATATGACAACGCAAGAAATGATACANNACACTTGCGCAGAATTTAGCTGTTAAGATCGCTTCAGAGGAACTCTTCTGGGAGATTGAATCCTACAAATGGATTGTAAAAGGGCTTCCTATGTCTTGAAAATATATACAATTATATTTAATCACGACTATAAAAAATTAGCAAACCCACGTGCGGAAATAAGTAAAAGGCTAATAGAATACCAAGATTATTTGACTAACATGTATGGTTCAGAGTATTTAAAGCGTAATGATCAAAATTAGGCTGAACTTTAACTGGACAATTTTTCACTTGTCGCGATTGGTATTAACATTTTGAAACTTTTCACCAATTTGAAACTTTCGCTCAACCAAATGAAACTTTCAAAAGTAATCGTTCAATTGTATCAAACTTTGGTTTACTAGGCAAATAAACTACCACCTATTGATAAAAGAAATTTTATTGGTAGGTGGTTCTTTTTATGCCAAAAAATCCAGTGTTGATGCGGCTTGTCAGGTTTTACCCTATTTGCTGCTTCTGACAGATGGTGCGTCTAACCACCCATATTTTGGTTTTGAAGGGAAAATACTGCCAAATTACACCAAATATCCGTTAAATTTCAGGGGTGGATGCAAATGAAAAAGGGGGTGTATGCAAATTGGTAAGAAAATTATTTCAGGCAGAATGTGGCGTGTTTTACTTGACTTTTTCCTTCTCAGAGAGATGAATGGAGTCAAAAAGTCAAGGAGGGAAAAGTAACGGAACAGCAACAGGCGGAACGCGATATGCGTTACCGATTGATGATAATTCAGGTGAATGCCATGGAAAAGGATGGGCTTATCAGTCCCATGACAAATGACAGCCGCTACGACAGAGATGAACTAAAATATACATATACATTGGAACATATCATGCCGCAAAAATGGGAGGAATATTGGAGTAGTGTGCCGGTTGTCGGTGATGACGGTAACATTATCAAGGATTCAGAAATTGCCAAGCAATACCGCTATAAGCTCATATACAGCATTGGAAATATGACGCTTTTGAAAAGCTCGCTTAATACAGCGTTACGTAATTATGAGTTTAAACGGAAAGTTGAGGGCGAAGGCCGTAAGCGCGGTATAAAGCACTACGCGGAACTGGGTATAACAAAACTGGATATAGTCGTACCATATGATTTAGGTGATTGTACTTGGAATGAAACAAAAATCAGGGAGCGCACCCAGAAAATTGCCGAAGATGTACTCAATATATGGAGTGTTAAGTAAAGTAAATGCGGATTAGACGCAGGTGTGCTATAATTTAATGATCAGTTGCAATCTTTTAACGGCATTAAGCATATATGTAAATTTTATCATTTTTAGTTAGATTCGCCATTCAAAAAGCCGCATTAATGCTGAAAATTCAGTGCTAATGCGGCTTTATCTCATTTTATTGTAGACGGTAAAAGACTGCAAATAACCATTTTAGACACTTTTATGTGGACTAATAGAGGACTAAACTTTTTTATTTAAGAAGTCATTAAGCTTGTTGCCCGCACTCTCTATCATTTGCGGTTTAAGTGATAAATAAACTTCGTGAATCATTTGTACATTTGCATGACCGACAAGCAAGATTGCAACTTCCTCCGGAACTCCGGCCAGACACAGCATACAAACGTACTCATGCCGGAACTGATGAGCGCATATGTCGGCCTGCCATTCGGTATGCACGTATTTTTTGGGTTCACCTTTTGAATTTGTCCGATTGCTTTCATAGCTTAATTTATGTGCATATCCATATTTATGCCAGAAATTTGCCCAAAGTCGGTTGTAGCGTGACGTGGTGAGAGGTTCGTTGGTACCGCTTAATATATAAGCGTCTTCCCGTAAGCTTTTTAAGGGCTGCAACGCATCTTCAAGCATTGACAACAGTGGTATTTTTCTAATTCCTGCCGGTGTTTTGGTCGTTGTAGTGTGCGGCTTGTTCCCTATGTGTTCCACAGAATTGGTAATACTGATTGTTTTATTTTCAAAATCAATATCTTCTATTTGTATGCCACAAGCTTCCCCACGCCGTTCTCCGGTACAAAGGAACACTACTGCGGGCAAAGCGTCCGGATCTAAATAATGGTCTTTAACAATCTTTATCTGTTCATTGGTAGGAGGTTCACGTTTTGTACGCTTGAGCCCGCGGGGGATACTTACGATTTTTGACGGATTGCTGTCACCACGCCATGTGGGACTTTCAATCCATGTTTGAAAAATGGCATTGAGCACCGACTTTTGATTACTCACCTTTGTTTTCGCCATTCCTGACATTCCTTGTAGAAATTTGGAAATCATGTATGGCTCTATATCACGCATGCGCTTGTCTCCAAAAGTACTCCGTGCGCGAGCTATAGCAGGAAGATAACTGCGCTGCGTACCGTATTTCATTTCACGGACATGTTCCTCATAAGTATCAGTAACAATACTAAACAGAGGGCCTTTATCTTTTTCAATTTGATCGTTTTCAGCTTCTCCAAGAGCATCATTTCGCTTTTTCCAAACCTCAGCTGGGTCAAGCGAAGAAAACCAACGGCGCTGACCATTAATTATTTCGGACCGTTCCCACACGCCATTTGATTTTTGACGTAGACCGTCTGTGATTTTATTTTTTGCCATAGTACCTCCTGAAAAAAGAGGACTAACAGAGTACAATATAAATGTGTTATACGTACTGTCAGCCCTTGGTTGATAGTTTCCACTCTTGCCTATCGTAAGTAGAGAGAGTGGTTTTTTATATTTTAATAAAAGTGTATTCTCCGGGGTGTAAGACTTTAAGAACTTTGACCTCACAGCTAAGTTCGCGAACTCCATCAATCATAAATACTCCGAGTTCACCATGTTTTACAGAATCTTGCTTTTAACCAGGAGAATATCGCCTCCGGACAACAGGAGAGACATACTATCGTCGGCTACCGTAACAGCAAAGTCAAGATGGGCATCACAGGAATTGCTGTAAATAAAAAAACTCATGAGTGTTGGTACTCGGAAGCATTTTGCATATCTTCTTTAATAATTAACCAAATTTTCTTTCCATAGATATTTCGTAATAGTCAACAGCTTTATTAATGAAATCTTCCGGAAAGTCGAAATATTCAGCAAGTTGCCACGCTTCATTATAACCTTCAATGATAGCTGCGTTTAATTTTTCAAAAGGTAAGTATTGTTCAATGGCCCACCGATTTGCTTTATATTCATGTTTTTGAACCAAGTCAAGAGGACTACATATTTTATGAGTACAGCCAGTAGCACAATGTCTTATTTCATGAGCTAAAGTTCTCTTTATCTCCGCAGTAGAATCAATTTGGAAGAAGTCAGCGAATATAGCATATTTATGATTCATTTCCAGAGTGACACTTTTTTCGGGACCAACATTATAAGAAAACAAATAAATGTTTTGTTTTTTAAGATCACTATAAAGTGCTGCAAGTTCAACCATTATTTACTTCCGTCCTTAATTTAAATTGCTTTTCTCCTTTTCTTGCTGTTGTTTGAAAAATTTAGCCATTTCCAACAGTTTAGCTTTATTTTCTTCTGTTAGCTCTTTGGACTCATCAAGAAAAGCATAAGTAAAATCATCAAATGATATATCTTTCACATTCTTATCTGATTTTGTATTGCTGTCTATTTTCAGATCTTCCTCGCTATCATCTATCAAAAACTCCAAAGGAATATTCAACTTTTCAGAATATTCTTGAGCTATTGTTATTTTCGGCGTTCTTTGACTATTTTCATATCTGCTAATAACTTGTTTTGAAGTTCCTAAAAGAGTAGCAAATTCGTCTTGTGACATATTACGTTCAATTCTAATTTTTTTCAATTTAGCCCCGAATTTTAGTCCCACGTTAAATACCCCGTTTCTATGAAGTATCTCTATTAAATCACATTTAGTCACCAAAATCAATACAAATCAAAAATAATTTTAAAAATAGTCTCCAAACGGTTGACAAGATTAAAACACAATGCTAATATATAGTCAGTCACCAAACAGGCAACAAGGGAGATGATTAAATGAAAGCCAAAGTTAAAGAATTACGTGGATTGATTTATGGAACATTTGATTCAGAAGCCGAAATGGCAAAAGAAATTGGATGGCCACGGCAGCGGCTAAGTAAGATTACTAACGGCGTAAAAGAGCCGGATGTCAATGAGCTTAATGCAATTGCAAAGCCATTAGGCAAATCGGTAGGAGACATTGCACAAATTTTTTTACGCTATAAGTCACCGAATGAGCAACACGTCTAAAACATGAAAGGTGATAGTGGGGATAATTACTAACAAGTTTTAGTATAGCACAGATGTTCTGTATTACAATCCCAGCTAAATTCGATGTACCAAAACTGGTACATCCGGAAAGGATAAAAGAAAAAATTATGCCACGCGAAAAAGAACTTTACCACGACACACTTGAACGCATCCGTAAACGCGCTGATGAAATATTTCCAAACAAATTACTTTATAGCCAGCAGGAAGCATCCGCAATTATGGGAGTCTCAACAAAAACTCTTTACCGCAGGGGTCTTAGTGAAATGATTACTGCTGAACAACTTGCGCGTGTATTTGCGTAGAACTACATAATAATGCCGAAATCCCAAACGTTTAGAATTTTGAAAGAAAGGAGGGAAACATCATGAGCAATAATTCCCAAACGATGTCTGTTGAAATCGGAGCCAAAATTATCGGTATTGATGAAGTAATAGAAAAAGCGAAACAGCTTAAATCACTTCTGGACGAAGTGAAAGAAATAACTGCTTCGCTTAATCTGAACCTGACAGTCAACGGAAAACCTATTTCCTAAATCTGTCAAAAGCCGAGAGGAGGGAGAGAGAATGGACGTAGCAGACGTAACGCTGATAATAGGAATTGCAACTGTCATACTAAATATCTGCTTTATTGTTATCGGCCATCACAGGAAATAAGAAACAGCCTCTGTTAGTAAATACTTTTAACGCAACTGCAATGGGAGATTCAAACAAGCCACATGTTTCTTTATCAACATCAACGGCAAAGCATCCGCCTACAGCTCCAAGTCCACCAATCGTTTGGGGGAATGAGATTGAATCTATTTTTTTGCGGTCTGTTTCAACTCCACCGGTTCTATGAGTTATTGTCCAAATGGTTTTTGGCAAATAAAGAAACTCAAATTCTTTATTGTTTACAATCAACAGCATTCTGGAAATTGAGATATCCAGTTGAGAACAGTTTTCAATTGCTAAATTAAACGAAACACTGCCACCGCAATAATGACTTCGGTAAATTATATTTATTTTTGCTCGATTGAAATAATACTGCCTAATGATATTAAAAATTGAAAGTACAAACCCAGCAATAGCAATAAAAAGAGAAATGTTTTCTTTAGTTAAAAATTTCATAAAATCACCCTTTCCGACAATATTCTACAACGGAAAGGAAATATTTACAAGTAATTCAACCCCAAAGGAGTGTGTGGAAAATGTATGAATATCAACACGAACTGGAGAAAGCAACAAAGACACTCGCTGAGATCAGCGAAACGCTTCAGTATTTCTTAACCCTGTATGCTCAAAGGAACTCACAAAGTACAGAAGTGACCGACTGCTGTCGTTGCCAATGCAACTTTTGCGCGAATATCGAAACCTGCTTGGCCGGAATGGAAGCAGCACCGTCTGAAATTCGTCCGGCCTCCTGTTTCGGTTGCGAACGCGGTAAACGTCATATGCCAATCGAGTCGGCGTGCTGCCATGACTTTAAGCCGGGAGGAATTAACCATGCACTACATATGCAGGACCCTCAATATAGCTTTCGCACATGATACGGAATCGAATAAATATGACGTTCTGCTCGGATGCGAACCCAAAGAGGGCGGAGGCTACAATTTCAGCGACAAAAGGGAATATGAAAATCCGCTTGAAGCCTGGTCAAATTACATTATGTCAGTAGATTCACTATTACGCCGCCGCCTTGGGGACAAGCTCGAAGCGGAAGGAAAAAACCGTTATACCGGTGAATCAAGCAGGAGGTAAGGAAGATGCAAGAAATGCATTATCAGGTTCAGCGCCGACCGATGTTTACTACTGGCGCACAGTTCGGTAATTTTTTGCGGCCGTTTTCAACCATGTTGGCCGCAATCATAAGCTTGGAAAATAACAAAGAAAACAATTACGGATATGAATGGCGCATTTTGCCGGTCACATCCATAACAGGAAGGAGTAAAGGCTATGTCAACAATAATCAACGTCATAGTACTGTGTGCAGCCATCGTACTGGTGGTACGTCAACATAAACTTATACAGGAAGTGGACAGGCTCCGCAATAACACTATTGAATCTTTCCGCATCGTTACACGCAGAAAGTAGGTACATATGGAAGTCAATGAACTTGCCGACCGGGTATTTGCTACAACCGATTTACCAGATAGGTCAATCAAGTGCAATTATTACATGTTTAATATAAGCCATCCTGTAATTGCTGCCTTGAAAGATAGGTTTTGCGAAAAAAACAATATCAGAAAAAACATTCCAATGGGGGACCAGGAGCGCACTGTTTTTGAACTTCAGCTGCTTAATAGCGGGGTGCTCAAAGAGGTTTTGAAGTTCTGTGAGCAGAACGAAGCGCGCCGAGCGGAGGATAAGCCGTAATAAAACATAATTAGGAGGGAAAACAATGATTTCGAGCACAAACAAAGACATCATGTCACTTCACAAGAGGATGGATAAGGTCTTGACTGACATTATTTATCGGGGAGGCAAGGCGGGAATTGCGTACGTAGGCGATCAACCGTGGCTTAGCAATGGAACCGCGGCGGTCATTTATGATGAAAACAGCGTAATTTTTGCGACTGATAAAACGGAAGAAATTCAGGGAATTGGATCTATGGCCGCGCCCGGGCAACGTCTTGCATTTCTGCCGAACGCGCGTCTGGAATATTTGAAACCGAGCGGGACATGCCTTGCTGCACAACTGAAAGACGATAACGGTCGCCGCTTGATGATCAACAATACATATTATCACCTCTTCGGAGACAAATTCGATTTTAAACTGTATGTTCCCAGTGATCGGGATGAACTTCAAACACCTGTGGTTTATGTGTTTTATCTTGATGAACTGGTGGGCCTTATTCTGCCGATCAAACAGCAGAAAGAATAATTCATAAGGCAGGACGAACTTTGAAAATTGACACAAAAAAAGAATGACGGAGCGTTCCAATCGCTGCCGTCATTCTTATCCCTGAGATGCGAAATTTGATTAATTATATTTTATCACTCAGGGTCAAAAAAGTCAAGTTTTAAGCGGCCTAAACGGCCGTTTGAAGGCTTGATAAAAGTATTAGGTTTCCGACCAGATGGAGGTGAAAAGGTGCCCTATCTGATAGAGAAAGTAATTGCAGGTATGGTGATAGAGACTCGGAAGAAATACTCTGCAAGATTTGGAATAAAGGGAATACCCAGAAGTGATAATTTGAATCCAACCCCGGAAGATGTAGAAAAAGTAAATCAGGACAATGCGGAAAGGTCGCTGCGTCAAAGAATTAACGCGAATTTTCAGAGTGGAGATTTTCACTTGGTTCTGGGATTTGATAAAAACTGGAATCCGACACCGCAAGAGGCTCGACAAGTGTTTGAAAAGTTTATCCGTCATGCACGCGCTTTGTATAAAAGTGAAGGTCTTGAATTGAAATACATATTCGCCATGGAGCGCGGTCAGACCGGACAACATAAAATTCATTTTCACATGGTGATTAATTACATTGATACAAGGAAGCTTTCATCAATTTGGCCGTGGGGAAGAATCAAACCATTTCCGCTTGATGACAGCGGTCAATATTCAAAAGTGGCGTCATATATCATAAAGCGGACCAGCAAGACTTACAAAAGCGGAGATAGCCCCTACAAAAAGCGATGGAGTCCGAGCAGAAACTTAATGATTCCAATTCCGGATAACGAAGTGGTTTCCCATGCCAGATGGCGAAAAGAGCCAAAAGCTATATGGGAGTACTACATAGAAAAGGATAAAACCGTAAGCGGAATAAGCAAAATTACCGGATATCCTTACCAGTTCTACAGCATGGTCAAGATTCAGCCTGACCGGAAAAAGGTCAGAAAAAGGGAGTAGACCAAAATCCCAAACACTTGGGAATTTAAAAAGGAGTGCGTAAAAATGTTAGAAAAAGCAATTGAAGCAATCGAAGCCCAGCAGGCAAAGCTTGAAAAATTTAGCTCGGCCTTTTACGTAGGAGAGCAGCTGAAGGAGATTATCAGCAAAAGCCCCACAGCGGCCGAACTGGTTGCACAGGACTTGGAACAAACCGGAATGGCGATTACAGATTGTGAAAAGAAAATAGCCGCTTTTGCCAATGCTCACAAGTCAGGTAATTGTGGTTGCTGTCCTCCAAATGAAGCGGAGAAAATTATCTGTGAATTCTATGGCATAAGCAGTCAGCCAGTAGTACCGGAAAAACAGGGATTTAGGGTGTTGAACCTTGTGGACCTCATATCGGAGGTATAACCATGGAAGAAATAAAATATGTCGATAGAATTCCGGAGCCGCCGAAGGATCTTGTGCAGTGGCTGAAGGATAAAGGTTGCTTCACCAAAAACTGGCTTATATATCAATGTGGCTGGGAAACCGAAGTTATGACCGGAATTAAAAGCAAATGTCTTGATGTAGTCTGCACAGCGTGTGGAGAGCATTTCAAAGCAGTGCGTGATGAAGATATAGATCTTGGTGTTGGCTGTGGATGCGGATACGGTGGCAGTTATTACAGCCAATATTGCGGGCGCGCCGGCGATAGCATCATCAAGGACAGCCAAAAGACAAAATGCCCGATTTGCGGGGAAGAAGTTGAATGTATGCACGTCCATCGCGTAGGTCGTGAGGAAATGGGCACAGAATGGCCCTTGGTACTTACAAGGGACGGTGAAAACCTAATCGCTGCCGCTTACAGGGTGATGCGCGTGGTAGATAAACAAGGGGTATCTAAGTATTTGGTGCAAAAGTATGAAGCATATGTTTTTACTCCGAAAAAAGCATACTGGCTCTGTGGCTGGCATCCTGGAGGGTTTGGTATAAAGTGCTTAATCGGAGCATGGGAACAGCGGAAACGGTGCATAGACCAGTTAGGATCATGCGACTTAATCTATACCGCAGGAAAAGATGTATTTCGCGGAACCTCACTGGAAAATTCTAAATTTTATCGGTACATGAAAAGCGGTCATGAAAAACGCTTTCCTATCAGCTATCTGCTTTTTTATAAAAAGCACCCGCAAATTGAAAATCTGTTGGTTCAAGGATACGGATGGCTTGTCTCAGAAGCAATCCGAGGTCAGGCTGACCCTAATGGAAGTCAATTTGCTGCTGAAGCCGTGAACTGGAAAGAAGTATCCCCGCGAAAGATGATCGGCCTGTCAAAGCCGGACTTTGAGGTTTTAAAAGGGAAAGAAATTAAAAGCCGCGATATTGTAAGCTTTAGAAAACTGAGGAAGACTGATCCTTCCATGAATCCGCAGGAGGTTAGTAACCTCGTTCAGACGTTTGCATATTCGCTGGATGAAATTGTAAAGTTTGGGCAAAGCGCCGGGAAAATTGCCAGATATTGCGTGAAACAGGCTGGAAAAAGTGAGCAAAAGGAAAAGCAGGCGCCATCAAACGCTTTTATTTCTTGGCAGGATTATATCTCTATGGCAAAAAAATTGCGGTATAACCTCAAAGAGGAATCGGTAAAATTTCCGCCGCATCTGTACGCAGCGCACGACCGCGCGGTGATGGCAACCAAGTATAAAGAGAACGAAGCGCTAAAAGAACAGTTTAGAGCAATGCTGACAGGGTACAAAAACAGCCTGATAAAGATGCTGACTGCCTATGCCAGTGCACCAAACGAGACGGCAAAAGGGCAATATAAACAGCAAATTCAGGCGCTTAGTAATCTCGTAACCTTGTATACTGTGGGAACCGATTCTTCGATAACAAGTGAACCGCAGTTTGAAGCTAAATTACTCCAATTATCTACACAAAGTGCAAACAATAAAAATATCGTTTCCAGCGGCAGCAAAATCACTGCAGGTGCAAGCCAATTATCAAGCGTTTCTCAAAAAGTTTCCGCACAGTTTAGCGATGGCGGTACCTTTAAAAGTGGTATGCAACAAGTTGCGAACGGTGTATCCAAACTAAATCAGAACAGTGAAAAACTTGCCTCGCTTCAAACCGGGATTGGCAAACTGACCGGGGCTCTTTCACAATTTAAAACTGGATCGGATAAACTTTTGGCAGGTTCGCAAAAATTGGAAAGCGGTCTTGTATTAGCACAAAGCGGAAGCAGCCAACTGCTGTCCGGTTCCAACCAACTTGCTGATGCAAATACAAAAATCAAGGATGGTACGGCTCAACTTGCATCCGGTGTGGGTCTTGTTGGGCAAACAAGCGAAATACAAAATGTAGTCAACAAAGTAAAGACAGATAAGGATGATAAGGTCGCAGGTGCGTTTGATCAAACCTTTTTGCTTTCCGCCATTATTCTTATGTTAGCTTCTATATGCGGATTGTTTACAGACAGAAAGAATGACCAGAAAGATATACCTTCCATATAATACTTTGTTGCCTAACATAGCTAATTTAATGGCAGTCATCGTGACGAATTGAGTTGCGATGACTGCTTTTGTTTTATTGTGAAATTTTAATATATAGAGTGTTTTGGGATTTACACCTTTAGCGAAACCTATACAATTTTGTGATAACCCAAAAGTTTACACAATAACGTTATTATCCAAACCAAGTGAAACTCTCAGCTTGATTTGAAACTCTAACCCGACAAAATGAAACTTTCAAAAGGAATCGTTGATTTGTATCAAACTTTGGTTCATTAGGCATTTTAAAGTCTTGAAATTCATATGCGGGTTTCAAGGCTTTTAATTTTTGAAAAATAATTAAATGGTTCTTATTTGGTTCAGCGCCTGCGTATGCGAGCGGGGATAGTGGGGACTTTAAGGAAATTCCGACATCGACAGACGATGATTTTTAGTTCAAATAAAAAACCGCCTGTCACAATACGGCAGGCGGTTATAAAATCCGACAGACATAAATTTGTCGTGAGATAAAATCATTGATGGTCGAGCGATTTTGTAGAAATGCCATAGCCTTTATTAACCGGGTCTAAAAATAGTTGGATTTGTGGTGGGCTGAAAGTAAATATTGCAAAGCAAAAGGTGAGCACCAAAACAAGTATTATTCCTGTAATTTGAGAATTTAAACTAATTGGTTGTTTATTAATTATTTCCCAGCTGTACAAATAAGCTACTGCAACACCTAAAACAAACGTTAATATATCAGCCCAAAGAAAATGTTTTCCTACAATTCCTGTATAAGTGTAAAAGATAGCGACAATGGCTATCATGCCAAACACTATTCCTAATGCTTTAGCTACAATAAAGTTTGGATAATGTTTTCCGACTGCAAAATATTCAACAATACTGTAAAGCAACATGGGAATAAACAGCAACTTTAAATGTTCCCATGTACTTTCGTTTACAGGTGCAAAAAGTCCGACAACCCGTTTACTTCCTGACCACTGATAGACGAAATGTAGTAGTGATCCCAAAATGACTACAAAGATAAAGCCAATAATTTCCCAACAAGCAAGATTATTTTTCACGGTAACACCCCTTTCCTTGAATTCTATGATAACAATTCAAAAAATAGGAGAAAAATTAGAAATGAAGCCACAATCGCAGATAAATCTTTTTAATGAGTTAATCGTTGACAATTTCGCCGGGGACGGCGGTGCATTCACAGGCATTGAGCTGGCAGCCGGTCGCCCGTTGGACATAGCAATTAACCATGATCCGGGTACTATCCTAATGCACAAAACAAACCATCCATACACAAAGTATACTTTAATATTTGACCGTAAAATGTCGTTTGCTGAAAATACTATGAAGCGGATCGCCCGCGGAAATCAGAAATTCGTGATTGATAACCCCGAGCCATTTATCGTGCCTATCGGATATGGTGAGCGAAAAGGTCAGGCACCGAGGATAAATAGTATTGAGCAGCCGTTAAACACTATCGTTTCAAGCTGCAAACCAATATCTTTGTACGCCTGTAATGATCGCCATAGGGCAACCCTTGATGATGTACTGGCGTTTTTAAATTAGAATTCGCTACTGTTTGATTGGATGATTTTTTTAATACACTTATTTTCCCGTTGGTCTCAAGTAGTGCAAACTTAACATCTGCAATGTTAAAAACGTCTTTTACTCTTAGTTCTTCAAGAAGGTCATTAATCGTTAATTTAGTTTTCGTAAGGTTTTTTTCAATGATTTTTCCATTTTGTATCAGTATAGTTGGTGTTCCGTCAAGTAATCTTCGCGTTTTTATACTTTTGGCAGACAAGTATGAGAATACAAGAGGAACAAGTGTCCAAATCATCATGCTGGTAATATCGTCTATAAATGATATTCTTTGATCGACTGATAAAGAGGCTGCGATTGATCCGATTGAGATTCCGACAACATAGTCAAAAAAGGTAAGCTGAGATATCTGCTTTTTTCCCAATTGAAATGCTGCCGATATAAAATAATGTTTTATTTATAAAAAACACCTTTCATTTAGCATTTCCCATTGAACTTGATTTCATAACTGACTATGCATGTTGTTCTAAAATCATATCATACTGACAGAATTTCGTTCAATTACACTGTGGTGGTCTTATAGCAAGTTTGAAAGTTACTTTATCGAATCATATTGATATAAATTTTTAAGTATAGCGCAATACTCAATTAGCAATTTCCTAATTCTATAAGCAAACCTATCTGATTCACAGTCCAAACTCGTGATGTTACCATATGGTTCCTTTCGCTATTTTCCGATAGTAATGATAGAGATAAAACTGATTTCCTTTCTGAAATAAATCTTCCTCAGGAGCATCATCTAAAACAAAATTGATTTTACAGGCGCAATGATAACTGTCCGACCAGAAAAAGTCAGTAAGGACAACACAAAATGCCGTGCTGATTTGGGTTCCCTCTGCATCCATAAAGCAGGCTGGAAAAATTTCTCCGTTTAACACCTGCAAGCGTGGCAACAACAATCCTTCATTCTTGTGGTTTTCCCAGGATAGATTAACATTTACGGAACGTTTGGGCACGACGTTTAGCATTTCCTTTTTCTTGATATCACGGGCATATGGTATCCGGAAAAATTCAATAAATACAAGGGCAAGCAGTATAAGTTCTGCTATTCCTAAAACATAGTACGAAATCAGATTATTATTTTTTAATTTTTCTATAAAAAAGCTGAGAATGTATGGCCCAATCAGTCCGACTGCCATAAATGCAATACTATTCGTGCTGGTGTTGGATGTGCAGGGGTTCTTACATTTTGGGCAGAGATCAGGGCCTCTCCAGATCAACGGTCCGATGTCTATATGAACTGGAATCTTCTCCCCACACCAAGGGCATCTATGCTGTATCATCTGGCATCTCCCTATAAACATGTTTTCTTAATTANNTTACAAAAAGGTCAGAAAGCCACATGAATTCCGATCTTTATTAGTGCTATGTTAGAACATCGAAGATGCACAATCCAACAGGTTCCCATTAGCAGGGAATATTTCATCTAATGGTTTATGTATGATTGATCAATGTAAAAACAACTTAAGCAACTTTAAATGAAGATCTGTATAGGGAAGGTAGCGAAAAGGAAGATCAATCCAGTTGTACTTTTTAACAATGCTTTTGTAGTGGCTGAATGTATCAAAGCTGGCTTTGCCATGATAACTTCCCATACCGCTGTTTCCAACGCCGCCAAAACCCATGCGTGAAGTGGCAAGATGAATGATGGTATCATTAACGCAGCCGCCTCCGAAGGATAAAGAGGTAAGAATACGTTTTTCCACACTTGAATCCTTCGTAAACAGATAAAGCGCGAGAGGCTTTTCCCGAGTACCAACAAAGGAAATCACTTCTTCTATCTCCTCAAAGGTAAGAATCGGCAAGACCGGTCCAAATATTTCCTGTTGCATGATGGGGGACTGCCCGGTAATCCCATCGAGCAAGGTTGGTGCAATTTGTTCCAGATCATTGGTTTCACCGCCTGTAAGGATATTTTCCCCCGCGATTAACCCTTTAAGGCGATTGAAATGTTTTTCATTGATAATTTTAGGAAAGTCCTTGTTATCGAGTGGAGTATTACCATAAAAGTTGGTGATTTCCTGTTTTAAGTATTCCACAATTTGATTTTTAACACTGCGATGAACCAAAAGATAGTCGGGCGCCACACAGGTTTGGCCTGCGTTAAGAAATTTACCAAACGCCAGACGTCTTGCAGCAACTTTTAAATCTGCGGTTTTGTCGATGATGCAAGGGCTCTTTCCGCCTAATTCAAGGCTGACGGGCGTAAGATTTTTTGCGGCGCTTTCCATCACAAGTTTGCCAACCGCAACGCTGCCCGTGAAAAATATGTAGTCAAAGCGCTGATTTAGAAGAGTCTGATTTTCTTGACGACCACCCTGCACAACAGCAACATATTTCGGAGGAAAACAGTCGGCAATGATGTCGGCAATGATTTGCGATGTTTTCGGAGCATAAGCGGAAGGTTTTATAATCGCACAATTTCCTGCGGCAAGAGCACCAATCAGCGGCTCCAAACTCAACTGGAAAGGGTAATTCCACGGCGCAATAATTAGAGCCACGCCATAGGGCTCCGGCATTTGAAAACTTCTGGAATGGAATTGTGCAATGGGGGTATGAACCGCCCTTTTTTTTGTCCATTTGGAGAGATGCTCGGTAATGAACCGCAGTTCATCCAGAACCATTCCTAATTCTGTCATATAAGTCTCGAATTCCGACTTGTTCAAATCTGATTTCATTGCGAGGTAGAGCTTTTTCTCTTTTTTTAGAACAGATTCTTTTAGATTTTTTAGAGCATTGATACGGAAGGGAACAGATTTGGTGGCATCCGTCTCAAAAAAATTCCGCTGTGACTGTACAATTTCCTCAATATTCACTTTGTTTCATACCCCTTTAATACGTTTTTTAGATGTTAAGAATATACTGCTTTGGATTGATGATCATCGCGCCGTAATTACAACTGTGCGCGGGGTTTTGCATATATTTCTAATCGGCCTCAAAGCTATATGTGGATCATCTCACATGATATAAGCATTGAAAAAACCAGAAATTATCCGTACTACAGGTTTATTATAGCCCCCACGAGAGCAATCCGTTCGTTGAAGGTCCTCCACTATATCGTCGATTTTTCATACTATAACAATAAACGGCCTAAAAAACTTCACTACCAATATAAAAAAAGACGNNACACACCAGCGAACGCGCAGACATGCAGGAAAAAAGAAAACTTAGGAAAGAGCGGCAACCAGATTGTACTTAGTCTTTGGTTATATGCTGATACACAAATAAGTTGTTAATAAAGAAAGTCGAATAGGCTAAAAAACAAATTTAAGGCTTTATATATGCATAGCCTTCATTTTGCTTTTGAATGAGTTCAAGTACTCCAACAGGCACTACCTTAACAAAAGCGAAAAGGTCCTCTGCTTGTATTTTCATGCCCCGCATGGAATTATTACAGGCTACGAATGTAATATTTGATTTTGCGAGGTCCTCCATCATTTGCTCTATGTCTGAGGGAGGAGTTACATAAGAAGCTACAGCATCTCCGTTTGCAAGTACCTCCACTACATATTCATTTGATTTACAAACCAATAATAAATTTTTCACATTATGAAGCAACACTTCCCACTTACTGTTTTCATCAATATGGAAAATCACACCTGAAACCATATTATTACCCCTATTCTTACTTTTTTCGTTCAAGATAGAATCAACATTGATTAAAAAATACTTCAAATAAGCATTGACTCATTATTGATTCATTGAAAATACAATTATATTATATTGCCGGAATTATAATATATCAAGGAAAAAATCATGTTTGTTATGTGGGTTTGGTAACTGATTTATTTCAAAAAAAGGCTGCGCTCATAATATAAATGTGAACCACTGTAATCAAATTACAATCAAAAATGCGCTCTGAAAACAGAACGCATTTTGTGTGCACAATGAACGATTAGAGCATAAATTATTTTGATGCTGTCACTGCGTAAAAAGATTCACCGATATCCAAATTATCTACTAATTTAAAGCCTGAGTCAAAAAGCATTTCACCGACATTTTCGCGTTTGATGCGATGCTGCAAAGGTGGGCCAAAATCCGTTCCCTTTTCATTGAATTCAATTACAGAGATTTTCCCGCCTTTTCGACAAATACGGGCGGCCTCCTGAAGAAAACGGGATTTATCTTCAATTTCATGCATNNTGACTCGTTTTCAAGTTTAAAATCATATTCATCTGATTTTAAAGGTACAATATTCTTGTACCCTGCAATTTCTGCACGCTTTTTTACTTCGGACAACATTAATTCTGAAATGTCAATTGCATATATTTTTGCATTTTCCCCTCCAATTTCCGCGGCCTGAAAAGTAAACAAGCCGATGCCGCAGCCGATGTCAGCCATCGAGTCATCTGTTTGATACCCAAGTGTTTTTAACGTATTACGTGGGGAAAGAA
>DDHX01000035.1:1043-2984 GCA_002338255.1 Ruminococcaceae bacterium UBA1865 | reverse complement strand
GTTTTTCTACGATACCATTGAGGTACAAGGCCGCCATAACCCTAAGTGCCGCATGGGTCATATGCCAAAACGCTACTGGAAATACCTGACGGAGTTTGGCGGCGAGCAAAAGTCCCAGCGGCAGTTGAAAGGGGACGGCGGCAAAAAGGCGCTCGGCGATGGCACTTCTTGATGAATTTGATCCGATCATGTAAAAAGACTTGTATTTATGAAACAGATGATTGATTTTATGATATAATAAACTATAATTGATCTTCCCGATTGCCATACGAACACTTCAAAATTGTTTTGTGCAAGAGATAAATATACTGTTTGTATTATAATTATAAAATAATACATGAATAGAGGCTCGCAATGAACTATGTATATATCCTCCGGTGCAGGGATGGTACATTGTACACAGGCTGGACAAATGATTTGCAAAAAAGAATTGCGGCACACAGCGAGGGCAAGGGCGCTAAATACACAAAAGCCAGGCTGCCGGTCAGCCTGATATACAGCGAAGCCTTTGCAACCAAGCAGGAAGCGATGCAGCGTGAGTATGCAGTCAAACAGCTCAGCAGACAGCAAAAGCTAACATTAATCAGCAACCGGAACGAACAGAATGACGCCGCATGCTATACCATAAAAATATGATGATGAAACAGCTGTAAACAGCAAGTGAAGGAATTGAAAATGGAAATTAAAACTCATAGAGGGCATCACGAAACAGTCGGAAGCCTTGTTGAAATTGCAACGGCAAAAACAAGGATACTGCTTGACTCCGGTGTGAATCTGGATGACAGGATTACTTTGGAACAGGCGGGAAATCTGTTCGGCGGCAGGCATTTTGACGCGGTGTTTATTTCGCGTTATCATACCGACCATGCGGGACTTACAAGGGAACTGTTTTCCGAAGTGCCGGTTTATATTGGCGAAATGGAAAGCAGAATCGTTACTGCAAGCGATGAATATAAGGCACAAAAGCCGTTTCCGTTTGTGAATTACTATCAGAACGGCACAGCCATCACCGTCGGTGATATTACGGTAACACCGTTTATCGTTGACCAGCCTGCATTTGACGCCTATATGCTTTTGATTGAGGGCGACGGAAAGCGCATTTTATATACCGGTGATTTTCGTTNNAAGAAATGCTCGAAAATCTGCCCGAAAAAGTGGACGTACTGATTTGCGGCGGAAGGGGCATTACACGGGAAGATATCAATTCCATTACGGAACGTGATTTGGAAGAGAAAGCGGTCGAAATTATCGGCAAAAAAGCGGGCCCTGTCTTTGTCTTGCAATCGACAACGGATATTGACCGCATTACAACAATGTACCACGCGGCGCAAAGATGCAAGCGCTTGTTTTTGCAGCCTTTGTACATGGCGCAGATCAATAGTGCCATTGGCAGCGCCATTGCGAATCCGGATGACTTCTTAGGGGTACAGGCTTTTTTGACTACGGGCTATCAGCCGGAACATTATCGCTATCAAATGTTCAAAACGCATAACCGCATCGGTAAAAGTGAAATTGTAAAACAAAAATTTGTGATGTGTATGATGCCTTCGATGAAAAAGTATTTGAAGAGCC
Organism: Ruminococcaceae bacterium UBA1865; assembly: GCA_002338255.1. Classification (GTDB taxonomy): domain Bacteria; phylum Bacillota; class Clostridia; order Oscillospirales; family Acutalibacteraceae; genus Caproiciproducens. The sequence goes on along the minus strand of DDHX01000035.1, from coordinate 1,412 downwards.
TGTCACAGATGATGAATTTTCATAACGGTATTTTGATTGATTCGTTTCAGGACGACGCGCCCAAATCGCCGGAAGCGGACGCACTTGTAAAATTCGCACAGGACAAGGGGCTTGAAGTGGTGTCCCTGCGTACCAGCGGGCACGCGGATGCGATGGCGCTGAAAGCGCTTGTCAACACAGTGCACCCAGTGAAAATTGTCCCGCTCAGCATCGAAAATGTGCAGTGGTTTGATTATGAATTCCCGAAAACAGCAATTGTAAAAGAGGATGCCCTCACCTGCTGAAAACAAAATCCTGCTTCACTGAGTTCAGCGGAGCAGGATTTTCGAAAAAATTTTGATTATTTGCAGTAATACTAATCTTCAATTA
>DDHX01000035.1:0-1012 GCA_002338255.1 Ruminococcaceae bacterium UBA1865 | reverse complement strand
TAATGGATTTTAGTATAATATGCAATTGAGCGGCTCATAAAAGCTGCCAGTCCCTTGCCGTACTTGTCAATGTTCTCGGTAAACCGTGCATCGGCAATATACATTTTGCCCAGCCCGGCGAGAATTTCTTTCGTGCAGTTGTAGTAGTTTTTGGTGATATGCGACTGCCAGTCCGCAACGAGCTTTTGTACTTCGGGTGCGGAGGGCTCTTTATTCATGCTGGCGGCAAAGTTCCTGTATATTTCTTCGGCCTCGGTGTTGATGCGTGACCAATCCTCCTTGCCGTACTCCTTGGTTTTGCGTTCGCTTTCAGCGTAGGCTTCTNNCCGCCATAGCGTTCCTTTGCTTCCTGTGCATATTTTTTTTGTGCGTTTTCTATTTCACTCTGATCGAATTCCTGAAAACTCATATCGTAATCTCCTTTCAGCGTATTGTCCACAAGCGCAATCAAATCATTTAAGCGGCTGCGCCTGAGCAGCAACAGCTTTTTGTGACTTTCAAGTGCACCGTGTTTGTCAAAGGCGGGATTGTTGAGAATGCTTTTAATCTCTTTCAGCGGAAAACTGAGCTCACGAAAAAATAAAATTTGCTGCAATCGCTCCAAAGCTTGCCCGTCATAAAGGCGGTAGCCGGCTTCGGTTATCTCGCTGGGATGCAGCAATCCGATTTCATCGTAATAATGCAGTGTGCGCACACTGATTCCGGTCAGTTTTGCTACCTCATTGATTTTCATCTTCATATGACCATCTCCCGTCCATGATTCTATCATAAACTATGACGCTGCGTAAGAGTCAAGAGAAAATTTTAAAAAAATGATTAATTATGCAACGGTATCATCCGGACAAGAATTGATCATACTATTAATATCGAAGTTAAATTTTAATACCAGTGGGGCGATGCGATGGATACAAATAGGATGACCAATCGATTAATACACGAGAAATCTCCATATTTATTACAGCACGCTTATAATCCCGTTGATTGGTTTCCGTGGGGTAAAGAAGCGTTTGAG
>DDHX01000036.1 GCA_002338255.1 Ruminococcaceae bacterium UBA1865 | reverse complement strand
AGTCGTCATCATCGCAATAAAGTCATACACAAAATGGGAAGCTCATACGATTAATCAGAGCTACCCATTTGGCATTCTTGTGTATTCGGACTTCAACATCGAAAACAGTGTCAGATCTACAACGCCTTTACCTTTCCAAATATGACCTTGTCTGATAACGCCTTCTTCTACAAAGTTATTTCTTCTTAAAACACTTAATGACTTGGCATTCTCAGGCATGACGAACGCTTGGATTCGGTTTAGGCCAATATCGTTAAAGAGGTAATCTGTCATTGCTTTTACCGCTTTTGTAGCAATTCCCTTACCCCAGAATCGGTCGTTTAGCCGATAGCCTATGGTTATCATATTCACATCACAGTTATAGTCGAACATTTCTGCTACACCGACAATAAAATCGGGGGTATCATTTAGCGTAACCCCAAGGAATATCTCTTTTTTCTTGTAAAAATCCCGTTCAAAGTGCCCAATCATATTTGCAACGGTGTTCTTGTTTTTTTTAAGCATGTAAGGAGAATACAGAAAAAGTTCTTCGTTGTTGTATATTTCAAAAAGGCTATCAATATCTGAAGGAACAATTCTCCTCAATGTAATCTCATCTGTTGTGACATGTGGAAACTGGTCATATGGACTTTTACCCACTTAATTTACCTCCTATGTATCATAATATAAATAATCCAGCCATGTGTCCAAAGATTGTCATAAACACAATGTGCAGCTCAAAAGGAAGGGGGAGACGACATATTGTGCTCATAATAGGCTAATAGATTTCCGTAGCTGTTCGCGGCAATTCCTTTATATGCTTTATATATGCGAAACTTTTGCCCGCTTCTTCTTTGTTATACATAAATCCAAAGGCTTCTCCAACCGCTGGTGCTATTTCGTCAAACAACTCGCATGTGGTAATCAGTGCATTCCATGCATAATCGTAATTGCTTAAGTTAAATGTTGTCATAAGGCGGTTCCATATATCTGGATTCAAATAATTGTTGAGGTATTTTAGAGATTTGCCAAAACTAAATTCAAATCCTTTATCAATGCAGACATACCAGCTCATCATCTGTAGTAAAGCATCTCTCACATAATAATTCAGAGAGTCAATTGTATAGAGAATTTCTTTACGCCAAAGCCCTTTCGCACAATAAGGAGCTACCCACCAGAAATCATTACATCTACTGTAATATTGCGCGAACGAGGGCTTTTCTACCCAATAATTTTTATCCGATGCAGGGGGGAGTTTTGGCAAAATAGCTTCCTTATCGAGCAGCGTAACAGTAAGTGAATCAGTCCCGAAATTTTCTAACGTGCAGTCCAAAGTCTCAATATGTAAATCAATCCTATTGCCATCAGAAAACTGCATTAGGTAGCCATAACATTTCGACAAATCAACGTTACGCCCCTGCATTTTATCAAGCTTATCCGGTTCCTGCATAATGATTCGTTCGCCAAATACATCTATCCATCCTTTATTATTAAGAAATGGCTCTGTCTCTGCCACGACATACACAACATCATAATCCATGAAAATATCTTTCGGAGCGTTGGAATTCGCTCTTGAACCATTGATATAAACGGCTCGAATACGGTCATCTTTTTTTGCCACCCCGAGAATCAAATCCATCATCTCTGATTTAGAACGCATTTTTACCCTTCCCATTCTATAAATAATTAGGTTATACTTTCGTTGTACATTTTAAACATGGGAAACTTGCATTTACTTCCGAACTGCCAAGTTTGCTCAAAATCAAACCGATAAACTGAAATTTAACGAGCCTTATACCTATAATACTTTCCTGTTGTAACTATATTTTCACCTTTGCATTCATACGGCACTTCTTTTAATAGATAGTCCTAATAATTAACGTGAAAAGCCAAAATTGTATTTTCATTTTTTAAGGATTCTCTTTAAGTAGGCAATATCCAACAAATTCACTGTCTCAAATTTCCCTTTATAAAATACGCACCAGTTATTGAAAACACAAGGCAATTCCTTTGCTTTTTGTAGCGTATCCACTTGAATTAAAGATACTGGAACGTCATTCATTTCACAATACTGTTTTATCATCTCAATGTTTTGATAGATATAGGGGCATTGCATATCATAATAAATTGTTAGCTCTTAATCAGAATAATATTTTTTTAGTTTTTCAATATCAATTGAATTGTCAATCCATTCCTCTGTATATCCGCAGGAAGCGCATATATATCGTGTTACTTTTACTGCACTAAAATTAGTACGGCCGGCTATAATGTTATTGCCGGCACCATATGCTCCGACGTTTCCGGGAATTCTAATGATTTCACTGGAATGACATTTAGTACATATGCCCGCGTTTTTCATAATGCTTAATCACTCCTTGCGTATTTTTAAACCATATTGATGCGTATGATGTGAACACTACAATTTGAATTTCCAAGGGTTGCTATAATCCATGCTTGCTCAAACTTTGTGTGATAGGTAAATAGGCAAACAACAGAGTTACTCTTTATTTGCCAAACAGTAACATGAAAATCGAAAAATATTTTCAATATATTACTATAATATCACTATATTCTTATAACACAACTGAATAAATAACATTTAGCATAAAATATCCACACATAAAAAATTAAGTTTTTTATGTGCTTAAATTTTTATTCCAGTTCTTCATCCTTGATCTGTAACCGATATACCGACAGCCATCTGACCGGTACGCAGAGGTTTCCGTCAGACTGAAGCGTCGTATAAGGCAACAAACCGTACTGCTATCATTGTTGATAGCAGTACGGTTTGTTGTTTCAGCTCATAGATTTGTTTGACATGCATTTTTTTCCATCAAGATAATTAAGCCCGATGATCNNGGGGTAAGGCCTTTTCAATGAGTGTCCAAACTGTTCTCTTTACATTTTGAGGAGTGATGGTATTGGTAAATGTATAACACAAGGCCCATAAACAGTGTTGATATTCTATATTGTAACATTAAGTTTACATAAGTCAAACGAATTAATATTATTATATTAAATATAATTACAACAATAATAATTAATATATGTTGACTAATTATTAGAATTAGTATAAAATGTATTTACACAAAAGAAAATAGTTAGGAATAATTTAGATGAATATTTTAACAGATTCAATTGTTTCAAACTCTGATATGATAAAAAAATATAAATCATGCAGGGAAAAGGCTGAAAGCTTAGGCAAGATAATTATTATGAAAAACAATCAACCCGATGCAGTGTTGTTCTCTATTTCTGAATACGAAAGACTTTCCGTGTTGATCGAGTATCTGAAAAATCTTGAGGGGCAAGATGTTACGAAGATTGCAGAGTCTTTATCAAAGGAAGAAAATTTGAAGCGGTCTTCCATTGACGAATTAATTCATACGATGAAATAATGATTAGATGATACAATATCGTATTGTCCTATTTGAGTTATCAAGCAAGTCTTGCCAGGGTGAGTGCTCAATTTGAGCATTATTACTCTTTAATGATATAATTTGGATGAAAAAAAGACGACGCGAAATACCTATGAATTGTCGTTGCAGACGATAAGCGCTTCATCCGTTGCTAACAGTGCTGGTACTATATTCTCGCACACATAAACGAAACAAACAAGGAGGGTTCTTTGATGGTATTAGGTGATATGTTGGATTTAATTGGTCAAAAAGGAAGAAAGAAAAAAAGAGTCGAAACAGTGCAGGAGCTTGCTATTGGAATGAGTATTGTAGCCACAGCCGGTGCAGCGCTTGGAATTATGTATGCCCCGAAATCCGGAAAAGAAACCAGAGAATATATAAAAAGAAAAGTTGTGAACACAGTGAAAACTATTAAAAAAGCCGTTCGAAACATGACGGAAACCGTCAAAAAATCCACAGACAATGCTGCGCAGAAGGTGTGCGATGTCGTTGATGATACTGATGACAAATTCGAGGTTATCAATAAAAATGTACAACACGGAGCCCATGAACTCTCAAAGGATATTCATAAAACCGCCGAGTCTATTTCCAAAGGACTCGACAAGTCATAAAATGCAGGCAGAGTCGGATTCTGAAAGTTTGCATTTTGAGGATTCAGATATCTTTCGTCCGGCAGGCTAACTCCACCGGACAATTATAAAAAAGAAAAGAGTATGAACTATGTTATGGATTATTGCAGTGATTCTTGTGGCCCTATGGGGCCTTGGTATGATTACTTCGTTTACGATGGGTGGATTTATACATATTCTTCTCGTTATTGCTGTCATCGTAGTTTTGATTAGGATTATCAGAGGAAACAAGGTTGTCTAACGAATGATTTTATATTGGCAGATTCGGCATTCAACATTTGTTGCTCCAAATACCAAAGCTTTACAAAACAAACGCCATTAGACACATGGAAGGGATAACAAATGATAGAAAATAATTCAAATAAGAAAATTTCAGCAAACATGAAAATCAGAGAAATTATCTATTATACATTCGGTGTTTTAGAAGTTTTATTTGCATTTCGGTTGATTTTTAAAATTCTCGGTGCAAACCCTCAAAGTGGTTTCGTCGCTTTTATATATTCTGTTACCAAACTGTTCTTAATTCCGTTTAACGGAATATTTAGAATGGCTGTATCAAACGGAATCGAAACGCAATCAGTTTTAGAGCCAACTCTTATTATCGCAATGATTGTTTATGCTGCGTTATGCTGGGGTATTGTACAATTGATAAAGATTAGCGGAAATCGAGAAAATTCAAAGACTCTATAATGATAGTTCAGGTGATCTGAACTTATTTTTACAAAGCATGGTAAAACAAAGTAAGCTAACATCGCTCAAAACGATGATAGCTTTTTTTGCAAACTGCTCTCTTTGTATAAACTGCTTTCTGTTATATCTGCCAGCTGTGACCAAAAACGAAGTACTGCGCAGATATTTGTTAATGCGGTATGTTCATATCTATGGTTTAATTACTCTATATCAAACAATTTTAACCACGTTATTGCAATCACAGCGCTTAAGGAGTAAATTATAATTACAACATATATATTTTGTCGAGTCATTGTAAATTCGCATAAAACTAAAAATAGTCATTATCGGGCAATAAACATACGACAAAATAATGAATTTTTTTATTTTTTATAAAAGCTGTATTAAGATAGGAGAAAAACAATGAATAATGAATTTATTACTTTTACAATTGAAAGGCAAAAGACCATCGCTTTAATCGCCCACGACGGAAAAAAACAGGAATTGATTGAGTGGTGTGAGGAAAACCAGGATATTCTGAAGAATCATTTTCTATGCGGAACCGGAACGACGGCGAAACTTGTTGCGGAAAAGACCGGTCTTCCGGTAAAGGGCTACAACAGTGGTCCTTTGGGAGGAGATCAGCAAATTGGTGCTAAAATTGTAGAAGGAAATATTAATTTCGTAATATTTTTTTCTGATCCATTGGAAGCGCAGCCACATGATCCTGACGTAAAAGCCTTATTGAGAATTGCGCAGGTTTATGATATTCCCATTGCAAACAATAGAGCGACTGCCGATTTTATGATCCATTCCGACTTAATGAATCGGGAATATGAACATAGAGTAATTAATTACAAACAAAAGATTATTGATCGTGTAAACGATAAAAGTCTGTTGAATAAATAAGAAAGCATGGTGAAAATTTATGATTACTGTAAAAATACTAATCGACAGTGTTGATAAAGTTAAAGAATTCTCTTCTATTATCTCCAAAGAGGGCGTGGAGTGTGAACTGATTGAAGGAGTTTATATTATTGACGCGAAGTCCATTATGGGAATTTTCAGCATGGACTTAAAGGAACCAATTCAACTGAATATACATTCCGACAACAATGAAATATTAAATAAGTTAAAGGATTTCATTGTTGAAGAAGCATAATTCATTACCGGATAAGAGGTGATGAAAAGCCCAGACCGGCAACTGCCGGTCTGATTACTGACGGTATACGCCCTTAGAAACAATGGCTTTCTTCAACAAAAAAATACTGGATAACATATCCCCTTACAGACAAGTTGAAAAGTGCGTTCCCTAATCAGGGAACGCACTTTTTTGTCCGATTATGATGTTATGCTCGGTTGATTCCGTTATTTAATCAGTAAGATTCAGTAAGATAATGTGAAAAATATTGCTTTGCCTGCAAAAGGTCAGGGAACACCTTGTCTGCCTGTCGGAGTGACTGCGGGTCCCCGATTCCCACGGCAAGCATTCCCACTGATTTTGCGGCTTGAATGCCGGCAACGGAATCTTCAAAAACAATGCATGCACAGTAGGAGATTTGCATACGGTCGGCTGACTGTGTAAACACCTGCGGGTCGGGCTTGGCCTTTGTCACACAGTTACCGTCGATAATGCAGTCGAAATCCTGTGCGATACCCGTTTTCTCCAGAATCAGGCGTGAGTTTTTACTGGCAGAGCCAAGAGAAACGTTTAGACCCTTGCTGTGGAAAAAGACAAGTATTTCCTTTGCACCCGCGAGCAACTCGTCCGGTGTAATTCGGGAGATATAATCGAGATAGTACCCGTTCTTTTCTGCGGCAATGCGCTGCATTTCTTCGTCCGTCAATGAAAGACCGCCGATTGAAAGCAGGATTTTTAGTGAATCCATTCGGCTGACACCCTTGAGTCGCTCATTGTCCTGCTGTGTAAACGAAAATCCTAAACGGCCGGCAATTTTATTCCACGCCAAGTAATGATATTTGGCCGTATCTACCAGCACGCCGTCAAGGTCGAAAATAGCATTTTGATACTTCACTGATTTATTCCCTCCCTGTGCATTTCACGGTTAAGGTTTCTTTCAGCAAGTAGGCTTTTTCATAGATAAATAGTTCTTTCGGAGTTCCGCTTTTTAGCGTGAATTCGCAGAAATTCTGCGTAACATGCACACAAATTAAACTGTCCTCATAATGAATCTGGAAGCGGTATCCACTCCATGACTTGGGTAAAAAAGGGGAGAACCAAATTCCGCTCTCCTTCAAACGGAATCCCGCAAAGCCATATAGGATAGACATGTAAGTACCACCCATGCTGGCAACATGGATGCCGTCCTTCGTGTTGTGATGCGTATTTTTGATATCCAGCATGGAGGTTTGGCAGAAATAGTCATAGGCTTTTTCCTCCATGCCAAGCTTGGAAGCCATAATACTGAAAATACAGGTGGAGAGCGACGAGTCGTGGGTGGTCAGCTGCTCGTAGTATTCATAGGAATTTTTAATTGTAGTGTATTTCTGCTCATCCTCAAGCAAAAAATGGGACAAAACCGTGTCTGCCTGTTTGCACACCTGATAGCGGTAAATATACAGCGGATGATAATGCAGCAGAAGCGGAAAATTTTCCTTTGGCGTAGCGGCAATATCCCACTTTTCTTTTCGCAGAAATGAGTCGTCCTGCGGATTAATGTCCAGCTTTTCATCATAGGTATAATACATATGGTCGGCAGCACGCTGAAATTCTGCAACCTCTTCCTCCTGCAGACCGATTTTAAGAATGATTTCCGTACGATTTTGTTCGTTCAGCATACGATAGAATTTTCCTGCCCATATCAAATTGTATTTGGCAATGGAATTGGTGTAATAGTTATCATTTATCAAGCAGGTATATTCATCCGGGCCGGTTACATCGTTGATATGAAAGCTTCCGTCCATATAATTTCCCACATCCTGCCAGAGACGTGCGGTTTCAAAAACAATTTCCGCACCTTTTTCTGCTATAAAGTCAATGTCCTTCGTCATCAAATAGTATGCAACAACCGTGTATGCGATATCTCCGTTAATATGGTACTGTGCGGAACCGGATGGAAAATAGCCCGAACATTCTCCGCCGGAAATGGTTCGCCACGGGTACAGCGCGCCCTTTTTGTGGCCGAGCAGTTTTGCCTGTTTTCGTGCGGCGGGTAAGAGCGCATAGCGGTAGCTGATGAGGCTTTTGGCTGTTTCGCGCTGAGTGAGAATAAAAAAGGGCAGCATATAGATTTCTGTATCCCAAAAATAATGCCCCTCATAGCCCTCGCCGCTGAGACCTTTGGCTGCAATATTACTCACCGAGTCCTTGCCCACGGCCTGAAGCAGCTGATACAGGCTGTAGCACAGCGCAACGGACAGTTCTTCGTTTCCGTCAATTTCAACGTAGGATTTTTCCCAGAACTTTTTCAAATAACTCCTTTGGCCATCATAAAGTTCTTGTACGGGCGTATTCGTGACTTCGTTTAGGATACGCAGCGCGCTTTCCTGCGTTGTGGGATAACGGCGTTCATCACAGAGTACAGTGTATTTGAGAAGCCGAAGCTCATCTCCCGTTTGCGACTGAGCGGTCAGTTCTTCCGTAAGCACATCTCCCGAAACGGTATGCTCCGTTTTGCAGGGAACGGATAAGCGGTTTTTTACGGCAGAGGTAAGTTCGAGTTCAGAATGTGCCGCTTTTGCCCTGATGACGGAAACATCTCCGTCAAAGGTTGCTTCCTGCGTTATAATGTGCTGCACCGCGGTAGCCGAAACACGGGGGTCGTTCGGATTACAGTAATTTTTAACGCTGCCGGAATGGGTGGAGATAAATTTTACATCACCGTCAAAGTTGATTAATTTAACCCGGTAATCAATCAGAAAAAGCGGGAGTACCGTGAATGACGCCATACGGATAATCCGTATTTCTAACTCATGACCACGGGGTGAAATCCAGTGCACACTGCGTTGGTAAAATCCACGCTCCATATCAATTTTCTGTGAGGAGGAAAGTACCTTTCCATCAAACATGGAAAATTCCTCCCCTGCAATTGAAAGACGGATTCCCTGTGTATCGACCACATTGATAATCGTCTGCTTTTCTTCTGGAAAACCGTACAGCTTTTCACCATATTCGATTTTGTCGGTGTCATAATATCCATTGATGTATTGCCCGTGGATGGAATCATAATCTGCCGGATAGCCCTCTTCATAGTTTGCACGCACGCCCAGATATCCGTTTGCGGTGTGGAACAAGCTTTCGTTCAGCATTAATGTTTCATTATCGAGGTCTGTATTGTTGATTTCGTAAACGAATTGATTGCCGTTCATAGTTGTTACTCCTTAACCGCACCTGAAACAAGGCCGGAAACAATCTTTTTTTGGAAAAGCAACACAATAACAAGTGTGGGGATTGTAACGACTACTGTCGCAGCCGACACCTCGCCCCAGAGAATCTGAAATTGTGTACGCAGGAAGGAAATGGCTACCGGTACCGTCTGAATGTTAAGGTCGGTATTAAGAGTAGCGGTCAGCAGATATTCGTTCCACGCTGCGATAAAAGTGATGATGGCAGTGGTAAACACACCAGGCGCCGCCAGCGGAAACACAATATTCCACAAGGTGCGAAAAGCGGAGGCACCGTCAATCTTGGCGGACTCCTCAATGGACAGCGGAATCTTTCCAAAGTGCGCTACCATAATCCATACTGCCATGGGGATGGTAATCGTTGAATAGGGAAGTACGATGAAGTATGTATTCGTCCACCCTAATGCGGTAAACAGGTTAAATACAGGGCCGACGATGATCATTTGTGGAAACATGGAAACAACCAAGATCAGACCTAACAGCAGGTTTTTTCCCTTGAAGTGAAAACGTGAAATTGCGTAGGCCGCCAAGGTTGACACTACAATTACGTACATTGTGGTTACACTGGAAACAATCAGGCTGTTTTTAATGGAACTCAATATATTTTTGCCCGTCAAAATAGCCGTGTAATTCTGCATGGTGGGGTCATGGATGAACACAGAAAACGCGCCCGCACCAAAAATTTCGTTGGACGGTTTGAACGAGGTGACCAGAATCCAGAAAAACGGAAATAGAATAATGATCAAAAATACTGCAATCAATACAAACGATGCAATTTTCCAAAACTTTTTCATAGCAGCATTTCCTTTCTAATCCGTAGAGATTACGTTTGCGCCCAGCACCTTGACAAAAAGTGCTGCGATGATGAGTACACACACAAACATAAACATAACGATAACGGAACCATAGCCGAAATTTGTCTGCGAAAACATCGTCTTATACGCGTAAATCGAAAGCGTTTCTGTTGAGCCGCCGGGTCCTCCGCCTGTCAACACCGCAATGAGGTCGTAGACGCGGAAGGCATCCAACGTGCGGAATAGTACGGCTACCAAGATGGACGGTTTCAACAGAGGAAGCGTAATTTTAAAGAAAGTCTGTATTTTTCCCGCCCCGTCAATCGCGCTGCTCTCATAAAGGCCGCGGTCGATGACCTGCAATCCGGCCAGCAGCAAAAGCGCCATATAGGGAGTTGTTTTCCAAATATCTGTTAAAATAGCGGCCGACATGGCGCCCATGCCGCTCAGCAGCATATGCTCGGAAGAAGGGATGAACCCAACTGCGGCGAAAATATGGGAGATAATTCCGCTCGAACCATCGTAAAGGTAGCTCCACATCAGTGCGGAGACAGCGGTCGGAATTGCCCACGGAATGAGTGCGCCCGTCCGGATAATGCCAATTCCGCGAATGGCTTTATTCATAATCATGGCAAGACCCAATCCGGCGACAAATTCAAAAAATACGGAAATAATTGTAAAAAACAGGGTGTGCCACAGCGATGAGAACAGCCTTGTATCGCTTAATATTTTTTGGTACCCGCTCAGGCCAATAAAATTGGAAGGCTCGACTGCCTTGCTGATTTCCTGAAAGATCATCGGCAGGTTTTTCCGGTTTTCAAACGCTTCGTTCGGATACTTCTGATAGAGTGAATCGACTTCGGCCTTCAAGCTTGCGGTTTTCTTTTGAAACGCGGCGCTCTGTGCCGCGGTCAGCTTCCCTGTAGGAATTCCTTTAAACTCCTTTTGATAAGACTGTACGTTTGCAAGGACTGCCGCAAAGTCGTTTGTAGCAGCTTTGTTATTCGCCGCAATATCGGCGTCGTCAGTTAAAAAAATCTTTACGTATTCGCTGTTTTCCTGAAAAGTCTTGGCATTAAAGCTGCCGCTGAAACTGAGCTTCGATTTTTGAACATTGTTCAGCTGGTAGTCAAAAAAAGTGTAGGAAAACGACGTTATAATCGGCCAAATCGAAAAAATCGCGATAATGACCAGCAGTGGAAGAATAAAAAGGAACTGCTTAAATGTCATTTTTCTCTTCATAATTATCCCCTTAGTCCAAATATCAATCTGCAAAAAAAGGGGGCGCGCACTTATCTCGTGCGCGCCCTTGCTCATTTACTTCAGCGCGTCCTGAACGGCGGTTACAGTAGCGTCAACTGCCTGACTGCCGGACAAATATTTATGTACGTTGATTTGAATCGTGTCGCTTGTTTTGGAATACTGTGCGGAAACCGGTCTTGCAATTGTTGTGCTCAACGCTTTTTGGAAGCCTTCCATCGTTAGCAGCGGGTTTGCCTTTGTCACTTCGCTGTCTTGAAGCAGCGCGTTGAATCCCGGAAGATAGCCGCCCTTTGTGGACATAATCTTTTGACCATCCTTGCCCGCAAGGTAATTAATAAATTCCCACGCACCGTCGGCGTTTTTGGAGTTTTTGTTGAGTGCCAGCAGCCAGCCGCCCACGCAGCCACCCTTCGGCAAAGGAGCGATGCCGACCTGACCAACCTTAACCGCGACATCTCCGGCTTTGATTAAGCCGTACTGGTACGGCCAGTTTCTGGAGAAGACACTCTTTCCCTGTTTGAAGCTTGCGTCGGTAGAACCCTCGTTGTAATTCAAAACATCAGAGGGAACAACCTTGGAGGAAACAAATTTCTTCATCGCTTCCAAACCGGCCTTTAAATCCTTAAAGTTTGATGTGAATTCATTGGCGTTGCAGGTCAGGCCTTCGTACTGTTTTGCCTGAAAAGCAAAACCGGTGTCGGTACCCTTCTTGCCCTTGTATTTTGCGGCTATGGCGTAAAGATCGTCATATGTATAGTTGCCGCTTACAAGCTTCTTTGCGTCATCCGCGGACACAATGTCGGAACGGAAGTACAGCATGGCAACATCTGGGAAAAACGGCAGTGTGTACTGTTTGCCTTGGTAGCTGCCGGAATCCATGGAGCCTTTGTTGAAGTCCGCTTTTTTCAGACCGGCTTCACTCATTTTTACATCCAGCGGGTTTAGGTAACCGGCTGCCGCAAACTCACCGGCCCACACTACGTCGAGTGATAGAATATCGTAGTCCGAAGAACCGGAAGACAGGGATGTCAACAGCTGGTCATGCATTTGTGCAGAGTCATTGGTAAACTGCTGCCATTCCACTTTGTACTTTGTTTGTGATGCGTTGAACGCGTCGATGGCCGCCTGTGTTGCGGGCGTTGAATCCGCCTGCGCACCGAATTTCAGGGTAACAGGGCCTGCCGCCGTCGATTCCTGCGACTGAGCCTTTTGACTTTCTGTCGCCGAAGCCGCGGCCGAGGATTGGGTCGGTGTACCGGAGCATGCAGCCATGCCCAAAATCATGGTTAATGCCAACATTGCACATACTAACTTTTTCATTAATCTTCCTCCTAATCTGAATTGACTGATTATCCGTAACCTAATTGAATGACTTCATCATACAACAATAAAAATACCCTGTATTTTAAAATATTAATATTTATGTTATTATATTAATATAGTTAAATTATTTATATTAAAAATAATGGTGGACGTGATAATTATGGTTCAATTTGACGGCGAAGATTTAATAAAAGCATTTCATTATTCGACGAAGCTTCCCATTTCTATTTTAGGAAACGGTAAAATCGAGCAATCCCTGCCGGAGAATTTGAAAACAGCCGCAGCACTTGCAGCGGATAAATCCATTTTGAACTTGCAGTATGGCCCGCAGGAATACAACACAGTTCAGTACATTTCCACAGAATATAAGGAGCTTTTCATCGTCTATGTAATAGACGACACTTATGTGATTGCGGTCGGACCGCTGCTGATGGAGCCGATGCACAGCGGCGAAATCGTGAATATCATCCAAAGGCAAAAAGTACCCATACGCCTGAAATCCCGTTTGGAGGTCTATTATCGTGACGTTACGCAGGTCAGCACGCAGACCTACTATTACTGCGGGCGGTTGCTGTCGGCTATCTTCGGTGCAAAAAATACCGGTGTGCCCAAGAACCCCCATCCCATTGGTTCAGAGGTCAGCTCCATTAAAGAATATTTTCAAAATACCTATAAAAACCGTGAAAAGCTGTTTACTCATCCGCCTTTCTTTTTGGAAAAAAAGATTGTAAATCAAATCAAGATTGGTAATCTTGACGGGGCGCTCAGTACATTGGACGAAATCAACTTGCTGAGCCGTGCCACGCTGGCAAAGGACCCGCTGCGTTCCATGAAGGATTCCATTATTTGTTCCTGCGCCTTTTTTACCCGTGCCGTCATTGAAGCAGGTGTGTTTCCGGACATCGCGTTTACTTACAGCGATACGTTTATCCAGCAAATTGAAAAGATGGACAGTCTGGCGGAGGTAAGCCGTTACGAGCGGAATATTTTGGCCGAATTTATTAAACTGACAAAAGAGAATGCCTCGGCAAAATACTCCCGCGTGATTCTTTCTGCCATGCAGTACATTAACGACAACCTGACGCTAAAGCTGAGTCTAAGTGATATTGCAAAGCATGCATATGTACATCCGAATTACCTGAGCAGTATATTTAAAAAGGAAGTCGGTTGTTCTCTTACGGATTACATTGCCCGTCGACGTATAGAGGAATCCACTTATTTCGTCGCCTATACCGATTTTGAAATTGCAGATATCGCTAATTTCTACCATTTTTGCAACCAAAGCTATTATATCACTACTTTTAAACGGTTTCTATCTGTTTCGCCCAATGAATACCGCAACAGCGACCGTCCGTCCCTGTAAAAAAAACAGTTGCGGAATCACGAAAAACGGGTAGAATAGAGTTAGATAGAAAGCTTCTAAAAAAAGGTGGAGATACCTCTGGTAAAATTCAATTATTTTTTTAATCATTCCGAGCGGAATCGGGTTTTTAAGGACAACCCTGAATCCCGGCGTATACAATTTATTAGTCACACAAGCTCGCTGATTTGCCTCCCGCTTTTTGCGTATGCTATATACAGTATTATAATTCAGAACTGGATTTTTGTTGCTGTCACGGGGATTTCGGCTACCATGTTGTTTATTGTCAATTTAAAGCTCATGCAGACAGGCTCCGTTAGCAAGGTCTATCGGTTTATTATTGCGGTTCTTTATGTTATGGTGCTTATTTCCCTTGTCTTTGGCAAAAAACAGAACTATTCCCTTGTATGGGTAACCGGCGCTCCGGTTGTTACCTATTATCTGCTTGGAAGCAAGGCAGGTCTGAAAATAAACGCGGGATTCATGGCCTTTTTGCTTGTGTATCTGCTTGTACTGCCGCGCGAAATTGTTTCCTACTCCAGCGTTGCTAATGTAATATTCTGCATGCTGTTCTTGATGGTAACACTTTTTTCCTATGAGAAAAGCCGCGAACTTTACCAAACAGCGCTGGAAGAAAAGCAGCAGCAGCTTGAGAAAATATCCAGCACAGATGGCTTGACAAGACTGTTCAATCGCATGAAAATTGACTGTATTATTGAGGAAAAGTTCTCCGAAGTTTCCTTGCCGCGCTCAGAACCGGTGGATTGGTGTCTGATACTGATTGATATTGACCATTTTAAAAAGGTCAATGATGGATACGGACATCAACAGGGGGATAAAGCGCTCAAAGCCGTCGCCGCCAGCCTTTCTGTCAGCATTCCAGAATGTGGAAAGGTAGCACGCTGGGGAGGCGAAGAATTTTTGGTTTCGCTATATGGCGTTCCTACCGAAAAAGCGGTCAGGATTGCTGAAGATATACGGGAAAACATTGCCCTCATAAAATTTGAAAGCGGCATGAAAATAACGATTTCCCTCGGCCTTTCCGCTTACAGGGAAGGCGACTCCTATGACACCCTTTTAAAGCGTGCGGATGACTGCCTTTATGAAGCCAAGGATCAAGGGCGCAACCGTGTTGTGAGTGATATTGTAAACAATAAGATTATTTATGATTTCGGGTTGGAAG
This sequence comes from Ruminococcaceae bacterium UBA1865, assembly GCA_002338255.1. Lineage (GTDB taxonomy): Bacteria > Bacillota > Clostridia > Oscillospirales > Acutalibacteraceae > Caproiciproducens. The sequence goes on along the minus strand of DDHX01000036.1, from coordinate 1,996 downwards.
AGCAAAGATAAATCCCATTGACTGAGGTTTTATAAAGGTGTACTTTATTGATAAGCATAGGCAGTACAATAAGTAAAGAATCGTGGACAGATAAAGGAGCAATCATAAATGAAAAAAATATTAGTTGTTGTAGATTATCAAAACGACTTTGTAAACGGCAGCCTGGGATTCCCCAAAGCTGTTGCACTTGAAAATCGAATTTACCAAAAAATCGAGCAATACAAGCGAAACGGTGACGAAGTCGTGTTCACGTTTGACACACATGATGACAATTACTTACAAACACAGGAAGGTAAAAATCTGCCGGTTCCGCATTGCATCAAAAATACACAAGGGTGGAATTTGTACGGTAAGATTTCCGACCTTTGTGATGAGACAACCAAGTGCTTCGAAAAAGTGACCTTTGGATCGCTGAAACTTGCTGAGTACCTTGCCGAAAATGAATATGATTGGGTTGAACTCGTTGGCGTTGTGTCCAACATCTGTGTGATCTCCAATGCGGTGTTGGCAAAAGCTGCGCTGCCGCAAGCGAAAGTTGTCGTGGATGCTTCCTGTACGGACAGCAATGACGACAGCCTAAACCAAAAGTCTTTCGATGTGATGCAGGGAATGCAAATAGAAATCATAAACAGAGGATAGACACCTTTGACTACAAGGGAGCGGCTATAACAGGCGGTTATGAATTGATTATAAAAAATTGACCGGGGGTAATTTGGATATGAAAACAAGAATCAATGGTAAAAACGGGGATGAGCTCTCTATTTTAGGCTTTGGCTGCATGAGGCTGCCAACAAAAAACGGAGGAATTGATGAACCCAGAGCCATCAGTATGATCCATGAAGCAATCGAAAAAGGCGTGAATTATTTCGATACAGCCTACATTTATCAAAACGGCAAAAGCGAATTGCTGTTGGGGAAAGCTTTGGCAGGCGGCTATCGTGAACGGGTGAAAATCGCCACAAAACTTCCGCCATTTCTGGTCAGCAAGCTCGAAAGTGCAAAAAAAATTATGGCAACTGAACTAATCAGGCTGCAAACTGACCACATCGATTATTATTTGCTGCATATGCTGACCGACAAACCGATGTTTGACCGGCTTGCTAAACTTGGCGTTATGGAATGGTTGGAAGAACTGAAGGCGGCGGGAACGGTTAAGAATATCGGATTTTCTTTTCATGGCAGCAAAGCAGATTTTGAGACGATTGTAAAAGCGTATCCGTGGGACTTCTGCCAGATACAATATAATTATATGGACGAGAATAATCAGGCGACAACATCCGGCCTGCAGCTTGCCGCAAGCTTAAATATTCCGGTTGTTGTCATGGAGCCTTTACGGGGCGGTAAGCTGGTCACGCATCTGCCGGAGCAGGTAGAGAAAGCTTTTGCGGGTTATGACGCGAACCGGTCGCCTGCCGAATGGGCTCTGCGCTGGGTATGGAATCATCCAGAGGTCAACGTTGTGCTGTCGGGTATGAGCGATGAAGCACAGGTTGCGGAAAATATCCGCATTGCCGGTGAAGTGGAGCCGAATTCACTTTCGAGCGAGGAATTAGGGGTGTTCGAGCAGGTCAAAAGCGAAATCAGGGAAAAGACGAAAATCCCCTGCACGGCCTGCGGTTATTGTATGCCCTGTCCTGCCGGAGTGGATATCCCCGGATGTTTTTCCTGTTACAACGATAAATATCTTATGGCGGATAAGTCGGCACGGTTTCGCTATATGCAGACTCTGGGAGCCATGTCGGTAAAGCCTGCGAACGCCTCGCAGTGCAAGTCTTGCGGCAAATGCGAAAGCCATTGCCCGCAAAAAATAGAAATCAGGAAAGAACTGAAAACGGTAAGTCATGAGATGGAGGGCGTATTTTATAAGCCCATCGTTGCAATTGCCCGAAAGATTATGAGAGTGAAATAAGAAGTCTATTATTTATCTGTTTGGCCATATTAAGGATGTGCTTTTAAAATGAAATATTATGTTGTAGATGCTTTTGCAAGCCAGTTG
>DDHX01000023.1 GCA_002338255.1 Ruminococcaceae bacterium UBA1865 | reverse complement strand
GTGTTATGGCTTTCAGCTTTTTGAGGGCGAGGAAGAAATTGATAGCTGCTGGGGCTTTCTCGGTGAGATTCGGGATGTGCAGGTTGCTGTGAAGGACTATCTGCCCGATGAGTGCAAGGACATTGTGGAATCGCTGCAATTCCGCTATGACAATCCTGATATTGAGGATTATTTGGAGGAACTGCGGGAAACAGAAGAAACGGAGGATGAATATGAGCTTTGAGAAAGATAGCCGCCCAATTTACATCTTATATGGCTGCAATGCCAGTAAAGAGCGGAGCAGTATGTGTTCGGTTGGGGCTTCTACCAACTTTGGAACCTTCTGTTCTATGATAGGCTCCAGTATTTTCAGAGGGGATATGGAGTATCAGGGAAAGAGTCGGCTGCCGGGATTCCGGCTCNNCCTTCATCATGACTATCGAAACGGAAGCCTGCAATTCTCCAGCCTGAATTACGGTCATGTCGAGCGGATGGAGGATGGGAAGCTATGTGCGGGAACCCGAAGAATGGAGGATGAATGTGATGAAATCTGATACAGAGAAACTGCCGGATTTATGTTACAGCCTTATGCCAAGTACCAGCGAGTTAATTATTATCAAACAAGGTGAATCCGGATATTATCATTGTGATTATTCGACTTCGGATGCGCAGGCCAATCGTCGGCTGGCAGATGAATTGAACGGCAGGATGAGAATCAATAAGGCGCAGGAAGTCGCTATGCTTCACGGCTCCATGTTTGGCTGGCAGATTCCGGCCGCCAACCCCGACAATTATGATGAAAACGGCGAATTAGTAAGGTCGGAAAACTATGCGACGGAAAGTGAAAATGACTTTAGCACCGAAAGTGGAAATCTTGCGAATTATGATAACGAGCTTGAGGATGAATATGATGAAGAAATTTGAAAATGTGGATGTGATAGACACCCTGTGGAAAATTATGCTTCACAACACACGGTACTATCAAACAGATTTTAATTATGATGTAAGGGAAATGACTGATGCCGCTGAATCCAATACCGCGAATCGGTCATTTTTATGGATGAGCCGCGACAGTGGAACGTGGTGCTTCCCCGAACGGGAGGTATATGTCAAAAATACGCACCCATATAACTCGTGGCAGTCTTACCGCAGCGACAAAAGCGTAAAAGCTTTTTGGATTGAGCTTGGTAAATCTGAAAACAAACAGGTTATGGGAACAGTTTTTGAAATTGATTACCCTAAACATGCAGATCAGGTTAAACAGAGCGCTCTTCAGCCGCAAAGCGTAGAACTTGTTTTCAAGAAACCTGCTGCTGTGCGGGTTTATGATTTTGAAGATTATGATACAAACTGGTATTCCATTCACAGCCAATATGGTGATGTTTTCAGCAAAAGACACCTTGTGGAAAACGAACATGCTCTGCAAGACAGCATTTATAACATTAAGGCCGCCTGTTTTGAAAAAACGCAGTCGATCAGCGTGGATGATTACGTCAGAGATATAGTGCGCGAGCACTTTCATAGTCGAGGATACACCGCCGAAGATATGGCTTATGTCATTCCTGATGAGGTTTACGAAGCTGTTCGGTGGGGTGTCCCAGCCTATGCGCTATACCCTGGCAATATCAGAGAACAAATCATGTCCGTTGAAGAAGCTGACAAGCTTAACGGAAATGGAACTCTGTTCGGTATTCGGCATGAGGATAAAAAGCTGCTGGACTACCTTGTGCAGCACCCTGATACAGAAAGCGGTCTTTTTAACAGAAAAGAGCTTGAATTTATTTATCAAAAAGCGTTGTCCACAGGCATTTCAGATGTGGAGGATATGAGCGAAATCAAAGCGGCTGAGAGCATCGTGTATAAGCTTGGCACGGTGCTGGATTCCCAATGTATGAAGGATGAACAGCAGCATACCCTGGAACAGGACATGGAAACGGAACGATAAGGAGGATTTTGAATTATGAGAATCGATCACGAATTCGTGGAGCGCATCAAACAGACGTATCCGAAAGGCACAAAAATTGAGCTTGACCGAATGGACGACCCGTACAGGGACATGCCGAAGGGACTTAAGGGTATCGTTTCAGGAGTTGACGATATTGGGCAAATCCATTGTATTTGGGAAAACGGCAGTACCCTTGCAATTATCCCCGGTGAAGATTCCTTTCATAAGGTCAAAGAACAGGAATTGGAACAGAATTTTGAACCGGAAGCAGATACCGAACTGGAACGGTGAGGTGACTGCCTATGCGCCGCAGTGATGTAACGTATTGCCATTTTACGGATGAGGAAATACAGAAAGCCAACAGCGTGAGTCTTTTGGAGCTTGCGAAGCAATATGGCTTTGAGCCGGAAAACGGCGGACGGAAAGCTGTTCATCTGAAAAACAGCGGCGGACTGTATGTTTTCCCGGAAACCAACCGCTTTTTCCATTGGACAGGCGAGAAAAAAGGCGGCCCCGTTGATTTTGTGATGGCACAAGAAAACCTTGCTTTTCCAGAGGCAGTTGCAAAATTGATTGGGGAGGACTTTGTAAACCCCATACGTGATGTAAAGCCATATCAAAAGCCGCCGAAGGAGCCGCTTGTTCTGCCCGAAAAAGCACAAAACTTCAAGCGCGCCTATTGGTATCTCATTTCCGTGCGCGGTATCGAGCCAGAGATCGTCAGCCACTTTATGAATCGGAAGATGATCTATCAGGAGGCAAAATATGGCAACTGCGTGTTTGTGGGATACGATACAGATGGCACGGCGAAATACTGTGCCCTGCGTTCCTCCAGTGAGAAAAGCAGTTTCAAAATGGATGCCGTGAACTCTGACAAAAGCTACCCCTTTTATCATGAAGGCAAAAGCGATTTGCTGATTGCCAGTGAAAGTCCTATCGACCTGATGAGCCATGCGTCACTTGCAAAGGTTTATTATGGCCTAGATTGGACACAGGATCACCGCATATCACTTGGCTGTCTGTGGAACGGCGCTCTGGAACGCTATTTGCAAAGTCACCCCGAAATCAAGCGAATTGTTTTTGCAGTGGATAATGACTACCTTTCCCGCAACAAGGATGGAGTGCTTACCAATTGGGGACAGCAGGCGGCCGCCAAATGGTGTCACAAGTATGGTGAGAAAGGCTATGAATGTGCCATCCACCGGCCCCACCTAAAAGATTTCAATAAGGATCTGACCGAAATGCGAAAAGGCAGAACGCCGGAGGATTTAGACCATCAGAGAGAATCCGAACTTCAGGCCAAGTTTGAAAAGGATGCTGTAGAAGAACCGCCCGATGAACAGGAGGACGAATATGAGCGTTAAACACGAAGCAACAAAGAAGCATAGTTGATTTAAAAACATTTATAAAATGCATCAATTAATGCATAAATCTTGACAAGTAACATATAATAAAGTATCATTGTATTATAGAGAGGTGGTACGATGAATCCACATTATAATCAAAACTATACCAAAGGACAAATTACCGGTGTTTTGCAGACAATACAAGATTGTGTAAGAGAGAGTCGATTTATTATTTCAAAAAATGAGAATAGACAGGAAAACATCGATTTCATAAACGAATATAATTTTACCAATAAAAATCAGAAAGAGATACTTTTGAAAATCGAACCGGAGGATTTCTGTCATTCGCTGCAAAACACGAAGTTGGGATTTGAACACGAGGTCTTATATGTGTTTTGTCCGCAGGTCATGCTTTTCAATTTTGAGGGTGATGAAATGTTGGTAGATATTTATACCAAATTTAATATTATCGATCTCAATGTGGGAAAGCGCGTCGTAGTCATATCATTCCACAAACGCAATAAGCCGATTGATTACCTGCTTCGGTAATGGCTGGCAGTGAAAGGAGGATGCTTTATGAATGAGAAAATGACATTCTGTGAAGAATGCAGAAAAGATGTCACTTATTATGAGGAAAGTGTTCCTATAAAAGGCACATTAAAAGGAGAAGAATACAATTATACCGGAAAGAAAGCGATATGTACCGGATGCGGCGCTGAAGTATATGTAGCTGAAATTGAGGATGAAAATCTAAAAATGCTGTATGAAGCTTACCGCCAAAAAAATGGTATCATGCCGCTTGAAAAAATCTTGGAGATTCCACAAAAGTACGACATTGGCAAACGTCCTCTATCTTTGCTTTTAGGTTGGGGAGAAATGACATTTACTCGATATTGCGACGGTGATATGCCGACAAAGCAGTATTCCGATATGTTGCAAAGGATTTACTGTGAACCGAACTTCTATCTGTCTCTGTTGGAAGAAAACAAAGGAAATTTGAAATCTCAAACAGCGTATGAAAAGAGTAAACGTACAACAGCAGAACTGCTTGGTGAGCAAAACAACGCGATTCCAAAAGTAGATGAAGTGATTAATTACCTATTGTTCCAATGCGAAGACATTACACCTTTGGCTTTGCAAAAAGCTTTATATTATATTCAGGGGTTCTATTATGCTTTTATGAACAGCTTTCTGTTTTCAGAGGATTGCGAAGCTTGGGTGCACGGCCCCGTTTATCGTGACATCTATAACCGTTATTCTAGTTATCGTTTTGACCCGATTGAAAGTAATGGTGAGTTTGATATTTCTGTGTTTACAGATGCGGAGAAAGCTGTTATTGACAGTGTCATTCAGAACTTCTGTTGTTACAGTGGAAAAATATTGGAACGGTTTACGCACTCTGAAATGCCTTGGATCAAAACGCGTGGCAATTTGTCTGCTGACGATCATTCTAACCGCACAATCAGCAAAGCAACTATTGGCGAGTATTTTACTGCTGTAAAGCAAAAGTATAATATGCTTACACCCAATGACATTGAAAATTATACTCAGATTATGTTCAGTAGATCAATTAAAAGCTAAAGGGGATATAATAATTATCTATAAAAGCATCTGGAAACAGGTGCTTTTTTTGCGCCATTTTGATAGCGCTGCTCATGTTTTAAGGAGGATGATGCAGATAAGCATGGATAATGCTGACAAACGTAATATCTCGAGAAACATTTCTGTTTTCACCTGAACCACCGCCCTGCGGGGCGGCTCCGTACCCAAAGGTCAGGGCGAAGCCTGTCCTTTGTGGTTAAGGCAGGAATAGCCGTCATACTGACGGCGTGATTACAGCTTGAAAGCAGAGCTTTCAACAGGTTTTCTCAGGTATGATTTTATTTTCATAGTATGATTTTTGTCATACCGCAGAAAGGAGGGCTTATTTGAAAGAAGAATCTGTAAACACGGAACGCAAAACGCTGCACCTGCCTGTTGATACCATAAAGGCACTGGAAAAGCTGGCAGCCAAGAACGGCACGGATTTATCCAAAGAAATCCGCCATGCCATTGACGCTTACCTTGATGTTGAGGTTACGGCTGACAATATAAATATGATAAACGGAGTGATTCATCAGGAACTTGAAATTCAGATTAAGGCTCTTGGCAACCGGCTTGCTTCTATGCTCAACCGAAATACGATTATATCGGCGGCGGCCTATTATGCCAATATTGCTATCATTTCCGACCTGATAGATACCGACCGGTATTCGAGCTTTGAAAAAATTGAAAGTGCAGCACGAAAAAAAGCCCTTGCCTATGCAAACACAAAAAATGCCGACGCCCTCAAAGCATTTTTGGATGATGCAGAAATGAAAAAGGCGGTCGGGGATTTAAAGGGAGGAACACCAAAGCATGTCGATTTTGATGTATAAGCAGCGTTTTCGGAATCCCAACTACCGAAAGACACCCAAATGCAACTACGCCCATATCGGTTATATCGCTACCCGCCCCGGTGCTTCCAAAAACGAAGGTATGCGTCACGGACTGTTTGGTAAACTGTCACCTGGTTCGCTCACTGAATTTGAAACATGGCAGGAAGCCGCAAGAGAGGTTCGTGAGCTTTCTTATCGCAGGGTCAATATGTTTCGCGGTATCATTTCTTTTTCACCGGAAACCGCCGCCGAGCTTGAACTTTGCGACCACAAGGCATGGGAGGAATATATGGAACGGCATATCATGATGCTTGCACAAAAAAACGGTATCCGTGCAGAAAACCTATCGTGGGTGGCCGCCAACCATAACGAACGAGGCCACCCACATTTACATGTGGTGTTTTGGGATAAAAACCAGCGGGTAATCAAAAACTTTACCCCACCTCAAATTCCGAACAGCATCCGTATACAACTTATCAAGGATACTTTTGCAGATAAGATTGAAGAATATTGCAGGCAAAAGGACAAAATAAAAGGCGACTTGCTTGCGGTTACCGATGAACTGGTTTCCGAGTTTGATGAGTATATGAAAAAGCTTCATCCTAAGGAATACCGCCGCATTAAAGAGGAATTTGGACGCATTGATGATGATGAACTTGGAGTTTCTCCCCTTGACAGTGTGGTTGGCAGCATGGATTTAGCACCGTATCTCAGGTGTCTGTTTGAGCTGAAAGAACTTATGCCGAAGAAAGGCAGGCTATATTACAAGTTACTGCCCGAAGAAGTAAAAGCCAAGGTTGACGCCTTTGTTACGGAACTTAAAGATTCCAATGAGTATATCCGAAATCTTGTGAGCGATTACGCGGACAGCAAATGCCGCCTTGCCATGCTCTATGACAGCGATCCTGAAAATCTGACGGCCCACAGGCAAAAAGCCATAGACGAGGCCGACAAGCTGATCGCAAATAAAATTCTTGGCGTTATCAAATCCATGTTAAATAAGGATAAGGAGCTTACAGGTTTTGAGTATACTGAATCGCAAAAAGCATGGTACACCGAGCAGATGATTAGTGAAATTCTTATGATGCTGGAACAAAATATCATAAGCTTTGATATGGAATATGATGATACACAGAAGGCAATGGGTACAGAACTTTCAAAGGAAGCCAAAAAAGAATGNNAGTTTAAGCTTCCATACCCTTTATTTTATAAAAGTAAAAAATCGGACTGTCCTCCGGTTTGGAAAGAGTTGAAAAATGAATAACATAATGACCACTTATAAAAGAAACGGTATTCCGATTTTGATTCCGCAATGCCAATACGGTATTTCCATGGAACCGGAAGCACCATACCAATTTCCAGAAGGACATCCTTGTCATGGCTGTCCTTACACACTGCAAACCAACGTACCGTCCTGCATGTTCCCAAGTCGGGCGGACGGCGGCTGTCTTTGGCATGATCTGAATAATCCGCAATCGCAGAGAGCGGCAGACCGTATTTTTGAATTTATTGAAGTCCTTGGACGTGTGAAAAAACTTAAAGGCTATAAATGAGGAGGTTTGATCTATGCGCAGTAAAGTCGACTTTTACAAGCAATTTTTCGAGCAGTTAGCAAGGAGGGGCTTTGAGGTGAAGCGCTCCGAATCGTCCGATTACCTTGCCGATATCTACCACAAACAGCAGCTTGTAGCCTTTTATACAAAGGTGGACACCATTGAGAAAAATCCCTTTGTATCAGTTAAGGATAAGGTCATCAACCTGATTAACGATACGGCAAAAGAGACGGCTATGAAAGCTGGAATTTGTAATGAGTGTCCGTATACTGAGGTAAGCGAAAAGCTGCCCAACGGCTCCTATAAACTGGCTGAGTACAATGATGTTACCCTTGCCTGCAAGCTCCATCACCTGTTTGGGTATGTATTCTCCACCTACCGTACCGCACCAGATTCCGACCAGATCATGCAGCGGCAGTTTTTCTATAACAAGGAGTTTGCAGGACAGGACTTTGCAAAGCGCAGCGGTCTAGTAGATCAAAAGGCTCTGTTCACCGAAACCGAACTTAAAGTCCTGCACTCCCACCTTGTCAAAATGAATGTCCTCGACAACAACGTATCCAATGACGACCGTTTTTCCGTGGGGCGCATCATTGACAAAATCGAGGACATCATGCCGGAACTGAAAAACGGCGATTACGATTTTGACTTTGAGACAGAGTTTATGCGGGATGCGGATATGGAGATCGGAGGATAAAAATATGGGAAGCAAACGGAATCAGACCATCGCCATTGCCCGATTTCTGGCTTATAAGAACAATCTGAACCAGCAACTTGACGGCATAAGCGATGAGGATTACCTAAAGAATCCTTTGGGACTTGATGTCGGGCAATATGTGGATGATATGATAAAATACTGCCCGGACAGCACCGTAGACACGGTAATGCAACATCAGGGCGATTTGATTTTGCGGCTTGGCGAACAATACTTGAGTATTATCGCTTTTATGCCGTATGACGGAGGTGAGAAAATTGGCTGACAGCAGGCCGAGTCCTAACATTTGGGGCAATATTATTACCTGTGGTGAAATTGCTATCGGAATCTATGAAATCATTGGAGAGCGTAAAAAAGGGTTGATGATACCAAAAGTGGTGGCGGAGGAAATCCTTCCCGAATCGGTGGTGGCGCAGGCCGAACAGGATGGCGAAAATCTATGTCTTACTGATGACCTTTCTGTTTCCGTTGCAACTGATACGCTGATTGAGCAAGGCCTTGTGACCGACCCTGAATTTATTGCAAAGCAGGAAGCCTTGCGACAGCTCGACGAAACAGAATTTGATACAGGCTTTGAATCAGTAAATGAGATTGATTTGGAGCTTGAACTTTGATTTGAGGTGTACAGTTTGAAAACAAAACCGAAGCTGATGATCTGCGCACTCATTTTTTTTGCAGGAGGATTTATTAACATTTTCTTCTCTTCTGCGTTGCACGGCCTGCTTACAAAAAAAATGACAAAGCTAACTATACTACCGATTGGTGAATGTATTGTCAGCATTTTTTCAAGCCGGCAGCACTTTATGCTGTTTCTGTGTTGGCAAGGCTTCATGTCGATTTTGGCGGTTATGTTCTATCTTACAAATCTGCGACCCTATCAATCGGATTTAGACAACATTACACCAGATATACAAACACCGAAAGCAGTCGGACAGTTTCAACACGGATCGGCACGGTGGCTCAAAGATACAGAAAAGGACAAAGCTTTTCATAGCTTTGTCCTTGATTCTGATAACCCGGAAATTAAGAAGCTGATTGCCACGGGATATGATAATTTGGAATTCTTGAAAGAAAAAAAGACCGAAAGCGGTTAAGTTTCCGGTCAGTTTCCTGTTATTCACATAATCTTCCGGTAATGGAATTTGTTATACTCAATCCTCAAATATCGGTTCGATGAACTCTTTCATAAATTCTATTCTATCCTTAGCATCCGGTATAAAGAGAGAAGCAATAGAAATCACCATTTTTTTCTTTGCGTTGACATAAATCACATTCCCGCCGTCTCCCATAGCCGCATAGCTATCTCCGTCAATGATCCACCAAAGATAGCCATAGGCCAGATTACCCCATTGGAGGCATCTGCTGTGTTCTTTTGTGCTCTCGGATATCCACCTGGACGATACAATTTGTTTGCCATCCCACATTCCGCCATTTAAATACAATTGGCCTATTTTTGCCATTTCCATTGGCGTCAGGAAAAGGCCCCAACCTGCTGTGTTGTTTCCTTGCGGGTCAACAGCCCAACCACTGGTGTTNNTGGTGTTTTTATCGTTCATAACAGCGATATGCTCTTCTTTATTACGCAGCACCACATTGTGCGTAACATTGATTCCCAGTGGCGAGAATAAATTCTCCGTAGCAAAATCAAGTATCGGCTGTCCTGTCGCCCTCGTAAGGATACCTGATAAAATCTGCGTTCCTCCGATGGCGGCATAATTGAATTCGCCGATAGCTCCGTCTCCGCCCAATAAATCGAGCGCGTCTTTGATTGGATTACGGCTTGAAAAGAACATTTCGTACGGTTCCGTTTTATATTTATACGGTGCCGTCATCGTCAGCAGATTGCGAATCGTAATGTTCTGTATAGTTTTCTCGCCTTCCGCAACCATGTAGCCGGGAAAAAACTCCAAAACTTTCTGTTCTGTACTATTGATATAACCTTTATCAAGAGC
>DDHX01000034.1:38942-42311 GCA_002338255.1 Ruminococcaceae bacterium UBA1865 | reverse complement strand
ACAGTTTAATGGGCTGGCGAAACCGAAACAGGAATTATTTATTGACGATATTATTCCTAATGAAATTTAGCCTTTACTATTTAATTTATACGGATTATACTGAAATTAATGTCTTATGGTTAGGCGGTGATTAATTGAAGCTTTGCATTGTAAATACCGGAATAGTTGGCAAAAAGTGATTTTATATAAGGAGAATTATTATGACTATTCCGGAAAATAAAATATATCCGCGAAATGACCATGAATCTGTATATTTGAAAAATATAATTACAGATCCCAATATCATTGTCGGGGATTATACGTTTTATAACGATTATGTGAATGACCCGACACAATTTGAAAAGAACAATGTTCTCTATCACTATCCTGTGAATCATGATAAATTGGTTATAGGAAAGTTTTGTTCTATTGCTTGTGGAGCTAAGTTCATTTTTACAAGTGCTAACCATGCATTAAAATCTCTTTCTACCTATCCGTTTCCCATCTTCGCGAGTGAGTGGGGATTGGACTGGAAGAATGTCACAGATGCATGGGATAACAAAGGCGACATTATAGTCGGCAACGATGTCTGGATCGGATATGAAGCTGTCATTATGCAGGGAGTGCATATCGGTGACGGTGCAATTATTGGAACCAGAGCGGTTGTTACAAAAGATGTCCCGCCGTATACCATTGTGGGTGGTGTTCCCGCAAAGGAAATCAGAAAAAGATTTAGTCCGGAGACGGTTGAAACCTTACACCAGTTACAGTGGTGGGATTGGTCCTATGAGAAGATTCAAGAGCATTTGTCGGATATCATGAGCGGTAATATAAAAGAATTGCAAAAGTAAACGCAATATAAATAGTATAGGCACGGCGCTCTGGAAACAGGGCGCTTTTCCGCGCTCATTTTTAGGAAAGAGGTGACGGTATGGCCGACAGTTTTGGTTTCAAAATCGGAGTTGAGGGTGAAAAAGAATTTAAGAAAGCCCTCTCGGATATTAACCAGAGCTTCAAGGTTCTGGGCAGTGAAATGACGCTTGTCACCAGCCAGTTTGATAAAAACGACAGGTCCGTGCAGGCCGTCACCGCCCGAAATACAGTTCTGAATAAAGAGATTGACGCGCAGAAAGAGAAAATCAACACACTGAAAGCGGCCCTGGACAACGCTGCTTCCTCTTTCGGTGAAAACGACCGCCGCACCCAGAACTGGCAGGTTCAGCTGAACAAAGCGCACGCGGAACTCAACGGCATGGAGCGCGAGCTGTCCGGAAACGAAAAAGCCCTCAATGAAATAGGCGACGAGTTTCAGAATGGTGCCAAAAGCGCAAACAAATTCGGCGACGAAATTACCAGCGCATCAAAGCAGTCGGATGATGCATCAGGGCGATTTGACAAGCTCGGCGGAATCGTAAAGGGCATCGGCGCGTCTATGGGTGTCGCTCTGGCCGGAATCGGCGCGGCTGCTGTGGGCGCGGGAAAGTCGCTGGTAGACGCTTCCGTGAATTCTGCGGCCTATGCGGATACTATTCTGACGATGTCCGCGCAGACGCACATGAGTACGGAAGCACTGCAAGCCTACAAATACGCCGCTGAACTGGTGGATACTCCGCTCGAAACGCTGACCGGCAGCATGGCAAAACAGATTCGTTCCATGAATTCAGCGGCAGGCGGTTCAAAGGACATGACCACAGCTTACGCAAAGCTGGGTGTTTCGATTCAGGATTCCAACGGACATCTGAAAAACAGCGAGGATGTTTACTGGTCGACCATTGACGCGCTGGGGAAAGTCAAGGATTCGACGGAGCGCGACGCATTGTCCATGCAGATTTTCGGAAAATCCGCGCAGGATTTGAACCCGCTGATTGAAAAGGGCAGCGCAGGGATTAAAGAGCTGGCGGCAGAAGCGACGAATATGGGCGCCGTCATGTCCAGCGACCAGCTCAATTCGCTCGGCAAATTTGACGATACCGTGCAGCGGCTCAAGTCCGGGGCCAGCGCCGCCAAGAATGTTCTTGGCACGGTGCTTCTCCCACAGATGCAGACGCTCGCTAGCTCCGGCGTGTCGCTGCTCGGAACTTTCACGAAGGGCCTTTCGGATGCGGGCGGCGATTGGACAAAAATCTCAAAGGCCATCAGCACGACGATTGGCGGGCTGACCAGCTCTATCCTTGCAGAACTTCCGAAGGTCGTACAGGCGGGGCTGGATATTGTGTTGTCGATTGGCAATGCGATCACTGCAAATTTGCCGATGATTATCAGTTCTGCGGTCACCATCGTTATGACGCTCCTGCAGGGACTGATCGGCGCACTCCCACAAATCACGCAGGGCGCATTGCAATTAATTCTAGCCTTGGTGAACGGCATCGTCGCTAGCCTTCCGCAATTGGTGAGCGCCGCGCTGACGATGATTATCACGCTGGCGTCGGGCATCGGCGATGCGCTTCCGAAGTTAATCCCGGCGATCATCGACGCGGTTCTCACAATTGTGAATACCCTTCTGAACAACATGGATAAGGTAATCGCCGCCGCATTCAAGATCATCGAAGGGCTGGCAAGGGGCCTGATCAACGCGCTGCCGAAGCTGATCGACCGGTTGCCGCAGATCATTGACTCCATCGTGAACTTCATCGTTAACAATCTGCCGCTGATTATTGAGCTGGGCGTAAGAATTATCGTCGAACTGGCGGTCGGACTCATCAAAGCCATTCCGACGCTTGTGGCAAAGCTCCCGCAGATCATTTCTTCGCTGGTAAACGGATTTGGAAAGCTGCTTGGTGCGTTTAACAATATTGGCAGCAACATCGTTTCCGGAATCTGGCAGGGCATCTCAGGGATGCGGGACTGGATTTATAACAAGGTGAAAGACTTCTTCGGCGGTATCGTGGACAGTGNNGTCAAGGGTCTGCTCGGGATTCACTCGCCGTCAACTGTGTTCGCCGGAATCGGCGGCTATATGGCGCAGGGTTTGGGACAGGGATTCAGCAAGGCAATGGGCGATATTTCCGCCGATATGCAATCAGAAATCCCGACAACCTTTAATATGATTCCCTCTCTCAATCTAAACGGATCTGCCGGCAGTGCAGGCAGCAATCCCCTCGCGGTCGGCGGATTCACACTTCATATTGAAAACTTCATAAACAACACCGACAAGGATATTGAACGGCTTGCCTATGAATTTGAATTCTACCGGCAGCAGGCAGCGGCGGCAAGGGGGAACGCATAATGCTGAGTTTCACATTCGGCGGCAAAGACAGCTTTCAGGATTTCGGTATTTATGTGGAAAAGCGCCCGAGCATCCCGTCACCGGAACGCCGGGTGACCTATATTGAAGTGCCGGGGATGGATTCAAGGCTCCGGCGCGACGAGGGTACTTTCAGCGATATCACG
>DDHX01000034.1:36915-38882 GCA_002338255.1 Ruminococcaceae bacterium UBA1865 | reverse complement strand
AAAGCATGATGCTCACAAATCCCGGAACGCTGAAATCTCTTCCTATTATAAAGGCAACCGGCTCCGGCACAGGTGCTCTGACAGTGAACGGTGATGTGGTGTCTTTCAGCGGCATCGATGAGAGTATCATCCTCAATTCTGAATTGCAGGAAACGTACAAAGATACCGGCACGGCACTGATCAGTAAAAACTCCACCAAGACCGGCGATTATCCAATGCTCCTGCCGGGCAATAACACAATCTCGTTTTCCGGCGGCATTACTTCTCTTGAAATTACTCCGAACTGGCGGGGGCTATAATGGTGTTAGTCTACGATCCCAAAGCGCAGGAATTTACAAATGACGGGCTGGGGGCTATCACTCCCAGCTCGTGTGTTATTACGGAAGAAATTAACGGCGCGTTTGAGCTGGAGCTTACACATTCGATAGATTCCTTCGGGAAATGGAAGCGCCTGCAGAAAAACAACATTCTCCGGGTCAACACACATCGCTGCGTACAGGCGTTCCGCATCTACCGTGTGGTAAAAAATGCGGTTGACGGTACGATCAAGGTTAACGCCAGACATCTTTTCTACGACCTTCTGTCAAATTTCGTGGAAGATGTCAGGCCGACCGAAAAAAACGGAGCGGAAGCCGGGCAGCAGATTCTCAGCGGCTGCCAGTACCTGACTCCCTTCACCTTTGCCAGTGACATCACGTACACATCCACTGCGTACTTTATCAGACAATCTCCCGTTCAGGCTTTTCTTGGCGATACCGATCAGGCGTTCATCTCCCGGTGGGGCGGCGAAATCGTCCGGGATAACTACAGCATAGCGATCAACACGCGGCTGGGCGCGGACAACGGCGTGCGGATTGCCTATGGAAAAAACATGACTGGACTGGAATTTAACGAGGACACTTCCGGCGTAGCGACGCGGATACTGCCCACCGCTCTGACTGCCGACAATCAAATTCTGCTCTTGCCGGAAAAGTACGTCGACAGTCCACATATCTCGGAATATCCGTTCCCCATAGTTTCCATGATGGACACTGGCTACCAAATCGGCAAAGAAGTCGACGGAGAGGTTCCTTACCCTACGGTCGATTCCTGTTATACAGCGATGCGGCAGTTCGCCAGCGATAAATTCCTCGCCGGGGCTGATATTCCGAAGCTGTCCCTTTCCGTGGATTTTGTGGATTGGAAAGACATCACCGGGTACGAAAAGTACAAATCCCTGCTGACCGTGAGCCTGGGCGACGATGTGGCGGTCGACTATGTGCCGTTCGGCGTCAGCGTGAAACTCCGCGTGTGCGCGGTATCCTACAACTGCCTGACAGACCGGTATGAAACGCTCACCATCGGAGAAAAACGAATTTCCGTGGTCAATTCTATCAATTCCGCTTCGCAGAAAATTAATGAAGTAAAACAGGCAATCACGGTAACAAACCAGAACGTGTCCTCTGTCACGAAGAACGTGGAGGATATCAACAGCGACGATAAGCTGACTCCGATTGAAAAAAGTGCCGCCCTGCGCGACTGGAGTTCCTTTGCCAATGAAAAGGGAACTCTTAACACACAGGCTGCCGCACTCGGAATCACAGCTGAACTTTCCAGTTACAACGACGCGTTCCAGCTTCTGTCCAATTACCTAAACGGCGGCGCTCTTTTTACAACCGGCATCCCGCTCTGGCTGGATGCTGAGCATCTAAATATTTNNAGTTCCGGGAGAAATTTTCGGATTATGATTCTGCAAGAAACACGCTGGTTCAGGCAATTACGGCGAAACTCAAGGCGCTGGCCGATACTGCGCAGAACGGCGTGGATACCAATGCTGGCGAAATTACGACAATTAATTCTCCACTCACGACCGTTCAAACTGATGTGAACGGCCTGAAAACTTCCGTGTCCAGCATCGACAACCAAATTTCTAATACAGAAGACGGCATCACACTTCGGCTTTCCAATGCGGAATCCACCATTGAACA
>DDHX01000034.1:21909-36847 GCA_002338255.1 Ruminococcaceae bacterium UBA1865 | reverse complement strand
TTTCCGATAATGGTTCGAAATTGGAAGATGTCAATACACAGATTACCACCATGCGGCAGACAGTCGATGGTCTGACGCTTTCCGTGAGCCAAACCGGTTACCGGAATCTGCTGAAAAACTCGGCGGGCAAAAACGGCCTGACGTTCTGGAATACGACAGGCACGGTTACCACAGTTTCAAACACAGACACGTCCAACAACACCGTGAGCAATTCAGCGTTCAGTATGGCATCGGGCAGCACTATTTCGCAGAACTTCTCTTTGAAATTCAACGTGCCGCACACCGTGTCGCTTCTGTATGAAGCGTCCGGATCCGGCGGCCATGTGTCGGTCAGTATGACGCAGAACAGCACCGAATCTGTCCTGTATGACAACACGAATACCGGCACGGACTGGACATTTGTCACTTTTCCATTCAATTCGCTTAACACGGTCTGCACGGTGAAGGTGACCACCTCTGTGAATGTGCTTGCATCCGACCTGATCGTTTCCGAGGGCACGAACGTTGCCCCATGGGTGCANNCTTTACACAACGAACTTTATTGCAGACAGCACCGGCCTGACAGTCGGCAGCAATATCACTGATATGAAAGCCCATATTTCCACCTCGGCTTTTGAAATTTATCGCGGCGACGATCTCCGCATCAATGTCGCGCCGGATGGAACGCGCCTACAAAAAACCATCATTGAGGATGATCTCACGGTCGGAAGCGTCAAGGAAATTGTGCGGAGCGGGGTGGGCGTTGATTTCGTAGTGATTTAAGGAAGGAATGATGGAATGTCTGAAATTGTCAGCACCCTGCAAAACGGTTCGCAGGTCAAGGTGGTCTACTCTTATACGCAGAATATCTCCGCAAACACCTCGACAATCACCGCTTCCCTGTACGTTCACCGCGACAGCTACGGCCCTTCCACCGATACGAGCTGCTCGGCCTACATTAATATAAATGGAAGCCGAGCGATGACGTACACGTCGGGTTTTACCATCGGGTCAAGCTGGGTGCAGATCGGCAGTACAGCTGCCATGACCGTCGCGCATAACGCCGACGGCACAAAGATTGTCAACATTACCGGGTATTTCAATTCCAACGTCACCGCGAAGCTGGAAAATCTCAACGTTTCCCAGAATATTACGCTGACGGCCATTCCAAGGGCAAGTCAGATTACGGCTTCCTCCAGCTCGTTCAATATCGGCGGCTCCATTACAATTTATACGAACCGGAAAAGCACCACTTTTACGCACGCCCTAAATCTGTATTTCGGCAGTTATTCCACGACGATCACCTATGACATCACCGACAGCTACACATGGAACACATCCGGACAGGCTTCGGCTATGTACCAACAGATTCCGAATACGAACACCGGAACCGGCACGCTCCGGATCATCACTTACGACGCGGACAGTAGTGTGGTCGGCTATACGGAGATGGGAATCACCGCTCATGTCATAAACAGCAATCCGACATTCACTGGCTTTTCCTATCAGGATGTGGATTCTAACACGGTCACGCTGACCGGAAATCCCTCGCAGATCGTCCAGACAAAATCCAATATTCAGGTGACTGTGACCAGCGCGGCGGCGCAGAACTATGCAACGATTTCGTCCTACAAGGTGCAGTACGGTTCTAAGACGGTGACGAGCAGTTCTAACGTGATCAGCTTTGGCATCGTGTCCGCAAGCGACACTCTGATCGTAACTGTAATTGACAGCCGGGGTAATTCAAACTCACAATCTTCCACTCTTACAACAATCGCCTATTCCTCGCCCGCGTTTTCTTCTGTGTCGCTGGCTCGCGTGAACAACATCGAAGCCGGGACGGTTTTGACGTGCAGCGGTACTTATGCGGCCTACATGGTAACGAAAAGTCAGTATTTCCTGAAATACCGGTACAAAACAACCGCGTCGGAGACGTGGAGCAGCTATGTCACAATCACGCCGACCGTGAGTGGCGGAGATTTTTCGTTCAACGCCAACATCGGAAACTTCGACATCAACTCGTCATTTAACTTTGAGATCGCGGCGTCCGATTACTACACCGCAGTAACACAATCAGCCTTACTGCCTACGGCAAAGCCAGTTTTCTCTATCCGTGACGGGCAGATCGGCGTCAACAAAATTCCGGAGAGTGGGGCGCTTGACGTAAGCGGTGACATCTATATCTCAGGCAATAAAGCCTACAGTGACGGCTACCATCCGAACGCTGACACCGTGGGCGGACTGCATGTTTTGAAGGGTTCAGCGAGCGGTACGATAGCAACATCAACGGCTTACGGCTCGATTTATTATTCGGCCGATATTTCGGTTAGCTTCGGCGCTACCCTGCCGAGCATACCGACAGTGACCACTGGATTATACACAAACGGCATTGGTTTTATCAAAATCAAATCCGTATCAACTACGGGATTTGTCTGCAATCTTGTCAATGCGGTTACTTCATCCGGCGTTAGCTATGTGATTTACTGGGTTGCAGCGTATTAAGAACAATTAATGTATCTGTTTAAAGGCGCTTTTGCGTGGGGCAAAGGCGCTTTTTATTATATAAAATCAACTTGATTGGAGGAATAGAAATGAAAACAATCTGGAACTGGGCGCAGGCGGTCTTTGCTGTGCTGGGCGGTTTCCTCGGGTGGTTCCTTGGCGGATTGGACGGGTTTATTTATGCCCTCATCGTGTTTGTAGTCATCGACTATCTGACCGGTGTGATGTGCGCCGTTCTTGACAAAAAACTTTCCAGTGAGATCGGTGCCAAGGGTATTTTTAAGAAGGTGCTTATTTTCGCACTGGTAGGCGTCGGGCATATTTTGGACGAACTGGTTTTAGGTGGAGACGGGGTCATCCGTACGGCGGTTGTGTTCTTCTATCTGAGCAACGAGGGCGTTTCCATTTTGGAGAATGCCGCGCACATTGGCCTGCCCGTCCCGCAGAAGCTCAAGGACGTATTGGAGCAGCTGCATAACCGCGGAGACAAGGAGGAAAACTTATGAATCTGCACAAGCTCATTCTGACGAATAACGCTTGCTACAAGGCGGGCAGAACAATCGCTCCCAAAGGCATCATGGTACATTCCACCGGAGCGAACAATCCCAATCTCAGGCGCTATGTCGGACCCGACGACGGCTTGCTCGGGAAAAATCTGAACAATAACCACTGGAATCAGGACAGGCCGGACGGCAGGGATGTCTGCGTTCACGCCTTTATCGGCAGGCTAGCCGATGGCTCCATTGCCACCTATCAAACCCTGCCGTGGAACTATCGCGGCTGGCATTGCGGCGGCTCCGGCAACGACACGCACATCGGGTTTGAAATCTGCGAGGACGGGCTGACGGATGCGGCATACTTTAATGCCATATACAAGGAAGCTGCCGAACTGTGCACCTACCTCTGCAAGCAGTACGGGCTGACCGAAAAGAACCTCATCTGCCATTCTGAGGGATACAAGCTGGGGATTGCTTCTAACCACGGCGACGTCATGCACTGGTTTCCAAGGTTCGGCAAGAGCATGGACACCTTCCGTGCCGAGGTTGGAAGACTGCTCGCGGCATCTGTTTCCGTTACCGAACCTGCACCGACCACACAAAAAACGCTCTACCGTGTTCAAATCGGAGCGTACTCTGTCAAGGCGAACGCCGATGCTATGCTCGCCAAGGTCAAGGCGGCGGGCTTCACCGACGCTTTCGTCAAGTACAGCGAATAAAAGTGCAACCATCAATGCCTACCGGGGATTTTTCTCTGGTAGGCATTATTTTTTTCGTGTTTTTCGTCAAAATGCCTTGCTCATCTCCAGTGGGTAGTGAGGACAGAGGTTCTCGGACTGGAGGACAATCGATGACGAATGAACAAAAAGCTAAAATAGCAGAACTGCGCAGTAAAGGCTGCGGATATAAAGCAATTGCGGATTTGCTTGGCATTGGCAAAGACACGGTTAAAAGCTACTGCCGGAGAAATAAACTGAGCGGAGAACGAGCCGCTCATACGACCATAAAAACCGCGAGTAGCTTGTGTCCACAATGTGGCAAGCCCGTGGTGCAGATTCCCGGCATGAAGTCACGTCGCTTCTGTTCAACGGAATGCCGCGTGGCATGGTGGAATACGCATCCAGACCAAGTTGGTCGAAAAGCGTTATACTCCTTTATCTGTGAAACCTGCGGTCATAGCTTTACAGCATATGGAAATCAGCACAGAAAATACTGCTCCCATGACTGCTATATAACCGGCCGCTTCAAAGGTGGTGCGTCGGTATGACGGAAGCACAGATGAAGAAGGAAATCATGTATCATGTCAGCGTCGCTCCGTTTAAGAAAATGCTTGAAAACAAAGTGATTTCTTCCGGGGACTACTCGAAAATTGATACAATTCTACGCCAAAAATACTGCCCAATATTCGTTGAATGTATTGTTCCAGAATGACTTGCTATGTAGCCAAACTAGAGTTAATATGTCACCTACCAAAGGAGGACTCAAAATGGGAAAGAAAATAATTGACATTACGCCTGCTCCGGCGGTTAGTGTGAACAAGAAAAGGGTCGCCGCCTATGCGCGGGTTTCCTGTGATAAGGACGCGATGCTGCATTCTCTTGCAGCACAGATTGATTACTACCAAAGTTTTATCTGTAACAATGCGGACTGGGAGTTCACGGGCGTTTACGCTGACAAAGCCAAAACCGGAACAAAGGATACAAGAGAGCAGTTCCAGCTAATGTTGGCAGATTGCAGAGCTGGAAAAATTGATATGGTTGTTACAAAATCGGTGTCGCGGTTTGCTCGAAATACAGTGACGTTATTAAGTGCTGTGCGAATGCTAAAAAGTCTCGACATCGATGTCTTTTTCGAGGAGCAAGGTATTTACACATTAAGCGCCGAAGGCGAGGTCATGCTGACGTTGCTCGGCTCGTTCGCGCAAGCCGAAAGCCTGTCTTGCAGCGACAATGTGAAATGGCGTATCAGAAAAGGGTTTGAAGAAGGAAAGGCTTCAACCTGCACCATGCTCGGTTATCGTCTTGTCAATGGTGAAATCGCAGTGCTTCCCGACGAGGCTGACCTTGTGAGGCGCATTTACGGACTCTACATTGACGGCTGCGGACTACAGAAAATCTGTAACATTCTGAACGGTGAGGACACCATGACGCGATTCGGTTGCGAATGGCACACCAACACCATTCGCGGGATTCTGACCAATGAAAAATACATGGGCGATTTACGGCTTCAAAAAACGCTTGTGACAGACCACTTGACGAAGAGGAAGGTGCCGAATATTGGTCAGCTACCGCAATTCTATGTGGAATCAGACCACGAGGCAATCATTGAGAAAGAGGCGTTTGAGGCAGTCCAATGCGAACTGCGGCGGCGCAGAACTTCCACATCTGACAAGCCAGTAACCCGGAGCGCATTCACGGGCAAGATTCGCTGCGGCATTTGCGGCAAGAATTATCGTCGGAAAACAACGCCTTACAATGTAGTCTGGTGCTGTTCCACATATAACACCAAAGGGAAAAAGTATTGCACCTCAAAGTCAATACCGGAAGCTACGCTAAAAGCATCTGCCTCAGAGGTACTCGGCTTGACCGCATTCGAGGATGAAGCTTTTACAGCAAACATTGAGCATATCGACGCTCTTGAGGACAACTTGCTTCGCTTTGTGCTCCGAAAGGGCGATGTAATTACTTATCAATGGCAAGACCGGTCACGCAGTAAAAGCTGGACGGATGAAATGCGTGAGGCTGCCCGCCAGAACGCTTTGAGGAGGTCATAATGCAATGGCAGGAAAAGTAGTACAAGTGATACAAGCTACTGCCCCGATTGTTTCCGCTCAATCGCATAGTGCGATAAAGAAACGGAGAGTTGCAGGCTATGCGCGTGTGTCAACGGAAAAAGAAGAACAGCAAAACAGCTACGAAGCACAGATGGATTATTATGCCACCTACATTCAAAGCAACCCGGAATGGATATTTGTGAATGTATATTCTGACGAAGGCATAACGGGAACCAGCATGAAGAAACGCGATGGCTTTAATCAGATGATTACCGATGCGTTAGACGGAAAGATTGACCTCATCATTACAAAGTCCGTTTCGCGTTTTGCCAGAAACACGGTCGACAGTCTGACAACGGTTCGCAAGCTAAAGGAAAAAGGCGTAGAGGTGTATTTTCAGAAAGAAAATATTTACACGCTTGATTCAAAGGGCGAACTGCTTATCACCATCATGTCTTCGCTGGCACAGGAAGAGTCACGCAGCATCAGCGAAAATACCACATGGGGTCAACGCAAGCGATTCGCCGATGGCAAGATGAGCCTTGCGTACTCGAATTTTCTCGGCTACAAGAAAGGCTCAGAAAACGGTGAGATGGAAATCGTCGAAGAAGAAGCGGTAATCGTTTGGCGTATATATGACGAATATCTTTCCGGGAAAACACCCTACGACATAGCGGCCCGACTGACCGAGGAACAGATACCAACGCCCGGCAAAAAGACGCAATGGCGGGTTTCTACTATAATAAGCATCCTCCACAACGAAAAGTATAGGGGCGACGCAATTTTACAAAAAAAATACACAGTAGATTTCCTGTCTAAAACGACTAAAAAGAACGAAGGTGAATTGCCGATGTACTATATACCTCAAAACCATCCCGCAATCATTCGCCCGGAAGTGTTTGAGATGGTGCAGGAGGAGTTTCGCAGACGGCAAGCGGCCGGTGGTCACGCTCAGTGCATCTCAATTTTTTCTGGACGAATCATATGCGCAAATTGCGGCGGGTATTACGGCAGAAAGATATGGCACGCCGGCAGCAAATACGCTTCATGGCGCTGGCATTGCAACAACAAGTTCATGAAACGTAAATACTGTGATACGCCGACGCTAAAGGAAGAGAGCATTGAGGAAACCTTCGTCGCAGCCATAAACAGCATCATCACCCGCAAGAGTGAAATCAAAGCGAATTATGAGCTCTGCTTTGACGCAATTACAGACGACAGCACACTTCAAGCCCAGCTTGAGGACGCAAACCGCGAATGCGGCGAAATTTCCACGCTGATTAACAACCTGCTCACAACGGGCAGTAAGCAAAAAGACGGCATAAAAGAAATTAACAAACGTTATGAAGAATACCTTGCCCGCCACGAAACTCTGCAGCAGAAAAGGAAGGAACTGTCCTCTCAGATAGGACTCCTTGCCGCAAAGCGTATTCAAATTACTGCCTTTCTGAGGGAGCTGGATAAGTTGGACGGTCTTATGAAGGAATTTGACCCGCTGGTATTTCAAGCTACGGTCAATTATATAAAGGTTAATTCTGACCGCACGGTCATCTTTGTATTCAGAGACGGTACCGAGCTTTCGCGGACGATACAGAACGGAGTAAGAAAATATGCAAAANNAGGAGATTATGACACTTCAACCCAAACCGCTAATAAAGAAGAGTAAGCGCATCGCCGCGTATTGCCGTGTTTCAAGTCAGCAGGACGAGCAACTTCACAGTCTTGCGGCACAGGTAACTTATTATGAAAATCTGCTATCACGAGCTGATGACTGCGAATTTGCCGGAATATATGCCGAAGATAGAGTTATACTTGGACTAAATTAGAGTTCCTTTTAACAAGGAGTCTGAATTTAGTCCAATTTTTTATGTCCTTTTTCAGGGAATCATTAATAAAACAAAGGAGGTTCAGCCTTATATGTGCAAAATCATAGTGGTTGCAAACCAAAAAGGAGGCGTTGCAAAAACGAGCACGGTCCGCAATCTTTCCCATTCCATCACGGAATTGGGAAAGCGCGTCCTTGCCGTGGACTTTGACCCTCAATTCAATCTCACCACCTGTTTTGGTATTGAAAATCCAAACGAACTTGACCATACCACAGCAACCCTCATGACCAAAATGCTTGATGATGTGGCACTTCCTCCGAAGGAAAATTTTGTCCGTTCCATTGGAAAGGTTGACCTGATTCCCTCAAGCATACAGCTATCGGTAGTTGACGCCAATCTGCGGCTCGAAATGGGAAGCGAGCATCTGTTTTCCAACCTGCTTGAATCCTTGCGTGAGGATTATGATTACATCTTGGTGGATACCTGTCCGTCCCTTGGTACGCTGACTATCAGCGCCCTTACAGCGGCAGATGAAGTGATGATTCCCGTCAACCCTCAATTGCTGGCAGTCATGGGATTGCAGGAGCTTACCAAAACCATCCTGAAAATCAAGCGGCGGTTGAATCCGAAAATACAGTTTGGAGGCATTTTGCTTACTATGTGCGATAAGCGTACCAACCTGTATAAGGAGATCAGCAGTCAGGTGGATGCGGCTTACCGCAGCGGTATGAGGATATTTGACAGCCAAATTCCTACTACGGTCAAAGTTGGTGAAGCCAACTGCTGCGGGTTGAGTGTTTTGGAGTACGATAAGAAATGCCCCGCGGGGCAGGCATATATGGAACTGGCGAGGGAGGTGCTTGTAAATGCCAAAGATTAACCCCAAAATCAAGTCCATTGATGATCTTCTCCGGTTGGACGCTGAATTTACGGAACAGCATAAAGAGACGAAAATCACGGAACAGGAAAACGGCATCACCACCATTCCTATTGCTAAAATCCGTATGTTCAGAAATCACCCATTCCGACTTTACGACGGGGAACGGCTTGACGATATGGTCGAAAGCGTTAAGGCCAACGGGGTACTGATCCCTGCTATTGTCCGCAAGATCGAATTGGACGAAAACGGCTGTGAATATGAAATGCTGTCCGGTCACAACCGCATGAACGCCGCCCATATCGGAGGGCGTGAAGAGCTTCCCTGCATCGTCAAGGAGAATCTTTCGGATGAAGATGCCCTGATTTATGTGGTAGAAACCAATGTGCTACAGCGATCCTTTGCGGATATGCTGCCGTCAGAAAAGGCGGCGGTGCTTGCGCTCCGGTACTCAAAAATGTTTAGTCAGGGCAAGCGGAACGACATTATTACGGAGCTAAAAATGCTTGAAAACCCACATTGTATCAACGAAAATTCAACTTCGTCCCTATTAGGGTCGAAGTTGAGAAGTAATGAAAAATTGGGTGCAGAATATGGCTTATCCAAAAATACCGTTGCCCGTTTATTGCGAATTGATCAACTTGTACTTGAATTGAAACGACGAGTTGATGACGCCGGAATTGGTATCTATCCAGCAGTCGATCTTTCTTATATCCCCGGAGCGGAACAGCAGATGGTTGAAGCCGTCCTGTTGGAAAACGAATTTAAGGTGGATATGAAAAAATCTAATCTTCTACGAAGCTACTCTGGTAGGCTGAACAGTAAACTTGTTTATCAAATCCTTTCCGGTGAGAAAAACAAAAAACCTAAAAGTATCACCCCGCCGCCTGTGAAAATCAAGCACAAAACCTATTCCAAGTATTTCCCCGCCGATACCAAACCAAGTGAAATCGAACGTGTCATTGATGAAGCACTGGAAGCATATTTTTCCCACAAGTCAGAGAAAAGAGCCGAGTAGCATGAATATTAAATTATCGGACTGCCCCGCGATTCTCCAAAAAGCAGTGGAAGAAAAGGTCAGCGATTATGATAAATGGTTTGGCAGTTTTGAAATCATCTCAGTCACCCGTTTTGAATCAACCCCTTACAAGGATAAAAGTATCATTTCGACGCAGTATCAGGTGATTGTTTTTACGGCGAATTTCTTCAAGATATTTGAATGTGCGGAGTGTACCGAGGAACATTTCAATATCGGAGTGTCCTCAAACTCCCTGACCATCGGCTGCGTCAAGGAAATCATCGACCATGTACCGGAGTGGGCAGGCTTAAGAAAGCCTGCCTTTGCCCCTGATGAAAGAAAAGCGACCGTCTGACCACTGACACAAGAAAATCTAGCCATGACTTGGAGGTGATAAGTTGAGAAAGGATGAAAGGCTGCGGACGATCTATGAAACCATCGCTCCGCATATTACCCGAAATGAAAGCAGCTGGCGTGATTATATGTCCTTCGGAGCGCAGTTTTTTAAACATCCGTTTGATAATATCCTGCTGGTCTATGCCCAAAATCCTGACGTTACGATGCTTGCCACCACCAAGCAGTGGAATCAGGCTGGCCGGTATGTCAATAAGAATGAAAAAGGTTTGGCAGTCTGTGAGTATGAAAATGCAAAGCTGACGCTAAAATATTTTTTCGATATCTCTCAAACCAACGGCAGAGAAATCCAGCCAACCAACTGGCAGCTCGCAGAGAATATGAAAGTGGAAATTGCACAGCGTCTTACCGTCTCCCACGGCTTTGAAGTTAAGAGTTTTAACGAGTTGCTGTACGTTCTCTCTGCCGAGGCGGCTGCGGATCACTATGAAACCTATTTGCAGGATTTGAGCGCCGACATTGACGGTCACCTGTTTTTAGAGCTTCCAGAAGGCGGTTTTGAAGCGCAGTTCATAGAACTGCTCACAGACAGTGTGACATATTATATTGGAAAACGCTGTCATCTCCCAGACGATGAATTGCCAATGGGGAACGGCATGGCAACGATCAGCCATTTTAATACGCTTCCGCTCGTAGGGCGACTCGGCAATGCCGTCACTTCAATCTCAAAAAATATCCTTCTTGAAATGGAAAGAACCATAAAAATAATTAACAGAGAAAGGACGGAAAATCATGAAAAAACCATTGGTGGAACTGACTTACACCAAGAAAGACGGAGTAATGCTCCCGGACATTCAAATTTCCAACGACAGGGAGAGCGATCAGCCCCTCGGCCGGTACGGCAGGATGGCGATGGAATACCTCAAGGAAAACCATCCGCAGCGGTTTATGACTTTGAAAATGGATGGCACTCTGATGGAGAAAATGCACAGGGTCAACACGGAAGCCTTAGAGAAGATCGAAACCATCACACAGCAGATGCTGGAGAAGGAGCCGATACCGGATACCGAAGATACGTTGGAGAGGACACGTCATCTGAACAGCCTGCGGAGATCGGCAGAGGAAATCGTCCTCCACGAGCTGGTACTGAAACCGAGGTAAGTTCCCCGCCTGTCGGAAATATGGAGAAAGGGTCATCGAAAGATGGCTCTTTTTTTGTGCCATATATGTCTGATATACAGTCACGCTGGCAGGATCGGCTGTCTGACACCCTGATTCCGCTTCCATTTGAGGAAGGCGTTTCGGCCAACGATAAGGCTGTAGCTGAAAATCAGCCGGAACAATCGGCGCTTACTGACGAAGAAATACGCCGTTATTACGAGCGTATCCTGACAAGCACAGATATGTACCCGCCTGAAATGTATCGGGAAATTTGGGGATTGTTTGTGCAGGGCGGTCTTACTCTGGAACAAAAAGCGGAATCACTGAGCGTGATTTACAGTGCCTACGGCGATGTGGAATATCAGGACGATGTGTTGTGTCGTACACAGCTTCATGGAACAGACGGAATGTCCTTTTACTTTGGCAGCGGTTATACCTATATGCCCTGGTCCACGATAGCCAATATCATTGAAGCAATGATGAAGGACGGCGATTACCCAGAGATTCCCGAACAGGAGCCGGATCTCATCGGAGATTTCAATATTCCAGATGAGGTTCAGGAAATGGAAATTCCGGATTATCAGAAGGCTTTAGCCGCAGATGCACAGGCGTTTGAAGATACGGAGCTTAGTGCAGTGCTGGAAACAGTCTCCGTCTTTGAACAGGCTGACGCAATGGAGGATGAGGAGGGAAAGCTGTTTGACAGTCCTAACGCTGACGATGTATTTCTTGAATATTCCCCGCTCTTTGTCAGCCATGTGCTGTTTGATGAAGCCTATCTCGATGCCCGTAAGGGTTTTGCAGATGGCCAGAAAGCAAGAATGGAGTGTGCCGCTGCCATTGACAGAATTCTGAACTCCCTGCCAGTGAGTGAAAATGCTCATCTTCATCAGGTTTATACCGCTGATTCAGGCTTCCGGGAACGCCTTTTGGACTATGTGTTTGAGAAAACCTACACGGATTTTGTAAAATTGGTCGCAAAGATTGAGCGGATGGGACAGCCGAAAGCCGAACGAAAAAACACTACCGTTCACCGTAACTACGGAACCTTTGCCCGGCTGTTTCCTCAGATTGTCAGCGTTGAATACCATTATCTGAGGCTGGAATCAGAAGGCTTTGAACCCTTGTCGGTGGAACGGCTCGGCGGCAATCAGGTCAGCATTATGCACACCTTTACGCAGAACGGCGACCTGATGCGCGATCCCGATATGGTGATTGAGCTTAATACGGATGAGGAAACGATACAGGCGGTTTCCTATGAACTCAGCAGCATGGGTATTTATCAGGAAGTTTACGCCGGAACCAGCGTGAATGCCAAATTGCAAAAAGACCTCAATTCTTTCTTATCGGACTGGCTTCACAACATTGAAAATCAGGGATATAAGCCAGTTCGTGCGATTGCCCTGCAAAATGACGAGGATGTAGAAATCGACTTCTCCGAACAGACAGAGCAGAAACAAGAGGAACCGGTCGTTACCGCCGCTGCCAATGAACAGCTTACACTATTTGGCATTACGCCAAAAAGCAAAGAGGATGAGCAGCTTGAATTTCTGATCGGAGAGCAAGGCACAACTTTTGCCGGCGGTAAGCAGCGCATCTATGAATTTGCACAAACTAATCCCACCGGTTCTGCTTTCGCTTCCTTTCTGAAAAAGGAATACGGTATCGGCGGCGGCACGGTGGGTCAGCATGGCATCCATTTTGTCAATTTCGGCTCGAATGGCATTTCCTACGACTGGACGGATGAGAACGGAGAACAGCAGGAAACTCATGTCACATGGGTAAAAGCTGCCGCCGCAGTCCGCAGGCTCATTGATGATGAGCGTTATTTGGATACCCTTGCCGAAGAGCTGTCGATATCTCCTGCTCAAGAAGGCCCTTCCGATATTCTTTCACAAATCAGCATTCTGGATGAATCATTGGACGCCCACAACGGGCAGATTGATATGCGGCTGCAAGCGGTTCAGGACGATTTGACCGTTGGCATGATTTCTTACAGCGTCTATCAGGACGCGCCGTATATCGGCAACATTGAGGTTTTGGAACAATTCCGCCGTCAGGGAATCGGAACAAAGATGATCCGTTATCTACAAGAGCAGTTCCCGAACACGGAAATCGAATGGGGCATGACAACGGAAGACGGCACTGCATTTAAGGAAGCTGTGACGTATCCCATTCCTAACGAGGATTATGCTGCTGCCCAAACCCAGCTGGAAGAAGTAAACCGCCAGCTTGAACAGAATGAAAAGGATTGGAACGCGGGCGTTATTTTCTCCGTGGAGCGTGACGACGAATGGAACGATCTGAACGATGAGCAGCGGGAGCTTGAGCAGGAATTATCGGAATTAAAGCCTCAAAAGACCTTTGTGCGCCNNTGCAGAAACATTGTCTGCAATTAAACCGCAGGAGCCGACACAGCTCCGCCCTGCCAAAGCCAACTTCCGCTATTCCGCGGATTATAATCTCTATCCAAGCGGTTCGAAAACCAAGTATAAGAACAATGTTGACGCTATCAAAATTCTGAAAAAAATTGAAAGCGAACACAGGATTGCCACTTCTGAGGAACAGATTGTCTTGGCCCGTTATGTTGGTTGGGGCGGTCTTGCAAATGCTTTTTCCGACAAGGCGGCAGGATGGGAAAATGAGTATCAGGAGCTGAAAACCTTGCTGGATGAAAATGAATACAGGGACGCCTTGAACTCCACCATTACCGCCTACTACACCGAACCGGAGCTGATCCGGCACATTTATAAGGCGCTGGAACGCTTTGGCTTTCAGGGCGGCCCCGACCGAGATTTGCTCGATCCTGCAATGGGAACGGGCAATTTTTATTCTGTGCTTCCCGAAGCCCTTGCGGATACCAAGCTGTACGGTGCGGAGCTTGATTCCGTCACAGGCCGTATCGCAAAACAGCTTTACCCCAACGCAGATATTTCCGTCCTGGGCTATGAGGCTACCCGATTTGAGGACAACAGCTTTGACGGAATCATCGGCAACATCCCATTTAACTCCATTAAAATGTATGACGGCCGCTATGACAAGCTTAATTTTATGATCCACGATTATTTCATAGCCAAAAGCCTTGACCTTGCTAAACCCGGAGGAATCATCGCTTTTATCACAAGCAAGGGAACTCTCGACAAAACAGATGAAACCGTCCGAAAGTATATTGCCGAACGTGCGGAATTCATCGGAGCCGTCCGTCTGCCAAACACGGCCTTCAAAGCCCTTGCTGGCACAGAGGTCACTACCGATATTTTATTTCTGAAAAAACGTGACCATATGATTGAGCTTTCCAATGATGTCCTGCCTGCATGGGTGGAAACCGAGATGGATCGCACGAAGTATATTCGCTACAACCGCTACTTTATGGAGCATCCCGAAATGGCGCTCGGTGAAATACAGGCAAGCAAAAACATGTATGGACGTGAGGACGGCACAGCCTGTGTAGCACCGGAGGGACAAGACCTGTATGCGGAGCTTGACCGTGCCATCGACAATCTTCACGCCGCCTTTACCGCCGAAGCGGATCAGTCCATAGAGGAAGCGGAGGAGCCGGACGAAGAAGCCGAACACGCCGACGCTCCGCAGGGTACGAAAAACTGCACTTATGTGGTACAGGACAATAAAATTTTCTACTGTGACAACAAGAAACTGATTCCGCAGGATTATACCGGCAAGAAAATGGAACGTATCAAAGGTTTGTGTGAAATCCGTACCGCCCTGCTGGAAGTCATTGGGGTGCAGTCACGGGAATACGAATACCGGGAACTGGAACAGGCGCAGGCAAAGCTCAATGAGGTGTACGACCGCTTTGTCAGAAAAAACGGTGCTATCAACAGCACGGGCAATATTCTCACTTTTTCTGATGATGATCAATTTCCTCTTTTACGCTCCATTGAGGACGAACGAAAGGATAAATCCGGCTGGGATAAAGCGGCGGTTTTTTAT
>DDHX01000034.1:0-21875 GCA_002338255.1 Ruminococcaceae bacterium UBA1865 | reverse complement strand
GAGGAATATTTGAGCGGCCATGTCCGTGACAAGCTGCTGTACGCGAGGCAGAAAGCAGAGGAAAATCCAGAATTGTTCACCCGCAATGTGCAGGCATTGGAGGCCGCGCAGCCCGTTTGGCTGGAACCGAGCGATATCAGTGTGCAGATCGGCGCTCCGTGGATACCTATCGAATATTACCGCCAGTTTATGTACGAAACTTTTGACACGCCCGCCTACCTGCAAGTTGACGAGTATACCGGAAATAACAATCGAATCGACGTAGAGTATCTGGAATTTACCACCGCATGGCGGATCAACAGTAAGTCTAGTGAAAAAGAATCGGTCAAGGTCAACCAAACTTATGGAACAAAGCGCGTCAACGCTTATCAGATTTATGAGGACACTCTGAATCTTCAGTCGGTGACGGTGCGCGACCCGGTTCCCTATGTAGATAAAAACGGCAAAGATCAGGTTCGGTATGTTGTCAACGCTAATGAAACTATGATCGCGCGGGCCAAACAGAACCAGATCAAAGAGGCGTTTGCCTCTTGGCTGTGGCACGACAGCGAGCGCCGGGAAGCTTTGCTTAAAATCTACAATGAGCGGTTCAACACCATCAAGCCCCGTGAATATAACGGAAGCCACCTTGTTTTCCGTGGTATGTCGAGTGAGGAAAAGTTACGCCCTCACCAACTGAATTTTGCCGCTCGTGTGATCTATTCCGGCACTGGACTTGCCGGCCATGTAGTGGGTGCCGGAAAAACCGCCGCTCTGATTGCCGCGGGAATGTATATGAAGCAGAACGGAACAATCAAAAAGCCAGTCTATGTGGTGCCGAATCCTCTGACCAGCCAATGGGCAACGGAGTTTTACCGTTTCTTCCCGAACGCCAATATTCTTGTAACGACCATCAAGGATTTTGAGAAGCAGAACCGGAAGAAATTCGTTTCCAAGATCGCCATGAACGACTATGATGCCATCATCATTGGTCACAGCCAGTTTGAGCGTATCCCTATTTCGCAGCGGCGGCAGGAGGAACAGCTAAACAAGGAAATCAATCAAATATCCTTTGCCATTGAACAGATCAAGCAGGAAAAGGGCGAAAACTGGGCAATCAAGCAGATGGTAATTTTTCAGAATAACCTGCGTGCCCGGCTTGACAGGTTAGCCGCCGAATTCAAGAAAGACGATCTTTTGACCTTTGAGCAGCTCGGCGTTGATTTTATGATGGTGGACGAGGCCCATTATTTTAAGAATTGCTTCACCTACACAAAAATGAGGAATGTGGCAGGCATCGGAAAATCATCCAGCCAGAGGGCTTCCGACATGCTCATGAAGTGCCAGTATTTACAGGAAATCAACAACGGCAAAGGTGTTGTGTTTGCCACTGGTACGCCGATCAGTAATTCCATGTCGGAAATGTTTGTCATGCAGCGGTTCTTGCAGCCGCAGGAGCTGGCACGGATTGGCTTATCCTATTTTGACAATTGGGCGGCTAACTTTGGCGAGATCATTTCCTCACTGGAAATTACGCCGGAGGGGAACGGCTACCGGATGCGCCAGCGGTTCGCAAAATTTCATAATATTCCCGAACTGATGTCGATGTTTAAGCTGGTTGCAGACATTCAGACTGCCGATATGCTTGATTTGCCCACGCCTGAAATAGAGGGCGGCAAGCCGACTGTCATTGCCGTGGAAGCGACTCCTTATCAGAAGATGATTATGGACAGCTTTGTGGAACGGGCTGAAAAAATTCGCAGCCGTGAGGTTGATCCAAGCGTAGATAACATGTTAAAGCTTACCGGTGAAGCCCGGCTGATGGCGATTGATCCCCGCCTTGTGTATGAGGATGCTCCCAATGATCTGAACACCAAGCTGAACCGGTGTATTGAAGATGCTTATGCAATATGGGAGGAAACAAAGGAAAAACGGCTGACGCAGCTTGTATTCTGCGATTCCGGCACACCAAAGCCCGGAAAATTCAATGTGTACGATGAATTCAAACGCGTCCTGATGGAAAAAGGCGTACCGGAAAGTGAAATTGCTTTTGTCCATGACGCAAAGACCGAGACACAGCGCGATACCCTGTTTGAAAAGGTGCGGCAGGGTGAAATCCGTATCATTCTAGGAAGCACCTCTAAACTCGGCACAGGTGTTAATGTGCAGGATAAACTGATTTGCACCAGTGATTTGGATTGCCCCTGGAAGCCATCGGATTTAACGCAGCGTTCCGGCAGAATACTCCGTCAGGGCAATGATAATCCGGTTGTCAGCATCCGCAGGTACGTGACAAAAGGAACTTTTGATTCGTACCTGTGGCAGATTCAGGAACAGAAACTGCGGTATATCACACAGGTTATGAGTGGAAAGAGCATCGCTCGTTCCTGCGAGGATATGGATGAAACCGTGCTTACCGCCGCCGAGGTCAAGGCGATTGCCACCGATAACCCCATGCTTGCGGAAAAAATGGAGGTGGACAATGAGGTTGCCCGTTTAAAGCTGCTGCGAGGAAGCTGGCAGAATGAACATGCTGTCCTTGAACGCAACATCAGCGGTTATTATCCTGAAAGCATCGCACGGTACAGGGACAACATTGAAAAAATCAGGGCGGATCTGGATCTTCTAAGGAATACTGAGGGGCAGGAATTTAAGATTACCATTGACGGAAGGACTTTTGACGAGCGTGTTCCTGCCGGTGAACGCCTGATGCTTTTATCACGGTTGGATGACTGGAAGGACAAAGATACGCCATTACCCGTAGGTGAATACCGTGGCTTGGCTCTCTCCTTGGAGCATGGAGCCTTTGATTCTCTTAAGTTCACGCTCAAAGGCACACACACCTATCGTGGCGATCTTGGTTCGTCCGGGTTGGGGGCAATTACCCGCATTGAAAACGCTGCCGGACAGATTGCAAAGCTGCTTGCCGATGAAAAAAGTGAGCTTGCGAATTTTGAACGACAGCTTGAAGAAGCAAAAAAAGAAATAACAAAGCCCTTTGAATATGAGCAGCGTTTGGCCGAATTCGCGGCACGGCAAAGCGAAATCAATACAACCTTGGAATTTAAGGAGCTTCAAAAACAGGAGGAAGTTATTCTGGATGAAAATGCTTCGGATGAAGTAAATGAGGAAAAATGTGAACCGGAAGATGATTATACAGTAGAAGAAGCTTAGACTTTTTATGGGGAGGAGGTGATGTTGGATTCATATTTCAAGTAATGACTAATAAAGTGCTAAAAGAATTGAATTATAAGAAATTTAGGGATATAATGTATTAAAACATGAGAATATAGTCCATTACTTTATGCTGTTTATATAATTGAAATACAGGTCCAAGAGCATAAAACAATGGCTATACCTCGTAGTTGGGGCAAGTACCTTTAATGGCAATGAGAAACTTGTCCGGCAGCAGATCATAGCAATATACAAATAGCTTATTATGTTCTACATGAAGATAGAGGTGCTTAAGTGACTAATAAAGTCAAAAATGAATTTCAATTCAAAGGATTTCCTTTAATTAAAATTAAATCTCGTGAATTAATTAATAAATTGCAAGGCGGTTCGTTTTATATGAACAGCTTAAAGGTCTATCGTAAGATGTATAAAAATTGCAAAGACATTGTTATAGGAGACCCAAATGAAGGGAAGTTATTTGTTCATGATGCAATTCTTCAAAACGAAGAATTGGGAATACACGAAGTTTTAAAAGATTATGCAGTTGCTACAAATGACGAAAACGACTTTGTGTTTTGCATGTTTGGAGTGAATCCTAACAAACATCATACATTTAGATTTACTGAAGAACAAAAACAGAAGTTAATTAGTTTTGACGATACTGTATTGCTAATTACTGATGTATATGAATTTTGTAGACGAATAAAAAATGCTGCTACTGAAAAAAATTTGATAATTAAAAGCAATTTTGTAGATTATTATGATGATAACGATGCTAGTCGTTTTATTAGTTTGCTTGTGAACGGAACGGAGAATATTGTTTTTCACAAAAGAAAGGAATATAGTTATCAGCAAGAATATCGCTTCACAATTCCAAATCACACTGGTGCTGATCACTTGGAGCTAGATATTGGAAACATTACTTCAATTTCCAAAATAATCTCGACGAAAGAATTATTAAATTCATATATGGTAAATGAAGTTATTGACGTTACATAGGCAGACGAGATTGTGTTTAATTTCATCTGGCCCTCGATATTACGTAAGCACTTAATATAAAGCTTTTACAAAAAAAGATATTACCTATATGTTCTTAGCAATGATACGAAGCTGATCTGATAACATAGAAAAACATTACAAATCTCAATGAGGAAAGAAATATGGATAACATAATATTAAAAATTAATGATATGAGTAATTTGAAAGAATTGGATAGTTCCACTAGAGTAGCAAGATATTTTTCTCACAAAAAATTAGAGGATTTTATTAATACGGAACAACTTTATTTTCGTAATTGTGAGTTGTTTGATGATGATAATGAAAGAAAACGGATAGATAGAGGAAAATGCAAAACTGATAAAGGATTATATGTTGCTAAGAAAATACAAAACCATTTAAATGATGTATGTAAGGCATATGTTTCTTGCTGGACATTATTTGAAAAAGAAAATGTTGCACTTTGGAAAATATATGATAAGGATAATACAGG
This sequence comes from Ruminococcaceae bacterium UBA1865, assembly GCA_002338255.1. Taxonomy (GTDB): domain Bacteria; phylum Bacillota; class Clostridia; order Oscillospirales; family Acutalibacteraceae; genus Caproiciproducens. The sequence goes on along the minus strand of DDHX01000034.1, from coordinate 17,233 downwards.
GGCTTGCATTGTTACAACAATTGGAAAATTAAAAGAACAATTAGGTCAAAACATACTGATTGGCGCAGTAATGTATAATGAAGCTGTCGAAATTCCATGGATAGATATAAAGGGAGTGGCATCAAATTATATAGCAACAGAATTTGTTAAAATTGAGCCATATTTCTTTGAGAATGAAGTACGGGCAGTATTTTTTAGTAAAAGCATTGTGGATGGGATTTCAAGGAGAATTGATTTTGAATCGTTAGTTGATGAGATATATTTATCTCCATTTGCCAATGCTGAAGTTAACCAAAAAACAAAAGGATTACTGCTGAGTAGAATAGATGAGAAAAAAATTAAGGAGTCGATTGTTAGTGAAAGTATAAAATCAAGTATTATGTAAGCCGTTGACCGGGCGGGCAAAATAAGTACAGATAAGCGGAATAATCAGAAGTTTTGGGAGCAGCAATTAGCAATGAAAAGTCGTTTTTGATAATTTGCGCTATTTCAGTACAATTATTAAATAATATTGAAACTATTATCTGAATAATTTAACACGGATGTGATTTATATGCCAATTAATTTTTTAAAGTTAGTATCTTCAGCAAATCAAATGTCACTTGAACCGCGCGATATTTTTATGGCACTTCCGAATAAAGATAAGCGTTATGGTTATCCGCGTGATGTACAGGCGGAGGTTTGGAAACAGTGGTTTGTTCAACGCGATAAGAGAAACATAATAATTAAAATGAACACCGGAAGCGGTAAAACGGTTGTTGGACTTACCATTCTTCAAAGTTGCCTAAATGAAGGTAAGGGCCCGGCAGTCTATATTGTTCCCGACAATTATCTGGTGGCTCAGGTCTGTTCAGAGGCAGATAAACTTGGTATCCGTGTCGCATGTGATAAATTTGATGAAACTGGAACACGAGTTGAAAAGGGGGAAGACAACTACTTTTTCACAAACAAGAAGGCAATTCTCGTTGCTAATATTCATAAACTTGTGAATGGTAAAAGTATCTTTGGGTTGCGCTCGAATGGCAATATACAAATTGGTAGCATCATAGTGGATGATGTTCATGCCTGCATGGATACAATTGGGCAGCAATGTACTGTAAAAATAGAATCCAATCATCCTTTGTATGCTCAATGTATTGAAATATTTGGTCGATATCAGGTAATAAAGGACAGCCAAGCCTTTTATGATATTACAAATAATCCAGACCAATATAGCAATAAATTAATTCCATTTTGGATTTGGCAGGAATGCTGTGAGGATACACGTCGTTTGTTGAGCCAATCCTGTTATTCTGATGACCCGATTATACTATTTAATCTTCCGCTTTTAGCAGACAACTGGAAAACTTGCAACTGTGTCATTTCTACACGATGCATTGAAATAACGCCTAAATGCATACCAATCTCGAAAATTACAAGCTTTGATCAGGCCGAACGACGGATATTTATGAGTGCCACGCTCGCGGACGATAGTATTTTCGTTTCCGCAATGGGACTTAAGAAACCTGACACCTTAAATATTATAACGCCAGAAAAGGCAAATGATATTGGTGAGCGATTAATCCTGTTCCCAAAACACCTTAATGCCCAACTTGACGATAATAGCGTAAAGCAACAGCTCATAGCATTTGCTCAGAAGTATAATGTCGTCGTGATTGTCCCATCTTTCGAACGGCTGAGATTCTGGCAGGATGCATCGGATCAGGTTTTGACTCAGGTATTATCATCTCATCAGAAGAACATTGAGAGTGGCATTGCAGCTCTTAAGCAAGGTGCATTTAAGGGGTTGACTATCCTTGTAAACAAATATGATGGTATCGATCTGCCCGATGATGCTTGCCGCTTCCTTGTTATAGATGGTTTACCAGCAATGCGAAGTGAGTATGATATCGTAGTTCAAGGAATGAACCCAAGTGATAAGCAAATTTGCCGTGAGTGTATCCAGAAAATAGANNAAGGGATGGGGCGCGGTGTGCGCTCCAACAATGATTACTGTGTCATTGTGCTTATGGGCGACAAGCTGGCGGATGTAATAGTTAACCAGGATGGTGACCATTTTTTTAGCAATGCTACCTTTGAACAATACAACATTTCCAAGCAGTTATGGGAACAGCTTATGGAAGCCAACCCCAAGCCTACAATTGCAGAGGTGTTCCAACTTGCAGACTATACGCTAATGCGCAATACAGATTGGATATCTGCAAGCAAAGGTGCTTTGGCAGCCGTTGAATACAATAAGGCTGCCAACATTGACAGTACAACAGTCGCTATCCGTGGAGCTTTCGACAAAGAAAGTATTGGTAGATACGATGAAGCTTTTAGCCTTATTGAGGCAGAAAAGAATAACAACACGAAACTTGATGATAAGGCTAAGGGGCTTCTTATGCAGCTGATGGCTGAATACAAGAACTTTACAAATCCAGCTCAAGCTCAAGAAGTACTCTTGTCTGCACAAAAGTTGAACGCAACCGTGCTAAAGCCTATCAAAGGTATTCAATATGAAAAGTTACAAAGCTTTTCTGATAGTCAAGGAGCAAATGTTGTTAAGTACATTGCAGACAATGAGTTTACTACAAACAACTATTTGATACACACTTGCTCGGTATTGGATGATCTAACTTTTTCGGAAAACTCTGCCAATTCTTTTGAAGAAGCCTTAAATAATGTGGCTTCAATAATCGGAATACACGCCTCACGCCCTGAAAAAGATGGGGTAAAAGGAAGTCCCGATAATTTGTGGGCCATTGACAATTTAGAGTATTTTGTAATTGAGTGTAAGAACGGAGTAAAGCCTGATATAACATCAATTTCAAAATCCGATTGCTCCCAGTTGTTGAGTTCAATACAGTGGTTTGAAAACTTATATGTTGGCAATGAGTTTAAATGTTACCCTGTTATTATACACATAGTTAGCGTATTTGACACCGCAGCTTCTCCTGACCCTCGTATGCGCGTAATGACAGAACAATTACTCGAACAATTTAAAGTTGCCGTAAAGGCTTTTACTGAAGGTGTAGTCCAAAGCAGCACGACTACTGGTAATGCTCAAGAAATACAAAAATTGCTCAGTCACTATAATTTGAACGGAAAAGCGATTATAAACAAATATACTGTTTCGCCGCAAAAATGAGTTTCGGCAATTGTCTTAAAGCAGGCATAGCTTTGCCTACCGTGCAAATTCCAATTTCGATCATTCCAGATTCCTATTATGTTTGAACTGGACAAGCATATTGTAGCAATAACTAAGATTACAGTGTGTCATCTGAACTTCGCGTATGGCCCAAATGGAAGACGGAAGTTACTGCCTGCCCCCACAGAATAATTCAGAGGAGTATAAATATGTTTATAAATGATTTATTCAGACTCAAAGAATATAAAGCGACTATTGAGGTTTTGTCAAAAGATAAGGGGCAGTTAACTGAGGAGAATAAGCGGTTAAATTCCGTAATGACCGATGAGCATGGTCATGCGCTTGATATCAAGCAACATATCGTCCAATTAGAGCAACAGGAAACCTGCTTAAAATCAGACACTGATAAGCAATTGGCTAATCTGCAAGACTTACAGAAGCAAGCTAATATTCTAGAAGATAAAATTACAAGTTTGAGTCAGGAGACAGAATCTTATAGCAATGCAGTTGATATTGTTACTCGAATTGATGATTTGAAAAAGCAAGAGAAATTATTAAAGGGAGATGTTGTTGAATTAGAAGAAGAAAAGTTATTGCAGGATTTTGGATTGTATAAGCCAATGTACAGTTTTGCAACTTCAGAAGAGTATAAAGACAAATTGTGTAATGTGCGGAGCCTACAAAAGGAAATGATTAAAAATAAAACCGCAGCAACCTGCACAACCGAGTGGCTTGTAAATAATAGCCGTGTGCAAGGAAAGAAAATGACGAACGATAATATCAAGCAGATAGTCTTAACATTTAATATTGAGTGTGAAAACGTTATTAGCGGTGTTACGTTTAGTAATTTCGAAAGCATGAAGGCACGAATCGATAAAGCCTTCGATAAATTAAACAATCTCAATGCCAGTAATGCAATCCAAATATCGATTTAATATTTGGAATACAAACATCAAGAATTAGCACTTGCATATGAATATGCAAGTAAAAAACAAGAAGAAAAAGAATATATTCGAGAGCAACGCGAAATTCAACGTGAAAACGCAAAAGTTCAAAAAGAATTAGAAGATGAGCATCGAAGAATTGAGAAGGAACAATCTCACTATGAGAATGTTTTACATCGATTGCTTGAACAAATTGAAAATGAACAAAACTCGGCACGGCGCGAAAACTTACAAGAAAAAGTAATTGCTGCAAAAGGTGAACTATCTGATCTTGAAAAAGCTCTTAAAGATGTGGATTATCGTCAAGCTAATGAGCGTGCTGGATATGTCTATATAATTTCAAATATTGGGGCATTTGGTGAAAACATATACAAAATTGGAATGACACGCCGTCTTGATCCTCAAGATCGGATTGACGAATTAGGTGGAGCATCCGTTCCATTTAGATTTGATATCCATGCTTTCATTTTTTCCGCGGACGCTCCTAAACTTGAAACAGCTTTACATAATGCTTTTGCGAATCAAAGGGTTAATATGTTAAATAACCGCAAAGAATTTTATAATGTTACACTTAATGAAATTGAAAATGTTGTTAAGCAAAATTATGATAAAACTGTAGATTTCAAGTATATCCCAGATGCACAGCAATATCGTGAAAGTCAAAGGATTAGAGCAAACTGAAACATATAAAATTATACTTTATGAAGAGCCTCACGACATGTATTACGGACAAATTCTAAAAAAGCTATAATGCTGTCTCTTTAAAGTAGTAATTATGTGAAGCTAAAGTTATGTAAAAAGAGGAAATCAAAATGTATCTATCAAAGCTTAGAATTGATAATTTCCGAATGTTCGGTAAGCCGAAGATTGTCAGCTTACATCAAGGCCTTAACTTACTTGTAGGTGAAAACGGGTGCGGTAAAAGTACAGTTATTGACGCTATTCGTATCTTGCTTAATGAATCCGAATTTTCACGTGAAGGTATAAGAGCCGAGGATTTCTATAGTTCTTATAGTACGGACAGTACTCCTGCAGACCACATCTTTATCTCCGGCATATTTTCCGGGTTGTCAGAGGAACAGAAAGTTGAATATCTGACATGGCTTACTCCAAAATTTGATGCTAAACTAAATGTAGAGTATAGCAATACCCTTAATGCTCGTAGTTTTTTTAAGCAAAAAAGGTGGGGAGGAAATTCAAGCAATAGTATATTTGATTGGGAACCACTGAATGATATTCAATGTGTTTATTTACCTGCATTACGAGATGCTGAAAGAAAGTTGAGGTCGGGTCGGGGGTCACGATTGGCTAGATTCATAACTAACTTGTCAGCTGATGAATTACTTGAGAAGCGCAAAAATCATGAACCAATACAGCTAGAAGCTGATGTAAAGCAGTTTAATGATAAAACTGCAGGAAAGGCTGATATTAGACGGGCAAACGAACTGATTAACGCAAGCCTTAAAAATGCTGTCGGCTCTATATTTGGGCAAAGTACTCGGATTCAGTTTAATGAATTATCATATGAGCGTATCGTTGAATCACTTCGCCTGTTATTTTTCCCTGGCATCAATCCTGATGAAGGGACAGCGTATCGAAATTTGTTTGAAAACAGCCTTGGATATAACAATCTAATATATATAGCCACTATATTAGCCGAATTTGAAGGATTAAAAGAAAAGTATACTACACCACGCATTTTGTTGATTGAAGAACTGGAAGCACATTTGCATCCGCAGTTGCAAATTAAGCTTCTTAAATATCTAGACAAACAAGCAGCTGATTATGATATTCAGGTCATTATTACAACACATTCAACTACACTGGCTGCGGCGACACCAATTAATCAAATCATCTGTTTTAACAAATCGGAAAATTGTTTATCGATTGTGTCCTTGAGTGAATGTGGGATAAATAAAAATGCGGAAGATTTTATAAACCGATGGCTCGATGCCACAAAATCCACCTTACTGTTCTCTAAAGCAAATATTTTCGTTGAAGGTATTGCAGAAGCAATATTGATTCCGAAATTGGCAGAAATCTACCTAAAAAAATATGGTAAAGAACATCACTCAGTAATAGGGTCTCTTGAAGATGCCGGTGTTTCTGTGATTAATATGAATGGAATCTATTTTCAGTACTTTATGCAGTTGTACAATGGAATAGTTTACTAATTCCAGAAAGAAAAAAAGAGGATACGAAAGAAAAATACAATGAACGGTTGAGTGAGTTTTTAAAGAAAGACGCCTTCAGTGACGGTGAATTTAAAAAAAGCAAGGCTATTCTTACAAGGTGTGTAGCTCTCACAGATAATGACCCGCCTTCCAAAATTGAAACGCACGTTGATTCATCGTCTGGTGAAAAAATAGAGAAAGAAATAGAGAGCAAGCCCACAAAAGACAGTCCTATCATAGGTCATAACCCTCAGTTATATTTTGGTAATCAGATGCAGAACATGACTAGTAATTGCCGTGTGTTTGTGAATTTGAAAACCTTTGAATATGATCTGGCTATAGAAAGTCATCACAATGCGAAAATTATGATATCAATTATCCTCGATAAAATACCTACTAATGGGGCAATAAAAAAGAGACTCGAAGGTTATTATGTTTTATTGACTTCTGAAGAAAATGGCACTCCAATAAAAATGGATGATCCTCAAATGGCCCTTGATATTTTGCATCAAATAGATAGTGACTATCTTGGAAAAGGACTTTTTGCTCAATTACTATATGCCCAGATAGATGATGATTTCAGTGTCCCAGACTATATATGTAATGCTATTCGCTTCATTCTCAGCTTGGAACTTTTGGAGGCTAAGCATGATTGATCGTACGCCTCTATTTGAGGTTTTATGCGGACGCAATTCGGAATCAGAAAACATAAGACAATGCAATGGAAATTTGCAGCGCAAATGCATGAGGTCTGATTTTTGTTGCATTAATCATTTGAGCAATCAGCAAGTACGCTGTATTCTTTCTGATTTAGTCGCAGATATATATCTTAATGCCTGCCCAGGAAGCGGAAAGACAGAGGTTGTTGGGGCCAAAAGTGCATATGAAGTTAAAAGATGGACATCTCCAAACACAGGTATCGCTATTTTGACTTTTACCAATTCAGCAGAAGACGAATTGAGAGATAGGGTAGCATCATATCTTGGTTCGCAAATCGGTTATCCTCATTTCCTTGGCACGTTTACAAGCTGGATTCACGGCTATATCGCAAATCCTTTTCTGCAAATTGTTACGGGTTACTATAATAAAGAAACACTAGATAATAGCATACGAATAATAGATTCTGATTGTTCAAGTGATTTCCTACATTCTTTTGAAACAAAATATATGTATGAAAGGCTTCAACATATAAAAGCTAATGAATTTTATAAAGATATGAAATCCGGAAAATTTATATATTGTGGCTTATTTCGAGATGGACAGAATATTCTGGATGGGCTATTACGCACTGATTTATGGAGAGAAAAAGAGTTAATAGAATTAAAACTAAAGTTTTGGTCTGCTGGATTCGCTACATATGAAGACGTTGAAGTACTTACTTATCAGCTACTGTATGAACATCAAGATGTAGCTAAATATGTTGCCAAACGCTTTCCAATAATACTAATTGATGAATGCCAGGATTTATCATTTTCTCAACTTCAAATCATTAAAGAACTTCATTCACATGGGGCAAAGATACATGTGATAGGTGATCTAAATCAATCTATCTATGAATTTAGAAATATTATTCCTGGAGATACGGAAAATTTTATCCGTGAATTGTCCATGAGTGAAAGTAAATTGACCGAGAATTACCGTAGTTGTGATGCGATAGTTAATGCATCCATGTCACTATTATGCAAACCCAAAGATAGTGAAGGTAAGCCACTTCAAACTGTCAAGAACCCCCTTGTTGCCATAATGTATCAAAAGGGGGAAGACCAACAGGTGCTTAAGATTTTTGAAGAACTCATTATTGAAAGCCATTTGGATTTGCAAAAGAGTAGGGTTATAGTTCGTGGTATTAGCTTAAAGCAAAAATTACTCGGTAGAAAGCTTGCGGATAAGTCCATAAATACTGTAGAAGATTTTGCTCGTTCTATATATCTACATAACAGCACTAACCAGGTTGAAGATTATCAATTGAGTGTGCAACTTCTTGGCCGAGCCTTGCAAAGAACATTTTTCGTAGATAGTACTCATTCTAACATCACTCAATTATTTAAACCCGTCGAAATAGAAAGCAATGAATGGAGAAGGCTACTCATTAAGGTACAAAACCAATTACTTGCCACAGAAAGCCTTAGTAATTTTGACGTTACTTGGGCGCAATGGAAAGCGCTTTTACAAGAGTCATTAAATGATACCTTTATTTCTGATATCCGATGCTTAAAAGGAAAAACCATTAAACTTGGCAATATTCGTCAGGGAAATCGGGATCGAATTGCAGTAAACACATTTATTGATAAAGGCAATGCAATATCGCAATGCTCAATTGAGACGATTCACAGTTGTAAGGGAATGAGTTTAGATGCCGTACTTTTTATGTCTATATATAAGAAAAACAACGAAGACAATGGTTCTTATTGGGCAGACTGGTTTGCTACTGGAAGTAATAATATTGGAGAGTGTAATAGACTTGCCTATGTCGCATTCTCTAGAGCAAAACAACTTCTTGTTTTAGGAATTCCAAACCCACATTCATCCCCTCTTGATGAGTCTCAGCGAACAGTTTTGACGAATGCGGGTTTTGAAATCATATCTGTTTAAATATCTGATATTATCAAAGCTTCATTAAAAGCCTAAGTTAAATTCTATTGGCTTTCCATTATGTTTGAGACTATGTAAAAACGAAAAAATATATCAAACGGTGGTGCAGAATCCTAAAATTTTATGAATATGTATGCCAAAATGGAGATATAACTCCGATTATTGTGAAGAAATAACATTACAGTGGTAAATTGAAAAATGCAGGTTTTGTTTTCACACAGCCTGGATTAAACTAGATAGTTAAAATAGTCGTAGGATCTAGCATCCCATAAGAAGTAATAAGATAAATTTACACAATATACTCTTTCCTTGATTAGATGAAATTACACCCACTAAAAAGTGAGTAAGATGAATTTGGAGTTGAATAACAGAAGCAAGCCCTGCTACAAGATGAAAATGTAATATTAACTTTAGGAGATTTAATGTTGTTTCAATGTAAAAAATGTGGGAAAATTTGTGATGTCAAACTCTCAAAATACTTTGAAGTGCTTTTAAGAAGAAATTGGATTTTTATGTGTGAAACCTGTGAAAAGATTGATGATTGGAAAAAACGTTCACAGTTTTTGAATACCGAAAATTATTTTTATTCTACAGAGTGTTCGATTGAGGGCTTTGATCCTAGATTAAGTATTTGGGTAGAGAATAAAATTATCAGAGAACAGGCATATTGTGTAATAATGCTCAGAGACAAGACAGAATATACTTGCTTTCCAGTCGAATTAAAAGAAGATTATTCTTTAATATGTCGCAATGATGAATATAATCCTGAAATAGAGTACGGATTACATAGGAAAGGCGCATTAGAAGTGAACATACCGCTCTCTGATATTCGCAGTATTAAAATCATGGATATTTACAGAGATGTTGCCGTACCAGATGTAGAGAAACCTGTATATGGATATAAAGGTGTATGCTTACAAAATGGAATTCTTGAAGCAATGGATTATATATATGAAATTGGAATACTTTATGAAGAACCACAGCAAAATCCGTATCAAACGGATTATCAAGATGTTTATTCGCATTTTTGCCTAAAGATGGAAGATGTATTATTAAAATATGGTAGAGATTTTATATCATCTCCTATTACCTTGGCCCGAGGAAAATTATGTAATGACATGCGGCTTTTTATCGTTAAGGCAGAAGGCCATTGCTTTGAAAATACACCTGACGGATGGGTATCGAATAGGTTAGCCCTCATAAAAGAAGTCCAAAAGGAAGAAATAATTGCATATTTTAATAAAAGGCCCGAATTAAAAGTTCAGGTGCAAAAGTACTTTGCAAAAGAGAGTATATACGATAATATATGGGAGGCTTATGAAAAGGTTGAGATTAAGCCTTATAAACAGCTTTTAAGCGATGATGAAATTGAAATGCTAATAATTGAAAGTTGTGATTACAAAAAAATGGGACATTGCATCCAAGATGACCTATCGCCAAAAATTGAAAGATGCCAACGCTGTAAATGCTTTAACTTTCCCATGAGCGTATCTGGCGAACTAAAGACATATCATTATTTGAAGGTCAGGAATGCAATTCGCCAGAATACATTTAATGATGCAAACACTAGCTATCAATATTTACTTGAGCAGAATGATAAAAATTATTTAGATGCAATACAACGATTGATTAAGTATAATCAGCCTAAAAATGGCAAACAGATGAATTCTTCCAAGCTTTTGCCCGATGGTTGCGGCTTTTTATCTAACTCATTTTAAATGCAAACAGGTCGGAAAGGTGGATTGATTGTTTGACTAGCACTTTGCATTTTGAAAACTAAAATAAACTTCGCCTAATGTTTGAGGTTGTGTGTAAACACAAAAATTTTTGGAGCAGTGGTGTGCTATTCCATAAAAAGATAAAAATCATGACATAATTGGTGAAAATGTTTTGCTTTTCATGAGTAAATAGTATCAAAATGGTGATTTAAAAAATGAGTGCTTTGTTTTTACACGGCCTGGTTTAAACTGGACAAACGGGTTATAGTGATTCTAATATATATAGCAATAAAATTTGCTTATGCATTGAATGAAATAAGGAGAGTGACATTATGTGGCTAGATAATGCGTCCGATATTGATATTCTGTTTTATGGGCCTTATGCTAAACTGATTGCTGACATTGCAAAAGATGAAACCAACAATCCCCTTACCATAGGAGTTTTTGGACTTTGGGGAGCAGGTAAATCCACATTATTAAATTTAATTGATCAGCAGTTAAACGAAGAAAGTACAAGCATAATCTGCGTCAAAATAAACGCATGGATATTTGAGGGGTATGAAGACGCAAAGACCGCATTAATGGAGGCACTTTTAAAAGAATTATATAATAAGCAACCGTTTGAAAAGGCTAAAGATGGTATTAAAAAATTATTTCAGCGTATTGATCTTTTTAAACTTGCAACGTCAGCAGTTTCCGTGGGCGCATCTGTTGTAGCAAGCGTGGCAACTGGAAACCCATTACCTATAGCGATGAACGTTCCAAGAAATGTCGGGGAAGTTGCAGAAGTAGTTAAATCTGCAGCAGAAAAAGCCCAAGACGCAGAAGATACATATATTAAGAACGAAACAACCGTAGATAACATCAGAAATTTTAGAAAAGACTTCGAGCAGATGTTAATAAGTGCGCAAATAGGCAATGTAGTAGTAATAGTTGATGATCTTGATAGATGCACCCCAGAACGGATAATCGATACGCTAGAAGCGATCAAACTATTCTTATCTGTTGAACGCACAACATTTATCATTGCTGCCGACGAGAATGTCATACAGTATGCAATTAGGAAAAAATATCCTCATATCGACGGATCAGACGTAGAACTTTCAACAGAATATATTGAGAAAATTATTCAGTTACCAATTTACATCCCAGAGCTGTCTTCAAAAGATATAGAGAATTATCTCTTGTTACTGGTGACTCAAAGCTATCTCTCGCCCGACGATTTCCAATCATTGCTGGAGAAAGTTTATGTCGAAAAATACATAGTTAGAGATACTCGTATTACCCTTCCAGAAATAAAATCGCTGATTTCGGATTTACATCTGAAATATGTTCCATCAGAAGCAAAATTCATGGAAGATGTTAATATTATCGACAGTATCAGGGACATTGTTTCTTCTACGTTAAAAGGAAATCCAAGACAGGCAAAGAGATTCTTGAATACTTTTGTCACTAAGAAATCGCTTGCTCAAATGTATTACGGGAACGATATTGATATGCGTATCCTTGCAAAATTGTTGGTGCTACAAAAATTGGATTCAGATTTGTTTAATCAGCTTAATGAGTGGAACAAGGAGTTTACACTGTGCAATGATAAATTCAAGGCAATGTATAATGCTGTGATGGCAAATACAAGTAATGTGGAGTATACAAAATGGGCAATTCCATCAATTAGAAAATGGCTTGAATGCGAACCAAAAGATATATATACCCAGCGGTTAGATAGATACTTCTATTTGACTCGTGAAAACCTAGCCAGAAATATTATTGATTCGCAGAATTTCAGTATCCAGGCACGTCAGGTTCTGGATCAACTTGGGTCTGTCAAAGAAGGAACAATCAGTGGAGTCATGGAAGCAATGAAAGCATTACCTCCGGTTGACATTGATAATGTCTTCTCCGTTCTACTCCCCCGTATTGAGAATGGGTTGCTTGGCTATTTTGTTATAAAAGAGCTTTTCCTGATATTTACTCCATACCAAGATAAAATTTTAGATGCTGTTGGGAATGCAAAACAAACAATTGTTTTAGCTGATTCTGTTTATTTAACAGCAATGTATAATGCAAATACTACCAAAGTTTTACCGACGCTTGTGAAGATGAAGGGCAGCAGATTAAGCGCAAGATTATATGATAGAATAATTGGAAAGAAGGGGTAATATGGGAACTTCAAAAGGATATATACCTCCTACCCGTATACAGTGGACTCAGGCAAAACGTGCAGTCACACAGATGTTGTACGATAATGATTCTAAATCTATTGCTAAGGCTGGAAGTAAATTCGCTACAGCTATGAAGGCAGACACTGTCTCTGGTAGTACATTTTCGCGTACAGTAACCGGAATTTTAGGTCTGTCAAAAAATATCGCAAGTCACGGAGCAGCATATGCATTAAATCAAATCAACCGACCAGACTTGATAGGAAAATCACCCGTAGAGATACTGGATGAATTATTTCATGAATATACGAATAATGGAGAAACAGCAGAAGATGCTTTGGCAGCAGATGCCTTATCAAAAGCATTGAGAGATTTAAATATTGAGAATTTTGAGCAGTTGGAAACCATATCTCCTGAGGCTTTTCTAAAAGAAACACTGATTGACTATATAAGTGTCAATTTTGATTTTCGTTTTGCTGAGAGGATTGGAAAAGATCGGTCACCAGCAGAAGCACATCGGATATTGAAAGAGATGCAAGACTATATAAGAAGTAGCTTATACCAAGGTCTTAACTTCAATGATATTAGGGCCATTGATTTTACCAATTTGTCTGGTAGTGAGTATGTTGATAAAGCTCTGAATGATGCTTATACAGTGTTTGAAGAGCTTTATACGGAGGAATAGCGTATGAAGATATGGGTTAATAAGAACAGCTCTGAAATTCCAGATGCAAATTATATGGATGCCTATGTCTTTTCTCTTAATAGAAAGGGCTACAGCACGATTTATACTAATCTGGCTGATACGTGGCTTAGACTTGGAGAATTATCCATTCAGCCGATTTGTGAGGATCTATTTGTTATTGCAATCTCAGTATTTGCTATAGACAAGAGAGTTACACGCACACAATTCAAAGACTGTTGGACTCGTCAAATCGATGTGTCCATTCCGGTCATTGAAATTGAAAAGTGGAAATCAGTAGAGAAATCATGGAATAAGACGCTGAATTTTTTAACAGGTGATTCTTGGGACTTATCTTTTCGGAAAACAGAAAATCAATATAGTTTGAGAACTCATGCTAGCCGAATAAAACGCGATATATCAGGTTGCAATGTGGTATGCCTGTTTTCTGGTGGATTGGATTCCTTTTGCGGAGCGATCTCATTGCTAGAAAAAGGCAATTCACCTTGTTTGTTTGGTCATAATGAATACCCGAAGCTCCGAACAAAGCAGGAGAACTTGGCAGCTATGTTCCGGGAAGAATACAAAGATCAAACTGCTGAATTTTTGAGTTTCACAGCTAATTCACGAGCACCTGTAAATGCAATGGGAAAACTAGGTGGAGCTGAAAATACTTCAAGAGGAAGATCCCTACTGTTTTTGTGTGGAGCGTTGACTATTGCAGGTATTATGGGTGAGAATGTTCCGGTTTATATTCCCGAGAATGGTTTTATTGGATTGAATATTCCACTTACGGATAGCCGAAAAGGATCATGCAGTACGAGAACAACGCATCCTTACTTTTTGAGATGTTTCAAAGAAATTCTGGTTGCGGTAGGAATCAATAATCCTATCTTGAATTTCTTTGCGTTCAAAACAAAACGTGAGATAGTTGATTTGGTGAAAGATACTGCTGCCTTCACTCGTGGCTTTGCAGAAACCATATCCTGTTCCCATCCTTGCGTTTCACGATGGAATAAATCTGGAGTACGGGAGTATCCAATTAACTGTGGATACTGTTATCCTTGCTTAATCAGAAAGAGCTCTTTACTGGATGTGAACATATCTGACGAAAGATATTCTTATGAAAGTATATCGCTTGACTTTCTACACCAGTTTTCAGAAAGCGATAAAGTAAACGATCTTTTTGCTGTTATCAGTAGTATATACAGATACAAAAACATGGATGATAATGAAATCATGCGACTGATAAAATGCACTGGTCAACTATCAGATAATGATGTCGAGAATTTTGTACGTGTTTACAAGAAAACGATGGAAGATCTGATTGAATTATTCTCCACTGATTTCCAGATGAAAGAGTACATAGGATTATGAAGAGAAAGCTCATAGATTCACATTTCCATTTAGACCACTATAGAAATCATAAAGAATTGTATGACACCATTAACACACTTGAACAATATACATTATGTGTGACAAATACTCCGGGAGTATTTGTCTCTTGCAAAAATTTATATAAAGAAACAAAGTATGTGAAGTTTGCTCTGGGTTTTCATCCGCAGGAAAAGTCCTTATCTGCTAAAGATTTTTCAGATTTTATGATTTTGATAAACAGAACAAATTATGTTGGTGAAGTAGGGATGGATTTTTCTTCGGATGATTATATTCCTAAGGAGCAGCAAATAGATTTTTTTGGGCGAATTGTTGACTTGTGTGCAAGCAAAAGTAAATTGATGTCTGTGCACTTACGAAAATCAGAGGTTGAGGCGATAGAAATTATAAGAAGATACCATCCCAAAAGGTGTATCATACACTGGTTTACTGGAACCACTGCCCAGCTGGAAGAACTCATTACATTAGGTTGTTATTTTTCTATAAATGCTAATATGATACGGAACAAAAATACTAAATCAAAATTATTGGCTATCCCGCAAAATAGAATACTTGTAGAGAGTGATGGGCCATTTACAAAAGTTGATGGCAAAAAGTATGCGCCTGAATTACTATTACCTGCTTATCAGATTATAGCTCAGCACTTCCAAAATCCAGATCTTTTTGATCAAGTATATACAAATTTTAAGGAATTATTGCTAAGGTAGAGTATTGTGGTGCTTGTAGTGTATTTACAATGACAACGGATTTTGCTATTCCGCAAACAAATCATTACTTCGCTTTATATTTGATTATTTATAATACTCAAATGATAAAGGAAGCAGTAGGAGGGTGGAACTCTAAATGGACATTATGGAAGATATGATTAAGCAAGATACAATTATTAGATATTTGTTTTCATACGCCGGTATCCCGAAAAAGCAACGAGATATATATGTAAATGTTGGATCAAAAATCGGAAAGTTGGGTTGGGCGATTGCATCAAATATGCCACTTCGTATACCTTTATTGATTAACGAGGAAAATTGGGATGAACGAAAAATTGATACATTTTTTACGGATTTCTTTTCTGGTGATAATTGTAACAATATTACCGACCTGATATCTCATATTCAGGAGAACCTACGTGATGAATATAAACAATCATTCATAGAATTTCAGAAATGCTTTAATGAAGGACTACTAATTCCGTCCATTCTTACATTAACAAGTCTGTTAGAAGGATGTTGTCAAGACTTAGAAAATAAAGAAAGCACAGGCATGGTACAGTTGATTTGTCGACGAAGAAAAAAAGTAGAAACAAAAGCAGAAATAGACATTCCACCAACTCTGCTTTGCAACATCTCTGCTATTCAACAGTGTGTATCAAGGTTTTATAAAAGTATAGATTTTGAAGAAAAACTTTCCTATAGCAATAGGCACATGCTTATACATGGAAGATGCTTGAATAATGTAACAAAAAAAGATTGTATAAAGCTATTAACATGCATTGATTCAATGTTACACGTTGATTTTTTTCTATCTGTAAGACCAGAGACAACGACAGAATAGATAATCTCTTATCTTTACGCTGTGCTTTAACCATATTATACGAAGTTCATAAAGTCTTTCTAACTGCGTATAAGACAGCACTACACCATTCATAAATAGTATGGAATTTGATATTTATATTACAATATAGAAAATTTATAGAGTGGAGTGGTAATATGCCACGGGGTTGTAAGGTTGTAAAAACCAAAACAATACAGGAGCAGATCACTGACGTTGACACTGAAATTGAAGACTACAAACAGAAAATTTCTGATGCAAGAGAGAAAAGAAAAGTTCTTATGGAACGAAAAGAAAAAGAAGAATTAGCAGTCTTGTATGAAGCGGTAAAAGCCAGCGGAAAAACCCCGGAAGAATTTCTAAAAGCCTTGCAGGAACAGCAAAAACAAGGCGAGTAATCCTTTTGGACAGAAAATAGGTTATATCTCATAATGTACTACCCTCTAAGTTGACGCGCAGAAGCACACGTCATACCTAGGGGGTGTTTTTATGTCCATTATTATAAATTGATCATGCTTATATTTTAAAAAAGGATGTGATGTTTATGCCGATGGCGGCAACAAAGACGCCCTACACTCTCTTTATTGTTGAGGATGAAGATTCCGTTAATCCCCGTGAGGATGGGGATTGTTTCGGCAAAATGGTCTGCTTTCACAGCCGATATAGCCTTGGAGATAAGCACAATTATGAGGAGCCGAGGGACTTTTTACAGAGTCTTTTGTATGAGAAGTATTCGTCATATCCCGATTCCCAATATGGAAAGCCGGTCTACGACTATATCAGGCAAGGCCGGGCAAAGGAAGCAAAGTTGGAATACAACCGTTCCACAAGAGAGTGGGAATTGCTTGAAAACAACTATTGGTCTTCCGGTGTAAGCAGTCAAGTAAAACC
>DDHX01000001.1:6235-48724 GCA_002338255.1 Ruminococcaceae bacterium UBA1865 | reverse complement strand
CTTTACCGGTGATCTCGCTGATGATTGCAAGGTGCTTTGGCTTACGGCCTTCAAAAAGTTCCTCAACACGGGGCAACCCCTGTGTAATATCTTCAGCACTGGCAACACCGCCAGTGTGGAAGGTTCTCATTGTAAGCTGTGTACCAGGCTCGCCAATAGACTGCGCAGCAATAATACCGACAGCCTCACCAACTGCAACCGTTTGGCCATTCGCAAGGTTTGCGCCATAGCATTTCTTGCAAANNGCAAACACCATGCTTTGCGCAACAGTTCAAAACAGAACGAATCTTAATATGGCCAACGCCATGGTCAACAATCACATCCGCATCCTGATCCGTCATAAGTTTATCCTTGGAAATAAGAATTTTGCCTGTCTTTTCATCAACAAAATCCTCAACAAGGTATCTGCCGAGAAGGCGCTCATGCAAAGGTTCAATTGCTTCCTTACCTTCTCTGATGTCGTAAACCTCAAGTCCGTCAACAGCACCGCAGTCATCCTCACGAATAATAACTTCCTGAGAAACGTCCACAAGGCGACGGGTAAGATAACCGGAATCGGCCGTTCTAAGCGCAGTATCAGCAAGGCCCTTTCTGGCACCACGAGAAGAAATAAAGTACTCCAGAATATTCAGGCCTTCACGGTAGTTGGCCCTGATCGGAATTTCAATTGTTTTACCGGAGGTATTGGCAATCAATCCACGCATACCGGCCAACTGGCGAATCTGACTCATAGAACCACGAGCACCGGAATCTGCCATCATAAAGATAGGATTATAACGGTCGAGGTTCTTCTGCAGTGCAACGGAAACATCCTCCGTCGCCTTTGCCCAAATTTTCAAAACGGCCTTATAACGCTCACTATCGGAAAGTAAACCGTTCTTGAACTGATCGTAAACAATATCAATTTCTTTTTCAGCAGCATCGATAATTTCCTTTTTCTCAGGTGGTATCGTTGCATCACAGACGGCAACCGTAATTGCACTTAAGGTAGAGTATTTATAGCCCTGCTCCTTAATACAATCCAAAACATCTGCAGTTTCAGCAGTGCCATGGGTCTTTATGCATTTGTCAATGATCTGCCCAAGCTGCTTTTTGCTAACCAGGAAATCAATTTCAAATTTAAATAAATTATCCGGATTGGAACGGTCAACATAACCCAAATCCTGTGGAATTGGTCTGTTGAAGATCATGCGACCTACTGTTGTGTCAACAAGCCTTGAAACCTCTTCGCCGTTGATTTCCAGTGTTCTGCGCACTTTAATATGGGCATGAAGGCCAATCTTTTTTGCATCGTAAGCCATAATGGCTTCATCGTAGTCACGGAATACTTTTCCCTCGCCCAATTCGCCGCCTTTTTCCAGAGTCAAGTAATATGAACCCAAAACCATGTCCTGTGTAGGAACAGTAACAGGGCGACCGTCAGATGGTTTTAATAGGTTTCCGGCTGCCAACATCAGGAAGCGTGCTCCAGCCTGTGCCTCAGCAGAAAGCGGAACGTGGACAGCCATCTGATCGCCGTCGAAGTCTGCATTGTAAGCTGTGCAGGCCAACGGATGCAGCTTTAAAGCACGGCCTTCAACCAACACCGGTTCAAACGCCTGAATACCAAGTCTATGCAGCGTAGGAGCGCGGTTCAGTAAAACAGGATGGTTTTTAATAACAATTTCGAGTGCATCCCAAACTTCGGGTTTAGCGCGTTCAACCGCTTTTCTGGCAGCTTTGATATTGCCGGCGGCTCCGGTTTCAACCAGACGTTTCATGACAAAAGGTTTGAACAGTTCCAGTGCCATTTCCTTTGGAAGACCGCACTGATACATTTTCAGTTCAGGGCCGACAACGATAACGGAACGGCCGGAATAGTCAACACGTTTGCCCAAAAGGTTTTGGCGGAAACGTCCCTGTTTACCTTTTAACATATCAGAGAGGGATTTTAACGGTCTGTTATTCGGACCGGTAACAGGTCTGCCGCGACGGCCGTTATCAATTAACGCGTCAACAGCTTCCTGCAGCATCCTTTTTTCATTACGAACTATAATATCAGGAGCACCCAGCTCCAGCAGTCTTTTTAATCTGTTGTTTCTGTTAATAACACGGCGATAAAGGTCGTTCAAATCAGATGTTGCAAAACGGCCGCCGTCGAGCTGCACCATTGGACGGATATCCGGAGGAATAACCGGAACAACATCGAGAATCATCCATTCCGGACGGTTTCCCGACAAACGGAACGCTTCAATAACCTCAAGACGCTTCAGAATGCGAACACGTTTTTGACCGGAAGCTGTTACGAGTTCATCCTGTAATTCCTCTGAAACACGGTCAAGGTCGATTTCAGTTAAGAGCTGCTTAATCGCCTCAGCCCCCATGCTCGCTTCAAAGTCATCCTCATACTTTTCACGCATGTCACGATATTCTTTTTCATTGNNTTCACGCACATTACCCGGATCCGTTACAATATAAAGTGCAAAATACAAAACTTTTTCCAACATGCGTGGCGAAATATCAAGAATAAGTCCCATTCTTGACGGGATACCTTTAAAATACCAGATATGGGATACAGGAGCAGCAAGCTCAATATGACCCATGCGCTCACGGCGAACCTTCGCTCTTGTAACTTCAACACCGCAGCGCTCACAAATTTTGCCTTTGTAGCGTATTCTCTTGTACTTACCGCAATGGCACTCCCAGTCTTTCTGAGGCCCAAAAATACGTTCACAAAAGAGTCCGTCGCGCTCCGGTTTCAGGGTGCGGTAATTTATAGTTTCAGGTTTTTTGACTTCGCCGTGTGACCACTCTCTGATCATTTCCGGTGAAGCAAGTCCAATCTTAATTGATTCAAAAGTATTAAATTCCATATTGCAACCCCCTTCTATTATATTTCGTCGTCAGTGTCAGAATTAATGTCAAAGGGTTCGTCCTTATCAAATTCATCTTCGGTATCGTTACTCTCTTCATTCACATATCCGTCCGTATCATCAAACAGGACTTCTTCATCCGCGTCTTCAACAGAATAGCCCTCAAGATCGTCGGCAACGACCGGCTCATCGAAGTTGTCATTTGATGGATTAAAACTGATGTCGTCATCGTCATCGAAGTTTTGTTTCAGATCAATTTCGTCATTGTTTTTATTGAGCACCTTAACGTCGAGGCCAAGGGACTGAAGTTCTTTAATAAGAACCTTAAATGACTCAGGAACACCCGGTTTAGGAATATTCTGACCCTTTACAATTGCTTCATAGGTTTTAACACGGCCAACAACATCATCGGACTTAACCGTAAGAATTTCCTGAAGGGTATAAGCCGCGCCATAAGCTTCAAGAGCCCAAACTTCCATCTCACCAAAGCGCTGCCCACCAAATTGCGCCTTGCCGCCCAAAGGCTGCTGCGTAACAAGCGAGTATGGTCCGGTTGAACGGGCATGAATTTTATCATCGACCAGATGATGCAGTTTAAGATAGTACATGATGCCAACAGTTACGGGGCTGTCGAAATACTCACCGGAACGACCATCTTTTAAGATAGTCTTACCGTCTTCCCTTAAGCCAGCTTTTTTAAAGCATTCAACGATATCGTCTTCATGAGCTCCATCAAATACAGGGGTCATAATCTTCCAGCCAAGCGCTTTCGCAGCATAGCCCAAGTGAACTTCAAGCACCTGACCGATGTTCATACGGGAAGGTACGCCCAACGGATTAAGAACAATGTCAAGCGGAGTACCGTCCGGCAGGAATGGCATATCCTCAACAGGAAGGATACGGGAAACAACGCCCTTGTTACCGTGGCGGCCGGCCATCTTATCACCTACAGAAATCTTGCGTTTCTGGGCAATGTAGCAGCGTACCACTTTATTGACACCAGGGCTTAACTCATCATGGCTGTTTTCACGGGTGAAAACCTTAACGTCAACAACAATACCATATTCTCCATGAGGCACTCTGAGTGAGGTGTCTCTGACTTCTCTGGCCTTTTCACCAAAGATGGCGCGTAGCAGGCGCTCTTCAGCAGTCAACTCAGTCTCACCTTTCGGGGTGACCTTACCAACAAGGATATCACCTGCACGCACTTCGGCGCCGATACGGATAATTCCACTCTCATCCAAATCATGGAGCAAATCTTCGTTGACGTTCGGAATATCCCTTGTAATTTCCTCCGGCCCTAATTTTGTATCTCTGGATTCAAGCTCATATTCTTCAATATGAATGGAAGTATATACATCATCGCGAACAATCTTTTCACTGATGAGAACAGCATCTTCGTAGTTGTAGCCTTCCCATGTCATGAAGCCGATTAAAGCGTTTTTACCAAGGCTGATCTCTCCGTCCTTGGTTGCAGGGCCATCGGCAATAACCGAACCCTCCGCAACTCTTTGATTTACATCGACAACAGGAACCTGATTGATACATGTTCCCTGATTTGAACGCATAAACTTAGTAACATGATAAACATCAACATCGCCGTTGTCGCAGGTCACCCTGATTTCGTCCGCACTTACACTGCGGACGATGCCGGCGTGCCTTGCGATAACGCAAACACCGGAGTCGACGCCGGCCTTGTACTCCATTCCGGTTCCTACAATCGGAGATTCGGTATTGAGCAAAGGAACAGCCTGCCGCTGCATGTTGGAACCCATTAAAGCACGGTTTGCATCATCGTTTTCAAGGAAAGGAATCATTGCGGTAGCAACGGAAACAACCATTCTCGGTGAAACATCCATGTAGTCAGCCTTTTCGCGTTCCGTTTCGAGAAATTCATCACGGTAACGCGCATTGACCTTTGTGAGTTGGAAGTGTCCAGCTTCATCAAGTGGTTCGTTTGCCTGCGCAACAATAAAGTCATCTTCAATATCTGCTGTCATGTAGACAACGTCATTCGTAACGCAGCCGGTCTTTTTATTCACACGACGGAAAGGGGCTTCAATAAACCCATATTCATTAATTTTTGCAAAAGTTGCAAGGTAGGAAATCAAGCCGATGTTAGGACCTTCCGGCGTTTCAATAGGACACATACGGCCGTAATGGCTGTAATGTACATCGCGCACCTCAAATCCTGCACGGTCTCTTGACAAACCTCCCGGCCCTAATGCTGAAAGACGGCGTTTATGCGTAAGCTCAGCGAGCGGGTTGGTCTGATCCATGAACTGTGACAGAGGAGAAGAACCAAAGAATTCTTTTATTGCCGCCACAACAGGACGAATATTAATCAATGAATGCGGGGTTAATACTTCCAAATCCTGAGCCTGTAATGTCATTCTTTCACGTATAACTCGCTCCAATCTGGAGAAACCAATTCTAAACTGATTTTGAAGAAGCTCGCCGACTGAACGAATACGGCGATTCCCCAGATGGTCAATATCATCAATATTGCCCAGCCCCATTGCAAGACAATTTAAATAGTTAATTGATGAAAAAATATCGTCTATGATAATATGTTTCGGAATCAGTTCGTCAACTCTTGCCTTAATTGTTTCCTTCAGTTCCTCGTCANNGATCCAAAATTTCGGCAAGCACGCTGAAACGCACTCTCTCGTTCACATTACACTCGGCTTTTGCGTCAAAACCAACAAAACCGTTGATGTCAACCATTCCGTTGGAAATCACCTTAACCTCGCGCTCATTAATCGTGACGAACGCAATAGTAACGCCGGCATTATCAATTTCACGTGCTCTGTCATGAGAAATAATTTCGCCTGTCTCAGCCATCAGCTCACCGGTAAGTGGATTAATAATAGGTCGTGAAAGTTTCTGTCCGGTGATACGGCCGGTAAGGTTCAACTTCTTATTGTATTTATACCGCCCGACGCGGGAAAGATCATAGCGGCGCGCATCAAAGAACAATCCGTTGATGTGTGACTGTGCACTTTCTATGGTCGGTGGTTCGCTTGGTCTCAATTTTCTGTAAACTTCGAAAAGAGCTTCCTCCATGTTTTTGCATGGATCTTTTTCGATGGTTGCATTCATTCTGTCGTCATCGCCGAAGTACTCACGAATTTCTTCGTCGGTACCAAGGCCAAGTGCGCGTACGAACACAGTAATCGGAATTTTGCGGTTTTTATCAATACGAACATAGAAGATATCGTTGGCATCATTTTCATATTCAAGCCACGCCCCACGGTTAGGGATAACGGTTGAACTGAAAAGCTCTTTACCTGTCTTGTCGTATTCCATTTTATAGTAAACACCAGGTGAACGAACCAACTGGGAAACAATAACGCGTTCCGCACCGTTAATAACAAAAGTTCCGCTGTCCGTCATGAGCGGAAAGTCACCCATAAAAACTTCGGATTCTTTAATCTCGCCGCTTTCCTTGTTAAGCAGGCGGGCAGTGACCCTCAAAGCGGCGGCGTAGGTAGCGTCGCGCTCTTTGCATTCTTCAACACTGTAATTCGGCTTATCGTCATCCAGTTTGTAATTCACAAAGTCCAGCACGAGGTTGCCAGTATAGTCTGTAATGCCGGAAACGTCCTTAAAAACCTCTTTGAGGCCCTCATCAAGAAACCATTTGTAGGAATTCTTCTGTACCTCAATTAGATTTGGCATGTCCAGAACTTCGTCAATACGCGAAAAGCTCATACGGACATTCTTGCCCAACTGCACCGGTTTAACATTCACCATTGGCTCAATCACTCCATTCATATATTTACCATCTGCGTCATAAATTAAGCACAAAAATAGTTTGCATACATCATTGCTTTTATAAGCTTTTATGATACCCTCTTGCCTTTTGTTATATGTTGTGCTATTATATACGAGGATAAACATGAGTATATGTTTCTATGATGATGCAGTATATTATTTTATTACAATATATAGTGTTTGTCAAGCATTATTTACAGATTTTATATTTAAATGATCAAAAGCCGTCGGTTTCAAACCGTCGGCTTTTTAATTTGTCTATTTATTTATGTTGTTTTGTTCCTCAGTATCAGTTGCGGCGCCAACAAGTACATCAAAAGTGTAAGAATCCAGTTTCGTACGTACAACAGAGGATATCTCATCGTAAATTTGATGAAAACGACAACAAGTTGTATGTGTACACGCGTATTCATCCTGCTGACAGCGGCTGATCATGTATGGTCCTTCTACCGATTCGATTACCTCACGCAGCGATATCTTCGCAGGTTCGCGCGCAAGAATATAGCCGCCGTGGGCACCTTTATAGGACACAATCAGTCCATCGGCAACCAGCTTTCGCAAAATTTTCAACGCAAACCTCAGTGGAACATGCGCTTCGGCGGAAATAGTGTGTGCATCTATTCTTTTGTTGGAAACCGCCAGCATTTCAACAATTCTCACTGCATAATCTGCTTCAAGCGTCATGACCATTTAAGCTATTCCCCCTTAATCCAAGAAATCTTTAAGTTTTTTGCTGCGACTTGGGTGACGCAACTTGCGAAGCGCCTTTGCTTCAATCTGCCTGATGCGCTCTCTTGTAACATTAAACTCCTTACCGACTTCCTCCAAAGTGCGCGAGCGCCCATCTTCAAGGCCAAAACGCAGACGGAGAACCTTTTCCTCTCTCGGGGTAAGTGTATCGAGTACATCGGCAAGCTGTTCCTTTAAAAGTGTGTGGGATGCCGCATCCGCCGGTGCGGGAGCATCGTCATCCGGAATAAAGTCGCCGAGATGACTGTCTTCTTCTTCACCGATTGGTGTTTCAAGAGAAACAGGTTCTTGTGCAACACGCATAATTTCACGAACTTTATCAACAGGCATGTCCAGTTCAACAGAAATTTCTTCAGCAGTCGGTTCATGCCCATTGGTGTGTAAAAGCTGGCTGGATACTTTTTTTACTTTATTGATGGTCTCAACCATGTGCACCGGGATTCTAATCGTCCTGGCCTGATCGGCAATCGCACGAGTAATCGCCTGGCGAATCCACCAGGTTGCATAGGTTGAAAATTTAAAGCCCTTTGAATAATCGAACTTCTCAACCGCTTTAATTAATCCGAGATTACCTTCCTGAATTAAGTCCAAAAACTGCATACCGCGCCCTAAATAACGCTTTGCAATGCTAACGACCAAACGGAGGTTCGCCTCGGACAAACGTTTTTTCGCTGCTTCGTCACCATTTGAAATGCGAATGGCAAGATCAATTTCCTCTTCTGGTGAAAGAAGAGGCACACGGCCAATTTCCTTCAGATAGACCTTAACCGGATCATCAATTGCAATCCCTTCGGTACTGAGTGCAGACTCAACATCCTCATTTTCATTTGACTGAGAGGTAAACTCAATGTCTTCAAGAGAGGCATCGGCAAAATCTTCAATAATTTCAACACCCTGCGCTTCAAGTGTATCATAAAATTTTTCAATTTGTTCCGGCTCAAAGTCCAGTTCGCCAATCGCATCTAAAATCTCTTTCGTTGATAGCTGCCCTTTACTTTTTCCCTGTTCAATTAATTCCCGTATTACTGTTTTCTTATCCGGTGCTCCCATAATAAGTCCCCCTATTTTTTCTGTGACCTCAGCTCCTGCAAGTAATCCTGTATCTCCTGCGGCCGTGCTGATTTTTTATTTTCTACATTTATTTTTGCATATTCCTGATTGATGACGCTAATATATTCATCCGCGTCCTTCTTTGTGGCGGAAACACAATCNNAAATCTTGCAAGCATTTGCGCAACTGCTGCAATTTCGTCAATTGAGAAAGCTTCCGATATCTCCGTAAGGCCAATTGCCTTGCCATCTATAATTCTATCCATTATTGCCTGATATACACGGCGATTAAACATTGTTAAAAATTTTTGGGGCGGCAAAAGCTTATCTATTGCTATAGCGTTCTCCGGGTATTGAACAATATACGCAATGAGCGCTTCTTCTGCGCTTGCAGCCCTAAGATGCTGGGATTTTTCAGGATTAATACTATCGCGGATACCGGCGGATTGCTGCTGAAAAGCTTTAAACTCCTTTTGCTCATAGCTTTTTTTCAGTTTGGCACGGTTTTTGTCCACTTGCAACATAATCGCAGAACGCTCAATTCCAATTTCCTCGGCAAGCTTTCCCGCATAGACTTCCTGCTCAATTCGGCTTTCCAGTGTTGCAAGTACTGTGGACGCTCCTGTCAGATAAGCAACACGCCCCTGTGCATTTTGCAGATTGCATCCCTGCTTAATCTTTTGCAGTCGGTATTCCACGTCATTACCGCAGNNCGAGCAATTGCTTGAATTTTATACGGCCGTTCTGGCCGTTTGCCCTTATGTACTCATCTGGATCCTTGCCGCCGGCAATGGTAAGCACCTTAACCAGCAGCCCTGCCTCACGCAGAATCGGAATAGAACGTGATGCAGCTTTTTGCCCGGCCTCATCCGAATCGTAAGAAACAATGACCTCTTTCGTGTACCTTGCCATCAAATGTGCCTGATTTGATGTTAAAGCTGTACCAAGCGTTGCAACTGCGTTGGCAAAACCTGCCTGATGCATGGATATAACATCCATATATCCTTCACATAGAATCAACTGTTCGCTTCCGCTGGCTTTCGCAAAGTTAAGTGCAAACAGAAAGCTTCCCTTGTTAAACACCGGCGTTTCAGAAGTATTAAGGTATTTAGGCTTTTCGTCGGTCATAACACGGCCACCGAAAGCAATTACATTGCCGCGCAAATCAATGATTGGAAACATGACGCGTGAAAAAAAACGGTCAATCGATTTCCCGCTTCTGCCCTTGAATGCTACGTTAGCCAAAACCATTTCGTTTTGGGTATAACCCTTTTTTTCAAGATAGTCAACCAATGCGAAACGAGAAGCCGGAGCATAGCCAAGCCCGAAACGGCGAATTGTATTGGGTGTTAAAGCGCGGCGGGTTAAATACTCCATGCCGACTGCACCTTCTCCGGAATTTAAAACATTGTTGTAAAAGCGGGCTGTTTCCCTGTTAATCTCCAAAATACGTGCCTTGAGCTTACCCATGCCGTCGTCAACATTATTTTCAGGTATCTGCAGTCCGGCACGCTGCGCTAAAAAGCGAACCGCCTCCATGTAGTCCAGATTTTCAATGCGGCGGACAAACGTGATAACGTCTCCACCTGCCCCACAGCCAAAGCAGTAAAAGGAGCCATTCTCGGGGTAGACGTTGAAAGAAGGTGTTTTCTCACTGTGAAATGGACAAAGTCCCACCATGTTTCTGCCGCTATGCCGCAGATTGACATAGGACGCGGCGACCTCAGAAATATCGCTGCGTGCTTTTAATTCCTGTAGAAAGGCTTCCGGCAATGGCATATCATCGCCCCCCTTTCAATTTTATCCAAATCAAATGTTCCACGATTTCGGTACAAAAATATCTTGAAACAAGTGAATCGCAAAGTGGTCGGTCATGCCGGCAATATAGTCACAGGCGGCACGCTCAATTCCGTCCCGTTCAGCGATAAGGCTCATCTCCTGCGAAAGATTCTCCGGCATTTTCAAATAATCATAGAGCGTGCCAATCAAATGGGGAACCTTTTTTTCCTCAGCCTTCGCATATGGATTTAAATAAACATATTCGTACATGAAGTCATACAGTTTGTCAAAAGACTGTTGGATTTCCAAATCCATTTGAATTGTTCCATTCTGGCTGTTCTCCGCAACCGAATGAACGAGTGTATCAATTCTTTCAGACCGGCGGCAGCCCAAAACGGAAGTGATTTCCTTGGGAATGTCGTTTTCGAGCAGTACGCCCGCCCTTACAGCATCATCAATATCGTGATTTATGTAAGCAATCCGATCAGCCAAGCGAACAACCCGACCCTCAAGTGTCATCGCCTCCGTGCCCTTGGTATGGCAAAGAATTCCGTCGCGAACCTCTTTCGTAAGGTTTAAGCCAGCACCGTTCTTCTCAACCTTTTCGACAATACGCACACTTTGTTCGTAGTGGCGAAAGCCTTCGGGGTACAAGCTGTCCAATGCGCGCTCGCCGGCATGCCCAAAAGGAGTATGCCCCAAATCATGCCCGAGTGAAATGGCCTCGGTTAAATCTTCGTTTAAGAGCAGCGCTCTTGCAATAGTGCGTGCAATCTGGGAAACCTCAAGCGTGTGAGTCAGTCGGGTACGATAATGGTCACCCTCCGGCGACAAAAATACTTGTGTTTTATGCTTTAGGCGGCGGAAAGATTTGCAATGAATAATTCTGTCCCTGTCACGCTGATAAGGAGTTCGTAATTCACATTCTTCCTCCGGAATATCCCGCCCTATAGTGTTCTTAGAAAGAGCAGCATAGGGCGACAAAATTTTCTCTTCTATATCTTCTGTGCGCTCTCTTACAATCATATTTCCACCACCCATTCCTATACTTCAATTAGATATACGCAGAAAAATACAAATTTCCTGCAAATATTATAAAATTTCAAAAAACTTTTCTCCCGCAACAACGATCTTACTTTGTCCGCAGGTTACGTCTGCAAGTTTTTGTTCAAATGCGAGCATGCACTCGTCACTCATATGGTAATGAATTTGGACTACGTCAGTAAAATCAACATTGTCGACCACCCCGCCGCTTTCGGGAATCAGTGCAGCCAATTTGCCGTACTGATTGTAATCGCAGCGTACTTCCGCCATCAGGCAGGTGCGCATCGTAATCATTTTTGCCTGCTGGAGCGCAATGGAAGCACTGTGTGAATATGCGCGTACAAGACCGCCGGTACCAAGAAGAATTCCCCCAAAATAACGGGTAACCACTACCACGGCATCCGTTACCCCGGACTTTTGGAGGACATCGAGTGTCGGAATTCCCGCGGTGCCCTGCGGCTCGCCGTCATCCGAGTAGCGCTTCAATTGATTATTTCGGATGGAATACGCATAGACATTATGCGTCGCATTCCAATTCTTTGACTTGATAGCATTGATAAATGAGACAGCTTCCTCCTCGGTTTCGACGGGTTTTGCATAACCGATAAAACGCGAGCGCCGTTCAATAAACTCGGCAGAAACCTCGTTTGCTATGGTTCGATACTCAACCATGGTATCTCCTCACAAAGAAAAAATATAGGCGGCGCAGATGCCTGCGCCGCCTATGCTAATCCAAAGAAATCGAAAAAGCAAGTTATTTATCAATACCGTAACGCCTTTTAAACATATCAACACGTCCGCTTGTATCAACAAGTTTTTGCTTACCAGTAAAGAACGGATGGCATTTGGAGCATATTTCAACGCGGATATTTTCCTTAGTGGATTTTGTATCAATAACATTACCGCATGCACATGTGATTGTTGTTTCTTTATACTTTGGATGTATATTTTCTTTCATTCCTGTCACCTCTTTCAGTAAAACTGCAACTTAACATTTGAATTTTACCATAGTGATTCTTAAATTGCAAGTAAAAAATAATAAATATCTAATATTTAGACCAATTTTATTTTGGATTCTGTTGTCTGACATACGCCGCATATTCCTCAAGACACATGGAATACTCACGCATTTTTACCGCATTATCTTCGCCAACATAGCGAAAATGACGCGGATTGAACGCCATACCGGTTATAGCCATTTTGCTTTCAGCGTAACGCAATACAAAGCCGTAGCGAACACTGTTTTTGATAAGCCATTTGTATTGATTTGTCGCCGTAAAATCAGCGTTGTTTGCCAAGCCTTCCGCTGAAAACGTGACAGCCATGCCGGTTTGATTTTCGTTATAACCGCCGCGCCCGATTGTGGTTTGAATCTTATTTTGAGCCCTTACCTGCGAATATCCATTGTTTTTAATCAGATTTTGCACCCCTGCGTCAAAAAGTTTATCTTGTTCCTTCGCGTCAACATAGCCTCCGCTCAGTTTTAACGCGCAGCCATCGGTTTTTGCGTCCTCCATCATCTTTTTGAGTGCGGGAATGATTCTATCGTCGACGGTTACGCCGCCAAACTGACCAAGCTGTACGCTGAATCCGGATTTCAATTGAGAAGTTGCATTCACCACGACTAAATTGAATGAATCATCATAAACCGGAAGCACTTCGCTGTTAGAAGAGGCAGGAGCCGCCGAACTGGACGGTGCGCTGCTTACAGAATGTTTGTCAAACGGGTGCTTAATCTGCACCCACGCTAAAACAGCCCCTGTGACAAGCGAAATACAAAGTGCGAGGGCAATCACCGTCATCACTATTTTTATCTTTCTAACCTGATCGGCTTTATGCCATCCAGCGCGGGTCTGGACTATTTTTTCTCCCCGTTTTCGCACTTCAGCGCATCCCTTCTGCTCGTAATTTTATATTACAATTGTATAACTTATATTAAATTAATTCAACCGATTTCTGATTTTCGGATTAATATACAATTTAATATCTTTCATTTGATTTAATTTGGTAGCTGTATTATCATATATGATGGGTAAAGTTTTAGAAATGATACTTTAACGTTTGGATTGGAGTCAAAAAAATGAGAAAAACTAAGATTATATGTACTCTCGGCCCTGCAACTGATAAAGAGGAAGTGCTACGGCAACTAATGCTGGAAGGCATGAATGTTGCACGCTTAAACTTTTCACATCAAACCGCAGTTGAACAAAAAGTTCGTGCTGATGCAGTAAAAAAATTACGTGATGAGTTGCAACTTCCTGTTGCTCTTTTACTTGATACAAAAGGTCCTGAAATTCGGGTAAAGGATTTTAATCAGCCTAAAATCACGCTTAAGGCCGGTGAAAAATTCACATTAACCAACAGAGATATTGTCGGTGACGAAACAATTGCGTCAATCACCTTTGCACATCTTCCTCAGGAGGTCTCCTCCGGTGCCAGAATTTTGATTGATGACGGTCTGATTGAACTGAAAGTGGAGTCCTGTACGGAAACGGATATACACTGTAAAATTATAAATGGCGGCACGATTTCGTCTCATAAGGGAATCAATGTGCCGGGCGCTAAACTTTCCCTTCCATTTATCAGTGCAAAAGACAAGGACGATATTGCCTTTGCAGTAAAAGAAAACTTTGATTTTATTGCGGCCTCATTCACACGCAACGCACAGGATATGATTGATTTACGCACTGAGCTTGAAAAACATAACTGCCATAAAATTCGTATTATTGCTAAAATAGAAAATGCCGATGGTGTGGAAAACATCGATGATATTATCCGCCTTTCTGACGGCATTATGGTCGCAAGAGGCGATCTGGGTGTTGAAATCCCACTTGAAGAAATTCCCGTTATTCAGAAAAAGCTTATCAAAAAAGCTTATAGCGCCGGAAAACAGGTTATCACCGCAACACAGATGCTCGATTCCATGATGAAAAACCCTCGTCCAACCAGAGCGGAAGCAACCGATGTTGCGAACGCGATTTATGATGGAACAAGCGCAATCATGCTTTCTGGTGAAACCGCCGCAGGTGACTACCCCATTGCTGCACTCAAGACAATGGCAATTATTGCGGAACGCACGGAACGTGATATTGATTACAAATCACGCTTTGCAAAACGCGATTTTACAGAAGCGCCGAATGTTACTTCTGCTATCTCCCACGCAACCTGCACTACGGCACAGGATCTCGGCGCCGTTGCAATCATTACGGTTTCAAAATCGGGCAGAACAGCCCGCATGATTTCAAAATATCGTCCGGAATGTCCGATTATCAGCGGCACAACAGATTCAACTGTTCAACGTCAAATGAATCTTTCATGGGGCGTCGTTCCGATTATGGTCGATGAAAAGGACAACACTGACGCTTTGTTTGATCATGTGGTTGACGTTGCGCGTAAGGAGAACCTTGTGAAGAACGGCGACTTGGTTGTCATTACCGCCGGCGTTCCTCTTGGCGTTTCAGGCACCACCAATCTTTTGAAGGTGCAACTTGTCGGCGACGTACTTGTTTCCGGCATGGGCGTTACAAAGGGTTCCATTTGTGGAAACCTGTGCGTCTGCGCAAATGAAGAAGAGGCTGAAAAAAGCTTTAAAGAAGGCGACATTCTGGTAATTCCGCAAACGTCCAACAAAATTCTGCGTATTCTAAAGTTGGCATCCGGCCTAATTACTGAAGATGGCGGGATGAATTCACACGCGGCGATTGTTGGGCTTGCTCTCGACAAACCAGTTATTGTTGCAGCACAGAACGCGACAAAGATTCTCAAAAGCGGCACAACCGTCACGGTTGATGCAGCCCGCGGCATCGTGTTCAGCGGCATTGAGAAATGTGCAAGATAATAGAACAAGATAAAAAAACGGACGTCATACGACGCCCGTTTTATAATATAACTTAAAATTTAGTACAGATGATGATTAATACATGCCGCCCATACCAGGATCAGCAGGCATTGCAGGAGCTGCCGGTTCTTTAATATCAGCAACCAATGACTCTGTTGTAAGCACCATTGCTGCAACAGATGCTGCATTTTGCAGTGCTGAACGAGTTACCTTTGTTGGATCAACAATGCCGAAGGAAATCATATCACCATACTCTTCAGTAAGTGCATTAAATCCATAATCTACCTTACCGGCCAGCTTGACGTGTTCCACGATAACAGAACCTTCAAGACCCGCGTTTGCTGCGATTTGGCGAATAGGCTCTTCCAAAACTTTAAGAACTATGGCTGCGCCTGTTTTCTCATCGCCTTCACTGTTGGCAACAAGTTTTTCAACTTCCGGAATTGCATCAAGCAACGCAACGCCGCCGCCGGCTACGATGCCTTCTTCGACTGCTGCTTTTGTTGCCGCAAGAGCATCTTCAATGCGAAGCTTTTGCTCCTTCATTTCAACTTCTGTTGCAGCACCGACTTTAATGACTGCTACGCCGCCGGATAGTTTTGCCAAGCGCTCTTGGAGCTTTTCACGGTCAAAATCAGAAGTAGTCGCTAAGATTTGCGAACGAATTTGTGATACTCTGCCCTTAATTTCCTCTTTATCGCCGGCACCGTCAACGATGATGGTATTCTCTTTGTCAACCTTGACCTGACGTGCGCGGCCGAGTTGCTCAACGGTTGTATCTTTCAGCTCTAAGCCCAGTTCATCGGAAATTACTTGGCCGCCTGTTAAAGTGGCAATATCACGGAGCATATCTTTTCTTCTGTCACCAAAACCAGGAGCTTTAATGCCAACACAGGTAAAGGTTCCGCGCAGCTTATTGAGAATCAGTGTGGTAAGTGCTTCGCCCTCAATATCTTCTGCGATAATAACAAGCTTTTTGCCGGATTGAACAATATTTTCGAGTAACGGCAGAATTTCCTGAATATTGGAAATTTTCTTGTCGGTAATCAGTACATAAGCATCATCAATGACCGCTTCCATCTTTTCGGTATCGGTTACCATATAAGGTGTAATGTAGCCACGGTCAAACATCATGCCCTCGACAACTTCGGAGTATGTTTCAGCCGTTTTCGATTCTTCAACTGTGATAACACCGTCGGAAGTTACCTTTTCCATCGCTTCGGAAATCAGCTTACCAATAAACTCGCTGGAAGCAGAAATAGTTGCAACGCGTGCAATATCTTCTGAACCGGAAACCTTTTTAGAGTGTTCTGCAAGTGATTTAACAGCAGTATTAACTGCATTTTGAATTCCCTTGCGAATAATCATCGGGTTAGCTCCGGCAGTAACATTCTTCATGCCCTCACGAATAATTGCCTGTGCGAGCAGGGTGGCTGTTGTAGTACCGTCGCCGGCGACATCATTGGTCTTTGTAGCGACTTCTTTTACAAGCTGTGCGCCCATATTTTCAAATGCATCGTCAAGCTCAATTTCTTTTGCAATTGTAACACCATCATTGGTAATTAACGGAGCACCGAATTTTTTATCGAGAACAACATTTCTTCCCTTAGGGCCCAGTGTGATTTTAACTGTATCTGCAAGTTGATTAATACCGCTTAAAAGTGCTTTTCTGGCATCTTCGCCGTAAATGATTTGTTTTGCCATCGTTTATTCCTCCAATATAAAATTTATAATATATGTTATTCCACAATTGCGAGAATATCGCTTTGACGAACAATGGTGTACTCTTCGCCGTCAAGCTTGATCTCGGTGCCGGAATACTTGCTGGTGATTACTCTGTCGCCCTTTTTGACGTACATTGTGATCTCTTTCCCGTCGACAATGCCGCCCGGGCCAGCTTCGATAACGTCGGCAATCTGTGGTTTTTCCTTTGCGGAACCGGCAAGAAGAATACCGCTCTTTGTTGTTTCCTCGGCTTCTTCCATTTTAATAAGGACTCTGTCTGTTAAAGGTTTAATAGTCATAATAGATCCTCCTTTAGATAATTCACAAATTAGTTAGCACTCATTGACGTTGAGTGCTAATATACATTCTATATACTTGTGGCAAAAAAATCAAGTGGTTTTTTCACTAAAATCTGTAATTTAATAAATTATTTACAATTATGATCAAAAATGTATGTAACTATACCGGAACAATAAAATTCACCGAATTTGGAATGACCTCAAATTCAACTTTGTCAATAAAATGGCAATCGCCGTCAAA
Organism: Ruminococcaceae bacterium UBA1865; assembly: GCA_002338255.1. Lineage (GTDB taxonomy): Bacteria > Bacillota > Clostridia > Oscillospirales > Acutalibacteraceae > Caproiciproducens. The sequence goes on along the minus strand of DDHX01000001.1, from coordinate 31,370 downwards.
GTTAGCAATGGCCGGCTTAACAGCCTTTACTTCCATTCTTTTTCCGCGACAAAATATCAAAATATCTTTAAATTTTTCAGATGTAATATGACCCCCGGCTTTATAAATCGGAACAAGCGCGGGAATTTGATTTAGTGGAGGTTTTTTTATTAATATAAAATCAAGGAGCCCATCGTTCGGAATCGCCTGTGGTGCTCCACAATAACCGCCCCCATAATATTTGCCGCTGCCTGCAAGAGCAAATAAATAATTCCCCTCGTATTTTTTAACACCATCGATTGTAATCTCAAGTTGATCGCCAATTCTACCCAGCAGCGTCCGGAGAAGCGCAAAATCATAAGCCATGGAACCGCTAATAAAGGGTACTTTTTTGAAAGAAACCATGTTATAAGCGACCTTTGCGTCAAGTCCGATAGAACAAAGATTAATTGAAAGTCGGTCACCGGATCGAATCATATCGACAGCCNNGTTTTTATATAATCGTTACCAGAGCCACAGGGAATAATGCCGACCTCCACATTCTTCAGGCCAATCGCTCCCGCCGCAGTTTCACTTAGCGTACCATCCCCACCGATGGCAAAAATGCGGACGGAATCTCCTTTTGACCCCTCCATTTTAACTACTTCTATAGCGTGCCCCGGCTTCTCGGTAATATGGCAGACACATTCCAAGCCATTCTCGTCAAAATACTGCTGTATCGCCGGAAAAATGGTGTTATACGGATTTTTTTTACCGGCCGTGGGATTCAAAATGAATATATAGCGCATTGCAACCTCCGATTTACATAGTTTTAAGCCATAGCACGCATTTATTTAAAATACATATAGAATTGACATCTAATCATGCCGTTATAAAGCTTCCTGCGACGGTCAGACTTGCGCCCAAAGCAGTCCTCAAAGGTTTCGTCCGGACTGATAATGGAGTAGCTCCATCCATGTCTCTGTTCAAATACGTTCCCCATCGTTCTGTAAAGTTCTTCAGCTTGACGTGTATCCAAAAGGCGTTCTCCATAGGGAGGATTGCAAATAACGCAACCATAGTCTCCGACAGGTTTAAAGTCGGCGATGTCACGCTTTTCTGCACGAATTTGTGAAATAACTCCGGCTTTTTTAGCATTTTCGAGTGTCAGCGAAATCGCCGCGCCATCAATATCATATCCGTGCGCCGTAAAAGCGGCATCACGCATAATTAAATCCTGTGCACGCACCTTTTCCTTCTGCCATAGGTCTTTATCGATTCCTGCCCAACGTTCAGCAGAAAAATGCCGCTGCATGCCCGGTGCAATATTGAGCGCATACAAGGCAGCTTCAATGAGAATAGTACCGGAGCCGCAGAGGGGGTCAATAAAGTTCGCGTCGTGCCGCACACGAGCAAGATGCACCATGGAGGCCGCAAGCGTCTCTTTAATCGGCGCTTCCGTAGAATTACCTCGATATCCGCGCTTATGAAGCCCCGGGCCGGAAGTATCAATCATAATGCTGACGGTGTCTTTCATAATCAGAAATTGAATCTGATAAAGAGTCCCGGTCTCTTCAAACCAGTTTACGTTATATTTTTGCTTTAAACGCTCAACAACTGCTTTCTTGATAATCGACTGGCAGTTAGGAACACTTGAGAGCTTAGAACTAAGGCTTCTCCCCTTTACAGGGAAAGCATCGGTTTTCCCAATCCAGCGTTCCCATGGAAGGGCTTTGACACCCTGAAAAAGGTCTTCAAAGCTGAGCGCCTGAAAATTGCTCATTTGAACGAGTATTCTTTCACCGTAGCGCGACCAAAGGTTTGATCTGACAAGCATTTCATCGGATCCGTCAAAAACGACTCTGCCGTTTTGCGGTTCAACATTCTTAGCGTCCATAGCTCTTAATTCTTCCGCAACTAAGCCTTCTACTCCGAGGAGACAGGGACATACAAGTTTAAAATTTTCCATATTATACTCCAATTATAAAATATGGGGCTGCGATAAAACGCAGCCCCAATCATCATAGAAAAACTCTTATCTATTAGGCACCATGCGTTAAAATATTATAAAAAGCATGTGGGTGCGAATATTCTATTATATTATTCCGCGTCAGGCTCCAATAATCCGTAATTTCCATCCTTACGTTTGTAAACTACATCAATTTCTCCGGTTGATTCGTCACGGAACATAAAAAACTGATGCCCTAACAGATTCATCTGTAAGATTGCTTCCTCGACGCTGAGCGGCTTGATGAAGAAATGCTTGGTTCGCACAATCTTATATTCACTATTATCTTCTTCCTCTGTGCTGTGAAGATAGTCCTGAACATACTGGTCAAGTGCGGCGGAATGAATTTCTTTAGCGAGTCTGGATTTATTCTTACGGATCTGCCGGCCCAATGCGCTGACAACTTGATCAAGCGCGTCATTCATCTCAAAATCTGTTGCTTCGGCCCGGTAAATCATACCTTGTGATTTGATCGTTATTTCGACTGTCTGGCGGTTTCTTTCCAGCGTTACAACCACATTAGCCTGTGCATCTTCATCAAAAATTCTATCAAACCTTGAAAGCTTTCTTGTCGCTAATTCTTTGAAATTATCTCTTAAATTAACCTTTCTTCCTGTAACAGTAATCCTCATACCAACATCTCCTTGTCTATTATTTGAATGAAATAGTATTCATCACTTATAATATACCATAATCATCTAACAAATAAAAGTATCAAGTTTTAAATAATAATACTGTCGTGGCGTGTAACATGGCAGCCCACATTAACTGCCACTGGCAAACCCGCAATATGAGTCGGAAATTGTTCGATATTGACGCAAAGCGCCGTCGTAATTCCGCCAAATCCCTGTGGGCCTACATTCAGTTGATTTACTTGTTCAAGCATACGCCGTTCTAAGTCGGCATAGAACCGATCACCATTACGCTGCGAAATCGGGCGGCAAAGAGCCTGTTTTGCCAAAGCAGCACATTTCTCAAAATCACCGCCGATTCCCACACCAAGAACTACCGGCGGGCATGGGTTGCTACCTGCGATCTGAACCGTTTCCATGACAAAGTCTATGATATTCTCGACGCTTGCGGATGGAGTAAACATTTTGATTCGGCTCATATTTTCGCTTCCAAAACCTTTTGGCGCAACAGTAAGAGAAAGCTTGTCCCCCGGCACAAGGCGGGTATGTATTACTGCAGGGGTATTGTCACCGGTGTTTCCGCGTTTAATGGGGTCGGCAACAACCGAACAGCGCAAGAAACCTTCCAAGTAGCCTTGATGCACTCCATCGTTAACGGCATCTTCAAAAGAACCGCCTGCAATGTGCACCTCCTGCCCCACTTCTGCAAAAACAACTGCCATACCGGTGTCCTGACAGACGGGAATGTTCAACTCCCGCGCCGCATTCATATTTTCACACAGATCAGATAAAATAGCCCGGCCGATTGGTGAAGTTTCTATNNATCGGATATACAAGATTCAAGATCACATGGCAAAACACGGTTCGTAGAGATGCAGAGATTTTTAACAGCAGCTGTGATCAGTGAAACATCAATCTCTCTCATAGTAGATTCCTCAGCTTATTAAATTAGTTTCCCGCCCGCAATCACAAACTTGGGTTTGGAAGTCATTTCAAGCGGATTTGTGTCAAAAACAATCAGGTCAGCGTCTTTCCCAACTTCAATGGATCCAACTTTATCGTCAATCCCGCAAATTTTTGCAGGATTGATTGTAATTGCTTTTAAAGCATCTTCATATTTCATTCCTTCGCGCACCGCAAGTGCGGCACAGGTCGGAAGATATTGCAGTGGAACAACCGGATGATCTGTAATAATCGCGATAGGAACACCCGCATTTGCCAAAATTCCGGGATTGGCGGGCGTCAAATTCTTAAGTTCCGGTTTGGAGCGGTCACATAGAAAAGGACCTGCGAGCACGCGAGTACCCTCGTTCATGAGCCTGCGTGTCATAAGATGTCCCTCTGTTCCATGAACGATAACATAATTGAGGTGAAACTCTTTCGCAATACGAATCGCCGTGTCAATATCATCGTTGCGATGGGCGTGAAAATGCACTTCAATTTCGCCCTTGAGTGCGGGGACAAGAGCCTCTGACTTCATATCAAATTCAGGAGCGTCAAAATCTTCGTCTTCTTCAGCGCGCCGCAAATCCTCCATGTAACGTTTTGCTTTGAACAGTTCTTCGCGAATGAGAGCCGCGGTTGACATACGTGTGGAAGGTGCCTGGTTCTTACCATGATAGACAGATTTCGGGTTTTCTCCCAATGCCATTTTGATTGCAACAGGAGCTTTTACAAGCATTTCGTCAATACAGGTACCATATGTCTTAATTGCAGCCAGTTGTCCACCGATGGGGTTCGCGCTGCCGGGTCCGGTTATGACGGTTGTAACTCCTGCGGCAAGGGCTTCAGAAAAGCAGCGGTCAATGGNNTCTCCTTCAAAGGTGAGGCCGTCTTCCCACATACCAAGATGGGTGTGTGCGTCAACAAATCCCGGGTAAACGCCGGCGCCCTGAACATCAAGCACCTTTTCGTCCAATTGCGGATTTTCCAAATCGGAACCGATTTCCTTTATTATACCGTCTTCGGTACGAATCCAACCGTTTTCAATAGGGTTTCCCGTCATTGTGTGAATGACCGCATGAATAATCAACATAATTGTTTCCTCCAACAAAAAAGCGGAGTGCGCGCACTCCGCTAAAATTATTTTGGTTGATTTGGATTGCCGTGTTTTGCAAAGCCACCGCGCTTCGATTCTACGCATTTTTTAAGGTCTGACATTTTCTCATCACTCGTCTGCTTGAATTTGGACATCATATCCTCAAAGTTTGTAGCCTCGTTTCTTCTGTTGCCCTGCCATTCGTAATTGCCGGGTCTGGAAACACGAGGAGCGCTAACATTGCTACGCGGCGCAGGCGGAATCCCCTTCTTCATTGACAGGCTGACTTTTCCGTCTTCGCTAATGCTCATAACCTTGACTTTAACTGTTTGATTTTCAGTTACGAAATCGCGAATTTCCTTAACGAAAGTAGGCGCGACTTCCGAAATGTGTACCATACCGGTTTTGCCGCCTGGCAACTCCACAAAAGCGCCGAATTTTGTAATTCCTGTAACTTTCCCTTCCAGGATAGTTCCTACCTCAAGCTGCATATGTAAGTGATTTCCTCCTTAAAAATAGAGCTGTTAGTTACCTGCGATATTAACAAAAACACGTTCTCCCGGCTTTGCAAAGTGAAGATTTTCACGCGCAACGCGCTCAATATAATCGCTGTTCTTGCCGTTGTCGGTACTAAGGGCGTGCTTAATGTCATCATTTTTAATTTCTTGAATTTGAATCTGCTGTTTCATAGTAGCAAGTTCCTGGCGCTTTTGACTGATTTGAACTTGTTGATTAACAAGCGCAACAGTAATATACACTGCGAAAGCAAAAATTGCCATTCGCAATAAAAAGCTGCCTTTTTGCTTTTTTTTCTTGATAACCTTCATATTTCAACACCGGCCCCCTATGTTTTGCCGTTCCTTCTGCGTTTACTCTTAGAATGATTATACACTATTCTGTTGTGATGTTTCAAGCGTTTTTTCCAATTTACAGCTACTATTTTTATATTTCCAACAATTATTTTTGCAATTCTGAAAATAAAGTGGAATATTTTTACTGAAATTTTCTTAATTGGATTTATAAGTAATTTATGCAGGATTTTTGAAACAAACTGAAATACACGGATGGTAACCATACCAACTGTTAAATAGTAAAGACACCAACCAATAATCTCTCCCGCTAAAATATAAAACCTGACTTCGCCGTAATTCACGCCTAATGAAAGTAAAAACGTGACAAACGCAGCCGAAATCATGTAGAATAAATCCTGAAAGAATACCGCCCGGTTTTCGGATTGAAATACCGTACGGAAGATACGAAAAATATCGTAATATGCGCCCAAAAATACGCCGGCTACAATCGAAATAACAAAACCCTGCAATTGAAAAGAGAGAGATAAATTCAAAAGAACTCACTCCCCTATTTGAACAGCCTTGATAAAAAGCCGCCCTTTAGTTGGGTTTCAGAATAAGACATCGAGCTGATATCGCCATTTAAAGTCAACTCGCCTGTTTCAATATTCAATTTATTAATTTGAAGCTTTGATCCCCTGATGATCAGCTGCCCCAGATCCGTGTAAGCCACAATTGTTTGTTCATCAAAACTGTCAACATTAGAAACGCCCGTGGCGGTAAGCGCTCGGCGATTTTCAAGGATCAGGCTGTGCGGCGCTTTTACAGTCTTTTTTTCTTCTGGCATTTCAATTACCTCCTACCTATTCATACCAATTTGTATGCAAAAGTAGAAGGACATATACTAAAGCTTATTTGGTTCATCTGACAGAATTTGATACATTTCTGCCGCATTATCTTTGGTAGCGTACTCATTTACACTGAGCACCTGAGCTTTCACACTGCGGGGTCCAAGCTGAAGCTCCAAAACATCCCCGGTTTTCACTTCATAGGAAGCCCTGACAGCTTTTCCATTTACCTGAACACGACCCGCGTCACAGGCTTCATTTGCCACGGTACGGCGTTTAATGATACGGGATACTTTTAAATATTTATCAAGTCGCATTAGAATTTCCTTTCCATTAACAAAGGGCTGTAACTCAAACGTTCGTTACAGCCCTTGAAAATGCAATACAACTAAATTATTTAGCTGTGGCATCTTTAAATGCCTTGCCTGCCTTAAAAGCAGGAACTTTAGAAGCAGGAATGGTAATAGGAGAATTTGTTCTTGGATCACGGCCCTGTCTCTCACTGCGGGAACGAACTTCAAATGTGCCAAAACCAACGATTTGTACCTTCTCGTCTTGGGCAACAGCGGTAACAATTGTGTCGATCACTGCATTAACAGCATTATCAGCATCTTTTTTTGACATACCAGCTTTTTCTGCAACAGCAGCAATTAATTCTGTTTTGTTCATAAATATTTAACCTCCGTTTTTTTATTATTCAACAGCTTAAAGCTGAGAATGATTAATTTGCCTTAATTTCGTTCCAAAGTGAATCAAGCTGTTCAAGGGTTGACGAAGCCATGTCGACTTTACGTTCTTTTGCCAATAGCTCCATTTTTTGAAATCGTGAGATAAATTTATCACAGGAAAGACTTAAAGCATGTTCAGGTTCGACCTCTAAAAATCTGGCAACATTAACGACGGAAAATAAAAGATCACCCAGTTCCTCTACACAGTCTTCCTGACTGCCGGAAGCGACCGCCTCTTTTAATTCACCCGTTTCTTCCGCGACCTTATCAAGAGCACCGTAAACATTAGGCCAGTCAAAACCGACCTTTGCGGCTTTATGCTGAACTTTTGCACTGCGCATCAGTGCCGGTAAAGCCTTAGAAACGCTCTGTAAAACCTCGGTTTGGGAGGATTGGCTTTTGGTCTGCTTTTTAATTGCATCCCAATTGACAAGCACCTCATCAGAATTGCTGACAACCGTATCACCAAAAACGTGGGGATGGCGGACAATCATCTTTTTTGCAATACCGTCAACCACATCTGAAAAATCAAAACTGCCTTTTTCTTTTTCAAGCTGAGAATGAAACAACACCTGCAAAAGAACGTCACCCAATTCCTCCTGTAAAAGCTCGGAATCGTCGTTGTCAATCGCCTCTACCGCTTCGTAGGTTTCTTCGATAAAACAACTGCGGATGCTTTTGTGTGTCTGTTCCTTATCCCATGGGCAGCCCTTTGGAGAACGGAGGATTGCCATAATATTCAGCATATCTTCAATATTGTATTTATCCTTAAATTGAAAATTCAAATCAATATCTCCCATGCTATATAGTATCGGCTAAACCTTCCACTATTTTACCTTATCCAATTATGTTTTTCAAGTATTTTCGCAATTTTTTGTCCCTTGGGCAGCATTAAAACATCATTTTTACTTAATGCTTTAAACCAAAGCATGCAAATGGCATAAATTGCGCCCGCAGTGAGTATTGCCAAGCATGTTGCCAATTTACCCAAATGGATCATAGAGCCTAATTTCTGAACAAAATAAGCAGCCGTAACGCAGATACCGGCGGATAAAAGCGGCTTCAAAAAAATGCCCACAAAATTCGGCTTGATCTTTGCCTCTTTGCAAAGAAAATAGAGTGAAAAAACCATGATGAACATATAGCATATCAGCGTACCTGTTCCGGCACCCATTACGTTCACTTCGGGTATACCGACCAATGTGTAATTCAACACAATCTTAATCACCAAGCCCACCGCAAGCAATTTAACAGGCAAATCGACCCGGCCGACAGCTTGAAGCATGCTGTTGATGGGTGTGCTCATTGCGGCAAAAATAGAACCAAGGCCGAGAATAGTCAGAATTTTTCCAATAACAGCGGGAGCGTTATTGGACCCATACAGCAGGGTTGCAATTGGGGTAGAAAGGACAGAAAGCCCTAAGCCGGCTGGAATCGTCAGCATTGCAACAATTCTCAAAACAGACTCAATACTTTTTTTGATTTTCTTCGGGTTCCCCCCTGTCCACGCTTCAGTAACATTCGGCAGAGCACTTACCCCAAATGCCTGTGTAATGGCAGGCACCAGCATAAACAATGTGGATGCGTTTGAAAAACAGCCAAATAAAAAAGTTGGAACATTATTTAGCTTAACAACGGAGGCCGGTATGATGCTTCCGTACATCTTCAAAATAACTTGTGGATGGACAGCCATAATATCATTAATGCGCTTTTGCAAAAATGTGCTGTCAATCAGGGTTGACAAATTAACAGCCAATGAGCCCAAAGCGATTGGAATGGCAGTTCTGATTAATTTAGAGGTCGTAATTTTCATTGGAAGAGGACGAGGAGAAGACACAAGCATCGCTTCTGTGATGCCGTCGCTGTGCCTTTTATGGTAGACAAACAGAAAAATAAATCCAAACATTGAGCCGATGGTAACGCCTAAAATTGCCCCCGCGGCCGCATACGGCAATGTTGCAATTTTTGCATATTCTTCCGTCGCTCTTTTGATCCCATAAACTGTCCCGCTTACAGCAAATTCCTTTAAGCCGGACTGGATGACAATAGCGGCCGCAGCAAGACCAAATATCAGCTTGCTCAGCGCCTCGACAATTTCAGAGATGGCTGTGGGGTACATATTGCGAAGTCCTTCGTAATACCCCCTGTAAATTGCCATTAAGCTATTGAAAAGAATAGCAGGCGCCAAAGCATAAATTGCCGGCAGCGCATTCTCCGGATTGTTGCTGACAGCGTAAGCAACATACGGCTTTGCACCGAAAAACATAATGCAAAATGCACCCATTCCGAGAACTAAAAATATTTTTATCGAGACAGTGTGAATTTGCCTGATGTCTCGATAACGGCCCCGTGCGGAATTTTCCGACACAAGCCTTGAAATAGCAATCGGGAAACCCGCCGTAGCGAGGCTAAAAATAGGAAAATACAGTGAATATGCATTCCCGAAATATCCGTTTCCAACAGGAGTAAGTATCCATGCCAGGGGAATTTTAAACAGCGCTCCAATGATTTTAACCAAAGCGATAGCCACCATCAAAATTAGCGCACCATGTAAAAAGCTCTGCTTACCGACTGTTGCAGTCTTTTTATGTTCCATTGCAACACATCCATTTCAATTTAATCACAGATGTTCATATTAATAAATAGTATACTACATTGATTAAAATATTATGAACACCTACAAGCATTGAAAAAGAGGGGTTCTACGCCCCTCTTTCATAAAGCCGGTCATTTCAATTAGTCTTCAGAAATTTTATGTCCACATTTGCTGCAATAAGCTGAATTCTGCGGATTTTCTTGGCCACAGTTTTTGCAAATCAATTTTGCACGCATTGCAATCAATTGCTCATTCACAGCGTCAAGCTGCTCATATAAATCATCAATTGTAGCAATACACTCACTAACTAAATCAGATGAGTCGTTATCGGTCTTTTTCTCTTCGTAAATCGTCCTGCCAAGCGACTCATAACGCTTTGAAATTTCATTATTTAAATCCGCAGCGTTAATTCTGAGCTTTGAAACATCAACTATCTGCCCTGCTTTTTTACCAACAATATCAACCGCCGACTTTGCATTGACTACTACATCTTCAAACAGTCCCATAATAGAACACTCCTCTTTATTAAGTTTTAGTTTTTTAAATTATATCACTAACAGCAAGGGAAATGCAATACGATTCATGAATATATCCCACCACCGATAAACTCACGGATAATTGAATTTTTCGGTACAATCTCCGCGCTGATCGAAACAAACTTTTCAAGGCTGCTGAGCAGCCTGCAAGCTAAGTCGTAGTACTCGTGGTTAGCAGAGATCGTTTTTAAAAGAGGTATCGCCTGATTGGACAACACACAGATTTCATAGGCATGTAAAGAATTAATCGTATAATCGGCACCCACCCGGAACGGTTTAATGTATTTTCTTTCACCGTCCATCACCGAGGGCCACATTTGGAGCGTACGCCCCGGTTTCGTGCCGCGAAAATTATAATCTCGTACGATTCTGCGCAAAAGACGTACCCCGTTCGCGGTAAAAAGTTCGTTTGTTTCTTCATAGATACCTTGTTTCACGCTGATATAAATCTTGCTGACTTGATTTACAGGCAACTTGTCAATAAATATCGGATTCAGTGCATGAATCCCCTCCACAATCGCAATGTCATGTTCTTTTAAAACGACCTGACGTCTGTGAGGGTAAGGCATATGAATTTCAAAATTAAATACCGGCGTATCGCAGCGGTTCTTTTCCGTTAGATTGAGAAGACAGGTTTCAATTTCAGAAACATTGAGCGCATCCAGACATTCATAGTCGTGCTGCCCGTTCGCAAGCAACGGTGCCTGATGTTCACCACGATAAAAGTCATCAAGAGAAATGATTGTCGAGTCAACATTAATCTCTTGGAAAGCATTTCTTAAAAGATTTGCCGTAGTTGTCTTCCCACTGCTGGATGGCCCTGAAAGCATTACTAACTTGCAGTCCTGTCTCTGCCCGGCAATGCTCGCCGCAATATCCCTAATATTTTGATGATAAGCCGCTTCTGTTTGAGCCACAAAAGCTTCCGGCTGTGTGGAAGCTATCGCATTAATCTGGCTTAATTCATTTTGGTACTCCACAAAACTTGTCATAAATAGCCTTCACCTGATCTTTTCTAATAATCATTTCCTCAAAGCGGTTGATATATTCATAAGGATATTTGAAGTCAAAAATCCTCTCAATGCAATCCGAGTTCGGGTCCTTAATTTTACTGGCAGCACCTGCTCCGCAGGCAAGAATAGTTTGTGTTTCGTCCATAATAAAAACGTTGTACGGACTTTCAAATCCAGGTTTGGCCCAGCCAGTATTTTCCAAATTACCAACCATTCGGCTCTGGCGATAGAGATAATATGGCACGTAACCGTTTTGTAAAAGTTGATCATCGGCATAGTCAAGCATTTGATCCGCCGCTTTAGCGTCTTTGCTGAAAGGCTCGTTCTCATCTTGAAAAATTCGGGCGGAGCGCTTTAAAGAAAGGGTGTGCACCGTAATGCTCTCCGGAGAAAGTGCAATTACCCGGTTCAGCGTGGAAATAAAACTTTCCACGGTATCCCCCGGCAGCCCTACAATTAAATCCATATTAATATTATCGAAGTCGTATTCACGCGCCATAGCATAAGCAGAAAGTGTTTGCGCTGTGGTGTGACGGCGTCCGATCGTTTTCAGCACAGAATCGTTCAGTGTTTGAGGGTTGATGCTGATGCGCGTAACGCCGCCTCTTTTTAGCGCAATCAATTTTTCGGATGTAATGGTGTCCGGCCGGCCGGCTTCGACTGTGAATTCGCAGCAAGATGAAAGGTTAAAACAACCGGATATCGTATCAAGAAGGATACGGAGCTGCTCTGCGGACAAAGTTGTCGGCGTTCCTCCGCCGATATATACTGATTGAAGGCGCAGGTTTAAACCCGCCGCTACCTTTGCCGTGTGTTGAATTTCCTTACACAAAAGTTCAAGATATTTTGGAATCAAATTAATCGTCTTTTCTACTGACGACGATACGAACGAACAATACGAACAGCGTGAAGGACAGAAAGGAATAGAAATATAAAGGCTAAAGGAGTCCGGAGTTAACGTTGAAAGAATTTTTTCCTCATTATGCATCGTAATGAAACTCAAATCTGCTTTTTCATTGGAAACAAGTAACTGAGTTTTAAAGTAGTCCATGCCCTGCTCTTCACCCATGCGGGCAATGAGGCTTCGTAAAAGTTTAACGGGCCTGACTCCCGTTAAAATCCCCCATTTGGGTGTAAATCCACAATAATCCGTAAACAACTCAAAGAGCAATATCTCCATGCGACGTTTTTGCTCTTTTATATCGGCACTTTCCTGTTGATTCAAAAAGCAGGAGATTTCCTTTTGGTAAGAATCAACTTTCAATCTTGCGGTAATCAATAATCCTTCCGGCTGTGTCTTAACGCCGGTATAAGCAAGAATGTTATCCTCACATAATTCTGTTGTAACCTTTATCTGTTGGTAGGGAAAAAAAATACGGCATAAATTTTCTATTTCATAGTGGAAAGAATGCCCATCAATTATTAAGGTCATATGCACTATTCCCCATAAACGGATTGTTTTTTCTTTCGTATTCCATGGTTGTTTCACCTTCATGCCCCGGGTAAACGTGATAATCCCCTTCAAGATTTTCAATTTTTTTCAATGAGTCAAGCATTTGAGGATAACTTCCGGTCGGGAAATCAGTTCTTCCGCAACTGCATTTCATCAGGGTGTCACCAGTAAATATTGCATCTTCCACAAGATAGCAACAACTTCCGATTGTATGACCAGGCGTGTGCAGCACACGAATTCTTAGGCTGCCAAGTTCAATGATATCACCGTCATTCAACGTGACATCCGCCGTAAAAGCTTCAACACGAAGGGGAACTGCCATAAATGATAAATTTAAAGAGTCATCGGTAGTAAACTGCATGTCATCGGAGTAAATATATATTTTCGCGTTTGTCAGACTCTTCAGCTTATTTACACCCATAATATGATCAAAATGACCGTGGGTTAACAAAATAGCCTTGACATTTTCGGTGCCTGCCGCGAAAACAGCATCCGTCAACTCCTGCTCCTCAAAACCCGGGTCAATAACTGCCGTCGCTCCGGTTACGTCATCCGTTAAAATATAGCAATTTGTCGGCAATGGTCCGCCGGTTATTCTGATTACTTTCATAGCAGATTCAAATTCCTCCGTATATTCATAATATTCACATCAAAATTCTCACAGATACCCCCAACCGGAGGTTCCCTGTGCCCTTATGAGCGCTTAATCGAAATGATGCCCTCGATATTGGTAAGACGTGAAACAATACTTCTAAGATGGTCAACTCCGTTAATTGTAATTGTTGCATAAATAACGGCGCTGCCATCCTTGGTTTCCCTTGAATTCAGTGAATGAATAAAAATATGCATATTGAAAAGCTGCTGCGTAATATCCGCTAAAAGACCGGAACGGTCACTCGCAATAATTTCAAGCGTTGATTTGAATTCTTCTTTTACCTCTCCCGTCCAATGTGCCTGAATCCATCTTTCCGGCTCCGGTGCGTCGCTCAAATTTCTTGGCACGTTGGAGCAGGTGCGTTTATGAATAGAAACACCAAAACCACGTGTAATGAAACCAATAATATCGTCGCCCGGCAACGGGTTGCAACAGCGTGAAAACTTAATCAGACAGTTATCCATACCATCAACGGTAACTCCGCCAACAGGCTTTTTTGCCGTCTGCTTTACAGGAGGCTGTGCGTCCACATTCAGAGCAGGACGTTTTTCCTTCATATAGTCTTCTTTAATTTTAGGCATAACCTTCCAGAGTTGTATCCCGCCGTAACCAATCGCCGAATAAACGTCATCGGCTGAAGTACAGTTTTGCCTTGCACCGATTTTTTCAAGCACTGTGGCCAGCTCAGCTTCAGTCAGCTCAATGCCGTTGCGTTTAAACTCACGTTCCAGTTCAGATTTGCCTTCTACTATATTTTCATCGCGTTTTTCACGCTTAAACCATGCGCGTATTTTATTGCGTGCTTCGCTTGTTTTTACTATTTTGAGCCAGTCGCGGCTTGGCCCGCGCGTTTCCTTAGAAGTTAAGACCTCAATAATCTCACCGGTTTTTACTTTATAGTCAAGAGAAACAATGCGCTTGTCCACTTTTGCCCCAGTCATTCTGTTACCGACGGCGCTGTGAATCGCATAGGCAAAATCAATCACTGTAGATCCCGATGGAAGGTTAATCACATCCCCTTTTGGGGTAAACACAAAAACCTCCTCGGGTGCTAAGTCCGATTTAATTGTACGGACAAGGTCGGTGGCATCCTCATTGTCCTTTTGGTTCTCGAGCATCTGCCGAATCCATGCCAAACGCTGCTCAAGTGAGTCTCCGTTCCTGCTGCCAATACCGAGTTTATACTTCCAGTGCGCAGCAATACCGTATTCAGCAGTGTGGTGCATTTCCCATGTTCTTATTTGGACTTCAAAGGGAATGCCTTCTTTGCTAATGACAGTCGTATGAAGCGACTGGTACATATTCGGTTTAGGTGTTGAGATGTAATCTTTAAATCGGTTCGGAATCGGTCGGAACATATCGTGGATCACGCCCAACACGTTATAACAATCATTTACAGTGTCAACAATCACGCGCACAGCGTAAATATCATAGATTTCATCCATAGAACGTCCTTGAATAAACGTCTTTCGGTAAATTCCGTTGATGCTTTTCACGCGGCCTTCCAAATATACATTTGGAATAATTGGCGACACACGCTCGAAAATACGCTTTTTTGTTAAATCAATAAATTCTTTTCGCTCGTTTCTTCTGAGCGCCAGGCTGCTTTCAATTTCCTCATACGCAATCGGGTCAAGGCATCTCAGGGATAAATCCTCCAGCTCTTCTTTTACGGCGCGAATACCTAAGCGATGTGCAATCGGCGCGTAAACCTCCATATTTTCAAGAGCCTTATCGCGTTGCTTCTGTGGCGTCATGAACTCAATCGTGCGCATATTGTGCAAACGGTCGGCTAATTTAATGATAATAACACGAATATCTTCCGCCATTGCGATGAGCATTTTGCGCAAATTTTCCGCTTGCTGCTCTTCCCGTGAAGAAAACGGAATACGGCCGAGTTTTGTCACTCCATCCGTCAGGTTGGCAATTTCTACACCAAAGCTTTTTTTAATTTGTTCCAAATTAACCGGAGTATCCTCAACGACATCATGCAAAAGTCCGGCAGCAACGGATTCGGTGTCCATGCCAAGTTCAACCAATATACAAGCTACCGCAACAGGGTGAGAAATATATGGTGCACCGGAAAGGCGCTTTTGCTCATCATGGGATTGCACCGCAAGTTGATAGGCGCGGTCAATAATATCCATGTCATAGTCGTGCTCGCTTACCTTAATTAATGCGACAAGGTCATCATATGTCCTTAAAGGCCACGCCATATTATTCACCGTCCTTTTCCAAAGAATTCAATTTTGACAATATTTTTGAATTAAATAGATTTACTTTCTGTGCTCCCTGTATAAGGGCGATCGTACAGGCATCGCCAAATCTGTCCTGACTGATCAGACAGTGCTCCGCAAGGACGTCCAGAGCGGTTAATAGCTTGGCGAAGCCAATGGATGGAGCAGCAAGGCGAGTCAAAAGCAGTTCCGCACTACCGCAAAATCCGTTTCCACTGCGCAGGGCGCGATAAACTGCAGCAAATTCATCACGGCTCGGCAGAAGGCTGGTCAGTTCCGCTTTTGTCAACAGCTCTCCCCTTTTCGATTTTTCATAAAGCTGCAGTCCATGAATCGTACCATCCACATCTGTATTAGAGAGCTTCATATCCTTTATAAAAATAGACAGGGTATGTTTTCCGTTATATTCCTTCTCTTCCAGTGTAACAGCAAGGTCAAGGATGTCTCCAAGTTGGTATGGAAACTGTTCCAGTGTAGTGCCAAACTTCATACAGCGAACCGTAGAGCCGTTCTGCGTCACACTGACGCGCAGGTGCTTCCCGCCGCCGACTGGTGTAATATCAGAAAGCGTCATTCCATAAAGACCAAAAATCGGTGATGGATTCCCCATACCAAATGGTTCAAGGACTTGAATTGATTGGGGAATTTCAATTGAGAGCTCACTCGGTTTTAAAATATAATCAATATTCAAAGTCTGCACCGGCATAGGACGGTCAAGCGAGGCAGCATAGGCGTTGACCGCTTTGCGAAAAAGTGCAATATTTTCCGTCGGCAGGGTGAGGCCGGCCGCCATCGGGTGGCCACCAAATTTAGTAAGAAGTGTTGAACAGGAACAAATTGCATCAAAAAGTGAAAAACCTTCAATACTTCTCCCCGATCCCCGGGCCTCATCTCCGGAATATGAAATGATAATGCTTGGCTTACCAAGTCGGTCGGTGATGCGTGATGAAACGATACCGATTACCCCATGGTGCCAATTTTCGCCCTCGATTACTAAAACGCGGTCATAAAGACGTTCCGGTTCATCTTGAAGTTGTTTTAACGCTTTTTCAAATATTTCACTCTCAATTTGGCGGCGGTAATCATTGTCATCACAAATATCGGTTGACAGTTCGCCCGCTTCATCCGGAAATTCCGAAATTAAGAGTCTCACGGCGCGATTGGGAGAGCCGATACGGCCTGTGGCGTTAATTCTTGGAACAAGTGAAAAAGCGACGTTGCCCGCAGTTAAACGGCGCCCCTCCATTCCGGCCTGTTCAATCAGCGTTTGTAAGCCGATTCGGTCAGTACATGACATCAGCTTTAGGCCCGCTTGAACCAGCCCACGGTTTTCGCCTGTCAGCGGCACAATATCTCCTATGGTGCCAATTGCAACCAGATCGGCATAGTTGTCGAGCAGAGAAGTAATGTCACAATCCTCGCCTTCCAATGCCATAATTAGTTTAAACGCAACCCCAACTCCGGAAAAGCTTTTGAACGGGCTTTTGCAGTCAATTCGATAAGGATCAACCACCGCGCACGCGGCAGGCAAAACCTCGCGCGGGCGATGATGATCTGTTATAACAACATCAATATGAAGACTGTTTGCGTAACTGACTTCATCAACAGATGAAATACCGTTATCGACAGTAATGATTAAATTCACTTCCTGCGCGTGAAGCGCATCAATAGCGCTCATATTCAGGCCATAGCCCTCTCCCTCACGTTCGGGAATATAATACATCACATTTGCGCCGCAGCATTCAAGGTAGGAATAAAGCATAGCGGTAGAAGTAACGCCGTCCGCATCATAATCACCGTAAACTGCTATTTTTTCAAAGTTGTCTATCGCGTTCAAAATTCGGTCAACCGCCTTATGCATGTCCGCCATTAAGAATGGATCTGAAAAATTCAAGTCTGAACTGAAAATATCCTGTATCTGATTGAAATCCGTAATTCCGCGTGCTTGCAGCAAAACAGCCAACAATTGCGGAATATTCATATCTTCGGCAATTTTCGCCGCGGAGTTTAAATCACACGGAAATACATTCCACTTTTTTATACTCAAGTTCCACACCTACCCCATAATAGCTTATTCTACCATTTCACCAAATATTATTCAAGATTTTTATTATCGCTGTATTCCTTACGCATGAAGCAGCACGCCAGTCAAGTGCTTTCCAGCCAAAAAACCACCGATACACAGTAACTGCAGTAAAAAGAAATCCCGTTAGAGAGTATGAAAACTTTTCTTTGATAAAAGTCCATACTCACCTAATGGGATATTTCTTCCTAAGAGTTAACTAAATGCGTATCGATGGTTTACATTTAAAATAAAAATTATTTTTTCCTGGATTGTGCGGATTCTGCAGCTCTCTGAGCGGCCTTGTGGTTTTGCCACATAACATACAGCGGGCCTGCAATACAAACAGAGGAATAGCAGCCGGTTACAACGCCGACCATCATTGGAAGAGCAAATGTTNNCGTCGCAATGGCGGTAAAGGTGCAGCCTGCCGTGTAGAGCGAACGTGTAAAGGTTTGGTTGATACTGGTATTAACCAAAACAGAATACGGCGTTTTGGGTCCTAAGAGCTTGCGGTTTTCTCTGATACGGTCATAGATGATAATCGTATCGTTCAGCGAGTAACCTAAAATCGTAAGAACGACCGCAATGAAGCTGTCATTTAACGGAATTCTAAAAATGATAAAGGTAAAATAGACCATCGCAACATCATGAATCAATGCAATAATTGCCATAACACCGGCGGACATACCACCAATCTTCTTAAATCGAAGTGCAATGTAAATGATCAAAAGAAGAGATGCGATAAGAATAGCAGCAATACACTTCAAGAAGAAATTATGGCCCATGGACGGGTTCACAGAGCTTGATTCGACAACCTGAAAATCAGCTTTTGGATATTTCGCTGCAAGCTGGGTCGCGATTTCCTTCTGGCTGTCAACTGAAATTGAATCCGTACCCGCAAAGGAAATGGAAACATTGTTCTTGGCAGCTGTACCGTCGGCAGATTTAACGTTTTCAAGAATGCGGACACTAACATCTTTTTTAGCGGTATCCTGAGCAATCTTTTCTACTGCTTCCTGTTTAATTTCACCTGAATAAGNNAACCGCGCCGCCGGTAAACTGAATATCAAGCTGAGTCCCAAAAATAACATTAAAAATCAGTCCAATAGCCATAATGCCAAGTGAAATTGAAAAGAAAATTTTTCTATTTTCAAAAAATCTGATTTTAAAGGTTTTCATTTTGCCGCACCTCCATATAACCATTTGCTGCGTGCAAACTTAAACCCGGAAATAGACTTTGTCATTAATCGGGTAGCCGTTACACCGAAGAGGAAGTTACCGATAATACCAATGAGCAAGGTGTAGCCGAAGGAGTAAATGGAGCCAGTCGTAGAGGCACCAAACAGTCCATACAAGATATTAGTCGGACCAAACACACCCATTAGAATAAGAGCAACAATGATAACTGTGATATTACCGTCAAAAATTGCCCAGAAACTGTTGTCATCACCCTTTTGAATTGCTCCATCAAGGGTTTTACCTGCCCAAAGCTCTTCCTTAATTCTGGAAGCGGTAATAATATTTGCATCGACGCCCATGCCGATAGAAAGAATAATACCGGCAATACCAGGCAATGTCATTGTAAAGCTGTTAACAAACGGGAAGTATCCCGAAACAGCCGCAAAGGACAACCCGATTTGCCCGAGCAGCGCAATAATTGCGACAAAGCCCGGCAGTCTGAATATGAAAAGCATAAACAGACAAATTAAAGCAAACGCAATGCAGCCTGCAATCAGCATCGCACGCAGAGACGATGAGCCGAGCATTGGGCTGATTGTGCTGAAGTTTGTTGTAGTAAGCTTAAACGGAAGCGCACCGGCGTTGATTTTATTGGCTAAAGCGGAAGCTTCAGCAGCTGTAAAACTACCGGTAATTGCACATTTTCCGTCAGTGATTACTTTTCCAACTCTTGGGTTGGAAATCCGAACATCATCCATCCAAATAGAGATAATTTGTCCATTCAGTTTTTCAGTAGCTGTAGCAAATTTTGTTATGCCGCTGTCATTTAACTCAAGACCAATCTCATAAGCAGTCGCACCGGTTGTCTGATCTTGTGTCATCTCCGGCTTAGCGCTCTTGATGTCACTACCCTGAAGAACAATATTGGTTGCCGTGACTCCTTTCGGCGTCTTGTAAACGGGCTGGCCGTCAGAGCCGGTCGTTGTCGTTGTGTACTCATCGCCCTCACGGAAGGTGAGCAGCGCCGTTGCGGAAAGCTCTTGAATGGCACTTTCCGGGTTGAAAGTCTTTTCGCCGTTTTTCCAAGGAAAACGAGCAATGATACGATCATGGTCATAATCGGTATATAACTCATAATCGGTGATATGTTGGCTGGTCATACGGAGTTCAATAATTGCTTTTGCAGAATCAATTTGTTCCTTGGTCGCTTTTGTTGTTGTTTCGGGGCTGAATGTAGCCTCGACACCGCCGTTGATATCAATTCCCCATCTAATGTCGCTAACACCTTTTATGTAGGTGGTCGAATTATCCCCGTTTTGTCCCTTAATACCGAAGGTAGCGGTATAAGTTAAAAACAGTATGAGGAGGGCGACGATGAAAAATACAGGTTTTGCTACTCGCTTCATTCGTAAATCCTCCAATTTGTGGTTTTCTGTGAATCCTCCCAGACGTAACAAAATTAATTATATTGTTATTGCCTCAAAAAGTCAATCAATTTGACAATATAATTAGTATTTGTTAGCAAAAATCAGAAAGAGGAGCAAAGCTCCCCTTTCTTTACTTATTTAACAGTTTTTCAGCAGCAGCCAGCTGCACGCAGATACAAAACAAATCCATTGCCTGCTGCAGTTCAACAACGGGCGGATACGTTGGAGCCACTCTGATATTGCTGTCGTTCGGGTCTTTCCCGTAAGGATACGTTGCACCGGCGCCCGTCAAAATGACACCGGCCTCCTTGCAAAGGGAAACAACACGTTTGGCGCAGCCGTTCACCACATCCACACTGACAAAATAACCACCGTTCGGATTGGTCCATGTTGCAATGCCCTTACCGGCAAGTTCTGACTCAAGCTTGTTGATCACCGCGTTAAACTTTGGCTCGATAAGTTTACGGTGTTTCTTCATCTGTTCTATAACTCCGTTTAAATCCTTGAAGAAATAAATGTGGCGCAACTGATTAAGTTTATCCGGGCCAATTGTCTGGTAGGCATAATGTTCCCTTAAAACAGCAAGGTTGCTTTCGCTCGCTCCCATAGCTGCGACACCGGCTCCCGGAAAAGTAATTTTGCTTGTCGAGGCAAAGAAGATAGGCATATCAGTATTGTGCGTTTTCCGGCATTCATGCCATAAATTCAGCAGGGTATCCGGAGTATCCGTCAGGTCATGTACACAATAAGCGTTATCCCAAAAAATTTTGAAGTCTTTCGCCGCCGGTTTCAATGCTGCAAAGCGGCGTACTGTTTCATCAGAATACGTAATACCGGTCGGATTGGAATACTTTGGAACGCACCAAATACCTTTCACACCCGTATCGTTTGCAATAAGCTCTTCCACAACATTCATGTCGGGTCCGGTTGAAAGCATAGGCACAGGAATTAGCTCAAAGCCAAAATACTCAGTAATGGCAAAATGTCTATCGTAGCCAGGTGACGGACACAAAAATTTGATATNNTTGATATGCCCCTGTTTGCCCCATGGCTCACAGCCCGCAAATCCGTGTGTCATTGCGCAGGAGATCGCATCAAACATCATGTTAAGACTTGAGTTGCCGCCAACAATAATATTATGGTCATCCACGCCCATCAGTTCAGCAAACAATTCGCGCAGTTCAGGTAAACCATCCGGTACACCGTAATTGCGGCAATCATCGCCGGTTGAAGAGTGCATATCGGATGTTGAATTTAAATTATCAAGCATCTTCATGGAAAGGTCAAGTTGATCTGTAGCCGGCTTTCCGCGCGCCATATTTAACTTCAGACCTTGCGCCTTAAACTGATTATAACGTTCCTGTAAACCTGCCTTGACTTCAGACAATTCCGAAATTGACATTGATGAAAAGTCCAATATGAGCATCTCCCTATAATAATATGCAAAATAAGTATAAAAACCTATACTATTTTAACCTAAGCTAAGTAAAAATGCAAGTTAAAATTAGTCGTCTTGCATTTTTCTCGCTATTGCTCATTTATTGGATACTTGTATACAGTTTTCTGTATATCTCGTCAAGAATGCCGCTATTATTCGTACTGTTTATGATATTAGCCATTATTTTAAATATCCCGCTAACTCCTTATCCACTTTTTGTATATGATTGAGAAGCCAATTCATTAAAAAATAATTTGTTTTAGAAATAACTGCTATAGAAGCACCATTTTCTGAGATATCTTTTTTTAAATCGGCTATTTGTTTTTTGAAAAATTCGTGTAGTTCTTTGTGTTCTTTGCATTTGGGATAAGTGCTGGCACGCTGCAATTTTTCCTCGTCTGAAAAATGTTTAATCGTATATCCTTCAAGAAATTCAAGTGTTTTCACGATTTCTTCTTTGCCTTTTCCCTGACTGCACGCAGCAAAAAGCTGATCAATCCGGTCACAAAGTTCCTTGTGCTCGCTGTCGATAAGCGGCACGTCAATTTTTAAACTGTCTTTCCACATTGCCATGAGTCATTGACACATCCTTTTTAAAATTCCGCAGTCCCAGTGGTGCGTGGGAATGGAAGCACGTCGCGAATATTCGCTATACCGGTAAGGTACATTACAAGGCGTTCAAAACCAAGGCCAAAGCCGGCATGCTTTGTGCCACCATAACGTCTTAAATCCAAGTACCACCAATAGTTATCGTCATTCAGATTGAAATCCTTCATACGCTGCAGTAATACATCCATACGCTCTTCGCGTTGACTGCCACCGATAATTTCGCCGATGCCGGGTACAAGCAAATCAACCGCAGCGACGGTTTTGCCATCGTCATTCATGCGCATATAGAAAGCCTTGATTTCTTTCGGGTAATCAGTTACAAATACCGGCTTACCGAAAATCTGTTCTGTCAGATACTTTTCGTGCTCAGTCTGCAAATCCGTACCCCAGTCCACCTTGTATTCAAACTGTTCATTATTCTTCTTTAAGATTTCGACGGCCTCCGTATAAGTGACGCTCGCAAAATCGGAGTCAACAACATTATGCAGACGCTCAACAAGCCCCTTGTCGATAAATTGATTGAAGAATGCAATGTCATCAGGACAGGTTTCCATCACATAGTTGATGACAAATTTCATCATGGCTTCGGCCAATCTCATATCGTCCTTTAAGTCAGAAAACGCGATCTCCGGTTCAATCATCCAAAATTCCGCTGCGTGGCGCTGTGTATAGGATTTTTCCGCGCGGAAGGTCGGGCCGAACGTGTAAACCTTTCCAAAGGCCATAGCCATGCACTCGGCCTCAAGCTGACCGGAAACCGTTAGTGAGGTGTGTTTTTGAAAAAAGTCCTGTGTATAATCAACTGCACCATCCTCGGTACGAGGAGGATTGTCCGCATCGAGTGTAGTCACGTTAAACATCTCGCCCGCTCCCTCAGCATCACTGCCAGTAATCAGTGGGGTATGGACGTAGACAAATCCACCTTCATTAAAAAACTTATGAATGGCAAAGGCAGCCGCCGAACGCACACGAAAAGCCGCACTGAACGTGTTGGTACGCGGGCGTAAGTGCGCAATCGTACGCAAATACTCAAGCGAATGGCGCTTTTTCTGAAGAGGGTAATCCGGTGTTGAAAGGCCCTCTACTGTTATTTGTGCAGCATGAATTTCAAATGGCTGCTTAGCCTCAGGCGTAATAATCAGCTCACCGGTTACTGCAACTGCTGAACCAACATTCAGCTTTGTAACTTCAGTGAAGTTATCAATTTTGTCCGCCTCAAATACAATTTGAATTCCTTTAAAGCAACTTCCGTCATTTAGTTCAATAAAACCCAGCGCCTTAGAATCACGAATTGTACGCACCCAGCCACAAACTGTTACGGTTTTTCCGCCAAATTCTGCGGTTTGAGAATACAATTCAGTAATTTCAGTTCTCTTCAATTTGATTCCTCCTAAATTTGAGAATATACGACTATATTATAACACTCCGGATTGCTGTGCAATACTAAAACAAAGGATTTTCTTTAAATTTACAAATATCTGTAAATTAGGACTTGATTTTTTGCAGAACATCCGATATAATATCATAGTTGCTTAAACAAAAAACAACATTATTACCATTTGGAGAGGTATTCTAATGGTAAGGAGCCACATTGGAAATGTGGTGTGCCGCAAGGCATTGTGCGTTCGAGTCGCATCCTCTCCGCCACCTTATACACAGCTTGAAAACAGGCTGTGTATTTTTTTGCCTTGCTCCGCCCGCAAGGCAGGTTCGAGTCGCATCCTCTCCGCCAAAAACACAGCATCCGCTTTTGCGGGTGCTGTGTTTCTTTTTCCTCATGGATACTGGGATTTTGGATGTTTATCATCTCGTGATTTGTAATAAAATTTACTCTATATAAGTTTTCGCCACAAAATAAAGCATATCTATTCTGACGTATTCCAGAAACATTGTAAATTTTTGCAGGGGACTTACCCTATATGTACTGTTACTAAATATAGCAATTTCTTACAAGGTCAGAATAATGCTAAAATTCATGTAAATGGAAATGGCGGTTGGATGGCAATGTAATTTTTTTACGATTACCTATAAAATACAATACAGTTTTATTGCTAAAATGTAAAACAGAGAAATTCACTTCTCTATGAGCCTATATGTTCTTATTGTAATAAACGCCCACACTACCGCACAAGAAAAGAACATTAAAGAAAGTTTCAAATTCGAATTAACAAAAGAAACACCTGCAAACAAAAAAAACACGATAGCAACAATAAATAACCCAAGTTTCCATTTATTCAATATGATACCTCCAATATAAAGCATCTTTCCCAAAGCCTTTGTATACATGACGCTTTTGAACTTTCTTTTCGTTACACAGTAAGAGGAGCTGAGCGATTACCCAATCACCCTCTCTTTTTGTCTGACTCTTTTGCAACACATGTCACCTCACAGAAATCTTCTGTATAGATCTAATTTTTTACTGGTGTAATCTTATTTGTGTTCGGGTCAAGTTTATAATAGGATGGCGGATTCGACTTATCCCCTACCTCGTGCAGCTGAAAACATGTATATAAAATATATCCGTGCCGATATTCTGCGGTGATGGAGGTACTGCCGTTCAATCCGTGATAAGTATTTACATTCACATTATATACCTGAAAAGCGTCGGTACCGCACACTTTCGTTTTTTGCGAGCCATCCAGTTTCACCTTATCAATTTCATCTAAATTAGCTAAATAATACACCCCTTCGCCCGCCACGCACGGCGCTAACACGGGATCATTTACAATGACCTTATCTCCAGTACCATCTGTCCTTTTGATATGAAGCTTATATTCATCCTTATTTATCTCGTATGCCACCTACTCCTTGTAATTTTGTGATACTTTGCTTTCGACTTTAGAAACAGCCTTTCCATCGCTGGAAACCGCTTCGGAACTCACACTTGGCGCAGAAACCACTGCGGAAGCCGATGAAGAAGAAAG
>DDHX01000001.1:0-6182 GCA_002338255.1 Ruminococcaceae bacterium UBA1865 | reverse complement strand
GCGAAAAGGAGTGCCGATAAACAAATCACTATAATTTTACGGATTTTCATAAAATGCCTCCTGGAAATTTTCGTATAGATTTGTTATCGCAATATGGATTATTTTGTCATATAAGGGGTGTTTCTATTTAAAAACATCTCTGTCGAATAGTTACCTCCTTCTATCCCGTAACAAAGAGCTTTTGCGCCTTTAACATTCATCAGCATTGTTTTTCCAATGCCATACAGGGAATTGAATTCCAGCATACTTCCATATGACAGATAATTGGCGCCTTCTTTTGTAAAGTCAATTGTGATAATTCCATCCTTGCTCATAGACGCGCTTGAGTAGGAAAAACTCATAGTGCCATTGCCAACCGGTTTGGAAAGGTATTTTTCCGTATATCGTTTCATTATTTTTTCAGGGGTTGCCTCATCAGAAGGCATTATCACAGTTTCCTGAACTTCTTGGGCATCCGGCGGCACCTGCTGATTTAGTGTGTATTCCGTTGGGGAAGGTGCATCCCCTTTATAAGTGTATAATATAACCTCTTTTCTATTTGACTCTGGATTGGATGCCCGTGAAACAGACGAAGAAATATTTTCAGAAGAAACACTTCCGGAACTCATTTCAGATTCTGCCGATGAAATTGCCGGCTGACTATTACAACCAGTGAAAAAGATTGATACAGTTAGACAAAAGGCACTAACTAATAATTTGCTTTTATTCATATTTTTATCCCCTTAGTTAATTTTTTATAATTCTTATATTGATACTTGTAATTGTATCATATGGGAAATAAGAATGACAGTTTCAATTTTGTTACCGCGAATGTCATTTGTTTAATTATAATTTAAGCAATAACAATAATAAACACTGCAAAATGTTGATGAACAAATCAGGATTTGCTATAATGATATTATAAATTAGCATGGGTGGTGTCATTTTGAATAAGAAAAAGAACAACAAAATCGCGGCGGTAATTGATATTGGTTCCAATATGCTAAAAATGAGAGTATCGCAGTTGAAAAAGGCTGAAATTGTTGACATTGATATCCTGGAGTATCCCCTGTGCCTTGGTCATGAAGTTTTCNNACGGAAAAATCAGCTTTGAAAGTTTGCGTGAGCTTTCCGGCATTCTTCGCGGTTACAGCGTAATTATGAGCGAATATGGCGTTGGGCAATGCAAAGTTGTTGCAACCACCGCTTTAAGAGAAGCCATGAACCGCTTTTATGTTGTGGATCAGCTTAAAATTCAGAATGATATGACCGTCCAAGTGTTGGAGGATGATCAGGAAAAAACTCTGATTTATTCTGAAATTTTGAACTCAATCAATACAATGGAAAATAAAAAGGGTGAGAACGCGCTGATTTCCTACATTGGAGCCGGCACGATTGGATTTTCAGTATATAACGGGAAACGTATGATTTTCTCTCAGAACATACCCATGGGCGCATTAAAGCTTCATGATATGCTCGCAAGCATTCAGGAGCTGACGGAAGACTTTTACACGGTTGTGGAAGAATATCTTGATTCGATTGTCGGCCATATCCGGATTCCATTTAACAACGGCATTGTTTCCAATTTGATTTTAACCGGCAATGAAATTCAGCTCATTGCAAAAATATGCGGTGTTGAGCTCGAAAACGGCCGCTACACAATTCCGGCCAGTATGCTTAGCGATTTATTTAAACAGATACGCTCCATGTCGCAAGAAAAAATCAGCCTGCAATACGGAATTGATGAAGAAACCGCTGAGCTTATGTACTCCGCGCTGGCGATTTATATCCGTTTGATTGAGTTTACAACTTCCGATGTGATCATCTCACCAAAAGTTGAGCTGTGGGATGCGCTAATGCGCCAGATGCTTATTCCAAAAAGCGGCGACGAGTACTTTGAACACGTCAGAGCAAATGCAATTTCCTGTGCTCAAGAGATCGCCAAGACCTATAACTGCAACCAAAAGCATTCAGACAATATCAGAAAATTCGCTTGCAGAATTTTTGATAAAATGAAGGGTGCGCACGGACTTGACCACCGTAAAAGGCTTCTTTTGGAATTGGCCGCAATTCTGCATGACAGCGGGCATTATGTAACAGCCAAACAACATCTTCTAAGTACCTTTGACTTGATAAAAGACATTGACATTTATGGCATGACCGATGAAGAAATGCTGATTACGGCGTATGTCTCGCGCTACAACGAATATGATGTTCCGAATTATGAGGATGTTCAGTTTATTCGTCTAAGTGACAAGAACAGGCTGATTATTTCAAAACTTGTTGCCATTTTCAGGCTTGCCAATGCACTTGACAAGGCACAAAAGCAAAAGCTAAGCGATATTAAGGTGAGGCTTGAAAACGATAAACTGCTGATAACGGCAGAAAGCAATGGAAATTTGTATCTTGAAAAATGGGCGTTTGAGCAATGTGCGCCCTTCTTCAAGGAAGTCTTTGGATATAATCCGGAGCTTATGATAAAATCATCACTGATATGAACATAGTAAAAGGTTGAGTGGTTAGAATGATTGATAAAATCGATAAAATTGAAAAAACTAAAATCCCATATATCAACCGTGAATTGAGTTGGATGGATTTTAACGCCCGTGTGCTTGAGGAAACTTTTCAAAAGGATAACCCTCTTATGGAGCGTATCCGTTTTTTAGCAATTACTGCCTCAAACCTTGATGAATTTTTTATGGTTCGAGTCGCAGGGGTCAAAGAACAGGTAAATTCGGATTACCGCGTTGAGGATCCATCCGGCCTAACTCCAAAGCAGCTTTTACCGCTGCTTTCAGAAAAAATTCATACGTTTACGGAAAGGCAGTACTCCTGCCTTCACCGTTCGATTACTCCGGCTATGAAAAAGAATGATATTTACTTTCTGTACCCAGATGAAATGAACGAAAGACAAAAGAAATTTATTTCAGATTATTTTGACAAGGTGCTGTTCCCTGTTTTAACGCCGCTGGCGGTGGATACAAGCCGACCCTTTCCCCTGTTGGCAAATAAGAGCCTTAACATCGCTGTCAGACTAAAGGGGCTGGAGGATTCCTACTTTGCGGTGGTACAGGTACCGTCGATTCTCTCCCGTTTTTTGCAGGTGCCGTCCGATAAAGGAAAAGCGTTCGTTCTGCTCGAAAATGTTATTATTTATAAGCTTGAAGAGCTGTTCGAGCTAAGTGATATTCAATCTGCCTGTCCGTTTAGAATGACGCGTAATTCCGACCTCGACATCGACGAGGAATCAGAGGACTTATTAATTGAAATACAAAAGTCCATCAAAAAGCGCAAACGCGGCAAGCCTGTTCGGCTTGAAATCTTGCAGCGGTGTGATGCGGAAACAAAGGAATTTCTGGTTGATATCCTTGACATAAACAAAGAGGAAATTTATGAACTGCCCGGCCCGCTCGATTTGACATTTTTCTCAAAATTTGCATCCATTCCGGAATGGGAAAGCCTTTGCTTCAAACCGATTACACCTGTTTACCCCCCTGCCGATTTCTGGGGATACGAAGATATTTTCGAAGCGATCCGTGAAAAAGACAGGATGGTTCACCATCCCTACGAAAGCTTTGAAATTGTGGTGGATTTTGTCCACAAGGCCGCTGAAGATGAAAATGTGCTTGCAATCAAGCAGACGCTCTATCGCGTGAGCGGACATTCACCAATTATCGCCGCATTGATTAAGGCCGCTGAAAACGGGAAGCAAGTCACCGTACTGGTGGAGCTAAAAGCCCGTTTTGATGAAGAAAACAACATTATTTGGGCAAAGAAGCTTGAAGAAGCGGGCTGCCACGTTATTTACGGCCTGGCAGGATTAAAAACACACTGCAAGATTCTGCTTGTTGTCCGGCGCGACGAGGACGGAATCCGCCGCTACCTCCACATGGGCACCGGTAATTACAACGATTCCACTGCGAAGG
This sequence comes from Ruminococcaceae bacterium UBA1865, assembly GCA_002338255.1. Classification (GTDB taxonomy): domain Bacteria; phylum Bacillota; class Clostridia; order Oscillospirales; family Acutalibacteraceae; genus Caproiciproducens. The sequence continues at coordinate 2,277 of DDHX01000001.1, read as the reverse complement.
TCTATACGGATATCGGTATCTTTACCTGCAAAGAGCCGTATGGCATCGATGCCTCCTCCCTGTTCAACGTATTGACCGGCTATTCCCGCCCGCCGGAATACAATCGCTTTGTTGTCGCACCGCATGGTATGAGAAGTTTTTTTCAGCGCATGATAGAGAAAGAGATTGACAATTCAAACCGCGGGCTTCCCTGTGGCGTTACGATAAAGGTTAATTCGCTTGTTGACCCACAGCTCATTGAGCTGCTCTACAACGCCTCACAGGCCAATGTTCCTGTCAAACTTCTGGTAAGGGGAATCTGCTGTTTAATCCCGGGGCTTCCGGGTATCAGTGATCACATCACCGTTTACAGTATCATTGGCCAGTTGTTGGAACACAGCAGAATTTTTAGATTTGAAAACGCCGGCAATCCCAAAATTTACATGGGCAGCGCCGACTGGATGCAGCGCAACCTTGACCGGCGCGTCGAGCTTGTGTTCCCTATTGAGAATGAGGATTTGCGTCAACGTGCGTTTGCCATTCTGAGTTTAATGCTGAACGACAACCGCAATATGCGAATCATGCAGCCCGACACGGTATACACCCACATTGACAAACGAGGCAAGGCTCCCTGTAACTGTCAGACCGAATTTTCACGTTTGGCACAGGAATCGGTAAAGAAGCTGTCAGAGCAAGACAGCAATAAGCCGTTCAAACCCATACGAAACGCGGAAATGATAAAATAAAATAAGTTTAATTTTAGAAACGAGAGTGAAACCATGAAGAGAATCGGTATATTAACAAGCGGAGGCGACTGTCAGGGCTTGAACGCGGCAATCCGCGGCGTTGCAAAGGCGCTTTACGTGCAGTTTGGCGAGGACGTTGAAATTTACGGCATCANNGCATCAACGACGGATACCGCGGGCTGATTGAAGGCAACTACAAACGTATGAAGCCGGACCATTTTTCCGGTATTCTTACCCTTGGCGGCACGATTCTCGGCACCTCACGCCAGCCATTTAAGCTGATGCGTGTAATTGATGAGAACAGTGTGGATAAGGTCAAGAATATGAAGGATAACTATAAAAAGATGAAGCTTGACTGCCTGGTGATTTTAGGCGGAAACGGTACACACAAAACCGCAAATCTACTAAGTGAAGAGGGCCTGAACGTTATCACTTTACCTAAAACAATCGATAATGATGTTTGGGGTACTGAAATGACTTTCGGTTTTAGCAGCGCAATGGAAATTGCAACAAATGTATTGGACTGTATTCATACAACCGCGACTTCGCACGGAAGAGTCTTCATTGTAGAAATCATGGGTCATAAGGCCGGCTGGCTGACACTGCACGCAGGCATTGCCGGGGGCGCCGATGTTATTCTGTTGCCCGAAATTCCCTACAATATTGATGGAATTGTAAAAACACTTGCTCAGCGCAATGAACACGGCAAGCGCTTTTCAATTCTTGCTGTGGCTGAGGGTGCAATTTCACAGCAAGAAGCCCAAATGAGCAAAAAAGAATTTAAGAATGCGAGAGCCACCATGCAATACCCCTCCATTTCCTATCGCCTCGCACAGGAAATCAGCGAAAAAACCGGTCAGGAAATTCGGGTAACCGTTCCGGGCCACTTTCAGCGCGGCGGCAGCCCCTGCCCCTACGACCGTCTGCTGGCAACGCGTTTCGGTACCGCGGCGGCAAGGCTGATTGCTGAAAAGAAATATGGCAACATGGTTGCTCTGCAAAACTGTATCATTGTTCCTGTTCCCTTGCGAGAGGTAGCCGGTAAATTGAAGGGTGTTCCAGTTGACAGCGACATTGTCCAAACCGCACGAGATATTGGTATCCGTTTTGGCGACTAATTGAGAAAGAAGAGTGTTTTATGAGAATCGATCAATTTAGAATTATGAGAATAATCAGGGCGATTGGCGCGATTTCAGCTGCAATGATCATCATTACTTCGGTATTCAACGGCTGCCTTGCTGTTAAGCTGTTTCGCTGTATTGATTCTGCACAAAAAGCCCTGTCTAAAGTTGACAAGGCCGCAGATCTATATATTGCGGACAACACGAAATCGAACAAAAAAACTGACTAATTGAAAGCGCACAAGCAAACCGGCAATTTTACAAAGAATTGCCGGTTTGTCAAATTTTAGGCTTGATAAGGACTTAAATCTTGATATATACTTGCTTTTTCTACACACTTGTGTTAGAATAAAACTCGTTCATTTCCGGGTGTAGCGCAGTTGGTAGCGCGCTTGACTGGGGGTCAAGAGGCCGTGAGTTCAAGTCTCGCC
>DDHX01000015.1 GCA_002338255.1 Ruminococcaceae bacterium UBA1865 | reverse complement strand
GCCTGCGCCCCGGAAGAAACCTGATCTGCTCCGCTTGCAACCTGATCGGCAGACTGATTAATATCCGAAAACATTCTATTCAAGTTTGAAACAATGGTATTCAAGGCAGTTTTTATTGTTACAAAGTCACCTTTATAATCCTCATGCGTTTCCACGGTACAGTCGCCCTCCGCTAAACTGTCCAACACGATGGAAATTTCTCCAATGTACGCGACAAGTGTATCAATCGTATTTGAGAAAGCCTGTGAAAGAACGCCTATTTCATTGTTCTGACGTATGACAGGAACCTCTGTATGTAAATCTCCTTCTGCCAACAATTCAATTCGTTTAACCAGGTTGACAATCGGCTGTACAATTGGATTGGAAACCTTTAAAGCAATGATGCAGGATAAGATAATAAATAGAAGCATTAGGGCAAGGGTAATAAATATGGACTTGTAAAATTCGCTCATCATTTCATTAACGTTTGCGCTTACACCAATCGACCAGCCGTTTGTATCCGGTATCGGCGAATATCCGATGCATTGCTGAACACCGTTCAATGTAATAACTTGGCTGCCTGTTTTTCCCGCCATCATCTGTTTCGTAACAGACGCGGCATCTGCGTATGAACTGTCTTTCTTTGCCATATCAATATAATTTGTAAATTTTGCAACATTCGTCTTGTCTTTATGTGCGATAATCTTGCCATCTTTATCTACAATAAACCCATAGCCGGATTGCCCAACAGTAACATCATCTATCATTTTACTAAAGGTATCCGCGCCCAAGACAGCAATAATAACACCGTTATAGTAACCGCCCGCTTTGGTTGAAACCATCAGCGCGGTGGTGGAATCACTTCTCCTGACTATGGTACTGGAGACAAAAGTTGAACCTGCCATTGCCTTTTGAAAATAATCCCGGTCGCTGATGTCGGTATCATTTGTGGTTTTTCCCTTTGCATCGGCGACCATTATATCTACAAAACCGTATTGCTTGGCCAGCACACTTAATAATTGTTTTCTATTTGCCAGCGGCAGACTCTCATTCGTAATCTGGGTGTTTTGAGCAATTGTTTGCGCCTTTACCTTAAAGGTGGTAATGGCCTGCTGTACATAATGATTATACGCAGTTGAACTTGAGTCCGTTGTTGATATCATATTATTATTTGCATTCGAGTAGAGAACAGTTGCGGTTGCCACTCCGAAAAGAATACTGATAGAAGCAGCAAGACTCACCATTCCAATTAGGAGTGTCTTTTTTAAACTCTTCTTCTTTAAAATTTTATCTTTTAATTTTTTGCTTTTTACAGTCTTGTCCTTTAAGACTTTGTTTTTCCTCATTTTCTCCATCAATTACACACATCTCTTTCAAAATTTACGATTTAATAAATAAATCAAGAAGAGCAATTTAAGCTCTTCGTTTTATATATCGAACTATTTCCGGATAATTTTACCTGTTACTGCAATTTTCGCAGATGAAACCGGCGATTATTTATTTAACTTCTGAATGATTATTCCTGCAATAGCCTGACAAGGAGCCTGCTTCGCCACAGCCCCAATATCATACGCAACCATCGGCATTCCATAAACAACACAGGATTGCTTATCCTGCCCAATTGTGAAGGAGCCGTTTTTTCTCATTTCAAGCAGTCCGTCCGCTCCGTCTTTGCCCATGCCGGTAAGAATAACGCCCATGGCATCTTTACCGGCTGTCTTTGCCACCGAATGGAATAGTACGTCCACGGACGGGCAATGGCCGCTAACCTTTTCTCCTGCAACGCACTTTACATAATAACCCTTAAAGTCTTTTTCCAAAGTCATATGTTTATCTCCGGCTGCAATAAGCGCCTGTCCTTGTTTTACACGGTCACCGTTCTGTGCTTCAAGAACAGAAAAATTGCAGATTCTGTTCAGTCTGTCCGCATACATTTTTGTAAAACCGGCCGGCATGTGCTGAACAATCAAAATTCCGGGAATATTGGCAGGCAATTGTTTTAAAACTTCAAGAGTGGCTTCTGTTCCACCGGTGGAAGCGCCAATGGCAATAATATTCTCACTTGTGCCACTATGGTTTAATACAGGAAGCGGCAGTGAGGCAGTCGGCGCAACACTTTTCTTCACCTTCGCAGAAGAGGCAATTTTTATCTTAACGCTTAATTCGCGGCAAAAAATGGAAAAATCGCTGCTGCTTTGAATGTTTGGTTTTTTGACATAATCGACAGCGCCCGCACTTAATGCCTCAAATATTCCAATATTAAGGGAACTTACCAGCACAACCGGTAACGGATTCTTTGGAATCAGCTCTTTTAGGAAATCCGTACCTTTCATATCCGGCATCTCAACATCCATTGTAACAACATCCGGCGATAGCTCTTTGATCTTTTTCTCTGCTTCAAACGCGCTGCCGGCGCTTCCAATTACCTCAATATTTTCATCACTGCTAAGCGCTTTTTGCAAAGCAGTCCTAAAAAAAATGGAATCATCCACTATTAAAACTCGTATTTTGTGATGTAAGGGCATTTTTTATCCTTTCTGATAAACAGAGGGTTCGATATACAGAAATTGAGAACTGTCCCTCTGCACTGTTTCGGAGTGCCCGATGAACAAGTATCCGCCGGGTTTCAATACATCATAGAATTTATTGATTAACGCATTTTTCGTTGGCTGATCAAAATAGATCATGACATTTCGGCAAAAGATTAAGTCAAACGGCTGTTTAAACGTAAAATTCTCCATCAGATTTAATGGTCGAAAAGTAACCTGTTCACGAACTTCTTTATTCAGTTCAAAAAGATCGTTCGGCTTGCTGGTGAAATACTTCTTCCCCCACGCCTGCGGAACATTTTTGAGTGATTCTGCACTGTATAAACCATTTTTTGCTGCATCCATCGCTTTTAAAGAGATATCTGTTGCAAGGATTCTGTAATCCCAGCTTGATTTTTGCAGTCCAAAATAATCCATCATGACCATGATTGTAGTGTAGGCTTCTTCCCCCGATGAGCATCCTGCACTCCAAATGCGGATATCCTTTTGGCGGTTGGTTTTTTCCTGTGCGGGAAGAATCGTATTTTTCAAAAAGTCAAAATGAGCAGGTTCTCTTAAAAAGTAAGTGTGATTTGTTGTTAGTTTATTCAGCATAGCCGTGATTTCAGTGGAATTATGCTGCTTTATCAATTCAAAATAATCGGTAAAGTTCGTAAATCCCTTTTCCGTTAAAACGGATTGCATTCTTGATTCAATCAGCTGTCTTTTCTTGGCTAAATTAATGCCATAGTTGTTTTTTACAAAGTCTACAATATCATTAAACTCCGGATCAGTTAGACGTATCATTGTTTTCCTCCATGAATCACTGTGCGGCAATTATAAAAGTTAATTGTCATTATAAAGATTGAGAATATCGAGAATCAGGCTGATGCTGCCGTCCCCAAGGATGGCACAGCCGGTAATTCCGGTTTCTTTTACGTCATACTTGTTAAGATAAATTGGCAGGGATTTAACAACCACCTGCTGTTCACCCAATAACGTATCCGCAAAAATGCAGTATGCCTGTTCATGTGTCTCCACTAAAATAACGATTCCGCTTTCAATATCCGTAATTTCTGTCTGGATTCCAAACACTTTGTGCAGCCGAATAACCGGATAATACTGATTGCGCACCATAATGATTTCATGCATATCAGGATCAAAATGGACACTTTCCTTACTCACCTTAAAGGACTGCTTAATATTATTAATGGGGAGCGTAAATACGGTTCCGCCCACGGAGACTTTCATACCGTTTACAATTGCAAGCGTCAGCGGAATTTTAAAGAGTATCTTCGTTCCTTTTCCGTATTCGCTGACAAGCGATACATCTCCGCCGATTTTTTCGACATTCTTCTTCACAACGTCCATTCCGACGCCTCTGCCGGAAAATTCTGTTACAACCTCGTTGGTAGAGAATCCAGGCATGAGCAGGAAGGCATAAATTTCCCTTGTTGAATATTCGCTTTCCGGCTTCTTAAGCATACCCTGTCTTTTGGCTTTCTGAAGTACACTCGTTTTGTCGATTCCCTTGCCATCGTCCTGCACTGTAATCAAAATTTCTCCACCCGTGTTCTGTGCGGACAATGTAACAGTTCCCTTTGCCGGCTTTCCCGACACAGCACGTTCTTCTTTGGTTTCGATCCCATGATCCATTGCGTTGCGTACCAGATGCATAAGCGGGTCGCCAATATTATCAATGATTGTTTTATCTACTTCGGTGTCTTCGCCGATCAGTTTCAGTTCAACATCCTTGTCCAACTTTTTAGTCATATCTCTCACAATGCGGTTCATCTTCTGAAATACACCGGAAATAGGCACCATTCTAATAGACATGACGACTTCCTGAAGCTCATCTGTCAGCTTGCGAAGCTGACGGGATGCCTTGGTGAAATTGTTGTCAACACTGACGTTTTGCCCGGACGGCATCGCGGTTACCATGGATTCTGTAATGACGATTTCGCCCATCAAATCCATTAAGCTATCAAGCTTGGAAAGATTTACGTTAATTAAGTTCTGCTTGACGGCAGTATGAGCAACTCCTGTCGATTCCTGCACTTGCTCATTTTCAGTCGGCATAACTTTTTCACCCGGTACTGCTGTTGGTGCAATATTCTCTCCTCCAAAAACAGTATAATTTTTAGTGTACACGAAATTTTCGATCAGTTTGAGTACGCTTTTCAGACCACTCTCTTCTTTAAATGAGATCAGAAAGCCGTTTTTGATAATTTCATCCGCACTGGCCGGATTTGTTTCAATATCCCGTGGCTGGTAGGTAATGTCCTGATAGATGTCGCTGATAGAATTAATGAGCATGACCGCACGAAGATTTTCCATCTCCGTCTCTTCTTCAAAAAACACACGTACCGAGTAAGGGAAATTCGGGTCAAAGCTCTCGGTATCCATCGCCAAATTGGAAACAGGCTCAACCTCAGGCGTGTTTGGCTGATTCTCAGAAATCTTTTTCAGAAAATCATTAATTTCCTTCTCAAAAGTGCCGATATCTGTAGTTAAGGGCTCATTGTTTTCGACCTTAGATACTTCCGACTTAATAAAGTCGCTTGATTTGAACATCAGGTCAAAAAGTTCACTGTTGTATTTTTCGTCAATTCCGTTTTCACGCACGAAGTAGAATAAATCCTCCACCTTATGAGAGATAGTCATCAAGCTGTTAAACTGCATCATTGCAGAGGAGCCTTTAATTGTATGCATAATCCGGAAGATTTCATTGATGCTGTCGGTATCAAAAGAATTTGCTTTTTCGCAATTGATTAAGATTTCGTCAAGGTGTTCAAGCAAATCATTTGCTTCAAACAGATATACTTCGAGCATTGATTCCATATTGTTATCCATTAATACTTCACCGCCTAATAAACTTTATATGATATATATCGTTCCAACTTCAATTAAATTAACGTTAAAATTTATTTTAGAGGTGTTTTTATGCCCGATCGCTTAACAATAACCACTCCCATTACCGGTAATGAAAGTATCAACAAGATTCCGTCGGCTAAACAGTCACAAGCAATGCTTCCAATTGACCCGTCGAAAGTGACTCAGCCGAACACAGACAAACAGTCAGAGCAAAACACAAATTTTAATTTTTTGCTGAACCGCAACTCTGTTTTCAATAAATTTTTAGATCAATTAGGCAAAACTCCGGCACTTTCGCAAACACTGCAAAAAATTATGTTTGACGCATTTAACCGTGCAGATCGCGTCAATGACAACAGCCCCGTAGCTTTATTAACAAAACAGCTTTCATCCGCTATGAAAATGGACCAGGCGGATATTGTAAAAAATCTAATGTTCCAAAGCAATAACCAGACAAAATTTTCCGGGCCGGTCTTTGATATTTTCAGAAGCCTTATGAATGAATATTCCGATAGCAGTTTAAAGGAGCATCTGTCCGCTTTTCTGAAATCTTATGATGCCTATTTTTCGACGCCGGACAACACAACAACTATTGTAAAAGAGCTGAACACGCTTGTTCCTCAGATGACAAACTCTTATGGTACAAAGCTGCAGGCGCTGACAGATCAGCTCATGACTGAGCAGCCTTTCAACAGCCTAAATGCAAATTTGTCCATTTTGAAAGAAAAAGTTCTTCCCCTTTTAAGCGAATATGTTTCAACGACCAATGATTTTGGTTCATTGAGAGATGGCATTACCCTCCTCGTACATAATATTGCGAGGTTAAACATTAGTTCACATCAGGAATTGATTGACCAGCTTTCATCTTTATTGGACTATTGCAGGTATGAATTGAACCTGCCTCCCGAAAAAATAAACCAAATCAAATCTATGTTTTTAAAAAATCTTACCGAATCTTCACAAAAACCAGAAAATCAATTTTATGATTCTCTGATAAAAGCGCTAACGGAAAACCTCAACCAAAGTTCTTCAAATGTAACTCAGTCGCTATACAAGGACGTGATTTCTTCCCTTCTGCTGAACAACAGTGTATATATGCCTTTTACTCATCTTTTTTTACCGATAAATTATAATGGGAAATTTATGTTTTCAGAGATTTGGATTGAAAAAGATGATGACAGTAACCCTTCTTCGCCGCATGGCGACCAAAACAAAGAGCCTAAACCGCTTAAATTGTTTTTAACTTTCGATATAAAGCAGCTGGGTTATTTTGAAGCTTCCGTTGTTCTTTCTCAAAAAAATGCTGAAATAAAATTGAACTGCCCTCCTGTTTTGGCAACAAGCAAACAAGAAATCGGGGACAGAATTTCCCAGATATTTTCACAAAACGGACTGACAGCTCAAAGTATAGTACTGTCAACGGACAACATTGCTAATGTGGACAAGCAGATTATGAAAAAAGTATACGAAAGGAAGAATATAATCGATGTTACCATATGAAAAACGTTCGCAGGCAGCTGCTTTAAAGTACTCGCAGGACTCATCCCACAACGCTCCGGTAGTCGTTGCAGCCGGCCTTGGTTATGTTGCGCAAAAAATCATTGATGTCGCACAAGACAACAATGTCCCTGTTTTTCAGGATGATGCACTTGCCACACTGCTTTCACAACTCGGTGCAGGAAGTGAAATTCCACCCGAATTATATCAGGCGATTGTGGACATCTATGTATATTTTTTAAATTATTCCCCTGATGGTAAAGCCAATATGATACAAAGCGAACAGACGGATCCTATTTAAGAAGCAAATAAAAAGATATTTTCTAACATATTTGGCTAATTTTTTCAGAAACAAGCCGATATATAATAGAGAAATATTTTAGAGCGCTCTAACTTATGCTGCCAAAATAATGCCGGAATCGGCAGCATTAAAAATATTTTACCGAACGGCAACGGTAGAAATGGTGGACGATATGGAAAATACGGCAGAAAAAAATTTTTCCGAGAACAACAATAAAGGCAATGAAAATATTTCCAAGGAGAAGTATCTTACTTTTTTTATTGATGAGCAATTGTTTGCAATCCCAAGCAGTCAGGTGGTTGAAATTATTCGGATGCAGCCCATCACCTATATTCCAAAGTTGCCGCCGTTTGTAATTGGAGTCATCAATTTGAGAGGAAAAATTGTTCCCCTGGTTGATTTAAGACTGAAATTCAATAAGGAACCAAGAGAATATGATGATTACACCAGTATCATCGTGGTGGAAACAGGCGACTTAAGCGTTGGATTTATTGTGGACCGGGTAAACGATGTTACTGACGTTTCCAAAAATCAAATTAGTGATTCACCCAAACTTGCCAAAGATACCACAAACGGTTTTATTGTTGGAATCGCAACTCTTTTGGGAGAAGCGGTTATGCTGTTGGACACAGTGAAAATTCTGTCCGATGATGATGAAACAAGCAATCAAGTAATGTAAATTCATGAAATAGAAAAATTGCTTTTCTTAATTGATAGTGATTTTTTAATTTTATATCTTCGATACGGTTTTATATATCATTTTGGAGGTATTTCCCATGCTGCCAATTTCTGAACAGTATTTATACTCAATGTGCGAAATTAAGACACTTTCAAATAAATTAATTACCACCGGGTTTTTAGGAGATATTTTGCACGGAGCCGTGNNACACCCCGGTTAAAATCAACATCTATAATAACACGCTGGGTTTTAAGGTTTTGATCGGTAAGGTTTTCCTTTCAACTTCAGATATGATGCAAATTACCAATATACAAAGTTTGGCTGACTTTGAACGCAGGAATTTTTTCCGCTTGAAGGTGGAAATCAGCACACAGGCATATCTTATTGAAGAGAATGTTCCCGACAGGGAGCACGCTCTCGATGTGATTGTGACGGATTTGAGCTTAAGCGGTATTTTTATTGCCACGCCGGAGCATTTCGAGGCAGGTCAGAAATTTGTTACCACGTTGCCATTGTACGATATGAGTGTTCCGTTTCGCTGTCAAGTGCAGCGGGAACAGTTAGTCGACTATTCACACAATGGTTACGGCTGTGCGTTTCTGGACAGTTCCAACAGGCAGTTTGACTTGCTGTGCAATTACATTTTTGATAAACAGAGAGAACAAATTAAGATGGCAAAGGAAACGAATTCTTAATTTTCCTCGATGATATTATAATTGTTCTAATTTAATAATGAGGTGATAGAAAATGGAGAATACAAGAGATTCAATTGAAATGGAAGAGGAACTTGATTCAACCGAAATGAAAGGCAAGTACCTTACTTTTTGGACAGATAAGCAGCTTTTCGGCGTTCCAATCGCTGATGTGGTACAAATTATTGGAAACCAGGAAATTACCTCTATTCCAGACTCCCCGCGTTCNNAATTTACGCGGCAACATTATTCCGGTCATTGACGTTCGGCTGCGATTTGGCAAGGAAGAAGCGGACTATGACGAAAAGACCTGTATTATCGTATCGAAAATCGGAGAAAGCCACATTGGCTTCATTGTAGATTCTGTTGACGAAGTAACCATCATCGATGATGATAATATTTCCCCACCTCCAAGGATGTCAAAAGATTGCACCAACGCTTATTTGACAGGAATTGGCAAGATTCAAAATAAAGTTGTTATGTTATTGGATACAAGTAAAATTTTGAATCAAGATGAATTCGAACTGGTAAACAGTGCAGTACAGATTTAGTTCGATTCAAAAAAGGAAGTAAAAATGAAGCTAATTGACAATATGAAAATTGAGAAGAGATTGATCCTTGCGTTTATTCCATTAACAATTATCTGCTTACTTTGTGGTGGATTAAGTGTTTATTTTTTTACAAAAGATAACAATTGGATTCCTGGTGCTATTTTGCTGTGTATATCCTGTGCGCTCGCTCTTCGGGTGGCAATCCGAACCGCAAGAAAAGTTACCCGCCCAATTAATAAAATCGCAGAAGCAGCAGCCAAGATGGCGCAGGGCGATTTAAGCGTAACAATTGAAGCAGGATCTAATAATGAAATTGGACAGCTTGCACAAGCTCTCGCGTCTACGATCGACGCATACAAGGAATATATGGGTGGAATAACTGATGTTCTGAACACACTGGCAGCCGGAAATTTAAACGTTGAAATTGCAGACGGATATCAGGGTGATTTTCTGAAAATCAAAACCGCACTGGAACATATTGTATCGATGTTAAACAAAAACATTTCTTCAATCGGCCGCTCCGCCAATGAGGTATCAAATGGTTCGGAACAAGTTGCAAATGCCTCTCAGGCACTTGCACAGGGTGCAACAGAGCAAGCGAGCTCTATTCAGGAACTGTCCGCTTCAATCATGGAAATTTCCGAACAGGTTAAGCAAAATGCGGTTAACGCTGCCGATGCGAACCGAGCTTCTTCTGATGCAGAAAATAAAATTAAAAGCGCATCTGCGGAAATGGATAAGATGCTTCAGGCGATGAGCGAAATCAGTGAAACTTCCACGAAAATCGGTGATATTATTAAAACCATTGATAACATTGCCCGCCAAACAAATATTTTGGCATTGAATGCCGCCGTGGAAGCCGCCAGAGCCGGTGCCGCAGGCAAAGGCTTTGCAGTAGTTGCCGATGAAGTACGAAACCTTGCAGGCAAGAGTGCAGAGGCCGTAAAAGACACTACTTCCTTAATTGAAAACGCACTGCAAGCGGTTGATAATGGTCGAAAAATTACAGATTCCACAGCCAAAACATTGACTGAAGTGATTTCCGCTAATTCAAAGTCCACCGAATTGATTAATAATATTGCGGATGCTTCCAATGCACAGGCAACTTCAATTAGCCAGGTGACATATGGAGTAGAGCAAATTTCCGCCGTTGTTCAGACAAATTCTGCAACCGCGGAAGAAAGTGCGGCTTCAAGCGAAGAAATGTCCGGCCAAGCACAAACTCTCAAGTCTTTGGTTAACCATTTTATTATCAAGCCAACTGTGACGAATGCTGCCGTCTCCCCCGACCATGCAGCAGCGAAAACAACAGATACCAAAACTATAAAAAATAGCTACGCAGGAAGCAAGTATTAATATTATAGTGAAAACCGGGTAGTCCAATAGATCTTGGACTACCCGGTTTTTTGTTGTTAGACCTATATCAAAACCTACTGAACAGTAGCAACTAAAAGTCTTCGCAGGTGGAAACATTACAGATATCTTCAATTACAGTGCTCTGTAAATTGCGCTGCACATACAAATCCAGCAAAACATCAGGCCGATTAATCGGCCTGATGACAGGCCGCAAGGGATTCTGTTCGTTTTGCTTTACGATAATCGCAATTTCATCGTTATTTAATTTGACACATGAGCCAATCGGATAGGGGGAAACCTTATTTAAAAAGGCCTTTACAATCATAAGGTCAAACGCAATCCCACTTGAGCCCATTATGTATTCAATTGCTTCTGATGGCGGAGACGGCTTTCTGTATGGCCTTACAGAGGTCAATGCGTCATAGACATCCGCAACTGAAATAATTCTTCCGAATAAAGGAATATCTTCACCGGAAAGCCCGTTTGGATAGCCTGTGCCATCATATTTCTCATGATGCGTCAACACGCCTTCACAGATTCTGATATTAGCCAAATTGTGTTTTGAAAAGAACTCCGCTCCTTTTTGCGGGTGCTGTTTAACAATGCTAAACTCTTCTTCTGTCAATTTAGCAGGTTTTGCAATAATTTCTATCGGCACCGACATTTTCCCAATATCATGCAATAAAGCACAGAATCCAAGATCGTACAGATCCTGCGTCTTTAAGCCAANNCGCAATGGAAAGAATAGAAACACCAAGCGAATGATTGTAGGTATAATCATCATACAGTTTCAAATTTGCAATACTTATCTTGGCTTCCGCATTGTTTTTTAATGAATTTACAAGTTGCTTTGAAACATTCATTGTCTGGTTAATGCTGCTTACATTAATCTTCTGAGCAACTTGATTAAACATTTGGTAAACCTGATGTACACTTGCAATAGCCTCATGTTTTAATTCTCTTTTAATCGGCTGCCTGGCAGTTGTAACAACTCTGATTGTCTTTGTCTCTTCTTTAGAATGAATATAAGCGCCAAGGATATCCAATTCACCGAATTTATCAATATATAATTGAGTTAATGTTTGGCCGGATCTCAGCATGATGATTTTAGATGTTACGCAATCGAATAAATATACGTCTCTATCCAATACCATCCCTGCTTTTAATTTATCGGTTGGAATAAAAGTCATTCTAACAACCATTCCCTCTTACATTTTTTGCTGATTTTTAAAACATACATATTATCCTATAAAACAATATATGCTACTATAATAACATAATATAGTATATATCGTCAAAACAAAATACTAATTAATATAAAATTTTAATTTAATTATCTTTTGTAAAATTCTCTAAATTTTTTCCCTGTTCGGTACGATATATATCTTGAATGGCTTTATTGTAATTATGATTTATATACCTGTTAGGAGGCTTTCATCATGCGAGCTACAAATTCAACCAGTTCAGCTTCTTCTATCAACGCAACTTCGACCTCATCTAAAAGGATGAGCGGTCTAATCTCTGGATTGGATACCGATACTCTGGTGAAACAGCTGACTTCTGGAACCCAGAGTAAAATTGACAAGCAGATGCAGAGCAAGCAAATTGCCCTGTGGAAACAGCAATCCTATCGACAGGTGACTACAGCTCTGTCGGATTTTAAAGCTAAATATTTTTCATCTTCGACCAGCAGCGCCAACATCTCCAGTGCAAACTTTTTCAATTCCACATCGATTAATAATACTTCGTCATTTTTAAATATCAGCGGTAACACGAGTGTTGCGAAAAATATGGTTGTCACAAGTATTTCGCAGCTCGCGCAGCAGGCCAGCTTTGTTTCAAACCATAATGTTTCGAATGAAACGATTGGCACGGGAACCATTTCTTCCACTTGGGCAAAAAGCTTGGTTTCCGGTAACTCACTGACCATCAACTACGACGGAAAAGACTATGCTGTTAATGTAAACAGTGACTTTGCATTTTCGTCCACCGATCCAGCAGAGAACACGAAAGCTTTAGCCGCCGAATTAAATGCCCAGATCGCTAAAACGGATGGATTAAAGGGCAATGTAACATTTGATGATAATGGTCAATTGTCAAAAACCGGAACTTCAACGGCCAATATTGTTGTCAGCGCCGGCAGTACAAATCTTTTAAAAGGCCTTGGTTTGACAGCGGGAGCTTCCGGCAGCACCGTGATTACGGGAGGGCCAATCGTTCCTGACAGCCTTTTCACCACTCAGGCATTAGCAGATTCCCTTTCCGGGTCTACCGTGACGTTCAGTTTGAACGGGCTTACTAAAAATATTACTTTTAAGGAAACTGATAAGAGCCTTTATTCCGATGTCACGAAACTGAAAGCCTATTTGCAAAATGGTTTGGACAGTGCCTTTGGATCCGGAAAAATTACAGTCGGTAAAACAGGTTCCACAGATGACAGCGGAACTTTATCTTTTAAAATGGCAGACAAATTTGACGCAGACGGTAAGGTAATCGAGAGCACGGATGTTCTTTCAATTGCTTCCTCCGATGTAAGCGGAATTCTCGGCGCAAATGGTGCACTACATGTCTACGCAGGTGAAAGCAACCGAATTAACACAAACAAAACTCTTGCGGATATCCAAGTGAATTTGAAGGATGCGGACAAATTTACTTTAGATTCCTATGCTGACTCAAAGCAGACAACAGGTGACTTTGATGCCTATGGGTTAACGGTCAATGGTAAAAAATTTACATTTAAAAGTACGGATACGATTGCCAATATTATTTCCACAGTTAACAACGATGCAGACGCCAATGCGACCCTATCCTACTCTGAAACAAATAATACGTTCAGTGTAACTTCCAAAAGCGGCGGCAGCACCAGTAAGGTCGACATTGCAGACAGTGGCCTTGCAAAAGCATTGTTTGGCAGTACCGGCACTGATTATACTGTACAAACCGGTCAGGATGCTAAGCTAAAAGTTAGCTTTGACGGTAATGCCGCAAATGCAGTTGACATTGTGAGGAGCGACAACAAATTCACACTCGATGGTGTTAATTTTAGCCTTTTGGGTAAGACTGACGCCACCGTCACCGCAGATACTCCGATCAAATTTACCGTGGACAATAAGACGGATGATTTATATACGAAAGTCAAGGGGTTTGTAGATGACTATAATGCACTGATCGTGTTGGCAAACGGTAAGGTCAGCGAAAGTAAGCCGACAGATGCTTCCTATCCCCCACTGACTGATGCACAAAAAGCGGATATGACCGATGCCCAAATTACCGCTTGGGAAACGAATGCAAAAAAAGGATTGCTAAAGGGAGATTCCATTTTAAACTCTCTTAGCCTTGATTTGCGCCACTCCATGACTGACATGATTGACTCCATGAAATCTTCACTCTACGATATAGGCATTTCATCCCCGGCCAATGATTACGCTGCCAACGGTAAACTCACCATTGATGAAACGAAGCTAAAAAATGCTTTGAACAATGACTCTGATAAAGTTTCATCTTTATTTACCGGAACAGACGGTGTTGCTACCCGTATGCAAGCGGTCATTAATAGGAACATTAAAACTACCGGCGGCGACGGTATCCTGATTGCCAAGGCTGGTATTGAAAACAGTACTAAAGTCGACCAAAGCTCCATTACAAAAAGCATTGCGGAATACGATACCCAAATCAAAAATCTAAAAGCATTGATGGAAACTCAACAGCAGCAATATTATGCTAAGTTCACAAAACTGGAACAGTATTTGAGCACCATGA
>DDHX01000051.1:20267-37172 GCA_002338255.1 Ruminococcaceae bacterium UBA1865 | reverse complement strand
AGTTGGGCCGGTTGAACCTGTGGCACCAGTCGGGCCAGTTGGGCCGGTTGAACCAGTGGCTCCGGTAGCACCAGTCAGGCCGGTTGAGCCTGTAGCTCCGGTAGCACCAGTCGGGCCCGTGGCCCCCGTAGCACCTCTTGGCCCTGGTGGGCACGGACAAAAGCATTCACAAGAACAATCTTGATTTTCAAGGCATTTGTTATGATACACATTCATATCAGGACTAAAATTGCAAGTATCATTTCTCATATTATTCACCAGAATTTTTTTAAAATGGGATGAGCCATTACTAAGATATGATTTTATTATTTATTTGTGAATATTTGATTTATATATTAAAACCAAGAATGATCAAGCTGTGGTAGCCTGATCGGAAGGGTGGTATTAAAGATGGAGAAAAAAGATCATACTCGCAGAATGGCGATTATCTCTGAAACGGCATGTTATGACGGTGTTGGCAACCTGCAGGGCAAAACATTTCTGACCCTGCAAATGATATATACCGCCGGTGCCGAGCGCGGGCGGGTAATTGATAAGCGATATACTTTTGAGGGAGATCCTCCGAATTATCTTTGCATGGATATGCTTCGATTGGGTTTTATGGTGGACTCAACAGAAAAATTAAAGGAAATAACGGAGCAACTGATTGGAGTTGTAGTTCGCGTGTCGCTGACTCAGGATGGCGACACGCTACACGTTTATATTGACGATTATTACGGCAGGGACAATCCAAAAAAATATTATGCAGTAAATGGGTGATTTTATGGGCTTTAATAATATTCCGGTGGAGCTGATTCAGCGCCCGCAATGGGTTTGCCACCGTTTTCCAAATAAAATGCCGCTTTGCCCTCGACCTAACTATAAAGGGGAACTGTATGCGGCGAAAGCTGATGACAGTCGAACCTGGGAAACATTTGAAGAAGCACTTCTCGCCGTAAAAGAATATGGTGCGACTGGAGTTGGCTTTGAATTTGGGGATGGTAGGCAGCGTAATCGCCTACATAGTCGGCGAGGGGCTGGTAGATGCATCGGCGGCAAGTACAGCCAATACGGCCTCGCAGCACATTGCACCTTTAATTGGTACTGTAGAGCAGGTCGCAGATGGAGTACAACAGGCTGCAGCAACAGCGGTTAATAATAACACAGNNCTCCCACGGACGGTACCGCGGTACAATAATAAATCAATATAAGTAGATGAAGGATCTCCTATTAGTCACAACAGGTGGTCCTTCATCTATTTATATTGTTATTTAAAATTAAGCAATAAAATATTATTATAATATCAAAAGAATAGAGTTTGTATTATAGTGGAATCAGACTGCTATATTTTTAGTTTTTTTGATCAAATAGGCCATGCTAATATGTTTAGAAAAAGGCATCTTTGGAATAGGAGTCATAATAAGATAGACATATAAAAAGCCCCTATTGGACAGCCAACAGGGGCTTTTGTCGTAAAACAGCAAAATACTAAATAAATATGGAAATTAATTGGGAAAAGGATTAATATGTAATAAACTTATAATTTGTTGGGAGATGAGCAAACTGAAATCTCATATTGCAAAAATAGTGGAAAAAATACGAAATAAAGATATAGTTTTATGGATTGGAGCTGGCTTCAGTGTATCTTCTGGTTTACCCAAAGCTAATGAGTTAAAAGATAAATTAGTGTATAAATTTTTTTCTAATAATATTGAAAAATTTGCGAATAATGATTTACCTTCAGTTGTCAATATGATAATTGACAGCGATGAGAATACTGAAAAAAATAAAGAAAAACTATACGATTATCTTCAGTCTGTTTTTGTTCTGTCTGATGCCAAAACCGATCTCCAACATCTCATAAGGGAAATCCCGAATATAGAAAATATCATAACTACAAATTATGATATTTTGTTTGAATTAGCATATGGGAATAGTCTGAATGTGATTTATAACAACAAAACTTTTCTAAATGCGGATAATAATAAAACAAATGAGTACAAAGTGCACGGAGATTTTAGAGATCGTAGGACAATTGTTTTATCCGATGAAGATTATGCGAAATTTTTAGCAGGTGAAAACACAAACTTTATTTGGACGAGAATTAATGACCTTATTGCAACTAAGACAATTGTTTTTATCGGGTATTCTTTTTCAGATATAAATGTTTTGGCAACCTTTGAAAAAATATCAGGAATACTGGGAGACTGCCAAAAACATCATTACTTAGTTTCTCCCAACCTGGAGGATTATAGAATACGTTACCTTGAAAGAAAGAATATTCATTACATCAATCTATCTGCTGATCAATTTACAAATGAAATTGGCAAAGAGATTAAAAAAACATTTATTTCCGATTTTCTTGAAAATAGAATTGATCTTCAGAAAGCAATTGAAGTTACTAAAGAAAATGGTTTTATTCCGGAGGTTCAATCTCAAGACGGGAAATTGAAAATTTCCTCAATAAAAAAAGTGGGAATTGGGAATGAAGAAATTGAGGGGAAAATTACATTTAAAGGTGACTTCAAATTTTACAGGGAATTAAATGAATTTATATCTGGTGAAAAATTTGGAAGATTGGATATACCTGATGGAACTATAAAAAAAATTATTACTGAATATGGGGGCTTTATGATTGATGAAGCAACGAATATTACTCATTTTTCTATTATTAGCCAACCAGGGGAATCAAGTAAAGGATACTTATTTTATGATGAATCTAATATGCCAATTGAAGTAGAAGTGAAACTATATTCATCTCCTTATTTGTTAATGATTGAAGTCATTAATTTATTTTTCACCATTGTTATGAAGATACGTCCATCTACAAATAACACAATAAATATAACCTGTGATTTTGAATCAAAAACTGTGTTGGCTGCCTATGAACAATTTAGACAATTAAATCTATTAATTAACTCAAAAAAAGTTTTTCTGTCGGTAGTTGGTAAGTTTGAAAGGAAGCTGATTATTGACACTAATGAATTGAAACGAGAGGATAGACAAGGTTTTTGTTGTGCAGTTGCTAAAGGGTATTCTGTTTTTTGTGCATTGAGAGATATACAAGAATATTTTGGGATTACATTTCCTGAGGTAGAAAATATACCATATGAGATAATACAACAAATACGATTCATACAGAATAAAATTCATGGCGAAAAGACTACACTCAATTCATCGGAAATAATATCTTATGGAAGCGAAAAGGTTTTAAATATTGGAGATAAAATAAAACTCGACGATAAATTTGAAATACATATCGATAATAATCAAAACCTTACATTTCAAATTCTGGGTTATAAATTTTTTTGTGAAAGTGTTTATCTGTTTAAATCTTGCAACTTTGTGGTTAATGACATTATTGAAAAAAACAATGAAATAAAATATGTTTATAAAAAGATAAAGGGAAAAATAGAAGTAAAATTAAAATATAACTGTGAAAAGAGCGAGGCAGTATAGGGCTAATAAGAAAAAAATAATAGCTCTCTTGAATCTGACAAGAAACTTCGTTAATTTCTTTTATTATGGGGAGAACTAATGCCATTGTTCAGTAAAATAGACTTATATATAATAATTAAGAAAATTACATAAATAAAGCATATATATTAAGTTTGAACGATTTAGAAGCAAAGGTAAATATTTGCCACAATGACGAGAATAAGGAAAATTAAACTTGTTTAGCGCCGCCGCACTGGTGGCTGGCAGAACTCATATTCCACTGGGCAGCATGAAAGCGAACAGGTTCCTATGAACATATTGGTAAATGAGTGCAGAAAAGAGCGAAGCTATTCATTATCCCTTAGCAGATTCTCCGCATAATCGCACAAACTTTCAAATGAATTGATATTTTCAGAGCGCGCGCTGATGGTTTCTTTCACATAATCGGGCAGTGATCTAAAATACCGGTTTGCTTCTTTGTCCTGATCGATAAGCTGGTTTAGTCCGTTGTATTTGTTTGGCATCGATTTCACCTCCGTCAATAGCTTTTGCAGAATTTATGAAAATAACAGGGTTAAATTAAAAACAGTCAATATGATCCGTCCTCATTCACGCGAACAGAGTCAACCTTTCTAAATAAATAATGTATATATCAAGCTTACTGTAGTTCACTGCATGAATCATACACACGCATTCCGTCTATACATACTGCTTCGTTAAAATTCCCTGTATTTTGCACATTTTCAGATGCTTGAGCGCTATTTCCATCCATAAAATAATCCTCCTAACACGTTTAGTGAAACCCTTTGTTTCTCAATACCATTTTATGGCGGCGGTTTCATTGTGTTACAGAAATATTTTCCGATTATTTACAAGCTTTTTTGCAAGGCAGCAAAACTATTATTTAATGATTTAATCATTAATACTGAGTATAATTAATTATGAAAATATAGCGTAAAATCGACAGTAATGAGCAATAAGTACAAAATTACAAACTTTTATTTCATTTAATTCGTCCTTTTACAAAATCTTCGCTATTTATATTTTATTAATATTCTGTTATAATTGTGTTAAGATATGGTTAAAATTAAACAACTCGTCAGGACGAAATGAGGTTATTCAATGTCACTTGCGCTCATTATTGCACTTTTCCTTGTGTGCGCTTCAATCTTTGTCAATGGCTGGACGGATGCGCCGAATGCAATTGCAACCGTTGTTTCAACAAGGGTACTTTCACCAAGAGTGGCAGTACTCATGGCCACAGTCTTTAATCTGGTCGGGATTATGTTCTTTGGAACAGCCGTTGCCAGTACAATCGCCAACTTGGTTGATGTTGGAACCGGCTCCAATCCGTTGATTGCCATCTGTGCGGCTCAGCTTTCCATAGTGATTTGGTCAGTTTCAGCATGGAAGTTTGGTATTCCGACCAGTGAAAGTCATGCATTGATTGCTGGACTCATGGGTGCCGGAATTGCTTACAAAGGCGTTGCGGCTTTTAAATGGGATGCATTTGTAAAGGTGCTCTGGGGTATTGGAATCTCCACTTTTGTTGGATTTTTTGCAGCTTATTTAGTCACGAAGCTGGTTGGCTTTCTGTTCCGGCGTATGAAACGTTCGCGTGCAAACCGTATTTTTTCCGTCGGGCAAATTGCTTCATCGGCATTGATGGCCACAAGTCATGGTGCGCAGGACGGTCAAAAGTTTATGGGTGTTTTTGTGCTTGTTATTTTGCTTGCTAAAAATCAACCCATTCCGCAGATAGTACATATTGACCTGTGGATTATGCTACTATGTTCACTTGTTATGGCAATCGGAACATCCATTGGTGGTTACCGAATCATTAAAACCATGGGAATTGACATGGTTCAGCTTGAAAAATATCAGGGCTTTTCTGCAGAAATTGTCGCTTCCGTGTGTATGCTGGTTACCACAGTGGTATCCGGAATCCCACTTTCCACTACCAATACCAAGGGCACGGCAATGATGGGAGCTGGCGCAGCAAGGCGTTTCTCTGATGTTAACTGGGGTATCGCAAAAGAAATGGTGATGGCGTGGGTACTGACCTTCCCGGTTTGTACAATCCTCGGTTATTTAATGACCAAATTGTTCATACTCATATTTTAGATAATATATGTAAACCATTAATAATCTGTTATTTTGAAGGGTAAGGGAACTAAATGAGTAATATTTTTGGTAAAGGGCCGGACTACTATACACTATTTGAAAAAGGCATCGGTATTTCCTGCCAGGCTGCAAAAGTGCTTCAGTCTTCGTTTTCAGACGGTATGATTGACAAAGAGGAAATTAAGCAGCTGAAGGATCTTGAACATGAAGGCGATAAGCATGTTCACTATTGCTCCACCTTGATTGCGGATGCATTTATCACACCCATCGACCGTTCCGACATGCTGGAAATTGTCCGTGCGATTGAATCCATAACCGATAGTATTGATGATATTGGAAATCAGATTTACATGATGCATATTACAAAGACAAATGAAACAACGGTAAAGTTTGTCGAATTAATTGTTCAAGCCTGTGAAGGGCTCTGTACCTTGTTGTCTGACTTCAAGCAGTTTAAGAGAAACCAAAAAAGCATCAAAGAGATGACAGTTTATGTAAATCATATTGAGGAAGAGGGCGACGCAATCTTCAGCGAAGCCATGCGTGCGCTTTTTGATCCCCAAAACGAGATTGAAATGATTGACTTGATTCGCTTACAGAATCTTTACAATACGATGGAAGAGTCCCTTGATTATTGTGAAGATGTTGCCGACATTGTCGAGCAGATTATTATTTCAAACACATAATACAAACTACAAAAAGCTCACCTGATTTTAGGTGAGCTTTTTTACTTTGCAGATACACGTAAAATCGATAACGCACACAGGTACAGACACAATTGTATATATAGCGACAACACCTTATGAAGACCGGTGGGCTTGCGTTTAGGGTGATATAAACCGGCCGTATGAGATTTTTTGTTGAAGACTGTACAAAAATTTGTTATAATGAATTTATTATATCTACCGCGCTTGTATGAAGTTACTTTGCGGCGGGATTCTCGCAGTGCGCGAGTTTTTAAATGGAATAGGGGAAAACTAATGAACGGCAAATTAATTACAATGGAAGGCCTTGACGGCAGCGGCAAAGCAACGCAAACCGAATTGCTTTGTAATGACCTTTCAGGGCGGGGCGTAAAACTGCGCCGCGTATCCTTTCCAGACTACAATCAGCCGTCATCAACTTTGGTCAAAATGTACCTCGGCGGCGAGTTTGGCAGCAATCCAAACGATGTGAACGCTTACGCTGCATCTTCTTTTTATGCTGTTGACCGTTATGCAAGCTACCGGAAGTTTTGGCGGGAGGACTACCAAAACGGCGCCTTGATTATTGCAGACCGTTACTCCACCTCCAACATCGTGTTTCAACTTTCCAAGCTGCCAAAGGAACAATGGGAAGCGTTTGTCTTGTGGGTACAGGATTATGAATATGATAAACTCATGCTGCCCCGGCCCGATTTAACCATCTATCTTGATATGCCCCTATCGGTTTCCCAAAAGCTTTTGAGCAGCCGCTATCATGGCAATGAGAGTAAAAAAGATATTCACGAAAGTAACTCGAATTACCTCAGTGCATGCCGTGAGAGTGCCTTCTATGCGGCAAGGCTTCTGAACTGGAAGGTGGTTCATTGTGCGGAAGGCGAAAACCCGAAAGCAATGGAGCGGATTCATACGGAAGTGATGGAAATCATAAGGGCTGAACTGCCCTTATGCCTTGACGGGCAGGCGGATGTCCTTGATTTTAAGCTTTAGTTCTAAGCGGTTTTTATTAATTGATACTCTATAAGGAAAGGATGGGTTAGAATGATTCGTTTTGCAGACTGGGGAATGCGCAGTGAACTTGCTCGGATTTGGAAAGTCTGTTTTGAGGAACCTGCCCGTCCCGCAAAGTATTTTTTAAATAACTATTTTCGTCCGGAAAATTGTTTGGTTTATCAAATGAACGATAAAATAGCCGCGGCGGTCTACCTGCTGCCGGCTCAGATTGTTACCGGTGAGACGCCTGCTCAGGCTCATTATATTTACGCCGCCGCAACATTACCGCAGCACCGTGGCCACGGTTATATGGCAGCGCTGATGGCTGCTGCCGCGCTGACGGGTGCAAACCGGGGCGACCAGTATTCGGTTGTGCTTCCGGCTGATTTAGGACTCTACGAACTGTACGCAAAATCTGATTACACCACATTTTTTCAGGTCAAAACGCAATCCGTTACGCTTGACCAAATGTGTGCGCTTTCAGAATCCGGTGTTGTTAATAAAACACTTCTGAGTTACAGCCAGCTCAATGCGCTTCGCAATGCACAGCTTGGAACAGGCTCTGTGCTGTGGAGCGACGAAGCTTTTTGTTTTGCCGAAGGGATCGGGAAAATTTACGGGGACAAGCTGATTTGCTCCAGAACCGGCGGTAAGCCCGCTTACGCCGTCTGCCGCAGAATTGACGAGGACACCTGCAATGTAATGGAACTCATGGCTGATCGCGATACGATTGGCGATTTGGCTGCGAATATCATTTGTACCGTGCCGGCTCAAAGTTACAACTTCCGTTTGCCGGCCGACAGCACACTTTTGGGACAAGAAGGCAAAAAGTCCGATTTTGGTATGATTAAGCCAATCGGCGGCACAGTGCTGAGTCAGCTTTTACAAACTGCGCACCCGCCGTACCTTGGGCTGTCCCTTGACTAATTGAATGGAGGATTCACAATGACTTATCTTTTTCTTGCAAATGGTTTTGAAGAAATTGAAGCGATTACAACCNNGGACAAGAAGGTCACCGGTTCTCATGGAATTGAAGTGACCGCCGATATTGAGGAAAAGGACGCGGTAACGGATGCGCTGGATATGGTCGTTCTTCCCGGTGGCATGCCGGGGGCACTCAACCTGGAAAAATCACCGATTGTACGTGCCGCAATTCAATATTGTGCGGAAAATGATAAATACATCGCTGCCATCTGTGCCGCCCCTTCTATTTTGGGGCATATGGGCTTATTAAAAGAACATACCGCAGTCTGCTTCCCAGGCTTTGAGCAGGAACTGAATGCTAAAGTGCTTTCGCCTGACTCTGCNNTCAAAATTGTAGAGGTGATTTACAGCCCCGAAAAATCAATGATGCTTAGGAAGTCAATACAATGTATGTAAAGAATATTAAAGAAGTTAAAATGAACCTGCGCGCACGCTACCGGCAATTTCGCGAACGGCTGACCAAGGAGCAGAAAATCAGCCTCGATTCCACGATCCAAAGCCGCTTGCTTGCGTTGCGGGAATATGCCATCGCCGATACGATATTTACTTATGTAAGCAAGCCGATTGAAGTTGATACCATTGCGCTTATCAATGCCGCGCTTGCCAACCACAAGCAAGTAGCTGTGCCGCGCTGTGTACCGGACACCTGCGATATGGAATTTTATTTCATTACTTCACTTGAAGATTTGGAAAAAGGAATGTTCGGCGTTTTAGAGCCGGTTCCATCCAAATGCCGCCGTGTAACCGATTATTCCAAGGGCTTTTGTATTGTACCGGGTCTTAGTTTTGACGCGCAGGGCTATCGTTTGGGATACGGAAAGGGTTACTATGACCGTTTCCTTGCTGAATTCAAGGGCAACACGATTGGTATTTGCTACGTTGGCTGTGTGCAGTGGAATTTGCCACACGGTTACTATGACAAACCGGTCGATATCCTGATCACCGAAAAATATATCAGGAGAATGATGAATCAGCACCGCTAAATCTCGGAGTGAACCTTTTATGATATACCTGAAGGGTTGTTCTATAAATCGGGAACGCACAGCGCTATATTTGTTTCACTATGATATAGTGAAAAACGGGAGGATACATCCATGAGTGACGATCAAAACCAAAACGGCACTGGCCGCCAGAACAGAGCAGAGCATTTTAAGCTGAATATTACCGGTGAGGACTGGGACGATACGCCGGATGAAGAACTTTATTCCGACCTTCAGACCGCGGCGGAAGAAAATGATCATTATCCAGGGGCGGCGATCAACAGTTTCAGCGACCCGCGTGCGGCGGAGAAAGCGCGGCGTGCGCAGGATGAGGCTGAAACCAAGGCGGAAAAAGCACACATGTGGCGCAATAAGGAAAAGGGAAGAAAAAACAAGTTATTTTTTAGATTCATTTGGATTGTTATGGTTTTGTTTATTTCCGTTGTATTTGCGCAGTTCATGATTACCGGTATCAATGATATGCTTGCGGTTGATAAAGAAAAGGTGGGCGTAACAGTCGAAATTCCCAAAAACGCCACCACTGCCCAAATTGCCGGTATCCTTAAAACCGCCGGTGCTATCCGTGACGTCAACTTTTTTTCGGCTTATTCAAAGCTGACAAAGTCGGACGGTCACTACACCAATGGAAGCTATAAAATAGANNTGAGGCGATTATCAGTACCCTCCAGTCCAACCTCAATCGTGTGGACACCATTAAAATTACATTCAAAGAGGGCGCCAATATTCTGGAAATTGCCGCGTTGATGGAAAAGAACGGTGTTTGTTCCGCCAAGGATGTACTTGCCATTGCAAATTCGGACAAGTTCGATGACCAATTTGAGATGATTAAGGCAATTACAAATGACAAGGACCGTTATTATAAGCTTGAGGGTTATTTATTCCCTGATACTTACGAATTCTACAAGGATGAGGATCCCAAGCAGGCGGTGAACAAGCTNNCTGCAGTACAAAACTGACAAAGCAGATTCGCAGCGCTGCTACAGCTCAGAACATGACGCTTGACCAGGTTATGACTTTAGCGTCAATGATTCAGGCTGAGGCCGCGAATAAAGAGGATATGTATATGGTTTCATCTGTATTTTATAACCGTCTCAACAGCGGCGGAAAGGGAGACCTTCTGCGCCTGCGTTCCGACCCGACCACATACTATCCGTACCGCACAAAGGCGGCTGTCCCATCGGATATAGTCGGTACCTTTAAAAGCAGGTATGACACCTATACCATTCAGGGTCTGCCCGCTGGGCCGATTTGCAGCCCGGGCTTGGAGGCAATCGACGCGGCTTTGCACCCTGCGAGTACCAAGTACTATTATTTTGCTCACGATAAGGACGGGAAGGCATATTACGCTGAAACCAATGCACAGCACGAACGTAACCTTGTGAAGGCAGGGTTGAAATAATTTCACTTTGGAGGATATAAGTTGACTGACATTACAAAATCCGTTGAGCTGCTTTCGCCGGTGGGTGATATGGAGCGCCTCAACACTGCAATCAATTTTGGAGCCGACGCAGTCTATCTTGCCGGTCAGGAGTTCGGGATGAGAACCTCACCGTCTAACTTCAGTCAGGATGAACTTAGCAAGGCTGTTGCGTTCGCACACAGTAAAAATGTGCGGGTGTATTTGACCTGTAATACGGTTCCGCATAATGATGAGCTTGCGCGGCTGCCGGAATTTTTACAATTTGCGCAGAATTCAGGCGTCGATGCATTTATTATTGCCGATTTTGGTGTAATGGCAATGGCAAAGAAGTATGCACCGAATGTAGACATTCATATGTCCACACAAGCCGGCATTGCAAATTTCGCTTCTGCCAATGAGCTTTACAACATGGGCGTGAAACGCGTTGTACTTGCACGCGAGTTAAATCTCACTGAAATTACTGAAATTCGCGCTAAAACCCCGAAAGAGCTTGAAATCGAGGCTTTCGTTCATGGCGCAATGTGCGTTTCCTTTTCAGGCCGCTGCCTGTTATCCAGCTACCTCACCGGCCGTGACGCGAACCGCGGTGACTGCGCCCAGCCCTGTCGCTGGGAATACGCACTTGTGGAATCAAAGCGTCCGGGTCAGTATATGCCGATTTCAGAGGATCAGTCCGGCTCTTATATTTTAAACTCAAAAGATATGTGTATGATTGAACATATTCCTGAGCTCGTAAAAGCGGGCGTAAATAGCTTGAAAATTGAGGGCAGAGCTAAATCTGCGTACTATGTGGCCGTTGTTACTAATGCCTACCGGCGTGCAATTGATGAGTACCTGCAAAACCCGGACGGAAAAGTTTCGCCGTGGATTGTGGAGGAACTGAATAAAATCAGCCACCGTGAGTACAGTACTGGCTTTTATTTCGGCACTGAGCCGGGTCAGGTGTACTCCAACGGCGGGGATGTGCGAGATTACGATGTGATTGCCATATGCGAGGAATTTGCTGACGGCGTTGCCACACTTTCCCAGCGCAATCGCTTTTTCAAGGGCGACACAGCCGATGTGCTCGAAGCCGGGAATCAGCCCTATTCCGTCGCATTAAATGATATTTACGACAAGGACTGGAATCCGATTGAAACAGCTCCTCACGCCATGATGACTGTGTTTGTAAAAACCGATCATTCCATCGCAAAGGGCGCGATTTTACGCAGGGAACGTGAACAGAATTAAACTTGAAGAATATCAACAATGATAAAGAACTTACCATGCTTTACGATTATGATTAAATGTTTAAACCTCCTCTGTATTGGGAATGATACCCAATACGGGGGAATTTTTATGGAAAAAAGAACGGCGATATTTTTTGGAGCGTTTATGCTCTGTATGTTTCTAAGCATTTTAACTGTTTTTTCAATTTCAAACGGAACCCAGCTTGCACAAACCGCTGACCGGCAAAGCAGCTATCAGCTTTCAGTTGCAAAAACGCGCGGAACCATTTACGATTGCAATAAAAGCGCCCTCACCGGGGCAGACAAGGAATATGTAGCTGCCATCGCGCCAAGTGTCGAAGGTGCCGCCGCACTGAGCAAGATATTACCCGAAAAAGAAATGGAGAGTATTTACCCAACTCTGACAGCGGGAAAACCGTTTTCTCTAAAGCTGCCGAAAAGCATCACCTCGAGCGGAATAGATGTATTTTCCATCGATAAACGCTATTCCGATAAGCAGCCCGCGGCAAATATCATCGGATATCTTGATGGCTCCGGTGTGGGCGCGGCGGGCATTGAAAAGACATTTAACCAACAGCTCACGAAAAATCAGGGGCAGATTTCCGTCACCTATAAAGTGGATGCCGTCAACCGTGTGCTTGCAGGTGAAAACAAAAAAATCAGTGATACGTCTTATTTGAAGAATAGCGGCGTTGTGCTGACTATTGATAAAAGTATTCAGGAGATTGCTGAACGGGCGGCGGAGAAATATCTAACCAAAGCCGCGGTGATTGTAACAGAGGTGCCTACCTGTAAAATACGCGCGCTTGTCAGTCTGCCGACTTTTTCACCGAACAATGTTGCTCAGGCGCTTCAATCGACGGACTCTCCGCTTGTAAACCGTTGCTTGTCGGCATACAATGTCGGTTCCGTGTTTAAACTTGTTTCTGCTTCCGCGGCACTGGAATACGGAATTTCACCCGACACACAATATACCTGCACCGGGTCTATCGATGTTTCCGGCGGAATTTTTCACTGCTTTAATGGCGAAAAACATGGAACCGAAACGATGAAATCGGCAATTTCGCATTCCTGTAACACCTATTTTGTTAATCTTATGCAGATGGTGCCGCAGTCGCAGTTCCTGCTCATGACGCAGAGTATGGGATTTGGGCGCTCTTTTGAAATTGCGCCCGGAATCAAATCTGTTGAGGGAAATGTGCCTACACTGAAAAGCCTGAGCAGTCCAAGGGCGCTGGCTAATTTTTCGTTTGGGCAGGGTGACCTGACTGCAACGCCGTTGCAAATTGCGGGGATGGTCAATGCCATTGCAAGCAATGGCAAATATACACAGCCTTATCTTTATGAGGGACTTGTGGACGAAAACCTCAATTACACAGCAAGAGCTGCACAGCAAAAAAGCACACCGGTGATTACGCAGGAAACAGCAAAACTGCTGCAGGAATTTATGAAAGAATCCATTGATACCGGAACAAGTAAAAAAGGCAAACCGTCAAAAGGTGAAGCGGGTGCAAAAACCGCGACGGCACAGACCGGACGGTACATCAATGGTACAGAGGCCGTCGAATCGTGGTTTTCCGGCTTTTATCCTTATGACAACCCCAAGTATGTTATCACGGTGTTTGCAGAGGACGGCACGGGGGGCGGTGCTACCTGTGGCCCTGCTTTTAAGCAGATTGCCGACGAACTGTACGACAGAATAGGATAAATATGAGATAATCAGGAACAGGGGCAGTGTCGTTCTTGTTCCTTGGTTAGTCCGTAATCTCATGAAAGACCGGTAAGTTAATTATTTATCCCTACAGATTGACAAGATTGTTATTTGAGTTTATAATTATAAGGAAATTAAATGTGTTATTTTAGTATCTTTTGCCCTGTTTCGCGCAAGGATATTTGGGTACACAATGCAAAGGCGATAAAGGGTACAATTGTGCCGGGCGCTGCAAAAGAGAGGAAATCTACAGCTGAAAGATTTTCGCATCCGCCAACACTTGAGCCAACCCGTAGCCCTGCGGCGAAGAGCCGCGGCGTTTCCCGCGTTAAGGGCTTCAAGCGGCGCGTCAGCGCAATTTGGGTGGTACCACGGATTTCTCCGTCCCATGGTGGATGGTGAAGTCTATTTTTTTTGCAATTTGGGTTTTATAAATGGTCAATTATTTGCCGATTTAGGCAGAATGGAGCGATTACAATGGAGTGGACAGGATTAAACGAACTGCGCGAAAAGTATTTATCTTATTTTGAGTCAAAGGGGCATTTGCGTCTGCAAAGCTTTTCATTAATACCAAAAGATGACAATAGCCTTTTGCTCATCAATTCCGGTATGGCACCAATGAAAAAGTATTTTACAGGAGAGGTAACTCCGCCGCGCAAACGAGTGACCACCTGCCAGAAATGCATCCGTACTCCGGACATCGAGCGCGTTGGTATTACCGCGCGCCATGGAACGTACTTTGAAATGCTCGGCAACTTTTCGTTCGGCGATTACTTTAAGCATGAAGCAACTGCATGGGCATGGGAATTTTGCACCAAGGTGCTCGAAATGCCGATTGACAAGCTTTGGGTAACCATTTATACCGATGACGATGAAGCGTTTGAAATTTGGACAAAAGAAGTCGGCGTGGACGCATCACATATCGTGCGTTTAGGCAAAGAGGATAATTTCTGGGAGCATGGTTCCGGCCCCTGCGGCCCTTGCTCTGAGATTTATTTTGACCGCGGTGAGCAGTACGGTTGCGGTTCCCCAACCTGCGGTGTGGGCTGCGACTGCGACCGTTACACTGAATTCTGGAACGTTGTGTTTTCCCAGTTCAACAGCGACGGCAAAGGAAATTACCCGCTGATGGAGCATCCTAATATTGATACAGGTATGGGCCTTGAGCGCCTTGCCTGTATCCTGCAGGGTGTGGACAACCTGTTCCTCGTCGATACGGTCCAAAATATCATGAAACACATCTGCCGCATTGCCGATATCAAATATGGTGACGACCCGAAAAAAGATATTTCTTTACGTGTTATCACAGACCATATCCGCAGTACAACCTTTATGATCGGTGACGGCGTTATGCCGTCCAATGAGGGCAGAGGTTACGTGCTTCGCCGTCTGCTGCGCCGTGCCGCACGTCATGGCCGTCTGCTCGGTATTGAGCGTACCTTCTTAGCCGAGGTTGCCAATACAGTGATTGATGAAAATAAAAACGCATATCCTGAATTGGATGAAAAACGCGCCATGATTACAAAACTGATCGGGGTGGAAGAGGAAAGCTTTGCTAAAACCATTGATCAGGGATTACAGTTGCTAAATACCTATATCGACAGTGCTGATAAAACCGTGTTCTCCGGTGCTGACGCATTCCGCCTCAATGATACCTACGGTTTTCCGATTGACTTAACGAAGGAAATCGTCGCTGAACGCGGTATGACCGTTGATGAGGATGAGTTTAAGCGCTTAATGCTCGAGCAGCGCGAGCGCGCAAGAGCGGCAAGAAAGAACGCGGGAGCCGATGCATGGGAAGGTGAACGAGCTCTTCTTGACGGAATTGCTGAAACTGAATTTGTCGGCTACAAGCAATTTGAAACTGCAGCAAAGGTGCTTGCAATCATTAAGGACGGCGAGCGCGTCGAGTCCGCGACTGCGGGGGACGAAATCGTTCTTGTGCTTGACAAAACAACTTTCTATGCGGAAAGCGGCGGTCAGGTCGGTGATATCGGTTCCATCGAATCCAACGATGCCATTATTGATGTAAAAGATACGACGAAAAATCATGCGAAAAACTATCTGCACCATTCAGTTGTCTCTGCCGGCCAAATCAGCGTGAACGAAGAGGTTAAGGCAACCGTCAATTCTGAAAACCGTCTTGCAACCATGCGCAACCACACGGTTGCTCATTTACTGCAAGCTTCGCTGCGTAAGGTTTTGGGTGACCATGTAGAACAGGCCGGCCAGTTGGTAAACGAAAAGCGCGTCCGCTTTGACTTTACTCATTTTTCTGCCATGACCAAAGAAGAACTGCAAAAGGTAGAAACGCTTGTCAATCAGGTTATTTTGCGCGGTGTTCCCGTTGAATGCCGTGAAATGCCGATTGAAGAGGCAAAAAAGCTCGGTGCGATGGCACTGTTTGGTGAAAAATACGGAAAGATTGTGCGCGTTGTTACCGTGGCTGATTTCTCCAGAGAATTCTGCGGCGGCACTCATATCGACAATACCGCTAAAATCGGACTGTTTAAGATNNAGCCGGTGTACGTCGTATTGAGGGCGTTACAGGCGAAGGCGTGCTTTCCCTCATGAACCAGACGATCAATGAAATCGACGAAGCCGCGATGGCACTAAAACTCAATAATTCCTCCGAACTTGTGCAAAAAGCTGTTCAGCTTTCTGCTGAGTTAAAGGAGAAGGACAGAACCATTGAAATTCTCAACTCCAAGCTGGCCGGAATGCAAATTGACGGCTTGTTTGCGGGCGCTAAAGAAGTAAACGGTGTAAAGGTGATTACCGCGTTGTTCTCCGGTACCGAACCGTCTGCACTGCGTGCCATGTGCGACAAAGTACGCGATCATGCGCCGAACATGGTGGCAGTGCTGGCGGGTACTCATGACGGCAAAGCCAATATTGCAGCCTGTGTTGCGAAGGACGCAATGCAAAAAGGTGTTAATGCCGGTCAGATTGTACGTCAGGTAGCCCAAATTGCAGGCGGCAACGGCGGTGGCAAAGCAGACAGCGCTATGGCAGGTGCAAAGGACATCAACAAGCTTGACGAGGCACTTGCAGCTGTAGAAAAAATTGTTGCTAATATGATTCAATGATACTATAATAACAATGTTGACAGGCCTTGTCTGACAAGGCTTGGGGAAAGGGGGTATCAGCGTGGACTGTGTATTTTGTAAGATTGCAAATGGGGAAATACCTTGCAAAAAAGCCTATGAAGATTCCAAGGTTCTGGCGTTTTACGACCTTGATCCGCAAGCGCCGGTGCATATCCTGATTATACCGAAAGAACATATTCAGTCGGTGGAAGACATTACTCCGCAGAACAGCGCAT
>DDHX01000051.1:19473-20255 GCA_002338255.1 Ruminococcaceae bacterium UBA1865 | reverse complement strand
AAAGGAGAATAACCTGACAGACGGCTTCCGTGTTGTCAGTAATATTGGCAAGGATGGCGGTCAAAGTGTGCCGCATCTTCACTTTCACCTGCTTGGCGGCCGTTCTATGAAGTGGCCTCCGGGCTGATACCGTTGCGAACTATTTAAAACTGAAAGGTCGATTTATTATGGGAGAGTACTATAAAATGACAATTGCAGGCTGCGAACGTGAGCTGCCCATTTGTCCAATCAGCGACAAGCTTGATATTGCAGGTTTTGTGATGCTGGGCGATGTTGAAATAACTGAAAAAACCGCAGAGGCCCTTCTTGCAAAATGCCCGGAACATGATGTTGTTGTTACCGCCGAAACAAAGGGTATTCCGCTTTGTTACGAAATGGCCCGTCAGGGCTGCCGTCGGTACATTGTCGCCCGCAAGAGCGTAAAGGCTTACATGCGCAACCCGATTCATGTTGAAGTGAAGTCCATCACCACCGACCATTTGCAGAAACTTTATCTTGCAGAAGACGACTACAAGGGATTGAATGGCAAACGGGTGCTGATTGTGGATGACGTGATCAGTACCGGCGAATCACTCGCTGCAATGGAAGACCTTGTGAAGCAGTTCGGCGGTATCATTGTCGGCCGCGCCTGCGTGCTGGCTGAGGGTGACGCAAAGGACAGGGATGATATCATTTATTTGGAGCCGCTGCCTTTGTTCTTTAAGTAATTTCGATATTCGGAGGAATCACAATGAAGCGACCGCTTGTGTTGGTAGGTTTTTGCTATCTGCTGACTTTAGCGG
>DDHX01000051.1:4929-19441 GCA_002338255.1 Ruminococcaceae bacterium UBA1865 | reverse complement strand
TTTACCAAAAACACGAGCCGCTGGGGTGTTTCCCATTGCATTCATCACAATGTCACTGGCGTTCGGCAGCTTTTATGCGGGCAGTGCGGCAACGGTTGAACCGTCGGCAGCTCTTGCAGAAAAGGATGCGGTTATTACAGGAACGGTCTGTGAGCTTCCATATCAGGCGTACAACCGCTTTTATTATGTTGTAGAGGTAAACTCACTTCCAAACGCGCCCCAAACGCTTAAAATACGCCTTTCTTCGCAAAACGCGCTGAATGTTGAACCCTATTCCCAAGTCAAGGGCAAGGTGCATTTTTTTCTGCCGAACGGCGGGGAGGGGTATTCCTCACGCTCATACTACGCTTCAAAGGGAATTACCCTGTTTGCGTATCTGTACGAATATGAAAATGTGAAGGTTACCGCGCCAACGCAGAAGCCGCCGTATTATTACGCATTGAAGCTGCGGTCTGTGCTGTTGAAATCGGTGCGTTCCATGCTGCCGCCGGACGAGGCCAGCTTAATCAATGGCGTACTTTTTGGTGATAAATCGAGCCTTTCCGCACAGGTGAACTCCGATTTCCGAACCATTGGTATTTCGCACATTCTTTCCGTGTCGGGTTTGCATATGGCGACGATGGCACAGCTTTTAATGATGCTCCTGCTGTTCTTTAAGGTTCCCAAAAAACTCTCGGCTGTTGTTGCCGGATGCGGAGTACTTTGTTTTATGGCGATAACCTGTTTTGTGCCATCGGTGGTGCGCAGCGGGGTGATGTGCCTGCTTTATCTGTTGGGTATTATTTTATCCCGCCGCCCCGATTCGCTCAATTCCCTCAGCGCGGCGGTGCTGCTAATTGGCCTTTCCAACCCGTACGCCGCGGCGGATATTGGGCTCTTGCTCTCTTTTTTCGCTACACTCGGGTTAATTTTGCTTTCCAATCTGGTTTCCCGGTTTTTAAATAAAAAGTTTGATAAAATAAAGGGAATCAGCCCATTGGTACGCGGAATAAACGGCATAATGGGTACGACCGCCGGTGCTGTGCTGTTTACGCTGCCGATCGTCATTGTCACCTTCGGAAATGTTTCTCTCGCCGCACCGATCTCCAATATACTTGAACTTGTACCGTCTACACTGATGATGAATTTTGCAGCGATCGCGGCTGTTATCAATTTGCTTGCTCCCCAATCTTTCTTGGCAATGCCGTTTGCGCTTGTTGCGGGATTATTGGCAAAGTATATGCGGGCATGCGCTCACTGCCTTGCGCAACTCCCGTACGCAAGTATTTCGGCATCCTACGGGTTTGTCCTTATCTGGCTTGCAGGAACAATCCTGCTGCTTGCGGCTACCCTTCTGATGATGAAAAGTCGCCGCCTTTTCAAAGCGACCGCGTGGCTTTCGGTTATTTTGCTCTTAACAGGGATTTTTTCGTATCAGTTGTCGATGCACAATGTAACGCGCCTTGCCATTTTGGATGTCGGTAGTGCCGAGTCCATTGTGCTGACGCGCAACGGACAAGCGGCGGTTGTTGGCTGCGGGGGCTTTTCGCCCAATCCAATCAGCAGTTACCTGCGTGCA
Source organism: Ruminococcaceae bacterium UBA1865 (assembly GCA_002338255.1). Taxonomy (GTDB): domain Bacteria; phylum Bacillota; class Clostridia; order Oscillospirales; family Acutalibacteraceae; genus Caproiciproducens. Next base: position 17,883 of record DDHX01000051.1, on the reverse strand, counting down.
CAGGGAATCACTCAGCTTGATTATATTCAGCCGCTGACTTTAACCAAAGAAGAGTCGGAAAATGCCGCCGAACTGATTAACCAATTCTCTCCAAAACAGCTTGTGATGCACAGTGACGATTGCATGGACAGCTTTTTGGAAAAGTCTGCTCCAAGTGTGAATCATGTATCTGCTTATGACACAACTGCCGCTTCCAACCTGTGGAGTAACGCCGATATTCGCGTTCAGTCTGCCGGTTCGGTCAGCGCAGTGCAAATTACGGTCAATCAAGTGACGGTTCTTGTTTGTCCGACCGGTGCCAACCTATCCTCTCTGCCAAACGACTGGCTGAGTTCCGATTTCATAGTAGCCGATTCCATTTCGGAAAACGTGGTTCAGTATGAACCCCTTTATTTGGTGCTTTCGATGGATGAAGAGGACATTCGGAAGAATGCTGTTAAAATACAGAAATTGAACCCGATTGCAACCGGTGGCATCGGAAATATTGTACTGCAAATGAAAGATGATAGAACCTTAAAATTAAGGAGGGAATAGAAATGCCTGAGATTACTGAGGCGGAATTCAAAAAACAGCTTGAAAAATCCGACTTTTCCAACTTTTATTTAATATACGGAGAAGAAAAATACCTGATTGTAAATTACGCCCAAAAGATGATAGCCAAGGCCGCTGGCAGCGTGTTCAGCGACTTTAATCTTCAGTGCTTTGACGATTCCGCTTCCATTGATGAAATCGCCGCTGCGGTCGAAGCACTGCCGTTTATGGCGGAGCGCAAATGCGTCGCCGTTTCTGACCTTGATGTGGAAAGTCTGCGCGTGCAGGAAGCCGCTAAGCTTGATGAGCTGATTGCCAACATACCGGAAACTACCGTGTTGATTTTTTATCTTCCCACTGTTGTCATCGATTATAAAAAAGATAAAAAGTGGAAGAAGTTTCTTACTTCGGCCAATCAAACAGGCTGCACCGTACAGTTGAAAAAGCGCTCCAATTTAGACCTCGAAAAGCTTTTGTGCACCGGAGCTACAAAGCGGGGTTGTGTGCTGCCGCGTGCAGGTGCTGCCCGTATCATTGGTTACTGCGGTAATGACATGCAGACACTGTTGAATGAGCTCGAAAAGCTTTGCGCATTCGTGAAAGAGGGCGAAATCACTACGCAGCTTATTGACCAAATGGTGGTTAGAAATTTGGAAACCAAGGTCTACGATTTGTCGAAAGCGATTATTGCCGGAGAATACGACAAAGCCTATGGGGTGCTCGATTTACTGTTTTATCAGAACGAGGAACCCGTTTCTGTTCTTGCGGTTCTTTCTTCCGCTTATGTAGATATGTACCGCGTGAGAACGTCCGTACAAAGCGGATATGGGGCTATGGAGCCTGCAAAATATTTTGATTATGCACGCAAAGAATTCCGCCTGACAAATGCTGAGCGCGACGCGAAAAAGCTGACGTCATCCATGTTGCGCGAAAGCCTGCAAGCGCTTCTGCAAGCCGACACGGCCTTGAAAAGCGCGCGTGGTGACCGCCGCATCGTCATGGAAAAACTGATTGCTCAGCTTTTATTAATTGCTGAAGGGGAGAGGATTGCTTGATTAAAGTAAAAGAGGCCGTCATTGTCGAAGGAAAGTACGATAAAATTAAACTTTCGTCCATCATTGACGGTTTGATTATTGAGACCAACGGTTTTCAGATTTTCAGCGATAAAAAACAGATGAATCTGATTCGCCGCCTCGCCGATGCCCGTGGAATCCTTGTCCTGACTGACAGTGACGCCGCAGGTATTGTAATCCGAAACTATCTTACGGGCGCAATCAGTCCCGACAAAATCAAGCACGCGTATATACCCGATATTCTCGGCAAGGAAAGCCGTAAGGAAAAGCCGTCAAAGGAAGGAAAACTTGGGGTAGAAGGAGTTCCGGCCGATGTGATTATAGATGCGCTCAAGCGAGCGGGCGTTACCTGTGAACAGGGAGAAACGGGAGGACGTAAAATCACCAAAACGGACTTGTATCTTTTTGGCCTTTCCGGCGATGAAAACAGTGCCCAAAAAAGACAGATTCTTTTGAAGGAACTTTCTCTTCCCGAGCATTTAGCTGCCAATTCACTGGTCGGTGTTTTAAACAGCATCATGAGCTACAATGAGTTTGCTAAGCTTGTCGACAAAATTTTTAAAAATTGATCATATAGGGTTGACAATTCCTAATTTATGATGATATAATAACTCTTGCTGAGTCGCGCGAGTGCTGGAATTGGCAGACAGGCACGTTTGAGGGGCGTGTGTTGTATGACGTACGGGTTCAAGTCCCGTCTCGCGCACCAACTAATAAAATCCGGGGAGCCACAATGATGCGGCTCCCCGGATTTTATTTTTGCTAAAAAACTATGCTTGGGGTTTATTTGGGGTTTACGCAAGCTTTTTTGAAAGATAAAACGTTTGCAATCGCTTCAGATGCCTTGGCCTGTGTTTTGACTGCATTATAAAGCAGATGGAAATTGGTCATTACTTCTATCTTCATTATCTGTACTATTACGTATTGTTTTTACTGTTTTAGATATTGGTTTAACTGATGGAACGGTTGAAGCGCTTGCAGAGTCTAAAGCAGGTGAGTCATTTCTATCTTGTTTGTTTTTATCCATGAAGTANNATGAAGTTGATCCCCTTTCGAGATTAGTTTATCCAGTAGATCAGACTTTATTAAAAAAGAGCCGCCCCATTGCAGAGCGACCCGAAGCAAATAGAAAGGAAGTTCAATTTTAGTATAGGCAGAAAAAATTAAGAATATTCAAAGAGTCAAAACCGGGGCGTTTCCGCTCCGCTCAGGTTTAGTTAATATTCTCTGGGTGGCCTTGGCTGAATTGGTGGATGCGGTGGCCCCGATGGATGGCGTGGCCATTGCTCATCGCGGTACGGTTGTGGACAACGATCATGTCCTCGACATGGGCGCTCGGGCTGAAACCACCACCAAAATGGAGGGAAAAATCTTGGCATTTTATATACATCTCCTTCAACACATAATATGCAGGAGGGGACAGGATTGAGCAAATGCCACTATGAAAAAGCGACTCAGACCCGCAAAGGTAAGAGCCGCAGAACATTATTTGGTAAATCATGTTATCGATTTAAGATCCAGACATTGTAGCTTAAATATCCAGCAAAGGTGATCCACGCAAGATAGGGTACAAGCAACCATCCCGCTGCTTTATTGCATTGGTAAAACAGCTTTATTGTCGCGACAAGAAGAAGCCACAGAACAACGAGCCAAATAAAAGCTAACAAATAAGCATGTAGATTGAAAAAGATGGGTGACCAGATAAAATTCACGACCAACTGTACCGCATAAATAATGAGTGCAGGTTTTCTGCATTTTGGATCAGAAAGATAAACCAAGTAGGCCGCGATACCCATGAGAATGTAAAGAATCGTCCACGCAATCGGAAACAGCCAGGACGGTGGGGATAACGGTGGCAGGTTCAAAGATTGATATACGCCTGTTTGACCTCGGATTATTAACCCTGATATGCCGCCGATACCCAGACTAATTAGCAAACTAATGAGGAGCGGTTTCCATTGAATAGAACGAGTTGAATGCATAATATCAGACCTTTCTAACCTTTTTTAAAGTATATGCTCAAAAAGTAAAAAAACAACATATTAACCTCGTCTTTTATATTTAGGTGGAATTTCAGCTAAAAAGCTCTTACCTTCTGATTTATCACCAATATATTTTTTGCTCAAATTGCATTCAGTGTTGTCACAAGTAATTTCATTGCAAGATTTTGACGGATAGCACAAATGGCTCGATTCTTTCTGATGATAGCGTATGCTGATTGAAACATAGCGGCTTAAATAGCCGCAATACTTTCCAAGCGTCTTGTCGGATACCATATAAATCATCTCCTATATTTATTATATCATAGATTTGTGAACACATACTTCGGCAGTGAGCGACACGATTTATATTTAACAATGATATGCAGCGGAAATTGACGCAGTTGACATGACGTCTGTGGAAACCACCCAACAGGCTGTAGCTGTGACGGATGATGGTAAGACTGCACCGAATCCTTCCTCGGATGTGCAGTGAAATAAATAGATAGAAGGACAGCCTTTTTTAGTCATTATTTCTTTTTTGAGAATTATTTTTTTATAATGCAAATAACAGATTGAATTCATTGGCAATCGTGATACTATTAATATGTAAACAGTGGATAAATTGGCAGTTGATTTGTTTTTTAGAATAGGACGTGTTCAATCAGTTGCTCTTTGAAGCACATAAATAGATGCAATAAAAAGAAATAAAGGTGTAAGTATAATGTCATTTAAAGATCCAAACAAGTTAAAAAAGAAGAAGCAAGTAGTTAAAAAAGTTACTCCGAAGAAAGAAATTGGGAATGAATCAGATTCTTCAGACAAGCCCAAAAGAAATGCCGGAGCAAGCGCCGATAGCAGCAGCCGAAGAATGTGGCGACTGAGACAAGCAAAGAGCCAAGTCCATCCCCAAACACGCGGTATAAGTAAATAGACAAAGTTAGGCCGTATCGGATTAAGTTCCGGCACGGCCTTTTTAGCTCGGAAAGCTTATGTGCCTGTTATGGTTTATTCTGTGCATAATGAAATATGTTGACATATATCCCATTATCAATTATTCTTAATGAGAAAGTAGATGATATTTTGAATATTTTAGGATGGCTTATTTTAGGCGCACTGGCGGGATGGATTGCCAGCATGATCATGGGCAAAGACGCAGATATGGGTGCTATCGCTAACATTGTTGTTGGTATAGTTGGCTCTTTTATCGGAGGGTTTTTGGTTAGTGCCGTTGGGGGACAAGGCTTTACTGGATTTAATTTATGGAGTTTGATTGTGGCAGTCATAGGCGCAGTTGTGCTATTGTGGATTGTCAATTTGTTTCGAAGAAAGAGATAGAAATCAAAGTTATAAACAATCATGGCCCGCTGATTTAGTTCAGAGGGCTTGTTTTTTTATCACAGCCTACCGCATTTTAAGCCACATAAGCTTAAAATATTTGTACGAAGATTTGTATAAAAATGGAAATTTTTGTGATATACTTTACTCATTGATAAGGAGGCGCATTATGCAGTATATAAAAGTCGCACAAACAGATGAAGTAAAACCTGGCGAGAAAAAGAAAATTTCTCTTAATAACAAGGTGTTATTGCTTACAAATGTCCAAGGAACCTATTATGCGATCGATAATAAATGCCCGCATATGGGAGGCTCCCTCTATGAAGGAAAATTGGATGGTGGTACGATTACTTGCCCCAAGCACGGTTCGGTATTTGATGTAAGGACAGGGAAAGTAGTAAAAAACGGCAAAATTGTTTTCATAAATCTCAAAGTCAATGATACTAAGGCTTATCCTGTTAAAATCGAAGGTACTGATATTCTGATTGGTATGGAATAAAACACCCAATAGATCATTTCTGTTGGTATGAAACCGAAATCAGTGGTAGAAAATAAAAATGAAAGGGGAAAATAAAATGAAAAAAAATGTAGGTAATACGGATAAATGGATTCGAATTGTTTTAGGGATTGTTCTGCTGAGTTTCATTCTTATTATCCAGAACAATTGGCGTTGGCTTGGCTTGATTGGTCTAATCCCGTTAGCGACGGCTTTTCTGAACTTTTGCCCGATTTATGCTCTGTTTGGAATAAGCACGAATAAGAATAAGTAGTGAAGCGCATAAAAGCAGATAAAAAATCCGGGAAACCATATTTATGATGGATTTCCGGTTTTTTTTGAATTGAGACGGTATAAGTACGAAATAATCTTATATGTGGCTGAGATTACACTTGCGATTGAATCGGAAATCGAGTAAAATTAAAAAAAACAATACATATCTCTCAGCTATCGCGTTTGCAGGTATGTTCAGTGAGGAAGAAAAATGGAACTTTTAAAAGAACGAATTCGTATGGATGGCAGGGTCAAGGAAGGCAATATTCTTAAGGTTGACAGCTTTTTAAATCATCAGATTGATATTTCTCTGTTAAATGAGATCGGGCGGGAATTCAAGCACTTGTTTGATGGAAAAAAAATCACCAAAATTGTTACGATTGAAGCAAGTGGCATTGCAATTGCCTGTCTCACCGCACAATACTTCAATGTTCCAGTCGTCTTTGCCAAAAAAGCAGTGAGTAAAAATATCGACGGAGACGTCTACACTTCTACAATTAAGAGTTATACTCACGGCAATGAATACACCGCGATGCTGGAAAAACGATTTTTGACTCAAAATGATCAAGTACTGATCTTAGATGACTTTCTTGCTACAGGAAAGGCGCAACTCGGTCTTTTAGACATTACCAAACAAGCAGGCGCCACAGTTGCCGGTATCGGTATTGTCATTGAGAAAGGGTTTCAGGGCGGTGGTGACAAACTCCGGGCTGCAGGATATGATTTGCGCAGCCTTGCCATTATTGATAGCATGGAGAATGGTACACTCTGTTTTCGGAAATAAGCAACTCTTCTTGGAACATAGGGAGGGTTGCAAAACTCAAATGTGAATTATGTAATCACTCGCTGATGTGTTTCCTAACGGGAGAAAGTTAAATAGGGAAAGTTAGGGTGCACTGGGTTGATTTCCGGTGCGCTTTTTGCTGTTTGATGGGGGGAATTGCTACGAAGAAAATATTATGTTTTATATTGTCATTATTAATGATGACCGCGGTCGGTTGTTCAACCCAAGCTTCTACTTCGGGTACTGAATCTATAAAAAGGATAAAGCAGCCGGAACCTTTTATTCACATTGATATGGCAACGATAAGCTCCGGATATGCCATGACTAAAAATTTTCATGTACTAAAAACAGTAGACAGCGGAGCAAATTGGACAGACACACTCAAGATTAACAGCCATTTTTCTTATTCAGATGAACCAGCATTGTGTGTCATAAGTGATAACGTAGTCTATGTTGCCTCCTATACAGCTTCTGGAATTGAAATTCAAAAATCTACGGATGCTGGAAAAAGTTGGTCTAAAAATACAATAAAAATGCAGGTAGATGATTTTAATTCCGGTTATGGTGGGAGCCTGGCCCTAAGTTTCATCAATCAGTCTGATGGATTTCTTCTTACCAGTGGCCTTCCGGCTGCCGGTCTGATGAACAAAGCGCTTTACAGAACGTCGGATGGAGGAAACAACTGGGCTTATATTGGAAAAAGTGAGAATCCAGAGCAGGGAGCCGGAGACCTGGCGGGAATCAATGGCTATACAACAGGAGTGGCATTTTTTAATTCAGGTACTGGATACATTACCTGCACCTACCATAGCCAAAAAGAAATTTCAGTGTATAAGACTGGTAACAGCGGGAAAAGCTGGTCTGCTGTTGCAATCCCTCTTCCCAAAAAATATGCATCATCGGTTTATGATAAAGAATACTACGCAGATGCATACCAACCCGCGGTTTATGGAAAAGATAGGCAAAACGCAAAAATGGAATTGTATTTCTGTCACGACGAGGTACGCTACCCGTATATTTACAGTTCAGATAACGGGGGAACTACTTGGTATATAGACGGAATAAGCAATCTGCTGATGAAAAAATACTGCTTTGTAGACAACAAAAACGGTTTTGGATTAGATGAAAGCGGAAGGCTTTATACGACAAACAACGGCGGTATTTCATGGTTGGAAACTTTATAGCGATTTGTTGGCACAAAAAATGATGAACGGTTATTTATTTTGCTTAATCACTTGACAATAAGTGAATGTTCGTTTATTATATAGTTAATCCTCAGTTTCATCCAGAAAATTAGGGGGGTTCATATGAGAAGAAAAGATGATGAAAAGCAAAGATGTATTAAAAATGCTGTGGTGCAACTGATTTTAGAAGAGGGTTTTCAAGGTGCATCTGTTTCAAAAATAGCAAAATCTGCGGGTGTGTCGCCTGCTACAGTATATATTTATTATGAGAATAAAGATGCAATGCTTCGTGATATATATTACGAATACGCGGAAGACACCATGCAATATTTGCTTCAGTGTTTAAGCCCGAATATGCCGGGGGACGAAATCATCGCAGTTTTAGTTCGAAGGTATTACTACTTTATTGTTGAAAATAAAGAGATATTTCACTTTATCGAGCAATACAGTGGTTGCCCTGTTCTTCAAAACAGCTGTGGCATTATGAAAGGCCCGGCAAACTTAAATCAGTTGTTAATGGACCTAAAGAATCGGCATATTTTAAATGATTATAACATTGATAATTTATATGCCATTTTATTTTCCCCGGTTAAAACGATTGCAGTTAAGAACTGTGCTTCCGAAGACATCGCAACGGAGCGTTTAGATGAGCTGATTTATATTATTCAGAAAGCACTCATTAAAGATTTCTAACAAATCTGGGTGATTTTTTTCGAAAAGTTTATTTACCCTTAAGCGAGTATAAAATCTCGCTTATTTATTATAAAATAATTAAATGAATATTCATTTATAACCGAAAGGATAGTTGATATGATAATACCAATTGAAGATTTAGTCTTATTACCGCAAATGACTTATCCGTTTAGAACAGGACATTTAAGTGAAGAGGAATTGACTGCTATTCGCCATAACGATCAAGAAATAGTTGCTTTGCCATTAAAGCAGCATCGCGGCAGACATGAGGTTAAGGCAGAGGATTTTCACAAAGTAGGCGTTACATTGGAACTGCTGGAAGTGAATTCCGACGAAAAAGGAAACCGTATTCAGGCAAAAGTTTTGAATCGCGTGGCAGTATCCGATATTATCATTGGGGAAGACATCATTACTGGCAAAACTGAATTAATCCCTGAAGTTATTGACCTTAACGAAAATAGCCAAAAAGAAATGATGACCTATATTCAGGACATCTCTCACCAAATTGGAATGAACTTCAAAAATTCAGAAGGCATCGTTAAAGCAATTGATGACATAAAGGATCTTAATGTTTTAATTGGTTATATCTGCCAGTTCACTCCTTTCTCAAATGAAGAAAAAAATACTTTGATGGAAACTGCTTCTTTAAAAGAGCGCGGCTTGACTTTCATCGATTATTTTCTGCATTACAAAGAGTCCATTCAGCTTCAAATCGAAATGACGGAACGCTTTTCCGAGAGAGCCAATAAAAACTACCGTGAAGCAGTTTTGAGGGAACAACTCAAGGCAATACAGGAAGAACTTGATGAAGAGAAACCTGCCTCAGCCAAAAAGGGTAAAGATTATAAAACCCGTATTGAAAATGCGCATATGCCTGAAGAAATTCAAACGGCTGCGCTGGAAGAGTTAAGCAAGTTGGAAAGTCAGAGCCCTGCAAGTCCGGACTACAATGTGATTCAAAACTATTTGGATCTTATTGTGGAACTCCCCTGGGAGATGAAAGCGGAAAAACTCGTCAATATTGCCGAAGCTCGTCGTATTCTTGATCAGCAGCATTATGGTTTGGAAAAAGTGAAGGATCGCATCATACAGCACCTTGCAGTCATGCAGCTGAAAAAAGAGCAACAGGGTTCCATCCTTTTGCTTGTCGGCCCTCCAGGAACCGGCAAAACAAGTCTTGGCAAAAGCATTGCGGAAGCATTAGGCCGAAAATACATTCGACTCAGCTTAGGCGGAATCCGTGATGAGGCTGAAATCCGAGGGCACCGCAGAACTTACATCGGCGCAATGCCCGGACGTATCATCCAAAGCATCAAAAAAGCAGGGACAATGAATCCTGTTTTGGTTTTGGATGAAGTGGATAAATTGATGACCGGATATAACGGTGACCCGGCGAGCGCATTGCTTGAAGTCTTGGACCCCGAGCAAAACAATACCTTTACGGATCATTATTTGGATTTGCCTTACGATTTGTCCAACGTACTTTTTATTGCAACGGCAAACTCGCTTGAGAGTATTCCAAGACCTTTGTTAGATCGTATGGAAATCATCGAGCTTTCAAGTTATACTACAAATGAAAAGTTTCACATTGGTAAGAATCATTTGATTAAGGAAGCCCTTGATGAACATGGGTTAACAGAAGCTGATGTTCAGATCAGTGATGAAGCATTACAGAAAATTATTTCAGATTATACAATGGAGGCCGGCGTCAGGGGACTGAAAAAGCAGCTGGATGCCATTGCGCGCAATGCGGCGGAAAAGATTGTTTTGGGAACCGCTGAAAAGCCATATGTTGTCGAAGCAGATGCACTGGAGGAAATCCTCGGCAGACGGATGTCAAGACACGACATGGCACAGGAAATGAACCCTCCCGGGGTTGTTACAGGGTTGGCATGGACCCCGGTTGGCGGTGAAATCTTATTCATTGAGGCCACTGAAATTCCCGGAAACGATCAGATTATATTAACCGGTCAGTTGGGGGATGTTATGAAGGAATCCGCAAGGATCTCTTTAAGCCTTTTAAAGTCTCGTCTGCCGGTAAATGCCATTCAGTTCAAAGAAAAAGATATACATATCCATGTACCGTCCGGTGCTGTCCCAAAGGATGGCCCTTCGGCGGGAGTTACGCTCTTTACGGCTCTTGCATCTTTGATTACCAATATTAAGGTGAATCCGAAACTCGCAATGACAGGCGAGATCACACTGAGGGGTGCAGTTCTTCCGATTGGTGGACTGAAAGAAAAATTGTTAGCTGCGGAACGTGCGGGTATCACAAAAGTTTTGATCCCGGAAGATAATGTAGCAGATCTAAAGGATGTTTCGTCGGAAGTGAAAGAGAAAATTCAGATTGTACCGGTGACAACCATCGAAGATGTTTTGCAAGAGGCATTAGGGATTGCATTGCCTAAGATCCACCAAGTTCTGGCTCAGCCTAAATTTTTTACGATGTTAAATGAGCACCAAGAGTAATTTGAATACGCGAAGTACCCCGTAAAAGAAGAATCACAAAAATCAGACCCGAATTGGCGTTACCAAACGCTTCTTCGGGTCTTTCTTTATTGAAAATTCCAATAGGGGAGAGCTGTAATTATTTTTTGCGCTTCTTGCGTTTATTTGTGTGACGGTCAGTGATAACACTTCGCGAAAGAATTATATTTTTCAACTTTACATACGCTGCTAAAGCCACAATTAAAAATAGATAAGATAAAATTTTATAGGGGGAGAATATTCCGTCTGTCGAAAAAATGCTTGGAACGAGCAGTGCCAAGACCTGCAGTAATGTAAAAAATAATAATATGTAGTTGAGACTTGAAGAGTCTAATCTGTCCAATAAATCGCGCTGGGTGTTAAATACTCTTTGCAGCTGTTCCTGATTTCTTGCGAGGCGACGGAGCTGTTCGTCAATCCGAAAGGCGTTTCTCAGCATAGCGAGAGATTTTTTAGAAGATGGATAATTTACTTCGATATCCCAAAATTCGATTGTCTTTGAATAGTCTGTTAGAATTTGATTTGTTTGGGATAATATTTTATTCGGGTTGTGTTCAGCCATGGAAGACAGGAATTCTACAATTCGCTCATTTGTCATTACAATAGCGGACTCTTCGAACATTAACAATTCTATGTAAAATAAAGAAATGGATTCACAGGAAATTCTGTTTTCCACTTCAAAGGGGAATGAATTGGATATCTGTATAAAAATATTGGAATAAGCATATCCGTGCGCATATTCATACTGAGCCATTCCGTGAGCATCTTCTACGATTGCAGTAATATCGCTGTCAATCACTCGTCCCATCCCTTCATCCTGGCCGTAAATCGTTTCGGTAAACAGTAAGGAAGACAGTTCGTAATTACTGATGTTGGAGCGGTCATTGCGGATACTGAGGAACGCCTTGGGAGTTCCTCTTTTGATGAGCTTATATTCTTTCTCAATATATTCATAAAAATTCAACAGGCTGCCATCATCGTCGACGACGATAAGCTGATTGCGTATGGTGCTGTCCAACAGGTGGCTTAGCAGAAATGGGCAAGATAACGAAATGACGGACGCAACCCCACAGCTGCTCAGTTTGTCGATTGACAGAATAATGTCCACATAGGCGGGCTGTCCAATGGGATTCCCGCCTGTTAAATACGTGTCGGGAGTAGTTTCCTCTGTTACAAGTACCCTTTTCTTTCCCAGATAATAACGTTGGATACGTTCTTTAAAGTCGCTGGGGCGTCCGCTTCCATCGCNNACATTTTGTCATACTTTTGGGGCTCACTCTCATCCGGCAAAAAATCCCGGTTGTATTCGACCGGGAAACTGATATATGCGTCAGAGATGATTTCCCATTCCGATTTTCTGGTCTTCAGCATGTCGGTGAGCAATGGGTTATACAAAGCGGGGTTTTGATAGGGATACGTCCGGTAATATATAAGATATTGAAAGCTGCCTTCGTCGCTGCGGTATTCTTCAAAGGTATTTGATAGGTTTACAAACTTCTGGTATTGAAAAAGTTGCTCCGGAGTAACTTGCACAAGCACAGCTTTGCAGTATGCGCCGAGTTTCTTTATAAAGCTAAAGAAATTATAATCTTTTTCAATCGTAAAGTCTAAAATTTCAATAGACTTTATCAAAATGGGAGGTTCGCTAAACACGGAGGCAAGCATGTCTTCGTCCGGAATAGCAAGATATATTTTTTCGTCTTCCACATTGCGGACATCCAACAGGGGAGACGAACTGACCCAATAGTAGTCCTTGCTGATCTGTGATTGTTGAAAGCCTAATTTTTCATAAAGCCGGAGCGATAAAGGATTGGATATATCACTTATCAAATAATTATTCGGAAAACTATTCCGTATAAATTTCACCAGTTTAGTGGCAAGTCCTTCTTGTCTGTGGGTTTCGTCCACTCCGATGGACAGGAGATAGGTTGAGCGAATTCCACATTCTTCGGCCTTTAATTTTATAAAGTTTTGATCTGATGTTTCAGGTTCGCGCATTGCTCTATAGCGCGATTCTTTGTCCGACGCGAAGCCGAAAAATCGCCGCATCTGTTTGTCGTCGGATTTATTAAGCTTATCATAATCAAAAAAAAGCGCAAACGCAGCCCAACAGCCG
>DDHX01000051.1:0-4909 GCA_002338255.1 Ruminococcaceae bacterium UBA1865 | reverse complement strand
ACGTCTCTGTATTTTATAAATCACATTTCAAGCCTTAACCAAGGCATTGATGATGCATTTGTCCATAATTATATTTTCTGTACTTCCATTATCTATGATTGAAGAATAGAATGCAAGTAAATTCTATTTATTACAAATCAAAAAATATATGTGTACCTTATCATTATTGTAACACAATTGAAATCCATTCACAGAGCACTGAAGGCATATGTTCATGTAATGAGTTAAAATAAACAGCCTGCTTTCACAGTTCGTAAAAGCAGGCTGTTATTCGATTTATATAGGATGTTATGATTTACTTAGTTAAAAGCCTTATCGCCTGGGAAATAAGCGCTGGCACCCAAATCTTCTTCAATTCTTAGCAATTGATTATACTTCGAGACGCGCTCGCTGCGGCTCGGGGCTCCTGTCTTTATTTGACCCGCATTCAGAGCAACAGCCAAATCAGCAATCGTAGTATCTTCTGTTTCCCCGGAACGATGTGATACAATTGCGGTATAGCCCGCTTTGTGCGCCATCCTGACTGCGCTCAGCGTTTCTGTTAAGGTACCGATTTGATTCAACTTAATCAGAATTGNNCAAGTCGATGCCCTTTTTAAGTCTTTCTGTATTCGTAACGAATAAATCATCACCGACCAATTGGACTTTTTTACCCAATTCGCTGGTAAGCTTTTCCCAGCCCTGCCAATCTTCTTCGCCCAAAGCATCTTCAATAGAGCGAATCGGATACTTTTCGCATAAGCCTTTCCAATAATTGATTAACTGATCGGTTGTATAGGTGATTTTATGTTTTGGCAGCAGATAACCGGTGTTGGATTTCCATTCGCTGCAAGCACCGTCAATCGCAAGCATAAAATCATCATAAGGCTTGTAGCCTGCCTTTTTAATCGCTTCTAAAATCAATTCGATTGCTTCTTCATCCGTATCCAAATTCGGCGCGTAACCGCCTTCATCACCAACAGAAGTCGACAGGCCCTTTTCTTTTAAAATTGAGGCGAGTTTATGGAACACTTCCGCAGACCACCGCAATGCCTCTTTAAAGGAAGGAGCGCCAACCGGCATAATCATAAACTCCTGAATATCAATATTATTTGCTGCATGAGCGCCGCCATTTAAGATATTCATCATTGGTACAGGCAACGTTACTGCGTTTATACCGCCGATAAAACGATATAGCGGTAGTTTCAGCGCATTCGCGCCGGCTCGTGCCGCAGCAAGGGAAACAGCCAGAATAGCGTTTGCTCCTAATGAGGACTTGTCCTTTGTGCCATCTGTTTCAATCAGCTTACGGTCAATTTCTGCCGTATCCGTGCTATCCATCCCCCTGATGGCCTCACGAATAGTGGTATTGATATTGCCAACGGCTTTTGTAACGCCTTTGCCGCCGAACCTTGAAGCGTCTCCATCGCGCAATTCCAACGCCTCAAAGGAGCCGGTGGAGGCTCCACTCGGTGCTGCCCCTCTTCCGGTTATTCCATTCTCAAGTGTTACGACGGCCTCTATAGTAGGATTCCCTCTGGAATCCAATATTTCTCTTCCGATGACGTTTTTAATGTTAAAATCTGACATACTCGATGTCCTCCTTAAAATTAAACTATGTTAGCAATTGCTAACCTCTGCTATTACAGTACCATGATTACCATAAAATGTCAATGAGTTTTGAGATTTTATTTAGTTTTTCCGTTTATAAAATCATTTATGCGAAGTAATGTGCAAAAAGGCGCGTATTTCCTTGGAAAATGTTAACAAATGGCATTTAAGCTTGATAATTGCCACTTTTTGGATTATAATCGAAAGGTAATTATAACTAATTGTATTATTACTTAATAATATAAAAACGACAGTATACATAAATGGAGTGAATGAATTGAAAAGATTAACAAAACGAATCGGGAAAGCGGCACTTTCTTTCGTCTGCGCCGCTGTAATTACAGTGGCCTTGATGCCAAATGTTTCGGTGGTGGCGGCTGTAACTGCGCAAACAACGGATTATTTGAACTTACGCGCTGGTACAGGTACCAATCAAAAAGTGGTATTGACACTGAGCAAAGGAGTTACCGTAACGGTACTTGACAATTCAAACGCAACATGGGCAAAGGTACAGACCTCCAGTGGAACACAGGGCTATTGCAGCAAGCAATATTTGAACATTTCCGGTGCAAGTTCGCCCACTTCGCCCTCATCCGTTTCCGGTACCGCAACCGCCGTAACGACGTCGTCTCTTAATATGCGCAGTGGTGCGGGTACTGCCAATAACATTATTGTCACGCTGCCGAACGGTACTTCCGTCAAAGTGATCGACAGTTCCAACGCTGCGTGGATAAAAGTGCAAACAGCAAATGGACTTCAGGGCTATTGCAGCAAAGAATTTCTAAAGATGGCCGGCGCTGCAACAACGACTCCAACTACCACCACACCGACAACTTCTGTGTCCTCCGGTACGGCGGTAACAACGGATTACCTTAATCTGCGCGAAGGTGCCGGTGGAAGCTTTAAGGTTACAGCGACCATGAGTAAAGGAATTACACTCAAGGTTTTGGATAACTCCAATGCGCAATGGGCGAAGGTGCAGGCGCCAAACGGTACAGTGGGCTATTGCAGCAAGCAGTATTTAAACATTACTGCTTCCACCGGTACACCGACCACGCCGTCCACACCGGCTACGCCGAACACAACAACGATGACGGGAACCACGACTTCTTCGTTGAACGTTCGCAGCGGAGCGGGTACGAACTTCGGTGTTATTGCAACACTTGCTAATGGCGCGTCCGTTACAGTCTTGGATAATTCCAATACAGTATGGACGAAAGTTAAAACGGCCGACGGAAAACAAGGCTATTGCAGCAAACAATATTTAAAAATCGTCACTTCCACAGGAACGACAACCCCGCCTGCCACACCTACCACGCCAAACACAACAACTCCGGCAGCTACAACAACTTTGACGGGGATTACGACTTCTTCGCTGAACGTTCGCAGTGGTGCTGGTACGAGCTTCAGTGTTGTTACAACACTTGCCAAAGGAGTATCTGTTACAGTAGTAGACAACTCCAATGCGACATGGCCGAAAATTAAAACAGCCGACGGAAAACAAGGCTATTGCAGCAAAGAATTTTTAACGATCAGTGCTACACCACCCTCTCAAACGGGTACAGGCACAAATACCGGCACTGGTACAAACAACACCGGTACTAATACGGGAACGGACACCAATAGCACACATACCCTTACAGGCGCAAGCGTAACAGCCGATATGCTCAGAATGCGTGCAACGGCAAGCGCGACCGGCGCGGTTCTCACCAATCTGCCAAAGGGTACAAGCCTAAAGGTGCTGGATACATCCGATCCTGCATGGACCAAAGTGCAAAACTCCAGTGGACAGACAGGTTATGTCAGCAGCGAATATATTCAGCTTCACTATTCGGATGATACATCAAACGCTTCTTCACTGTCGCTTTCAACCTCGTCACAAAGCGTTCCAACCGGAAAGACGCTTTACATAAAAGCAAGTATTTCCCCGAGCGGAACTTATATCAATTGGGCAAGCAGCAATACCGCAGTAGCGACTGTTTCCAACGGCTATGTTTATGCTGTATCAAACGGTACGGCAATGATTACGGCAAGCGCGGGCGGATACAAAGCGACCTGCAATGTCACCGTAACGGATGCCGAGCCGGTTAAAACAGCCTATGCTTCTCCCAATATTGTTAGTACGGGCGCAACGGTTACGTTGACTGCGGTTACCGACACCACGCGGGACGGCGTTCGATTCGCCGTCAGTATGCCGGACGGCAGCACAAAGACGCTCACAGCCGATACCTGCACGCCGGAAACAATGCTGAATACCAGCACTAAAAAATGGACGGTCACAACAACCTTTGATACGGCGGGGACGTATTTATTCACCGCGTTGTCGTCGCTGAACGGCAGCATGAGCGCAACGGGGTATACCACCAGCGTTTATGTTTCCACACAGCAGGATTCTACCGTCACAACAAATGAAACGCGCAGAATCAGTGACAAAATGATTGCGCTGATCGCAAAATGGGAGGGCTACCGTTCCACCGTTTACGCCGATATGCTCACGGCAAACCAAGTGCCTACCATCGGCTACGGCTGTACTTTTGGCGCGAATGCGATTTTCTACAATGATATGACCGAGACGGAAGCATGGTCTATGCTGGTCAATAAAATCAACAATTCATCGTATACGACCGAGCTGAATAAAATGATACAGAATAACAATTTTCTCATGAACCAAAATCAGGCTGACTGTTTAATCAGCTTCGCTTACAATGTTGGCGCGGGCTACTTTAACAGCAGCAGTGAAATGGATTTCAGAAGAATTATGAAGAATGCTGTTGTTCCGCCGATTATTTCCGGTGGTGAAAGTCTTGCGGCTACGGTGACAAAGGATACTGTTGTCAGGGGAGATTCAAACATAAACGGTTCGCAAGTTTGTAATGTTTCTTCAGGCACGTCGGTAGCCGTAACGGACAGCAACTTCGCCAATACGAAGGATGGCTGGTACAAGGTTCAGCTTTCAGACGGCAGCACGGGCTGGATTAATTCCGGTTATGTCAATCTGTCAAATTCCGGTTCCCTTACACATGATTTAAATTATACCAATGCTTACGCAATTGGTACGGATTTACTGCGTTGGAGCCAGGCGAGCAACAAGTTCTACACCGGCTTGTTTTACAGAAGAATGGGCGAGGTGAACGCCTACAATTATGGGGATTATGATGCGGTAAGATATAACAAGTACAATTACGGCTATCCCAGCGGTGCAGCAGGGCTGAATTAGTGGGTTACGAACTCCCCTTTTTGTCGCGCACGGTGCGCTGCGCTTCATGTGTCCCTCGAAGAGGAGGGGAGGTAAGAATAATAGGCTCCCTCCCCGAGGGAG
>DDHX01000027.1 GCA_002338255.1 Ruminococcaceae bacterium UBA1865 | reverse complement strand
GTTTAAACGCAGAAACGGGGATATCTCATCAGACATGATTGTTAGTCTGGATGCGGACCATAACTTTGAAATACGCAAGGTTACACTTACTAATCACGGGAATAAGGAAAAGCGGTTGGAAGTGACCAGCTATCTGGAGATAGTGGACGATGCCTATCTGGCAGAGTTAAGCCATCCTGCGTTCAATAAGCTCTTTCTGGAAAGCGAGTATCTGGAAGAGCAGGAAATCTTTCTTACAAAAAGACGGAGGAAGAAGGAGGATGATAATCCTTATGTGATGCACATGGTAAGAACAGAAACGAAGCTATGCAAGAAATTAGAATATGAAAATGACAGAAAACGATTTATCGGAAGAAACAATACTCTGGAGAATCCGGATTCTGTGGCTAACAGCATTGCTTTTTCCAATAATTCTGGCTTTTGTAATGATCCGATTATGAGCCTGCGGGCACAATTTTGCATAGGAGCAGGTGAAACCGTCTGCATTTCTTTCATTACCGGAGTGTGTGGCAGTAAGGAAGAAGCAATAAAAATTGCGGGGGAATTGAATGTAAGTTACCGGATTGATGATATTCTGGAGAAATTTCGACTTCAAAATAACCTTGAGTTAAAGTATCTGGAGATTACCAGAACCCAGCTGAACGCCTTTCAAGATTTGATCAGTCCGGTCTTTTATTCTGCGGGCATTTACCGGGGGCCGGATGAAAAGATAAGACGGAACTTTATGAACCAGAGCTTCTTATGGAAATTTGGTGTATCCGGTGATAATCCCATTCTGCTTTTAACGGTTCGGTCCATTGAAGAGGAAAGAATTGTGAAGGATGTACTAAAGGCTTACGAATATCTGAGAATTAACCGTGTTATGGTGGATCTGATTATCCTGATTAATTCCAAGTATGGTTATCTTCAGGAGGTGGACGAATTAATTAACGATATGACAAGCTCTCTTCGAATCTATGATTCCGGAAGCGAGAAGCCAAGCTTTTTTACACTGCATGCGTATGAAATGAAACCGGCGGAAATTGATTTGCTGTATACGGTAGCGCGGGTTGTGTTTTCTGAGAAGACGGGGATTTATTTTACCGATGCAAAGGAAAATCCGTATGGTTTACTTGAAAAATAATAGTCTTTAAGGAGGAAGAGGCTTTGGACACAGCAGATGAACCAACGGCACAGGAGAAAGAAACAGAGAGTTATGAATTTTTTAACGGATTCGGGGCATTTGCTTGTGAGGGCAGAGAATATGAAATCCTGCTGGAGGGGGATAACAGACCACCGGCGCCCTGGATTAATGTTGTTTCAAATAAGAGTTTTGGATTCCAGATATCGGAGTCGGGTGCGGGTTTTACTTGGAGTATCAACAGCAGGGAAAATAAGCTTACTCCCTGGTCCAACGACCCCGTAAGTGACAGTGCCTCCGAGGCAATCTATATTCTGGATGAAATAACCGGTGAGGTGATGACTCCTATGTCCCTCGGAAGGTCTGACCGGGGCACTTACCGGGTAAGGCATGGCTTTGGATACAGCAGGTTCCTTCATGAGGAATCACTCGTTGATCAGGAGCTGACTGTTTTTACCCCTTTGGATGAGTCATTGAAGCTATGGAACCTTAAGCTGACAAACCGTTCGGATAAAGTGAAATATCTAAGCCTGACCTATTATGTGGAATGGGTTATGGGCACGCAGAGGGAACTTACCAATCCCTATATTCTGACTTTCTATGACAATGAGCATGAATGTTTATATTCAAAAAACATCTATACCATGAACTTTCAAAACAGCTATTCCTACCTGTTCTCCAGTGAAACAATCGTCGGTTATACCGGTGACAGACAGGAATTTTTGGGGCGGAGGGGCAGTGTTCGGGAACCGCGGGGAGCAGAAGTCAAGCTATCCTGCAATACGGGTGTATGCTATGATCCCTGCGGAGCAATTCAGGTATCCGTTGTGATACAGCCGCAGGAGAGCAAGACGGTGCTGTTCGGGCTCGGGCAGAGCAGCAGCCTTAACGAGATATACAAAATCAGATACAAGTACAGGGGGGCCAACGTAGCTGAAAAGGAGCTTGACAGGGTGAAATCCTATTGGGACAGACTATTAGGGACAGTTCAGGTGAAGACGAAGGACAAGGCGGTCGATATCTTGGTTAACGGCTGGCTGCTCTATCAGACGTTGTCCTGCCGTATTCATGCGAGAACAGGATTTTATCAGTGCGGAGGAGCTTATGGATACCGAGATCAGCTTCAGGATGCCCTTTCGCTTCTCTTAGCAGATTCAAGTATTCTGCGCAGTCAAATTCTAATTGCCAGCAGTAGGCAGTTTGAAGAAGGGGATGTCCAGCATTGGTGGCATCCTCCGATGGGGATCGGGGTAAGAACGAGAATATCCGATGATTTACTGTGGCTGCCTTATTGCACCGCCGCCTATATCCGAAGTACCGGAGATGCCGCAATCTTAAAGGAGCTGGTACCTTACATCAAGGGTTCGGTGCTTAAGGAAGGCCAGCAGGATCTAATGTTTACCCCGGAAATATCTGAGCGTTCCGAAAGTGTTTATGAGCATTGCAAAAAAGCCATTGATCGGACCCGCTTCGGGGAACATGGACTTCCTCTCATGGGAGGAGGCGACTGGAACGATGGTATGAATGAGGTAGGAGTGGAGGGAAAGGGAGAAAGTGTTTGGCTGGCCTGGTTTTTGTATACCTTACTGGGTGACTTCATTCCTTTATGCTATCAGGAAGGCGATAGATCCTACGGCCGGGAACTGGAGCAGAAACAGGAGGGCCTGCTACAAAGCATTGAAGAACACGCCTGGGATGGGGAGTGGTATCTTCGGGCCTTTTACGACGACGGCTCGAAACTTGGTTCAAAGGAAAACGACGAGTGCAGGATAGATTCCATCAGCCAGTCCTGGAGCGTGATATCAAAGGGAGCGGAAAAGAAACGCGCGAAAACAGCAATGCAGTCTGCATGGCGCTATCTGGTAAAGGAAGAGGATGCTCTTTCTCTGCTTCTGGTACCTTCCTTCAATAAGACAGGCAAAAACCCAGGTTATATCAAAAATTATATCCCCGGTATACGAGAAAACGGAGGCCAGTATACCCATGCAGCGGTTTGGCTGGCGATCGCCGCATCGATGCTGCATGACGAAAACATGGCGGAGACCCTGTTCACCATGCTCAACCCGATTTATGTTACACAAAACAGGAAGGATGCGCTCAGGTACGAGAAGGAACCGTATGTAATGACGGCAGATATCTCTCTCAGCCCGCCCTATACCGGAAGAGGCGGTTGGAATTGGTATACCGGTTCTGTAGGCTGGATGTATCAGGGGCTGTTAAACTGGTTTCTGGGCATTCGGAAAGAGGGCGATGAGCTGGTCATCGATCCGGCGACACCTGCAAGTTTCGGGGATTTTTCTATTGAATATAAGTATGGGAGGTCTCTCTATGAAATCAGGGTTGAAAGCAGAAGTAAGGGAACGCTGACAACGCAAGCAATCACTATGGATGATAGGTTAATTCAGGGAAACAGAGTCTTGTTGAAGGATGACGGAGAAAAGCATCGGATTGTTGTATAGTTCTTTGCTTATTTTCTTTCCAGTAATAATTGAATGTTGGCATAGAGGTTATAAGAACTATTAGCAATAATATTAAATAGTATTTTTATACCTGTCTGGACGCTCGATTATTTCAGTTTGGACATTTACAGGAACCAATATTTCAAAATGTGGGTCATCCTTATACGTTTAGTAAAGTGCGTAAAACCAACTAAGAATACTGCTATTTACGACTTTTGTAAATTATTCTAAATACCAATAAACCTCTGTATGACTCTGGTCTTAATGCAAAGGTTTATTTTTTATTCTAATTTGATATCACTGGTTGGTCTATGATCAACCACAATACATGCTATAAGCTTAATTTCTCGAAATTAGGATATTATTTGTCGAATAAGGTTTATTATATTGGGATGTTCAGAATATGTGCAGAATTTTATATTATAATATTCAGCAGAATAGATTTCATTTTTTGGAAGAGTTCTATTCACGGAAAGGAAATTTGTTATGAGTACGGATGTATTTGTTGCTCGTCAGCCCATTTTTGATCAAAGCATGGGCTTATATGGCTATGAGTTATTACACCGAAGCAGTCAAAATAATTTTTACGAAGGCGGTGACGACGAGCAAACAACTGCCGAATTAATCACGAACTCCTTTCTGGTGATAGGCTTTAATGAACTGATCGATGGAACGAGAGGTTTTATAAACTTCTCACATAATTTTTTACTAAAAGGAATTCCAAGTATCCTTCCAAAAGAAAAAACAGTGATCGAAATCCTTGAACGTGCAAATGTTACCGATGATTTAATCAATGTATGCAGAGACTTAAAATCAAAGGGTTATATTCTGGCATTGGATGATTTTGTTTTAGAGGGAGAAAATGACAGCCGTGAGCGTCTCATTGAATATGCCGATATCATCAAAATAGAATTCCCAAACGTCCCAATTTACAAACAAGCAGCACTGATAAGTAAATATAAAAATAAGATAATGTTTTTAGCCGAAAGAGTTGAAACACGGGAAGAATTTCATAAGGCTGTTGAGATGGGATACCGTTTATTTCAAGGTTATTTTTTCAGTAAACCCATCATGGTAAATGCAAAGGATATCGGGACAATCGATATAAATGCCCATCGTATATTAGAAGAACTTCAAAAAGAAGACCCCGATTACCGGATTATTTCTTCTATTATTGAGAAGGACTTAAACCTATCTTATAAACTATTAAAAATTTCAAATTCTGTTTACTATAACGCCAAACGGCAAATAAATACTATTTTTCAAGCATTAGTCCTTCTCGGAACACAGGAGATTTTTGGATGGATTAGTTTAATGCTGTTTCGAAAGGTACAAACCCCGGAAAACGCAGAAATTGTCAAATCATCCATGATAAATGGTAAGCTTATTTCTCTTTTAGCGAATGAAACAAACCAAGGGAGCAGCTTTGCTTCTGATTGTTTTATGGTGGGAATCTTGTCTTCAATGGATGTTATTTTGAATCAGAATATGGCACAAATTGTTGCAGATTTGCCCTTAACCCCACAGGTAAGTGCTACCCTTTTGGGCAGCGATACCAAAATAAGACATTATCTGGATGCTGTTTTGGCATTCGAGAAAGGACAATGGGATATTACATATAAGGAAATGGCCGATAATCAAATTACGCAGGAACGATTTATGGAACTTTATCTGGACGCTCTTAAATGGAAACAATCCTTATACTTCTAATTTTCAACATCAAGCAATTCCAAACTTAGTTGTTTTTGCTGATAGACTTAATTCGTTTATGTATTAGCGGAATTTATCATATAAAATACGAATTGATTCTTTTGGCAAGACACCCAGCTCATCAAACAATAATTCTTGAAACTTGTTGTAATGTGTTAAAAACGCAGAACGATCATTTTGGTATATATATATCTGCAAAAGTAATTCTTGTGCCGCTTCATCAAGATTATCTAAATCCAGCATTTTCAGCAAGATATGTTTTGCATCCATAAAATTCCTAAGTGAAATATAATAACGTGCTAATGCAATTGCGATTAAGTGAATTTTTTCCCTGTAAATTTCACTGTAGCATGAACTCCAAATGTAGCCGTCCTCAGCAAAATAACCCTTTTCATATTGAATTATTGCTTTCCTAAAATCCAAAGCAAGCTGCTCATCAATACGGTCGAATGGTAAGTATGAATTTTGTATAATGTCATCAAATTCCGAGACATCATAGTACATTGTTGGCATTATGCAGTGATATATGTTATTACTGAATTTAATTTCTACGTTAATGCCGCTCGAAAGCAAATCATTTTTCATCTTATAAATGGTTGTATGTAAATAACTTCCGATTTTTTCTGTATGCATTTCCGGCCAT
This sequence comes from Ruminococcaceae bacterium UBA1865, assembly GCA_002338255.1. Taxonomy (GTDB): domain Bacteria; phylum Bacillota; class Clostridia; order Oscillospirales; family Acutalibacteraceae; genus Caproiciproducens. The sequence goes on along the minus strand of DDHX01000027.1, from coordinate 8,629 downwards.
AATGCTTCACATATTTCCCACTTAGGTATAAGTTCACATCTCTTATGACAAATAAAAGCAAAAAGCTCTTTCGCCTTTAAAGTGCGCCATTTGACAGGATTCGTACGGCCCGCACCATATACTCTAAAATCTCCAAAAAGGTATACTCTCGGAATAGAAATTCCCTCTATACTGTTTGCATTTGAAACTTTGATTATGTCGTCCTGTTCTCTTAGCTTTTTTATAAGTCCTTCTTCCTGTTGTTTTCTTTTGGTAATATCTCGAGAAACTCCCACAACATCGATATTTCCCGTTTCTTTATCAATAACAAGTTTTGTTGATATTTCCACATCGATTATAGAACCATCCTTGCAGTATTGCTGATATTCACTGACATCACATATAACATTGTCACTTCTGTCACCGGCTATAAATTTGGGGTATCTGTCAAGACCAGCATTTTTTATTTTCTGTAAAGATTCCGGTGTAAGACTGTCTTCCAGACTTTCATTTATGGCTTCATCAACTGTTAAACCTCTTAATTTGTAAATCGATGGGCTGATATATTTAAAGAATTTATGGTTTATATTATATATCCATATACATTCAACCGTGTTTTCAATCAGCTGTCTATAGTTTTCCGGCAAATTGGGGAATTTTGTACTCAACGTTTTATTCTCTTTATGTTCCCTTTTCACTAAATCCATATAATCCACCATTTACCCTTTCGAATCAGATTGTTTTTCAGTTCAGTCTTTTATTTCAGATAAGATTTTGAATGTCTTTATACTTATTAATATGTATTTCGGTCATTCCCAGCTTTTCTTTATTGTTCAGAATATGTTCAGAAATATATTATATAATTATATCAAAAGAAATAATTTCTGATAAAAATATAAGTCTAAAAATACAGGCAATAAAAGTTCATAAAAGGGACTTTGTGGTAAATAAATTAATTGTAAAGAAAAAGGAGCGTTATCGTGCTAAAACACATGAACATTGGGAAAAAATTAATTGTTACCTTTATTTTGGTGGCAATCCTCTCCAGTATTGGCGGGGTCGTGGGCTATGCAGTCATGGGCAGCCTGAATTCCGGGTATAGCAGCGCCTTGAACAACTACGGCTTTTCACAGGGTGATGTTGGACTTTTCAGCACAGAATTCAATCAAAGCCGTGTCACTATACTCAATATTATCATTGAAACCGACTCACAAAAAATGCAGACAGACGTCGATTCACTGCAAAAATCAGACACTAAAATTGATACCTATTTAGCAAATATGGAAAAAACAATGGTGAATGACAAAGAGACAGGCTATTTCAATGACATAAAAAATAACCTTGCTAAGTATAGAACGGTAACCGATCAAGTAGTCGCACTTGCACAAAAAAATAAAAACGCAGAAGCACAAACTCTTGCAACCTCACAGGCTGTGCCGATTGCAACTGCGATCAGAACTTCTGCGGAAGCTTTGCTGACTGAAAAAACAGAAACAGGTAACCAAATTGGAACTGAACTTGCCAAACAAGATACTGCAGGAAGTATTATCATTATTTTGGTGATTCTTTTCGCCTTTATCATTTCACTCATCATTGCGGTAACAATTTCTCGCAGTATCAGCAAACCTGTAAAAGAAATGGCTGAGGCAGCCAAAAGGATGGCTGAGGGCGATCTGAATGTGCAGATCAATGTAACCTCAAAAGATGAAATAGGACAATTAGGTGCGGCCTTTGCAAAATCCACCGCATCGATACGTGCTTACATAGCAGAAATAACCAAAAACCTTGGCAAGGTAGCAAACGGAGACTTAACTGTGGTTAGTACTGATTTGGATTATACTGGTGATTATGAAGATTTAAAGAATTCATATTTTATTATTGTTGAATCTTTAAATGATATATTTGGCCAAATGCGTCAAGCCTCGGAACAGGTTTCAAGCGGTTCGGAGCAAGTATCAGACGGCGCACAGGCATTGGCGCAAGGCGCAACTGAGCAGGCAAGTTCGGTAGAAGAACTTTCCGCTACAATTACTGAAATATCTACACAAGTAAAAGAAAATGCGGAACACGCTACTGATGCAAGCATAAATGTAAACAATGTCCGCTCAGAAATAGAAGTAAGCAATCAGCATATGAGCGAAATGGTAAATGCCATGGCGCAAATCAATGATTCATCCAGCCAAATCGGAAAAATCATTAAAACAATTGAGGATATTGCCTTCCAAACAAATATACTCGCACTGAATGCAGCTGTGGAAGCGGCAAGAGCGGGCGCGGCGGGCAAAGGCTTTGCTGTGGTAGCGGATGAAGTAAGAAACTTAGCCAGTAAAAGTGCCGAAGCGGCAAAAGATACCACGTCTTTGATTGAAAATTCTATGAAGCAGGTGGAAAACGGAACGAAAATTGCAGGCGAAACTGCAAAATCACTGCTTCGTGTTGTGGAAAGCACAAAGGCTGTTGCGGAAACAGTAGAGCAAATCTCACAAGCCTCAAACCGGCAATCGGACGCAATCAGTCAAGTTACGCTGGGCGTTGATCAAATTTCAAGCGTAGTACAGACAAACTCCGCAACGGCTGAGGAAAGTGCTGCGGCAAGCGAGGAACTTTCCGGACAAGCACAGATTCTGCACGAACTTGTTAGCAAAGTTAAGCTAAGAAGCCAGTCCAGTCAAGCTCTATCCGTGAGTCAACAAAAATCAGAACCTGAGGAACTATATTCCGATAGCAAATATTAATCAGCCCGGTTTTCAATAAATCAGAAAAGTTTGAGTCTGTTGCAAAACAAACCCAAAATAAAGAAGCAAGGCGGTTAGTGAACCGCCCCAAGGGAATAGACACAAAAGAGAAAAGCAGATCGTAGAATATTGTTAATTTATGCAAGCTGACATCGTTTTTTCAAGCGGTGTCAGCTTTGTTTTGTACTTATGCTACAACAAAAAAGACCCACGAAACAATTAAGTCTCGTGGGTCTTTTGGTACCGGTGGTCGGACTCGGGTGTTGGTACGCTGAACCCGCGTTCCGCGCATCCCTCCGTCAATTTTTATGAGTACATTTTCAAGCTGTTTCTCTCGACCTGCACCGCGGTTCTCGCTGTGGGCCGCGCAATGCAAAAAAGCAGCCCGACCCAACGGGTCGAACTGCTTTTTGGTACCGGTGGTCGGAAGCCATTAGTATGTGCAACATTTGTTTACCCGGCAGAGAATTTCTCTTCCATTCTGAAAACCGAATGTATCTTCAGTCACAAGATATCTACCCTCTCTTAAGCTCGGCAGCTTATCGATGAATACATAGACTTCTTCAACAACAAGTACATCCAGACAAAAAAGAGCCTGGCACCACTCGAAAAACGGTGTCAGGCCGCGTGATTTTATGATATTCTCCAGATGTAATCCTTTATTTGCTGTCCGTTATCTCTGGTTCACTCCATTGTGTAGGGGTGCTTTTTATGCTGTATGGTGAAAATTTTAAAAAACTTAATCGTCCGCAGAACCACGGAGTTCTCATTAATTTTATGAATCTAAGAGAAAATTAGTAAAGAACAAATATTGCGCTATTTTTTGTGAAAAAACAGGCAAACTATCTTTTAAGAGATGCCGTCATGCATGAAGGATTTCTTAATTAAGGAGGAGCTTCAATTGCAGATCTTGTTGAAAGAAATTAATTTTTATATAAATTCACCGTTTCTACTGATTATTATACTGATACTAATTTCATTGTTCTGTTTTGTTCTATTAATGCTGTATTACCGGCTTAGCCATTTTGGTAAAAAAGTAAATTTTTCAATTTGTTCCTTGCGAGAAGATAAACTGGACCCGAGCGAATGGGAAAAGCAGATGCTTGATTTGGCAAAAAGCCACAATCAGGTCAGGCTGACTGGATATAACTTTGTTCTGAATGATTATAATCAGGCCGCCTATAAGAAGCTGAATAAAATAAGAGACAGCATTTCTGCCGTATCCACGGATATTATTTCTCTCATTCCGGCAGCGCGCTGGCTCTTTGACAATTTTCAGATGTTGTACCGGGAAATTAAAAAAGTGCCTACCTCGGGAACGAGCTATGCCGTATTGCCGGTTCTGAATGGCAAGGAATACCGTAACTTTCCCCGTATTTATGTTGTGGCAAAAAAAATGGTGGCTCTTTCCGGAGGACATCTGAGTGAAGAAAATATTTCCGTAATGCTGAAGGCTTATCAGCAGAAGGTACCGCTTACGGACAAGGAGATCTGGGTTTTGCCGGAAGTGCTGGGCTTTTGCCTTCTTGAAGAGATCATTGCAATCGCGGATGAAATTCTTCATATGATTGATGTGAAGTCAAAGGCAGAAAAATTTCTCCGGGATAAGCTGGCAGATATGCGTGGGCCAGCCGATCTATCGGCACTGCTTTGCAAAACAGAGGATAACTTAAGGCCGAACTACTCGTTCCATGCCCATGTGATATACCTGCTGAAAAATATGTCCTTTGACGAGGCTTCTATTCAAAGATATCTGGAATATCATTTTGCTTCCCTGGGTAAACAGGTGAAGACCTCCGACATATTCCTGGAAGAAGGAAAGATTGAATCATTTCTTGAGGCAAATATTCGGACTTTCATTGTCAGCCTCAGGGATATCGATGAAGTGGATGAAGAAAAATTCTTTGAGGAATATTCTTGCCTGGAGCAGATTTTATTACAGGATCCGGTCGGTGTCTATCAAAAAATGGATTTGGAATCCAGGGGTATGTACCGTGGAGTCATTGTTAAATTGTCGCTCCGTTATCGGCTGATGGAAGAAAAGATAGCGAAGGACTGCTTGGAACTGGCGGTTCAGGGAAGGGAGGACCTGTATTGTTCTCATCATGTGGGAACCTATCTTTTGGGTAAGGGTTATCCGATTCTGAAAGCTAAGGCATTAGGAAAACCGATCCCAAAAAGCATTAAGAAAAGAATGAACGTAAAGGGCTTTCTTTATTTCCTTACCATGTTCCTTATTATTCCGGGCCTGAGTGCCTGCCTGCTCTGTGCTTTCCGAGCCTTTGGCGGGTTGCAGGATACCAACCGGCATGTTATTACCCTTCTGGCGGCAATGCCACTGTTGATTGATATTTCCATAGAGATGACAAATTTTATATTTACGAGAAGAATCATGGCTAAAAAAATTCCTTCTCTGAACTATTTAAAGGAAATACCGGAGGAAGCAAGAACCTTTGTGGTCATGCCGGTTATCGTCTCTTCGAAGGAGCAGGGTCTGGAATACATGAACCGTCTTCAAAAACAATATCTGGCAAACCGGCAGCCGAATCTTTACTTTGCATTGCTGCTGGATTTTGAGGATTCTTCGGACCAGTTCATGCCGAAGGACGCGGTAATTGAAAGCACTCTTGCTGCACGTATGAAGGAACTGAATGAGCTTTATCCGTCGGAGCACCAGCGATTTTCCCTGTTCTTTCGCTGCCGTAAATGGAATCAAGCGGAGAACTGTTTCATGGGCTGGGAGCGTAAGAGAGGAAAGCTGGAAGAGTTTAATAAGCTTTTAAATGGGGCAGGAAAGGAAAATACCACTCTTTCCTCCGTTTACTGCGACCAGGAGCTTGTCACCACCTTCCGGTATGTGATTACATTGGATGCGGATACCAATCTGATCCGTGACAATGCCGCGAAACTGGTCGGACTGATTGATCATCCTTTAAATAAACCGATTCTCGATCTCACCAATCAAAAGGTGGAGGAAGGCTATGTTATTATACAGCCTTCGGTAAGAAATCATATCGTCAATAAGATCGGCAGCAGGTTTACGAAAATCTTCGCAGGAGAATCAGGTCTTGCCCATTACGGAACCGTCATATCAGATATCTATCAGGATATTTTCAACGAAGGAATCTATACCGGAAAGGGCATCTATGATATAAAAGCCTTTCACAAGGTGCTTCAAAATAAGGTGCCGGAAAATCGCATTCTCAGTCATGACCTTTTTGAGAGCTGCTATGCACGGACGGCTTTTTCCAGCACAGCCAAGATTATGGACAATTTTCCCAAAAGCGTTTTATCCTTTACCCAAAGGGAACATCGATGGCTGCGAGGGGACTGGCAACTGCTGCCCTGGTTGTTTATGAAGAAGACCCTGGACGGGAGAAACTTATGCGCGTTGTCAAAATGGAAAATTTTTGACAATTTGAGAAGAAGTCTGGTTCCTCTGAGTAAGACTCTGTTTATCTTGTTGAATCTGGCATGGATGCCACAAGCCTATTATCTTTGGCTGCCCTTTGTTTTCTTTAATGATCTGTTTTCCATGGCGATTCTGCTGCTTGCAGTGATCACTCAGAAGTTGATCCGGCCGAAGCTCGCCCTTGTTTATAAAAGCTTCTTGCAGGAACTTGCCGTGATGCTGGAAAGAGCATTCCTGGAGTTCACAATCACTCCCTACCGAGCATATATCGCATCCGATGCAATAGTCAGAACCCTATATCGGCTCTTTATCAGCAAAAAAAATCTTCTTCGCTGGAATACGGCGGAAGCAGTGGATGACTCCATTATCGATACCAGAAAAGGATATTTTCTTACCATGTGGAGCTCTTTTCTTCCGGTGCTTGCGTTTGTGATGATTTTATTTATGGGATATTTGAGCCCCACAGGAATGATTCTGATAGCAATCATCATTGCAGACTGGAGTATGGCCTTTGAAATCGCTTACCGGATCAGTCAGCCGGAAAACAAGCTTTATCCGAGAGATAAAGCACAGGACAGGGAGCTGCTTATGGATACCGCGCACAGAACATGGCTGTTTTTTAAAGAGTTTTCCACGAAGGAAAATAACTGGCTCTGTCCGGATAATTATCAGATTTCAACGGTTGAAAAAGTCAGTGATAAAACATCGCCGACCAATATCGGACTTCAGTTTCTGGCAATCTTGTCAGCAAGGGATTTGGGGTTCGAAACTCTGAGCTCTACGGTTGAAGCCGTGGAAAACCTGATGGATACGGTCCAAAAAATGCTGAAATGGAAAGGGCATCTCTATAATTGGTATGATATTAAATCCCTGGAGGTGCTCAACCCTGCCTATATATCAACCGTAGACAGCGGTAATTTTCTGGGACATCTGGTCGTCCTGAAAAACGGTCTTTTAGAGCAGATTGACAAACCGGTCTATCCGGACAATTTTCTGAACGAGCTTAGGATCGCGGTTAAGAATAGCAATGAGGAAATCCAGCTGAGAACAGGCAATTCTGCCGGAAACAAGTTCAAGACCGTGTATCAAAGCATAGGGGAACTGATCGAAGATATTGCTGATGTTTGGGAAAACTTAAACGAGAGGGAGCTTAGACCAGCCGCAGATTACCGCTGGACCAGACATTTGATCAACCTCATTGACAGTACGGTAAATGAGGCTGCGGCCTTAAAACTGAAGAAAGAGAATTTTTCTTCTTATCCTGTGCTTCGCTGTATTGCAGAGGAGGATAATAAATTTGCGAATAGCATGATTAACCGGATCAAAGCACTCTGTAATGAAATAGACTGCATTTTGGCGAATGTTGATTTCCATTCATTATTTAACGATAAGAGAATGCTGTTCCATATCGGGTATCATGTGTCCTCTCACATGCTGGATGACGGCTGTTATGACCTAATGGCATCGGAATCAGCGCTAACGAGCTTTCTTGCGATAGCCATGGGGAAAGTGCCGCTAAAGCATTGGTATAAATTGGGAAGACCCCTGACTATTGTCAAGGGAATTCCGTGTTTTGTATCCTGGAGCGGTACGATGTTTGAATATCTGATGCCGAATCTTGTGTTCAAAGAATATGAAGGCTCCGTCTACGCACAGACTTCCAGGGCAGCGGTACTTCAGCAAATAAAGTATGCAGAGGAGGCAGGGATCCCCTGGGGAATATCGGAATCCCAATATTATCGCTTTGACTTAAATTCAAATTACCAATACAAAGCCTTTGGTGTTCCGAAGATAAGGCTTCAGCCGGTCCGTAAGGATTCCCTGGTGGTTGCTCCCTATGCAACGATGCTGGCACTGGATATCGCAGAAGAGGAATGCATGAAAAATTTAAAGCGACTGAAGGAACTGGGAGCCTTCGGCACTTACGGTTTCTATGAGTCCGTTGATTTTAACTTACCTGATTCTGTGGAACTGACACCTTATTGCATTGTAAAATCCTATATGGCACATCATCAGGGGATGAATCTGGCCGCGATTAATAATTATCTGAATCAGGGCATCCTTCGGGAGAGATTTCATGCGGAGATGATGATAAAGTCCTTAGAAGTCCTGCTGGAAGAAAAACGTCAATCCTATTTGATTTCCATTGCCAAGCAGGGATATGCAATAAAAATCGGAAAGCCCCTTTTTAAAGAGGATATTTACAGTAATCGATATGTCAACAGTGCCGGCGTGAATTTGCCTGTTGTAAATTATCTGTCAAACGGTAAGTATTCTTTGATGATCACTTCGGACGGCGATGGCTTCAGTAAATATGACGACCGAATGCTTTACCGCTGGCGATCGGATATTTATGCGAATACCGGTAATTATATCTATATTAAGGACATGGAACGGGGGAAACTCTGGAGTGCAACTTACCATCCTACAAGAACGGAGCCAGAGAATTATCAGGTGGTTTTCTGTTCGCACCAGACGGAGTTTAAACGCAGAAACGGGGATA
>DDHX01000056.1:106416-106651 GCA_002338255.1 Ruminococcaceae bacterium UBA1865 | reverse complement strand
ACGCACGGTGAAGAAATTATCGAGACTTTTGCTCATTTTACGGTTATCCACATTGATGTAACCGTTGTGCATCCAGTAGTTCGCAAACGTTACGCCGTTGCAGCACTCGCTTTGGGCAATTTCGTTTTCATGGTGTGGAAAAATAAGGTCCTGCCCGCCGCAGTGAATGTCAATCGTCTCGCCAAGATATTTGCGCACCATGGCTGAGCACTCGATGTGCCAGCCCGGACGGCCC
>DDHX01000056.1:14258-106373 GCA_002338255.1 Ruminococcaceae bacterium UBA1865 | reverse complement strand
CGTCGATATTTTCGGTGGCAAGCGGATGAATGGTAGCCGGACGCACATTAAGCCCTTTGGCGTCCGTTTTGTACTCTTCAATATATCGTTCGGATACGGTCAGATAATCGGTTCCTTCCTCGTTCGCTTTATTGATAATTTTATCATCAATGTCGGTAAAATTCTGAACAAAGGTTACCTCCATGCCGCGGTATTCCAAATAACGGCGCAGCACGTCAAACACACAGATCGGGCGGGCGTTGCCGATGTGAATGTAATTGTACACAGTCGGCCCGCACGCATAAATTTTCACTTCCCCCGCGGTTAACGGAACAAACTCCTCTTTTTGGCGTGTTAACGTGTTGTAAATTTTCATCTCATTTTTCCTCCTTTTGTCTGATCGCCGCATCAAGCTGCTTTTGAATTTTTTCAAGCTGTAAACTGATACGGCAAAATTCCTGCGTAATAGGGTCCGCAATGTGAATCTGATCCATGTTGCACGGGCGCACGCCGTTCAGACGAACGACCCTGGCCGGAACGCCGACCGCCGTCGCGTTGTCGGGTACTTCGTCAAGCACAACCGCACCCGCCGCCACACGGGCATTGTCACCAACACGGAAGGGGCCAAGCACTTTTGCGCCGGCGCCGACCATCACGTTATTGCCGAGGGTCGGGTGACGTTTGCCGTGGTCTTTCCCGGTGCCGCCGAGCGTAACGCCCTGGTACAGGGTACAGTTGTCGCCGATGACGGTTGTTTCGCCGATGACCACGCCCATGCCGTGGTCAATGAAAAGCCCTTTCCCGATTTCAGCGCCGGGATGGATTTCAATCCCCGTCTTGTGGCGCGCTCGCTGGGACAAAAATCTTGCAATAAATTTCATATCGTGCTGATAAAACCAATGTGCCTTGCGGTAAGCGCGAATCGCCTTAAAACCGGAATAGAGGAAATACACCTCTAACCTTGACCTTGCTGCCGGATCACGTTCGATCACCGAATCAAGCTCTTCTTTCAGACTCGTAAACATTACCTTCCTCCAATAAAAAAGACCGCCTACGCCCCCAAATTAGGGACGGAGGCGGTCGTTATACCGCGGTTCCACTCCGTTTTATACCTTGTGGGCCATTAACGGTGCCAGCCGTGCAGGGATACTCGTTTCCCCCTGCCTGCTCACGGATGCATTTCGCCGTCTGCCCAACAAAAAGCGCTTCCAGCCTTGACGCTTTCTCTCTAATGCCGACATTGCGGGTACTTCTTCCGCTCGTTGCATTTATCAATACAGATAATATAGCAAAAAATCAATATAATGTTACAATAGTATATACCAAAATAAGAGTCAAGTAAACCCTTGCCGGACAGCTGTAAAAAATATTCACCGGCAAGCCACGATATCTTTCTTTATTTTGTCGTATTGATTGCGCCAATATTCTGTTTGATATAAATAAATCCAGAAAAAACTGCGAAGAAAGTCGCAATTAAAATCAGCACAAAGCCCACCTGACCAAACACCGCCGCGCTTGATATTCCGCCGATTGTAAAGGCGGACAGCTTTCCGAGCGTAACCAATTCCTGAATGTATTGAAAAGCAAGAATAGTAACAATGGCAATAATCTGACTGATCGTTTTAGTTTTGCCCCAGTTGTTCGCCGCAATCACAACGCCATTGTCCACCGCGGCAAGGCGGATGGAGGTGACGATGAACTCACGCGCAATAATTAAAATCACACACCATGTGTCGGCAAGGCCAAGGTGTACGAAGCAGACAAGCGCTGAAACCACCATAACTTTATCTGCAAGGGGATCCATGAATTTACCGAAATTTGTAATTTGATTATTCTTGCGAGCTAACTTCCCATCAAGATGGTCGGTATACGCCGCGGCACTGAACAGAATCAGTGCGTAGAGATAATGATGCGGAATACCCGGCAACAATAGAAAAAACACAAAAAACGGCACCAGTATCACACGGACTACAGTTAATTTATTCGGCAGGTTCATTCCCGCGCCTCCTCTATTCGACTATTTCTCCGGTTAAATCACAATCAATGCAATCGCTGATTTTTATATTGATGAAATCGCCGTACTTCGGCTTTTTCTCTTGCACAGTAAAGAAAATCTTACCGTCTATATCCGGCGAATCGGCGTAGGAACGGCCGAAATAGCACTCGGCGTAACGGTCAAAGCCCTCTACAAGCACGCGCAGGGTCTTTCCGATTTGCTTTTCGCCCCACTCCTGCATGATATTCATTTGGTCTTCCATGATGATATCCATGCGGTGCTGTTTCAACTCGTCATCGATCTGGTCGGGCATCTCTGCGGCGGCTGTGCCTTCCTCCTGTGAATAAGGGAAGCAGCCGAGGCGTTCAAAGTGGTTTTCCCGTACAAACTCAGCCAGCTCGGTAAAGTCCTCATCCGTTTCACCCGGGAAACCGGTGATGAGCGTGGTGCGTAAAATCAAGCCCGGAATCATTGCGCGCATTTTCTGAATCAGGGCGGTCAGCTCTGCCCTGCTCCCTGTGCGGCGCATCGCCTTCAAAAGGCGCTCGCTGCAATGCTGAAGCGGCAAATCCATATATTTTACGATTTTGTCCTCTGCGGCGATGGTCTGAAGCAGTTCATCGGTAATATAGTCGGGGTAACAGTATAAAATACGAATCCACTCAACGCCACTGATTTTGCAAAGTTCCTTTAACAGCTGCGGCAACATCAGCTTTCCGTAAATGTCCCAACCGTAGCGCGTTGTGTCCTGCGCAATCAAAATCAGCTCTTTCGCTCCGTTTTTGACCAGTGTTTCCGCCTCTTCCACGATATTTTCTATCGTCCTTGAACGGTAGCGCCCACGGATAAACGGAATGGCACAGTAAGCGCAGCGGTTGTCGCAGCCCTCGGCTATTTTCAAATAAGCAAAATAGCTTGGCGTGGAAAGTCGGCGGTCGCCGCTCAACGGAAGGAGCGTTTTTTCAGGAAAGCTCTCAGCCTTTACACCGGTCAAAGCCTTGTCAATCACGGCGGCAATGTCGCTGTCCGCACCGATGCCGATCACGGCGTCCACTTCGGGCAGTTCCTTTAAAATTTCCTCACGGTAGCGCTCGGCCAAACAGCCGGTTACAACAATTGCCTTGATCGTGCCCTCGGCCTTCAATTTGGCGAGTTCAAGAATTTCCTCAATGGATTCCTTTTTGGCAGCTTCAATAAATCCGCAGGTGTTGACAATCGCAACATCCGCGAGCGCGGCGTCATCCTTCAGTTCATAGCCGGCCTTTTGCAGCGAAGCCATCATGATTTCGGCGTCCACTTGATTTTTGGCACAGCCAAGGCTCACCAATCCTACACTATATGACATTTATTCTTCCTCATTATTCAATTGATTTAACGCGGTTCGTATATCGTCCCAGCGGAAACCGAGCCTTTGCAGCGCGGCGATGCTGCGGCGGCGGCCTTTTTCATCGTTCAGCGTTCTGATGTATTTTTTGTGAATCAGCGCCGTTATTTTCTCAACGGGGTCGGGTGCAATTTCTTCAATAATCTGCTGTGCAAGCTCTTTATCGATGCCTTTTTGCAGCAGCTCCTGCTGTGTACGGGAAGCGGAAAAACCCTTTGAAACAAGCAGATTCGCGGCAAGGCTTCGGGCGTACTCCTCGTCATTGACAAGGCCGATATCCACCATATGCTGTGCCGCCTGTTCGGCGGCCTCACGCGTAGTCACACGGCTGATCTTATCCGCCAATTCCTTTTGTGAATGGCTGCGGTGCTCCAAAAGATAGAGCGCCTTTTCACTGGCACGGCGGCTTTCGCTCGACTGAATCAGCTCGTGGAGCTGTTCGTCGGTAAGCTCCCGTCCCAATTTAAAGCCTGATTTCAGCATGGTTTCCGTGTCAATATTCATCGCAAATTCGCCGTCGATAAAAAGAGCGGAAAGGCTTTTCCTGCGCGGTTCAAGCGCTGTTATCAGCATTAGTCGTCTGCCGAAATATCAATATTGGCGGCCTTACCCCGTCCGCTTGCCTTAACAGGTGCGGGCGGCACAACCTCAACCGGTTTTGCCGGGGAGGCCGAAGCCGGTGCGTTTTTGGTGTAAAGCTTTGCCACGTTTTCTTTCACAAGCACTTCCACTGCATCCGCAATATCCTTGTTTTCAGCGAGGAAAGTCTTCACATTGTCGCGACCCTGTCCAAGCCGGGTTTCATTAAATGAGAACCATGAACCGCCTTTTTGAATCACGTCCAGCTTCACAGCCAAATCAAGCAGCTCCCCCTCGCGGGAAATGCCGCGGCCGTACATGACGTCGAATTCCGCCTCACGGAACGGCGGAGCAATTTTATTTTTTACAACCTTTGCGCGGGTACGGGAGCCGATTTGCTCCGTACCGTTTTTCAAGGTTTCAATTTTTCGGATATCAATTCTGACGGAAGCGTAGAATTTCAGAGCACGGCCGCCGGGGGTTACCTCCGGGCTGCCGTACATGACGCCGACTTTTTCACGCAGCTGATTGATAAAGATGGCAACACAGTTCGACTTTGAAATGGCGCCGGCCAATTTGCGCAGTGCCTGACTCATCAGACGGGCCTGCAAGCCAACGTGACTGTCGCCCATTTCGCCCTCAATTTCAGCGCGCGGCACCAAAGCCGCAACGGAGTCAATAACGATCACGTCGATGGCATTAGAGCGCACAAGTGCTTCGGTAATTTCGAGCGCCTGCTCGCCGGTGTCCGGCTGGGAAACCAGCAGCGAGTCAACATCCACACCCAAGTTGCGGGCGTAAACAGGGTCAAGTGCATGCTCAACGTCGATAAACGCCGCGTTGCCGCCGTTTTTTTGCCCCTCGGCAATGCAGTGCAGTGCAAGCGTTGTTTTACCCGAGCTTTCCGGCCCGTAAATCTCAACAATACGGCCGCGCGGAAGGCCGCCGATGCCAAGCGCCAAATCGAGCGAAAGGGAACCGGTCGGGATTGACTCCACGTTCATTGCCACATTTTGGCCCAGACGCATGACCGCGCCTTTGCCGAATTGCTTTTCAATTTGCATAAGCGCCGTTTCAAGCGCTGCGTTTCTATCCGTCGCCATATTTTCCTCCGATGTTTTTATTGAAGGCTATTTGAAAACCACTTGATTTAACAGCCTTTGTTTTTATAAATGTGCAATTAAATTATATCGTATTTCATATTTAAAAGCAATACATACAAGAAAAATATCGAACGAATGTTTAAGCCATTGTTCCGGCAACCACGCGTTCAATGGCGTTAAAGTCCTTTACCACACGAATATCTGTAAGCCCTGCGGCTTGAAAAAGCGTTGCTACCTCCGCCGCCTGCCCCTCGCCGACCTCAACCGCCGCCGCACCGCCCTGCTTGAGTTTGGGCAGCCAGAGCGAGGCGATTGCGCGGTAAAAGACGAGGCCATCCGCACCGCCGTCCAACGCCGTGTGCGGCTCGCTGCGCACTTCGGACTGAAGTGTGGGGAGTTCGCCGCTGGTAACGTAGGGCGGGTTTGAAACAATGCAGTCGAGCATCGAATAATTTTCAGCATTTTGCGGATTCAAAATATCCAATTGAACAGGCGCAACGTTTTGCAAACCCGTTTCCCGAATATTGACATTGAGATAGGAAAACGCCTGATCGTACAATTCCAATGCCGTAATTTCCGCATTCGGCAGGAGCGACGCAAGCCCGAGCGCGACCGCGCCCGTACCGGAACACAAGTCAAGGACGTGCGGGTGTTCTGTCTTCTTCAGCAAGTCTGCTGCCGTATAAACCAACAGTTCGGTTTCCTCGCGCGGAATCAGCACTCCCTCGCCGACCTGCAGGGTAAGATCCATAAACGGCCATTTCCCTAAAATATACTGGAGCGGCCTTCCGCCTGCGCGTTCATCAATCCACGCAAGGTATTGTTGTTCTTTTGCCGCGTCCGCCGGGTCTCCGGAATGAATAATCAGCGCCTGACGGTCAATTCCAAATGCCTTTTGAAAAAGGCATACCGCATCAAAAGCGGGGTTTTGATTCCCCGCTTTGAAGAGTACGCCTTTACCCTGTTGATATAGTTCCCCTAACGTCATCGCTGCAGCTACACCTACATTCTTTTCCTTATAAACCGATTTTATCCTCACCGTTTTCCGGTATGACCTTTTTCATCGCGGCGATCGCAACCTCGATCATGCTGTCGTCGGGTTCCTTTGTGGTAATGCGCTGCACCCACAGCCCCGGTGCGGAAACAATGTGAGTCAGCGTGTTGTCATGGCGGCCGCACATACGGATAAATTCATAGCCGACCCCGACAATCAGAGGAATACAAAGCAATTTCACAAATGTTCTTAAAAACGGATTTGCAAACGGAATAAAGAATCCGACGATGATGCCTAAAATCAACATGATTACGATGAAGCTTGTGCCGCAGCGCGGATGGAACCGGCTGTGACGGCGAACATTTTCAACGGTCAGCTCTTCGTCGTTCTCATAGCAGAAAATCGTCTTATGCTCGGCGCCGTGGTACTGGAACAGCCTGTGAATTTCAGGCATACGCGAGCATAAAACTATGTACGCAATAAAGATTGCAATGCGCATCGCACCCTCAATAATGGAACGCCATGGCGCAATGGCCGAGCCCGCAGCATAATTTTGAATCAAATTAAAAATAAACGTAGGCAGTACGAAAAACAGCGCTATTGCAAGTAAAATTCCCAATACGGTGCTAACAGCCATAATCGCGTTCATCATTTTATCGCCAAAAGTTTTCTCGACCCATTTGTCGAATTTTGAAGGTTCCTCGGTCTCTTCAACGCCGGCCTTGTCCACTGAAATGGAAAGCGCTTTATATCCCATGGTGAGGGAATCGATGAATCCTGCAATTCCGCGCAGCAGCGGCAGCCGCATAATGGAATATTTGTCCCTAATAAAATTGGTGCTTAGCTCTTCTGTGGAAATGGTGCCGTCACTCAAACGGATGGCAACCTCTGTTGTTTTAGGGCCTCGCATTAAAATGCCCTCGATCAGTGCCTGTCCGCCGATGGACGTGATGCATTTTGTTTTTTCTCTACCCATTATTTTCGGAATTCCTTTCTTCGTTTACGGGTTCACTCGGCTGCTGCTTCGTTTCAAGATGTTTTAGCGTAGGGATTAATATGGTTACTGCCGTACCAACATTCTCGTGACTTTCAATGTCCAAGCTGCCGGAATGAAGCACCATAATTTCGTCAGCAAGCGCAAGGCCAATGCCTGAACCGCGGATTGTTTGATTTGCTTTGTAAAATTTCTTTTTCACATTTGGCAGATGCTCGGCGGGGATTCCGCACCCATTGTCGCTGATTACGACGCAGATATAGCCGTTCAGCTCCGTAGCGCTCACACTGATCGTGCCGCCTTCATCCGTATATTTCAAGGCATTGTCTATAATATTGACAAAAACCTGCCTTAGTCGGTTTATATCGCCCAGAACGGGCGATAGCATGGAGGGCTCCTCATAAATCAAGAACTTATGCTCGGCATTGGCACGTTCACTGAACATATAAACAGCCTCGCCCAGTTCAGCCAGAATGTCAATTTTATCCATGGTGAGCGTCATGCGGCCACTCTGCATCCGTGAAAAATCGAGCAGTTCTTCCACAATGCCGGAAAGGCGCTCGGATTCGCGGATAATAATGCCCATGCCGCGGTCAAATGTTTCTTTGTCGTCACCGCCGGCCTGCATCGTTTCCGCCCAGCCCTTAATTGCAGTCAGCGGCGTACGCAGCTCGTGGGACACCGAAGAAATAAAATCGTTCTTCATTTTTTCGGCCGCGCCCAATTCGTCGGCCATGTCGTTGATGTTGTCGCAGAGCTGCCCGATTTCGTCATCGTTGCTCTTTTCTATGCGAGCCTTAAAGTCGCCCTGCGCAATTCGCTTCGCGGTCGCGCCGATCTCTTTAATAGGCGTAATAATCGAATTCATAAAATAATAGCTTGAAACAATCACAAATAAGATAATGAGCAGCCCTGCTAAAATCAGTGCGCCGCTCAGGAGCGTCACCTGTTTGTCGGCCTCTTCAAGGGAAACCACGTAGCGGATGCCGCCGACAAGGCTACCGTCATTGTTCCGCATCACGCGGGTCACGGCGACTACTTTTTCGCCGCTTGTCAGCTTGCCCGTCCATGTTCCATAACCGCTGTCACTGTTCTTTGCCTGACTATAGTCCGGCATCGGCTGGGTTTCGTCCGGTGCGAAGCCGGTGGATGTAATGATGATTTTTCCGTTGGAGTTAAACACCATCAGCTCCATGCTTTCTTTACTTGGGAAGTTTTCAACGTAATTGCGTGCGGCTGTACTGAACTCTCTCGGCGACTTCCTACCGTAGTCGGCAAACACGTTGGTCAATTCGGCTGAGCGGCCGCTCAGCGCCGTCTGAATCCCATTATAAACATATCCGCGTATGACAAAGGAAAGGGTAATGATCAGCGTTATCAAAATGAACAGGATCACACCCAGACTATTAAAAAGCCAACGTTTCGTAATACCGGTTGCTTTCATGCCGTCTTCCCCTTCCCTTTAGCTTTTGCTTATGATTACACTTGCCGCCTTTACAATTTATGATCAGTAAGCGTTCATACAACGCATATTACGCTTCCCACTTATAGCCAAGGCCCCACACCGTTACGATGTGCTTCGGGTTGGAAGGTTCATCCTCCACCTTCATCCTCAGGCGGCGGATATTCACATCCACAATTTTTTCCTCCCCAAAGTACGCGTCACCCCAAACATGCTTTAAAATGTCTGTGCGGTCAAGCGCGGCGGTCGGGCTGGAAAAGAAATATTCCATAATCTGAAACTCAACCTGTGTCAGCTCAATTGGCTCGCCTTTTTTCATCAAGGTACGGTTGCGCAGGTTAAGAGCAAAGTCACCGGAACGTATTTCCTCTTTAAAATTATTTTCATTTCTCATTTGTTCCAGTGCGACACGACGGTACACAGCGTCCACTCTGGCAACAAGTTCGCTCGGGCTGAACGGTTTTGTAACATAATCGTCCGCACCCATCATCAAGCCGCTGACCTTATCCATTTCCTGTGTGCGCGCGGTCAGAAGAATGATGCCGATCGAGCCGCTTTTCTGCCGCAGTTCCCTGCACACAGCAAGACCGTCGTATTTTCCGGGCATCATGATGTCGAGCACGGCAACGTCAAAGTTACCCCCCTCGCGGTCATAGATTTCAAGAGCTTCCTCCCCGTTGGACGCCTCAAAGGCATTATATCCAGCACGTTTCAGATTAATTACTACAAATTCGCGAATCGCTTGTTCGTCTTCAGCAACAAGGATGTTTTTCATATCCGTTCCTCCGTCATCCTAATTTAGATCTTGATTAATAAGCTTGAAGCTTGCTTTCACATCACTGGCGCTTAAAGAAAGCGCATCATCAGGCAAAGGGACATCGGCGGCAAACACCATTCCGCCGGAATCAAGCAGTTTAAAAAAGCCCTCTGTTCCCGTGCCGTCCGTCCATTCCTTTTCGGTGAAGACCTGGATTTTCAGCAGTGCGGCGCCCAACTTACCGGGGGCGTTTTTTTTCGATGCAGTCAGCCACTTATAAAAAGTAATGGTACGCGTGGCGGTGTCCGTCTGGGTTGTAACCTTACCGCGCCACATATCCGGTATTAAAAACCAGTATCCGTCGGAGTAGTTCAGCACCATGCTCATCACGCGGATCAGGGTGTTGGTATTTGTGTCGTAGCGGTGCCAGTTGGTGATATAGGCGGCGTCGTCTGTGGTTGCGCCGGTATAGCCCGGCATCAGATTGACAATCGGTATCTCAATGATCTTATCGCCGTTAATATCCTTGGAAACAACCAATGTATTCCTCATGGTGGAATTAGCCGTTTGTGTTTTTGCATCAAAGAACGGAGACTTTAATGTTTTTGTTTTCTTATCCCAGTAAAGCACCTCTGTTACAAGGGAATTAGCACTCTTCATACCGTCGAGTACGATTCCGTTCTGCTTTACGTTAATCAGTCCCGTCTGTACGGAGGTGTATTTGGTAACACCGATGTCCAGTTTGCAGGAGCCCATGACTTCCACCGAATTGTCCTTCATGCGGAACAGACGAGCAAGCGCGGGCTGGTCGCCGACACTCACATTGGCAGTAAAAATTTCGTCCTGATTATCCCCGTCGAAGTCCATAACCGCCAACTCAGTATAGCTTTGATCAAGCTTCAGCTCGTTCATTTTTCCATTTTTATAATAATAGATACAAATCTTGCTGGTGTTGTTCAGGCTGCTGCCCCAGCCAACAATAACCTCGTCCTCACCGTCCCCGTTCAAGTCACCAAAGCAGACTTTATCCACCTGCCCGGCGGGATTGTTAAATGAGCCCATGTCGGTCCATTTCCCATCCTTTTTCATAAACATGATATTGGTTCCGGCGCTATCGTCACCCTTTTGGTATATTGCCATAGCTTCTTCGGCTTTATCGCCGCAGATGTCGTGCGTGATAATCGCCGAGCGGTAATTCCCGCTGTTCGGATACTCCAGCGTCATCTTACTGCCGGCTTTACTTTCAAGAAGGGCTTGAATATCGGCTTTTTCGCCGGTTGGCTTCGGCGGGTGCATGAGCGTTTGAGCATCAAGCCCGACAAATGAACAGCCCGACAGCGTCAACGCGAGCACAAGCGCAACCGCAACAGCTTTCAGCTTCATTTCACCACACCTTTCAAATATCTGTATCGATTCTTTATTATACCATATGCAGTATAAAAAAACAGTATCAAATATGTAATAAAAGGCCGCCCGGCGAATAAGCTGAGCGGCCTGTAAAATTTGAGCTATACTGTGGCTGCATAGAGCAGCATTCCTAAATTATCACTGTAAATCGCTTCAAACTGTGAAATTGGTAGAGGATTTATCCCTAAGCCGACTTCCACCGTATACCCGGGTCGGCGGTAATCCTGAATAAACCAGTCCTTGTACCCCGCATAGGACGCAATACCGGTGGACAGATCAAGCCTATATCCACTGATTCCCGACAACGCCTCGCCGATGGTTTTCCCTTCGGGCGGCGCCATATCCATAAAATTCCAGTAGATTACCTGCCCCTGGCTGTGATACGCCATTACAAGCCTGAAGTCATGGTTTTTCGTGAAGCTGACCATAGCCTGCGTTTCCGGTTCGGATTCGGGCGATGGACCGGAATAGCGCGTCGGCCCCGGTCCGGTGACACCGTACTCCGCTTCCGCGTCTTTTGAAAGCTGCCATGCGGCATCGTAATTATGATTTAAATCCACGCCCTTGATATTGGCCTCCCACACGGTGGAGAAATCGGTACTGCCTTTGTTCCACCGTATCAAGTCCTGATAATAGGGATTATCCGGCTGCAGGCCGTTTAGAACCAAGTCAACGCCGTCCGGATTCACCATAGGAATAATATAGATGCTGCTCTTTTCCCAGATATCCTTTGAGTCGTAACCGTGCAAAGTCTGCCCCAGCGCATACGCTTNNCAAATCCTCTATAAATTTCATCAACACAGGCGTGGTAATCCACTCAAGAGCGTGGTGGCTGCCATTGTAGAAAGCCTGATTTGGCCCTGTACCCAGTCTAAGATAATACATGCTTTTTCCGAGCACGGAGTTGCCGGCACTCCCCACTTCAATAAAAGGATAGCGAGCTTGAAGCCCCTGAATATCCCGTGCCAAGATTTCATAGGTGTAGCCGATATTGGTATCGACCACATCTATGCCATAGGGCACCACGATGCGCTGCCCAATCATCAGGCTGTCGGGGTTCAGCCCCGGATTTGCGGCGAGCAGCAAGGCAAGGCTGGTATTGTACCCGTGCGCAATATTATAAAATGTATCCCCCTGCTGAATGGTATACACGTCGTATCCCAGTAGAAACCGTTCCATTACCCTGAACGTATTGGCACCGATTATGCCATCCGGTGCCAAACCAAAATTGCNNTGCGTTGAAATTGTGTAACCGCCCTGAGCATTTGCAGCCCAAACTCTCCGTCAATAGGGCCGGCGTTATAACCCAGTTTATCAAGCATCGCCTGAATTTCCATCACATCTGTTCCCGACATCCCATATTGCAATCTTCTCATCGAATCACCTCGAAAAGCATATAAATACTATATTGTATTGCGGGGCACGGCGCTTTGTTCCACATTTAACGGATTGCCCATGATTAAAAATACCGGCTGCATCTTATGCAGCCGGTATTTTTGGGTATATCAATAAACTTTTCAGCTAACCTGAATGTCAAGTTCGACATCGCCGATTGGAGTAGTGACTTTTGTGCTTAGAATCGGAGTGTCCTTCGGCATCGATTCATCACCGCCGACAATCACCCTTGGGGGCAGAATGTCGCACACGACTTTCTGTTCGGACAGGCCTGTCATCGCGTTGCCACTGATGATGTTGGCGATTTCACCCAGTGCGGAAGTGACAAAGTCATCAATTTCTCCGATTTCCATTCCGCTCATAATTCTGACCATTTCCAATGTGGTTTCTTTTGGAAAACGGTAAAGGATTTGACCGGAAAGGTCGCCTGTAACACCGATGACAATATTGACCTTTTCCTCGGTATCCGCAATCGCCTTCAGGGTTTCGGGCGCACCCGCAGAAACGTCCAAATCAAGCAGAAGCTTGAACACCTCGCAGGTTGCCTTTGAAAAAGGGGCAAACACACTGTTCGTCATGACTGAACCGCCCCCTGTTCTTTTGCATACGCCGCGATTTTTTGATCGTCCGACGCGACATGGTTAATCAGCCACGCCAGCAGCTTACCAGCGAATTGCTGCATCAGCTCCTGTTTGTGGCCCTCGTTCTCAAACTGCCCGGCAACGGTGACAACATAGCTTACCATGTCATTATGTATTTTACGGTGCGCTTCAAAACCGGGGTAACCGATTTTTTGCTGATAAGCCTCTTCGTCGTGAAAATGAGTCACAACATAATCCTTCATAAAAGCGAGCGTCTCGTTCACCTTCGGTATTTTTTGTTCCCATTCCCCGGCAGAGCGCAAAGTTTCCACAAAGTCAGTGACGCGTCGGAAAAGTTCTTCATGCTGTTCATCAATCAGCGGAACCCCGACCCTATATTTTTCTTTCCAAATCATAAATAAACCTCCTTTTGTAATCGTTTATATCCGCAACCCGAAAACAGCAACGGGCTGAATAAGGGCGAATAGCCTTAATTATATCATGAAATTCCATAAACTGCCATAAAATCTGTTGAAAACAGACTCTATGACAGCTTTCAATTTTAGATTAGGACAGCCGGGTTTTAAAGTCCCCGTAGCAAAACTGCTTTACCATGCGAAGCCCGTCCGCCTCATTATAAAGAGCGATTCCCGGAAGATTCACACCGTTAAATGTGTTGTTTTTCACCATGGTATAATGCGCCATGTCGCAGAACACGACCTTGTCGCCAGCCTTTAGCGGCTGCGCAAAGGAATAGTCGCCGATGACGTCCCCGGCAAGGCAGGTCGGCCCGCCAAGCCGGTATGAATATGCAAATTCTTCCGGCTGCCCCGCACCGATGATGTTGGGGCGGTACGGCATTTCCAGCACATCGGGCATGTGGCACGCCGCCGAGGTATCCAGAACCGCAATCTGCATTCCGTTGTCGATAACATCCAAAACAGTGGAAACGAGATACCCTGTGTTCAGCGCGACCGCCTCACCGGGTTCAAGGTAAACCTGTACGCCGTATTTCTCCTGCATAAACCGGATGCAGTGCACAAGGGTTTCAATGTCGTAATCCGGCCTTGTGATGTGGTGGCCGCCGCCGAAATTGACCCACTTCATCTTGTTCAGGTACTGGCCGAATTTCTCATCCACCACGTTCAGTGTCCGCTCGAGCGTGTCTGAATTCTGTTCGCACATGGTATGAAAATGCAGACCGCTGATTCCGTCAAGCTGTTCCGGCTCAAAATGGGACAACGTGACGCCGAAGCGGGAGTTTGGGAAGCAGGGATTGTAAAGATCCGTTTCAATTTCGGAGTATTCCGGATTGATACGAATGCCGCATTCCATTGGTTTTCCGCAGTTCTGCACCTTGCTTTTATATTTTTGCCACTGTGAAAACGAGTTAAAAACGATATGGTCGCAATAGCCGATGAGCTCGTCAAACTCCCGGTCATTGTACGCGGGCGCGTAAGCGTGAACCTCTTTACCCATCTCTTCAAAGCCGAGCCGCGCCTCAAACAGGGAGCTTGAGGCAACGCCGTTCAAGTACTTCGCGATTAGCGGATAAACCGAAAACATGGAAAACGCTTTTTGAGCAAGCAAGATTTTGCAGCCGGTGCGTTCGCGCACCGATTGCAGAATTTCTAAATTTTTAATCAGCAGCCGTTCGTCCACCACATAGCAGGGCGACGGCAGTGCGCAAAAATCAATATCCATTTTCTATCCTCAGTCAATCAGCTTAGGGTCAAAGCTCTCGTGCCACGGCAGTCCGAATTTATTCAGCGCATCCATAAACGGATCCGGGTCGAACTCTTCAATATTGTGTACGCCGGGTTTCTTCCATTTGCCGGTCATCACCATCATGGCACCAATCATGGCAGGAACGCCCGTTGTGTAGGAAATTGCCTGTGAACCGACTTCAGCGTAGCATTCTTCATGCACACACACGTTGTAAACATAATAATTCACCGGTTTTCCGTCCTTCACGCCCTGGAAAATACAGCCGATATTGGTTTTGCCCTTGGTTCTCGCTCCGAGCGAAGCAGGGTCGGGAAGAACCGCCTTCAAAAATTGCAGCGGCACAATCTGACGCCCTTCATAATTAATCGGTACAATCGAAGTCATACCGACATTCTCGAGCACCTTCAAATGGGTCAGGTAGTTTTGTGAGAACGTCATCCAAAAGCGGATTTTTTTGATTCCTTTGATGTTCAGCGCAAGCGATTCCATCTCTTCATGGTGGAGCAGGTAAATATCCTTCGGCCCGATTTCCGGAAGGTCGTAAACATCTTTGATCGTCAGCGGCTCGGTTTCGATGAATTTACCGTTTTCGAAGTAGCTGCCTTTTGCGGTCACTTCACGAATATTGATTTCGGGATTGAAATTGGTTGCAAACGGGTAGCCGTGGTCGCCCGCGTTGGCGTCGACAATATCAATCGCGTGTATCTCGTCAAAATAATGCTTTTGCGCATAAGCGGAAAAAACGCCTGTGACTCCCGGGTCAAATCCGCTGCCGAGCAGCGCGGTAATGCCGGCTTTTTCAAACCGCTCCCGGTAATCCCACTGCCACTTGTACTCGAATTTGGCGGTGTCCTCCGGCTCGTAATTCGCCGTATCCACATAATCGACCTTGGTCGCGAGGCAGGCGTCCATAATCGTCAAATCCTGATAAGGCAGCGCAACGTTAATGACGATATCCGGCTGAAAACGATTGATTAAATCGATGAGCTCCTGTGTATTGTCCGCATTGACCTGAGCGGTTTGAATCTTTGTGCGACCGCCCTCCAACTTTTTCTTCAGCGCGTCACACTTTGAAAGCGTGCGGCTTGCAATGCAAATTTCTTCAAAAACCTCAGAATTCTGGCAGCACTTGTGGATAACCACACTCGCAACGCCGCCCGCTCCAATGATTAAAGCTTTTCCCATCATGATAACCTCCTTGATATTTTATATATTACGAAATCCCTGTTTCAGGGATGTTTTATTCCTTGCTGCCAATGGCAAGCAACAGCTCCCTCAGCATTTTACAGGCAACCGCAGTCGATACGCCGCTTTGGTCGTAAACCGGTGAAAGCTCGACAAGGTCGAAGCCGACAATATTAAGCCCACTTACCTTCATAGCCGCTTCCAAAAGCTGCAAAAAGGTCACGCCGCCCGGTTCGGGAGTGCCCGTTCCGGGGAAAACCGACGGGTCAAGCACATCGAGGTCGATTGTAAAATACACCGGTTCCCCGCGTAACTTTTCCACCGTTTGTTCCAAACCGTCAAAGTTGAATTTTTGGGTATTGACGTGATTCTTACCCCACACAAATTCACTGCGGTCACCCGAACGGATGCCAAATTGAAAAATTTTCCCGTCACCCACGAGTTCCCACACCCGATGCAGCACAGCCGCATGGGAAAGGGGTTCGCCCAGATACTCGTCGCGCAAATCCGCGTGGGCGTCAAAATGCACGATACGCAGGTTGGGGTATCGCTTTACGGCGGCTCTCATTGCGCCGAGGGTCACCAGATGTTCTCCGCCAATCATACACGGAATTTTTCCGTCTGCAAAGATCTGCTCCGAAAAAGCCTCAATTTGAGAAAGTGCTTTCTCCGTATTGCCGAAGCAAAGCTCCAAATCCCCGCCGTCAAACACGGGGATATCCTCCAAGTCCCTGTCCTGATAAGGACTGTAAGTTTCGAGCCCGAACGATTCACTCCGCATGGTTTTGCTGGCAAAGCGTGTGCCGGGGCGGTAGGAGGTAGTGGAGTCAAACGGGGCACCGAACAGGACAATTTTGGATTCCCCGTACTCATTGTCGCAGCCGAGGAACGTTTCTACATTTCTATTCAACATCTTCCAACAATTCCTTTACATAATTCGGCAGCGCAAACGCGCCTACATGAATCTTCGTGTTATAATACTTCGTCTTCAGTTTTAGTTTTTTCCAATTTTGTTCATTAAAATCCGTAATCGGATTGCGTTTTTTAGAAGCGAAGCCAAACAGCCAGTGACCGGACGAATAAGTCGGTATGTGCGCCTGATAAACACGGCTGATTGGGAAGGACCCCACAATCCGCTTGTGCGCGCGCTGCATTGCAATGGCGTCGTCCTTATAAAACGGACTTTCCTGCTGGTTGACCATGATTCCGTCGGCGGTCAGCGCTTTAAAGCAGTTTCCGTAAAATTCTTTCGTAAACAAACCTTCCCCCGGTCCGAACGGATCGGTGGAATCCACGACAATCAAATCATACTCGTTTTCTTTGGTGCGGACAAATTTCAAGCCATCCTGATAATAAATGGAGACCCTCGGGTCGTCTAACTTACAGGCAGTCTGGGGAAGATATTTCCGGCAGACGTCCACGACTTCTTTGTCAATCTCCACCAAATCAATCTGTTCAATGGAAGCATAGCGCGTCAGCTCACGTACCACGCCGCCGTCGCCCCCGCCGATGACCAAAACCTTTTTTGCCCCGAGGTTCACTGCCATCGGAACATGAACAATCATCTCGTGGTAAACAAATTCGTCCTTTTCCGTCAGCATCATGTAGCCGTCCAAAGTTAAAAAACGGCCAAATTCAGGGGACTCAAAAATATCAATTCGCTGAAAATCGCTCTGCCCGCTGTAGAGCTGTTTGTCCACCTTAATGGAAAAGTGAACATTTTTTGTGTGTTTTTCCGTAAACCATAGTTCCATCGGCTATTCTCCCTTCAAAACATTGATGCGTTCAATCTCGCTGTCCTCTGTTCCGGTAAGAAAGCAGCCCTTGCCTTTTGCATATTCAATGTAGTCCAGAATTTCGGTTGTAATTCTTTCGCCCGGAGCGAGAATCGGGATTCCGGGCGGGTAGCACATTACAAACTCAACGCACACGCGCCCGGCGCTGCGCTCAATCGGCAGCGATTCCTTTTCCGAGTAAAACGCTTCCTGCGGAGCCATCACCACAAGCGGGTCAATGTACTCATGGTTCAGCATACCGGTTTTATCTTTCGCAAACCGGCGCTTAATTTCCGAAAGCGACGACACCAAACGTTCCAAATCCCGCTGCCGATCTCCAATTGAGATATAGGCGAGGAAATTGCCGATATCCCCAAATTCGATTTGTATATCATATTCATCACGCAGAATGTCGTAAATCTCAATTCCGGCGAGTCCGATTTCCAGCGTATGAACGGAAAGCTTAGTCACGTCAAAGTCATAAATGGTGTCGCCGTTGACCAGTTCCCTTGAAAAGGCGTAATATCCGCCTATTTTATTGATTTCGACTCTGGCGTACTCCGCCATTTCGCTTACTTTTTCAAAAATCTCCCTACCCCTCAGCGCAAGATTCCTGCGTGAAATATCCAGCGAGGACATCAGCAGATATGAACCGCTGGTGGTTTGCGTCAAGTTGATGATCTGACGGACATGTCCTTCGCTGAGCGCATTATTAATCAGCAAAAAGGAGCTTTGCGTTAGGGAACCGCCGGATTTGTGCATGCTGACAGCAGCCATATCCGCTCCTGCGGCCATAGCTGAAACAGGCAGATTATCCCCAAAATAAAAGTGCGTTCCGTGTGCTTCGTCCGCCAAAACGAGCATATTGTGCCGGTGCGCCAGCTCGGTAATAGCGCGCAGATTGGAACAGATTCCGTAATAGGTGGGGTTGTTGACAAGCACGGCCTTGGCGTCGGGGTTTTCCAAAATCGCGCGCTCCACATCGGCGAGCGCCATGCCGAGTGAAATTCCCAAAGCCTTGTTCACGCCGGGGTTTACATAAACCGGTATCGCACCGCTGAGAATCAGCGCGTTGATGGCGCTGCGGTGCACGTTGCGGGGCATAATGATTTTATCCCCTTTTTTACAGGTGCTCATCACCATGCTCTGCACGGCGGAGGTGGTTCCGTTGACCATAAAAAAAGCATGGCGGGCGCCAAAAGCGTCCGCTGCCAATTCTTCTGCTTCTTTAATAACCGAAACGGGGTGGCAAAGATTGTCCAGCGGCTTCATGGAGTTCACATCCACCGTCAGGCATTGCTCCCCCAAAAAATCGGTCAGTTCGCGGTTTCCTTTTCCCCGTTTGTGCCCCGGGACATCAAAGGGAACCACCCTCATGGATTTGTATTGGTTCAGCGCCTCAAGAATCGGCGCCCTTTCCTGTGAAAGACGTGTCATTTTATCATCCTCCACTAATCATATATGTTGGTGCCGCTGAAAATTTCAATCATTTCCCTGCGCAGGCTGCCTGAAATGCGCAGGCGCTCCTTGGGCGCAAGCTCATACACATCGGTGTTAAACAGGTAGTTTTGCAGGTCGATATCCTTAATCAAAAGCTTTGTGTGAAACAGGTTTGCCTGATAAACATTGATGTCAATCGCATCATACCTTTGCAGCGTCTTGGCGTCAATGTAATCCTGAATCGACGTTACGTGGTGGTCCATGAACAACTTTTTGCCATTCATGTCACGCGTAAAACCGCGCACCCTGTAATCCGCCGTGATGATATCCGAATCAAAACTGCTGATTAAGTAATTCAGCGTATTCAGCGGTGTAATTTCGCCGCAGGTCGCCACATCAATATCCACCCGAAACGTAGCGATTGCGTTATCCGGATGGTATTCCGGATAAGTATGCACGGTAACGTGGCTTTTATCCAGATGTCCCACGATTGTGTCACGGGCATTTTGTAAGTCAATTTGCCCAAGGTTGCAGGATTTATCAATCAGTGCAGCCGGAAATTCTTGTTCCGCAATCAAAAAGGTTACACTTGCCCCCT
This sequence comes from Ruminococcaceae bacterium UBA1865, assembly GCA_002338255.1. Classification (GTDB taxonomy): domain Bacteria; phylum Bacillota; class Clostridia; order Oscillospirales; family Acutalibacteraceae; genus Caproiciproducens. The sequence continues at coordinate 87,016 of DDHX01000056.1, read as the reverse complement.
GCGGGTCGTAGTCCTGCCTGCTGACATTCAATACATGCGCGCCGATCATCTCTGTAACATGATACAGAATTTTGGTCAGCCGCTCCGAGTTATACTGCTCGTCAACATAAGCAATATAATCCCTCTGTTCGCGCTCACTTTTTGCATAGCAAACATCGTAAATGTTGAAGCTAAGTGTTTTTGTGAGGTTGTTAAAGCCGTACAATTTCAGCTTATTTTCCAACCCTACCATCACAACCTTCCCTCTATAAAATAGGTATATCCATCACAGAATTTATAAAAATTTATGCAAAAACCGTTGAATTCCAATAAAATTCTCAAATTTCAATAAAAAACCTTTAGAATACTCCGATTTGCTCTGCTTTGCTTGACTTTATTCTTAAAATTTCAATTTATATTATATACATAAAAATCAGTAAGTCAAGTAAAATTTCTTTGCGTTCACATCAATTCGCATCCAATTTCTTCCGATCCCTAAAATAAGCCCGATATCCTTTGGTTTTTGAACCCAACGCAACTGTCTTGCGCACTTTTTGGTAATTGCCGTAAATAAGAATTTTGTGAATGTCCTTGTTTTCATTATAACACAAAAAGAACCGCAAAACATGTTTTGCGGNNGGAAGCTGCAGTCAATAAAGATTTCGGCACCCTCCGGGCTGAGCTGCGCTTGATCAAAGAACACTTCCAGCGCGCCAAATGACGCGATAAACTGCCCGCTTTTTAAACTGTCCGAGTGCAGATACTTGCTGGATGAGCCGAAACTCACCTTTGCGTAGGGGTTATTGTCATCGATGTTCTCGCTCGTCTGGTTGGGATGCTGGATTCCGCCATTCCAATCCAGCATCTTTGACGGATGACTGCGAAAGAGAATGCTGAAGCCAACGCTGGTCAGCACGGCGGCCAATATCAGCAGCCAAAAGGAAATTTCAATCAGCTTGAGCGGCTGCCAGTAAATCATGTAGAGAAACGCCAGAGGAAGAAACACTCCAAAGAAATTCCGGTTCACCGCGCTGTGAATCGCTAATGCGGCGAGCAAAACTGTCGCCAGTATGCTCATAAGCCCGATTTGACCAAAAGAACCTGTTTGACTGGCAATTACAAAAATTGCCGCCAGCAAAAAGAAAAATCCCCAAAACCAATTTCTATTTTTCATAAAGTACTCCTTTCATTTAAGCGCTGCCGCAGTTCCTGATAATAGTACCGCGACACATATACCTGTTTGTGACTGTTAATGAACTGAATCAGACTGGAGGCGGTGAGGTTACGCGTGATGGAATGCACCTGCATAACGTTCACGATGGTCGATTTCGCTGCCCGTACAAAGTTTCGCGGAAGTATTTCCTCCAATTCATATAAGCGATATTTAATGAGATAGGCATCATTGAAGGTATGGGCGTAAATATGCTCTCCTTCGGTTTCAAAGAACAAAACCGTATTCAGCGGAAAGTAGAATTCCTCATTTCCTTTGTAGAACGTGATTTGAGAACTCAGCAAAGACTGGTCCAAAATATACTGGTGTATTTTTTGGATGGTGTCATCCACACGGCCGCAGCGGATTAACACCTCATCCTCAGCCAAATCATTGACTACTTCAATGCGTATCTTCACCAATTCACCCCCTTGCTCTGCTCACATTATAGCGGATTTCGTTTCGCGTGGAAAGGACTTCCGGTCATCCGGTCGCATTATTTCGGTAACAGGTTAAGAACGGCGGATGAACTGCCGCGTTTTATCCCCTATCATACATATTCAAGCTCACAATAAAAAAACAGCAGTTCTGCCCAAGCTAAGAGCGAACTGCTGTTTTTGCTGCGGGCTGCGGGATTATTCGCCCATCTTATTCCATTCAAATCCTACTGAATTCAGGAATGCTTTGGCGATAATCATGTGCCCCACCGGATTTGGATGGATTCTGTCCCATGTAATGGATGCCGAATAGTAATGCTGTAAATAAGAGTCAAACGCAGCCTGCAAATCAACACAGATCAGATGATTCTGATTAACGATTTTTTTTACAACATCACCGTACTCGTCCATTTTGGCGCGCATCGGGTCCTGTTTGTTTGGCTCCATAAAGAAGGGAGTCATCAGCACCAAGCCTGTCACCTTAGGCGCGGTATCTTTGACAAGGCTGTTCAGCGTTTTTTCATATTCATCAAGATATACATGTGATTCTGTAATAAGCGGAGAATCGAACTGACGCCAAACGTCATTAATGCCAATGAGGACAGCTACCCAATCCGGTTTCAAATCCAAAACATCCGTGTTCCAGCGGTTTTTAATATCCCTGACTGTATCGCCGCTTGTACCCATATTGACCACACGAATTCTTGATTCCGGATAAGTCGTTTTTAAGAATGAATCAATTAAGGCAATATAGCTTTTTCCTATTGCCTCAAACAGTCCTTCCCCTACCGGTCTGGCCCGTTCAAAATCCGAAATCGAGTCGCCTATTACAACAAGTTTGCTGTTATTCTGAATCAACATACCTATTTCAGCCACCTAATTTGTATTTTTATCCGCCTGGAAAACGCTCATGGGTAGTTTACAGGAACAGCCCATAATGCTCTGTAAAATCGCTGCGTTTATAAAGAAAGTTGTGACGCAAGGAAGGAAACGCCTAAAAGTCCCGCATGGTTCCCTAACTGTGCCTGTTTGATCACAACATTCGCATAGCTTGGCATAATATTGCTGTAAATGGAGCTTTGCAGCTTATTGATGATATAGGTTTCATTCATGATGCCGCCGCCTACAATAACACAGGAAGGATTAAAAATATGGATTAACGAAGTAAGGCCAAAGATGATTTCTTGTATCCAGTCGTCAATCACCGCCTGCACCTGCGGTTCGTTGATGNNCAAAAATCTTGCGTCCGCTTGAAAGTGCAGGGTCAAGTTCCATTGCCGCGCGGACTAACGCCCCGGTCGATGCATAGCGCTCATAGCAGCCGTGCAGCCCGCAATTACAGGCGCGCCCTTGTGCATGCGTAATCAAATGCCCGAACTCAGCCGCGGAAAACGTGCTGCCGCTGTAAATTTGTCTGTTAATTACAATGGCGCCGCCAATACCGGTACCATAAGTCAGGCACAGAAAGTCATTCAGCCCCTTGCCCGCACCGTAATGCGCTTCCCCGATTGCCGCGGAATTTACGTCGTTTTCTACCGCGACAGGAACTCCGAATTTTTTCTCCATGATATCCTTAACCCGCATTCCGGTATATCCCGGAATATTTTCATTGGCAAAACGGATACAGCCCTGTTGGGAATCGACCTGCCCGGCCGTACTGATTCCGATTGTGTCAAACCCCGAAAATTGTGAAATAAGGTCCATGGCGCGGCGCATAACATACTCGCCGCCCTGTTTCGCATCCGTGTCATATTCAGCGGGAGAGAGCAGCACTCCATCCACTACTTCGCCCGCTTTGATGGATGTTCCACCAATATCAAGCGCAATTGTTTTCATCAAATCCCTCCCTTATCTGTTCCATCAGAAGTCAACGGTCATGCCGTCGTAAGCCGTTAAGAATCCAAATTTCTCAGCGCTGTCGGACAGTTCCTCGTGTGTTTTATTTGCATTATGTGAAAAATGATTAATGATAAATTTCGTTTTGGAATCAGCACAGCCTTCGCGCAGCATCCTTTGCTTCACGTCATCGGCATTTGGCAGTCCCATATGCCCTCTCTCATTATAACCCAACCCGAATGTGCAGTCCAGGCTGACTGCGTCAAATTTAATTCCGGGTAAATATTCCCACGTTTTTTCAGGGAACACGCCGGTATCGTGCGCATATAATAACCGTTTTCCATTCTTTTCAATACAGTAAATATAGCATTTTTCATTTGGAATATGGTCCGCAAGCAAAGCGGTTACTTTGTATTCCCCCACGTCAAACGGCACGAATGGCTCCACCTGAATCGGAATGATATAATCACGGATTTTTGGGATTCCGCTTAGGCTCATTGCTTCCTTTAACATTTTCACGATGACGCTATTGCCATAAACATTGATATTCTTTACAGCGCCCTCCTGCGCATACGGAGGTGCCTTCAGAATCATATCCAACGGATAAAAATGGTCTTCATGAGAATGGGTAATCAAAATATCCTGAAGAGAGGAAAAGTCAATGCCATAGTTCAATGCGTGAAAATACGTATCTGCGGGCATATCAAGAAGCAGTTTATCGTCAACAATGCTTTGCGAGCGCGTACGGATATTTTTTCCACCGAGTTTGCGCGCCTTTTCACAAGATTCACACTTACAAAAAAGGGCAGGCCACCCCTCTGCCGCAGCAGTTCCAAGATACTGAATTTTCATTCCAACACCAACTCACTTTCCTTCGTATTTGCAAATCCCTTTTTTCGAATTTGACTGTCGGCACACATCACGACGCGAAAAGCACTGAACACTTCATCTATGGTTGGTACAGCGGGGGCGTTTGTTTCAATCATTTCAATTAATTTCTGCATCTGTCCCCACATGTTTTTATATTCTGATTTACAGTTAATCGTCCTGTATTCGTTCGTTTCATTCAAATACAATTCAATTAAATCTCCTTCTTCTACATCCTTATATCGGTTCGCATTTAAAATAATACTGATTCTGCCCTTCAGTCCGATAAACTCTTTCAAATTGCTGGATGCAAGGTTTTTCGACCAACCTACTTCATAATAGCCCACGCAGCCGTTTTGCAGCCGCACATGAATGATCCCGTAATTATACTGGCCTTCCGGCAAATCGCTGTCAATCGCGCTGCCAAATCCGTCCACTTTAACGATGGGCGATTGTGCAAACCACTGCATGACATCCATATAATGAACACCGCAGTCTACAACCGGTGAACAGTCCAGCATCAGCCTTTTATACCGCTCCCAGTCTTTGCAATGGTGGTTTTGCACCATCCGCATTAAGGTTAAGTCGCCAATCACGCCTTCCTGAATGAGCTGTGCCACCTTCTGATAGGTTTTGTTATGCCGCAGCACATGGGATATCAGCACCTTACAGTCGGACTGATTTACGATATCTACAAATTCCTTGCCCTCCAGCATGGTTCGACCGATTGGTTTTTCACAGATCACATGCTTTTTATTGGAAAGGCAGTCTTTTACAATAGANNGTACAGAATTCCTGCGCGCGCCGGGGGTCGACATCCACGACACCGATGATATGGATTTGTTTTTTATAATAGATATCCTGAATATGTTCCCGGCCAATATGACCGCATCCGATTAAGACAACTCCATATTCCTTTGTCATTTTTTCACCGACTTTATGTAAATATGTTATCCTGTACGGAACAGTTGCTCCGTACAGGATAACCAAATGCATTATAAATACTTGTTTAAAAACTGAACCGCCATCCGAATATCATCTTCCGGATGATCGCCCACTTCGCGTTCCACGGTTAGAAATCCATTGTACCCGATTTCATGCAGAGCCTGAATATAGGCATTAAAGTCCACCCCGCCCGTGCCGAGCGGTACCTCTTTAAAATATTCGTCCAAGCGCAAATCCCCGATTCCGCCGTCCGCGAAAAAGTCATAAATCACCTTGGGGTCAGTCTGTTTGATCATGACGCCGTCTTTCGCGTGTGTGTGAACGATGTAATCCTTCAGCGTATAAACAGCTTTTGCAGGGTCTTCCCCGGTAACCATAACCAAATTGGCGGGGTCCAGGTTCACGGCGACTCCTTTTGAGCCAAGACTGTCTAAAAATCCTTTCAGAACAGCCGCCGGTTCAGGGCCCGTTTCAATAGCAAAATATGCCTTGTTGGAACAGGCGTACTCGGCGAGTTGGTTGCACGCCTCCTGCATTATTTTGTACCGGTCACTCGTATTGTCACGCGGGATTACTCCAACATGGGTTGTAATAATTGATGTTCCCAATTCAAGCGCCAAATCCACAACCCGTTTCGATTTTTCAATTCGGAGCGAATTCTCTTCTTTACGGGAAAAGCCGTGTCCGCCAAAGTCCCCGCAGAGAGCGGAAACCACCAACTCATTTTCCTTTAGGATTCGCCTGATATTTTTTCGTTTTTCTGCGCTTAAGTTTTCAGGAGTAATTTCGCCCTGTACCGCATAAAGCTGAACGCCGTCGGCACCAACCTCGTGTGCCTTTACAATGGACTGTTCAAACGGAAGCTGAAACGAATCCGCCATAACGCCGATTGAAAACTTTTTCATTTTACACCATGCCTTTCTGATTTTTTCCCTTTCCTGAGCGAAAAGCTTACTCCACAGTAACCCATATTCCGGGAACCTGCGCGGCTTTCAGACCTGCATTTCTGATTGCAATCACCGCGACGGTCTCCGCATGAGCCACTTTTATTTCGCCCGAACGGAAAAAGTCCACCATTTCCTGAATGAACAGTTTAAAGTAATCGGACTGAACCTGTACACATTGGGAAGTTGCATCCTCAAAGTTAACCGCCATTGCAAACGGGCAGCTCCATCCGTGATGCGACATCACCGCGCGGCGTTCTCCGCTGAATTCAATTACAAGTGCAGGCCAGTTTTTCGTTCCGATATACATGACCCTTTGCGCTTCGGAACCCATCAGCGACACAATCGGTTCAATTTGATGAATCGAATAAATTTCATAGGTACCCGGGCCCCAGCTTGCGATATTTTGAATTTTGCTCTTATCAATGCCCTGGTATTCCTGAGCAAAACGAAGTGCGGAGGAAGAGAAGCAAGGCGTACCGTGTTCCTCGGCAATGGCAAAAATTCTTCTTGCCGTTGCCGCATCCGGTGCGAACGTCTTATCAACATAAACATGTTTGCCTGAGCGCAGGGGAACCTGGCAAAGTTCCTCGTGCATTTCCGGATTATCCGGAGAAAGCACAATGATAAAATCGCTGATATCCGTCAGTTTTTCCTCGGTGTCAATCTGCTGAACATTGTAATGTTCACACCATTGCTGCGTAGTCATTCCGTTTGGAGCGTCTATTTTCGCCCATGCATACGCAACTTCAAACTCGCCGTTCGACGCTTCCTTAATCCATTCAACATAGTTATTGGCATGGAACTCGTCGAGATAATAATCAATGAGTCCGATTTTTTTCATATAATTAGCCCCCTAACACCATTTCCTTGTTTTGTTCAGATGAATCATATAGCGCCTGCATAATTTTTGCGGTAATCAGAACAGAATCGATGTGGGACGGAAGCTTCTCCCCCGTATCAATACAGGTTAAGAATGCATCGATTTCTTTTTCAAACGGCTGTTCCACCTTATAGGTTGGCACCGTTTCAAGCAATGCGCCGTCTTTCGCGGAGAAAATTTTGAAATTGCCGCCGTACGTCAAGCGGACGCCCGCTTTTGTGCCCATAAAGTCAATGTACATCTCGTCCGGATTAATGTTTTGAGCCCAAGCTCCGTTTAACGAAATGGTAGGCCCGCTGGTTCTGATAAATCCGGTTATGAAATCATCCACATTGTAGACTCCGTCTTTTTTCGGCGGGCCGGCCCACATATCGGTATAGGTGTACTCGTCCAATTCCTTGCCGAGTTTGCAAAACGCCTTTCCGGATACGGTTTTCGGGTTCGGGTCACCGCAGCAATACATAATCAAATCCAAAAAGTGCACGCCCCAGTCGATTAATACGCCGCCGCCCGATATTTCTTTGGTGGTGAACGNNAGGTGTGAACGGAAGCTGCCGTATACATGGTAAACTTCACCTAATTCACCGCTGTCAATCATGTTTTTAATACGGTTTACAGCCGTGTTAAAACGGTTGACAACTCCGATATTTAACACTTTTCCGCTTTCCTTCTGAACCTTCTGCATCATTTCCGCTTCTGCGTATGTTCTGGCGGCCGGCTTTTCGCAAAGTACATTCTTACCCGCCTTTAAAAAGTCCATTGCAATTTGTGCATGCATATTGTTTGGCACACATACAGAAACCGCCTCAATTTCAGGATCATTTAAAATTTGCTTGTAGTCTGTCACGACGGTTCCGCAGCCGTACTCGTCAACCATCGCCTGTGNNCAGAAATACTTAATCTCTGCTTTTTCATTTTTTATGTACGCGGGGATGTGCTGAGATGTGCCAATCGTTCCGCAGCCGATAACCGCTACTTTCTTCTTATTCATCAAATTTTCTTCCTTTCTAATCTATCAATATTCATTAAAACCATTCCTTTGGAACCGGTTTATCATCATCAAAAAGCCTTGGATCCTTTTTTAACAGTTCAAGCGTAATCCGGAACAAATCCTGTATTTTACATGCAATCGTATCTGCGTCACCGATTTTGCCCCTTGTTAATACATTCCTGTATTCAAACACCGGTTCCAGCTTTTCAAAATAGTCGGAATTAGACTGATCATGTCTGCGTGACGGAACGGGAATCACTTCTCCATCTGCTTTTTTCACCCGCAGCTGTTCCCATGTGTCCGTCAGCCTGCCGGGAACATTGGCAACTTCTTCAATGCAGTGGACAAGGGTACATTTCATGAAATTTACTCCGATAAAAACAACTTTGCCGTCCCGTTTTTCGAGCTTCCCATAACAGGAATCCGGCGCGCACGGCGTGTCGAACTTTTCATCTCCGCTCACAAATTGTTCGGCATCATGACCATAAGCCAAAAGGGAATGCGTGGGATGCAAGGAACGGTGCACCCCTTTTCGCTTACGAAACAGTTCGGGCATTGCCCCCACGCAAACAGGGCTTTCCATTACATCAAACTCCGGATTCTGCGCATTAATATAATCCCATGTATGCCCCGGCATGACCAAAAGGCCGCTGCTCAAATACGCGCAGAAAGCGTCCAAAACCGTATCCGCACCATATTCAGTGGCTCCGATACTCTTTAAAGAGCTGTGAACCAACACAGTGTCTGACGGCAAAATCCCCAAATGTTCCAGATCATTCATAATATCCTGCTTTGTATACATCTTAATCCACCTCTCATTTCTCTATTTCTTCACAGATACGGATTCCATCCATTATTCAGCCGCAATTCCATCCAGTCCGATTTCAAAATCAATATAAAATACGCCGTCCCAGTTAAAGCGCAGGTTTTTCAATACAATTGGCGCGCCCTTATAGCATCCGTTAAATTTTTCTTTTATCAGTTCATTCAAGCCATTCTCAAAAAATAGTTTTGTTTCATCATAATGCGACTCCAAATGATATGGATTAATCCGGTTATTTGTGCTTAAGATAAACTGAAACAGCACATTCGATTGGTACAGCCAGTCACAGACAATATCTCTCACTTTAATTTCTTCCGACAGCTGATACTTTTCAGAATCACCTTTAAAGCAATGATAATAACTTGCTATGACCGTTTTCGCAAGCACAACACCGATAGTGTTTTGCGCTGTATTCCAGCCCCCTACCGCCTGTACCTCATGCAGCACACCGGTGATCAGCGCATAATCCATAAATTCGTTTTCGCAGCCGTTTGCTACTGAAACCTCTGCAATACCTACGGCCTTTTGATACGCTGACCGGTAATAGGAAATATAGCGCAAAATCTCGTGCATGTTAATATGGCTGGAGAAAGTTAAATCCTTCGAAAACTGCTCCGACGACTCAATCATATATTTACCCGGAGAATTTACTGCAAGCATACAGTCGGAGCAGTTGGCACTGTCCTCCAAAACGCCGCCCAAAGATGTAATTTGTGACTTAATGCTTTCGTGAAGCGGCCTGTCCTCATAGCTTGGAACGATTTGAGGTCCCAATACAGAGGAATAGCGCACATAAATACGCGGAGTGTATTGATTTACCAAATTGAAGATTCGGGTAAACAGCACGCAGCCTACTTCATCCGCACCCGGATAGACCAGCACACGGTTCATCAGACGATTTTCTCGTACTTTCTTTGCAATTGCACTTTGATCGATTGCTGCGTATCCATATTCCGCGGTGTCGTCCTTCGGTATGGTCAAAACATCAAAGATGTTCTCTTTTACAAGTTCGATACAGTATAGGTTCGTAAACTGATCAACCACCCTGCGGTCTAAAAAGTCCTTCAAGTATTCCGGCGGTATTTTGCTTTTTAAGTCGTCAAACTCCGCTTTTTCCGCTTCGTTTGCATGCTGCCGGTCAATTTTATCCATCAGGCAGGTATACCGCCAAATATTCTTACCGCAGGTATCCCAATACTCGGGATCCTCATGAGCATTGTCGTAACCGGCTACTCTGGCCACCAGGTTAAAAGCGTGAATTTTGATGTTTGGGTTCATTTCCTTTAATGTTCTGAAATTATTCAGCGTCTGCTCACATTCTTCACAAGTCCTGTGGTGCGTTCTGGAATTCACAATGTTTCCATACACCAGCGTGTCAACGGAAAGAATGGCATAATCACAAAGCGAAGCATTGTCGAAAATCCATTGCCAAATAGATTCATAATCTGCCGGAGTTTTGAGCATCCCCATTTTTTCATAGGGCGGAACAAGCAGCTCAATATTATCTGTCATCTTTGCTAAATTTTGCGGAAAATAATAATTGCAGGCTCTTTCATCCAACGGAACATACAGTACTTTTACCATAAAACTCTTCCCTTCTGTTATCAAATAAACCTCTTATTTTTCTATCGTCATGCGATATTTTTATCTGCCTATAATATTAAACAAGCGAAGACTATATTGATAGTGAAAACAGGAAATTAACTATATAAAATGGGATATTTTATTTTCAAGCCAATAAAGGTATTGCATGTTTGCTTATTTATGCTAACATTAAGTCAAACGGTATTCCAAATCAATAGTGGGAAGTGTGGCATTTGAAAGATTCAACTCAATATGGTGTTAAATTTCATTTTGATAATCAATTTGGCCTTTGTCCTGAAAAATTCACAGGAATTACCCTGTATCAGTTTGGCGAACTTTATTTTGAAAGCAACATGGAGGTTGCTCCCCACAAACAGTGGTGCCATGAAATCTCCTACATTATCTCCGGCCGGGGCGTGTTCCGACTGGACGGCGTTGATTACATTGTCGGTGAAGGCGACCTTTTTATCAGCCCGTTGAATCGCACGCACTCCATCAAAGCCGCAAAAGATTCTACCCTGCGCTTCACTTATGTCGGTTTTAATTTTAATGAAGACTCCAATACGGAAGATTACGATTTCTTAAAAAGCTTTTATCAGCCGGATATGAAAGAAATATATACGAAAGATAAGTCCGGAGTTTTATTTCCTTTTTTCCGAAGCCTCGAAGAATTTTACCGCAAGCACATTGGATTTCATATGATGGTGGAAAGCTATGTCAAACAGATTTTGATTCTTACCCGCCGTTCTTTCGGTGAAAAGGAAATTCCCACCCTTCAGCACGATGTAACAAGTGCCTCCGTCGGCAATACGATTTATTCGATTATTCGCTATATTGACGACAACATTTTTGATATCCATATGGTTTCGGAAATTTCGAGCGCGCTTACCTATAACCAAAGCTATATTTCGGATCTATTTAAAAAGAAAATGGGAATGACCATGCAGCAGTACATCAACAGCAAGCNNAAAAAGCAGTTGAACTGCTGCGGTACGGTAAGCTTTCCGTCACCCAGGTGGCAAATCAGCTGAATTATTCCAGTGTGCAAGGTTTTTGCCGGGCTTTCAGCCGCATTATGAAGATTTCTCCCACTCAATACGTTAAACAGCACAAATCAGAAGTGAATCCAATAGAATGAAAAAAATCCGGACATGTTTCCATGTCCGGATTTTATATTTTATGATTGAATCAAGCTGTAACGATAGAATTGCGAAATTCGGACGGAGTCATTCCCGCGTATCGCTTAAAAAGCATTGCAAACTGTGAGGCAGAGGAAAAGCCGCAGGACTGGGAAATTTCCACAATGTTTTGTGATGTAGCCAACAAAAGATTTCTGGAGCTTTCAAGCCGCTTGTTCAGCAGATATTCAGACGGAGGAATCCCCATTTTCTCCGTAAACAAGCTGCGGAAATGCCGGCAAGTGTAACCCGTTTTCTTTGCCAGTGATTCTATTTTTATATCATCGTAAAAATATTCGTCTATGTAACGTACAATATCCTGTATGGTATTGGTTTTTTCTAAATATTTATTTGAATTTCTAATGATTAAATAGTATAACTCCGTCGAAAATAAATCCAAAAATTCATCACGATAACTCTCTTCACTTCGGTATTCACGTTGAATTTTTTCAAACTGTTTTTCTATGCTTTTATCATTATCGCTGTAAAGCCCGCTGTGTATTTTTTTAATGTCGATATCCGCGATAAACTCACAGATCACTTCTTCCGTTTGGGACGTTACAATGTCCTCGAAAATTTCATTGGGTGCAACAACCGCAAACATTCCTTCCGTAAACCGAAAGACAGACGACCCGATCATGGCCTGACCGCTGCCCGATTTATAGTAAATAATCTTATAAGATTTAAGCATGGTGGAACGGTTAAAATGGTTGGCTCTGATAATGAGATTTAAAAATTCGCTAAAAATAACCATCAACACAACTCCCCCGTTACCCATTAAATTTGGCCCGATAATCAAACATCTATTTTACTAAGCATAGCACAATTTTCGCAGAATAGTTGCCTGCATTTTGGGTTCTGTTTACCATGATATTATATGTTCCTATTTCCTATCATTCATTTCCGAATTCTGATATCAATCAACCTTATAATTCGATACAATAATGTTATTAAATCAAAATCAAGGTCGCATTATGATGGCTTGCAGGGTGTTTAAAAAACTTCGAATTACCATCCAATCAAACTATTTAAAGTAGGCAAACAATAGAAGTTTATTAAAAAAATAATATCAGTTAAAACAAAGCTGATGATTCATCAAATTCATAAAAGAGGAGGGCTCATCGTTGCTTGTAGAACAGGAATCAAAGGTTTTGGATATACATGGATGACAAATTGCGATTAAATTGATTTAGGAGGACTATTATGACAAGAATCAGCATATTCAAAAAAAGGTTGTTTTTAACATGCATCATGTTGGTATTTGTAGTTCCTTGTACCTTGCTCACAGCCAACGCCGCTGTATCCAATATCGCACAAAATAAAACATACAGTTCCTCTGTCCCGGCCTCCAGTTCCTATCCGGATACAAATTTTAGTGAGTTAACAGACGGAGCATACGGTACCGCAGATTTCCACGATGCACAATGGCAAGGCAGACAAAATGTTGCAAGCTATACCCAAACCATTGATTTTGGAGATAACAGTTATATTACCGATGTCTCCTGCCGTTTTCTTCAGCAAACCGGATGCGCAATTTATTTTCCTACTTCCGTTGCCTTCTCCTGTTCCGACGACGGTACCAACTTTGTTCCAATGGGAACAGCAACCAAAACCAATGTCAGCACCGAAATCGCAAAGTATGCCTATACACGCTCAAATGCAATCCGTACCCGTTATGTCAAAATGACCGTTACAACCGCGGGTGAGTGGACATTTGCAGATGAATTCGAGGCAAACGGAATTAACGACAGTCCGTTGAACATTGCGCAGACAAAAAGATATACTTCCTCGCCCTCCGCTGATACAAGCTATTCTGATACCAATCTCAAGGAATTGACAAATGGCAAATATGCCACCAATGTATTTACCGATGCAGAATGGCAGGGTCATGTCGGCAGTTACAGCGTAACTTTGGACCTTGGTACAAAAATGCGGGTTACCAGTATGGATATGAATTTCTTAAAATATGATGGCGGCGGTGTTTATTACCCCACCAATGTATCTTTTGAAAGTTCAGACGACAATTCCACCTTTACAACTTTGGGAAATGCAACGCCACAAGCAGAAGTCAACAGTACTGAAAAATTCGGCATTGCTTTATCCGCACCAATTAACACAAGATACATTAAAGTGAATATTACAGCCCCAACCTCCGGAAGCTGGATATTTGCAGATGAGCTTGAGGTTTTTGGCCATCCAATCATTTCCGGTTCATTTATCCAGCTGTCCTACGGCGATATTTGGACAGAGGCTGACTGGGAAGAAGAATTCAGCTACATGAAAGACTTGGGAATGGATCATGTTATTCTACAGTGGATAGTCGACTTCTCACCGTCTGAAAAAGCGGTCTATTACAATTCACCTCTGTACAATTCATCGACGGGTTATGCAAATCGAAACAATCAGGACACTTTGCTGAATGTTTTAACAGCCGGTGAAAACAAGGGAATTGACGTCTGGGTCGGCCTTGGGTCCAATGAAGAATGGTGGGATGACTCAACCAACCAAACATGGTTAAACAGTGAATCCCAAGCGAACAAAAATGTAATTAAAGAGATTTGGGATTCGCCGGTTGGCTATAAAAACAAAAGTTCCTTTAAAGGCTGGTATAACTCTTGGGAAATTGATAACGACACCTTTAAAGCACAAGCTGACCAACTGAAATTACGTGGTGCTTTAAAGACCATTGTTGATTATGCACATTCTTACACCAATCTGCCCATTATGACATCCCCCTATGTCGGCGGACGCTCAACCGCATTAACCCCTGATGGATGGAAGACAATGTGGACTTACTTATTAGATTCAGTCAACGGCGCCAATTTTGACGTTGTTGCTCCTCAGGATAATTTTGGGAACGTTACTACTACTTATTTGGCTGCAATGAAACAAGCAGTGGATACAAACCCAAATTGTGAATTGTGGTCTAATGTTGAAACCTATAATCCTGATGTTGGCTGCGCAGAGCCAACCATTACCATGCTAAATCAACTGAACACTGAAATCCCTTACGTAAGCAAAATGACAAGCTTCAGCTTCCTGCATTATCATAGCCCAAAAGTAGTTGGCTGGGCAGAATTTGAAGACTGGAAGCAAGTTATTTACCCAAGATTAGGCAAAACTTATACCGGACCGGCTATGGGATATGAAAACAAAGCGGCGGGTAAAAGCTACACTGCTTCTGTTGCCGCAAGCAGCACATATCCTGATGAAAACGGAGTTGAACTTACTAATAAAAAGTATGCCGGTTCCGTAAGCTATACGGAAGATCATTACCAGGGCAGGCAAAATGTAGCATCTTATCAGTTTATCATCGACCTGCAAAAGCAAACAAGCTTTATCAGCACTTCCGTTAACTTTATCCAGCAGGTTGATAAAAATGTTATTTTCCCGCAGAATGTTACCTACTACGTTTCTTCAGACGGAATAAATTATACATCTATTGGCTCTGTAAATAAGCCAAGCACAAGTTTGAACGCCAGCGCCAATCATTACCAATTAGACCTGAGCAGTGCGGTTACAGCCAGATATGTAAAAGCGGTAGTGACCACAGGAACCACAAATTGGACTTTTTGTGATGAAATGGAAGTCATCGGTCAAAGATAACAATGAACTAAACAAAAAGCACTTTACCTCCTATAATAGAGAGGTAAAGTGCTTTTTCTATATAATTTAATTTCAATCAGTTCGAAAAAAGAGTGCATCCTTGTTCTTTGAAAAACTGGATTTTGTCCCGCACAAGCTGTTCATCGACTTTAAAGTGTTCGCTCAGGCAATGGATACACAAGAACTCTTTTGCGCCGCGGTTAATCAGCTTTTTATGCATTGCCATGTCATCTCTCGTTAAAGGTTTGCCGCAAGCCATGCATCGATCCTGCATTAGATTTTCACGAGCTTCCCTTTATATACTTTGCAGTCATGTGCGCCAATTTTAGGATGGCAGAACTCGCGGAACGTACCAAGCTGTTCCCCTGTCACGACATCTGTCATCTCAAAAGCATAGCCCGAGTCCTGTGTTAAGCCAACATCACTGAGCAGGCAATACACTTCTCCCTCTGTTTCATCCATATTAAAAAACCCCACTGCGTACTCATTATTGGAAAGCTGACGCGCAAACGCATAATGTTGATCCACGCTGTTTGCCACAAAAGACGGCCGGCAATCAAGATTCTGATTAATTGATATTAACCCTTTATTTTTTAATAATTCCGCACTTTCCCTCGTTAATGTCCGGATATCGCATCCGATCATCAGCGGCGAATTAAACATACACCACAGCGCAAAATGAGAACGATATTCCGCGTCATTACAGCCGCCTAATCCAACATTTCCCTTTCCGTACATGCCGACAACCAGCATATCCATGTCATTAAAGCAGCCCGGTGCGCCGTAGCAGAGCTTGTCGACCTGGCTTAATGCAATATCTTTGATAGACTGAAAATTGTCCACAATATCCCCTGTGGAACGGTACATATTTGCCCCCGCAGAACGCATCCACGGGCCCGAATTGTCCACCCCCCAGTTACAGGCGGAAAGCAAAATATCCCTTCCCGTTGCCCGAAGCGCCATGCTCATTCTTCGATAAAGCACTTCTCCGTTTGCCCGTTCGGGCTTATAGCAAAAATCATACTTTAAAAAATCGACACCCCAGTCGGCAAAGGTCTGTGCATCCACAAATTCGTGCTCAAAACTGCCCGGATAGTTGGCGCAAGTCCGAACTCCGCAGCAGGAGTACATTCCGAATTTCAGTCCCTTACTGTGAACATAATCGCTGAGTGCTTTCATGCCATACGGGAACTTTTTTTCATCCGCTGCCAAACGGCCGTTTTCATCTCTTTCTAATTTTGACCAGCAGTCATCAATTACAACATAATTGTACCCGGCATCTTTAAATCCCAAATCCACAAGGGCATCCGCCGATTCCCGTACAAGCTTGTCTGAAATATTCGCACCGAAAGTGTTCCACGAATTCCATCCCATGGGCGGTGTATATGTTAGCATAAACGTCCTCATTTCTAATTGAATTTTCAGCAAATTTTTTGGGCTGACGAGTTCGATTTTTGATGATGCTGTTCCAATTTATTCAATACCAGGCGATTGAGTTTTTGTAAAATGATTCCGGTAAGAATGGCACACAACAAAATAATAGTAATATTGAAAAATTTGTTGGCTGTAATAAACAATAACGAAAATTGACCTAAAATGAAGATTTGATGTGTCAAATACACATGAT
This sequence comes from Ruminococcaceae bacterium UBA1865, assembly GCA_002338255.1. GTDB lineage: Bacteria > Bacillota > Clostridia > Oscillospirales > Acutalibacteraceae > Caproiciproducens. The sequence continues at coordinate 70,106 of DDHX01000056.1, read as the reverse complement.
AGGAATACCGGTCACTCCATCTTATGATATGGTCAAGTGGTTTATATGTTTTCTTGCAATACAGACAGTCAAACAGAAAATACATTGCCAGAAACAGTGTTACGCCCAATAAAGTGTGGTTCCATGCAAAAAGTCCGTCTTTGTACGGCATCAAAAATGAAAACAGACTGCCATTATAAAAATATGTCAAATAAACAACCAAGGGGGTGGTCAAAATGCACGCTGTGAAAATTCCTATTACGCTTCTTCTCATCGAACCGCTTTGGGCTAAACCTTGGTATTTCTCATAATAGAAATGCCTACGTGAAAAATAGTATCCAATAATATAAGCCCCAATGTTCGGAATGGAAACGTTGATTACGCTTGCAAGATTCAGAATTTGCAAAGCAGCTAAAAGTAAAATTAGTTTAATGATATATTTCCATTTTGTGTTTTTTGGATTGGCAAAATCAACTGCCTGCAAAATTGGCGTAATCAGGTAACACATCAAGATATATGAAATAAACCATAAATGCTCAATCCCAGCAAGGCCCGTACCAAATCCCTGTAACAACAGAAGATTGGTCAGTAGGCCGCTGACAGTCAGCAAATTCTTAGCAAAAACCAAATAGAACACAATCACAATTGCTAAAAAAATGTAATAGGGAACTATAATTCGAGTGATTCTTTTTTTAATCCATATTGCTGCGTTGTCAATATTTTTTGTTCCGAACAGGAAACCCGACATAAACAAAAAAATCTGTACGCCCACATTAAACCACCATGCCAGTACCATATCTTCACCCTGAAAAATATGGCACGTTACAATCATACTCAGTGCAATCAGTCGTATTGAGCTTACAGCCTTTGAATTAAACATCTTCGTCCCCCATCAAGAGCAAATTGAAAGATATTTTAAATGCCTTTGACAAAACGTTCGGTGATATTCTGGGGTCTTGTTATGGCTGTGCCCACTACAGCGCACCAAACACCTAAATCCAGTGCGGCTTTCAGTTGTTCCGGCGTCCATATGCCACCTTCGGCAATAACCGGCATATTTAAAGTATCGACATAACGTTTCATAAGGTCATAGTTTGGAAGCTTTGTTCCTTTGGTATACTCCGTGTAACCGGCCATGGTTGTACCGATAATATCGAAACCGAGTTCTTTGGCTGTTACCCCTTCTTCATAGCACGACGTATCCGCCATAAACATCTGATTCGGATATTTTGCTTTCACTTCTTTGAAGAACTCAGCCAGCGTCTGCTGATTAGGACGAAGCCGGTTGGTAGCATCCATCGCAATAATTTCCGGGCCAACTTCCATGAGTTCATCAATTTCTTTCATGGTAGGCGTAATATAAACCTGACTGTCATCATACTCAACCTTATATAATCCAATGACGGGCAAATCTACTGCTTTTTTAATTTCCTTGATATCGGACGGTGTGTTTGCACGAATAGCAACCGCGCCACCCTGATACGCAGCAAATGCCATTCTTCCCATAATAAAGGAACTGTACAGCGGTTCTGTACTTAGAGCCTGGCAAGATACAATTAAACCATGCTGTATCTTTTTTAAAATTTCACTTTTGTCCATTCCATATCTCCTGCTTACTAATAAAATTTATTGAATAATCCACCCAAATCAGTGAATTTTAAAATCAGGGTATTCTTGCCTTCAACGGAGCTGAAAGGGCGGTTTCACCGCCCCACCCTAAATCTGCCGCACGGGAGCTCCTGATCATAGAGCAATTCCGAACTTGTATAATTGCATTGCGAAATTTAAATGCTGTTAGAAAACTATCCTTTAATTCCAGTAACTGTAATACCTTCAATAAAGTACGACTGTGCAAAGAAAAACAGGATAATAATCGGAACCGTAAAGACTAATGAAGCAGCCATTAGCGGGCCCCATTCTACAAAATGGGTTTGCATAAAGGCCTGCAGACCAAGTGACAGTGTATACTGTTCCTGCTTATTCAAATAGAGTAACGGCCCCAGGAAGTCTGACCAGTTAGCCAGAAAGGTGAAAATTGCAACACTGGTGACTGCCGGTTTGCAAAGGGGAAGTATCACTTTTGTGAATATTGTGATGTCTTTGGCGCCATCAATCGTTGCAGATTCTATTAAGGAATCCGGAATCGTCCTGAAGAACTGGCGCAGTAGAAATATGTAATAAGCGCCGCCAAAAAAAGTTGGCAGTATCAGCGGTACCATTGTTCCAACCAAATTCATCTTTGTAAAAAGAATATACAAAGGAATCATGGTTACCTGAGTAGGAATCATCATTGTTCCTACAATGATGGGGAACAGAAATTTACTGCCTTTCCACTTGATCTTGGACATTGAATAGGCAACCATTGAAGAGGACAAAACCGTTCCGACCACACATAATACCGAGATCACAAGTGTATTCATAAAATATAAAAAGAATGGCATTTTGGTAACCGCCAGCACATAGTTGGTCAGGTATAATTTGTGAGGGAAAAGTGTCGGAGGGTTTTGGTATATTTCCTGAAAACTTTTTAATGATGTACAAAGCATCCATAAAAACGGCACAAGGAATATTGCAGATAAGACAACTATAATAACGTATACTAATATCTTGGTATTGCTTTTATTTTTTTTGATGCTGCTGTTCATTTTGTTAGTCGTCTCCATAAGTAACCCACCTATCTTGTGTCTTAAATATAATTGCTGTTACAAGCATAACAATTACAAACAGAACCCACGCCATTGCAGAAGCCTTGCCCATCTTGAAGTATCCAAATGCATTGTGGAATAAGTACAGTGAATAGAACAGGAGTGAATTTTCCACGCCGCCGCTTTCTGCATTGAGTCCGCTTCCGCCGGACGAGCCGCTGATCATTAAATATGCCTGAGTAAAATATTGGAAATAGTTGATAATGCTCATAATCAGTTGGAAAAAGATAACCGGTGAAATAGCCGGCAGCGTAATGCTAAAGAACTGGTGAATCGCATTTGCTCCATCAATCTGAGCAGCTTCATAATGGGAACGGGGTACGTCCTGCAGAGATGCTAAAAATATGATCATGCTGCTGCCTACGCCCCATACCCCCATAATTACCAATGCGGGTTTCGTATAAAGCGGGTCCATCAGCCAGTTTGGTTGAGGCAATCCGATCGCTTTAAGTCCAACGTTAATCAAACCGGACTGTGGATTTAAAAGCCAAAGCCACAGCAGAGAAGATGCAACTGTCGGAACAATACTCGGCAAATAAAAAATAGTTCTGAAAACAGGAAGCCCTTTAATCTTCTGATTCAGAAGCACCGCCAATAGCAAGGCGGCAATTAAAGTTACCGGTGTTGCAAAAACCACCATATAAAACGTATTCTGTAAACTTTTATAAAATTTTTCATCCGCAAATAATGCAGAATAATTTGCTAATCCAACCCATTTGGGTGATTGAAAAATATTAAAATCAGTCATGCTATAGTACATGGAAATACAAATAGGGTACAAACTAAAGATCAGAAATCCAATAATCCATGGCAGCGCAAACAAAAAGCCAGTTTTTGCTCTGCTTCTCTCCAAGTTTGAATGGTATTTTTTCTGAGTTATACCTGTATTAGGCTTCTGCATATAACTGCCTCCAAATGTAAAAGATTTTGCCTAAATTACATCTTTTATTTAATTTAGTAATGATATATAACCGGACTTGGCTATATATCATTACTTTATTATATATTACCGCTTACTTATAAAGTGCATTGCCTTTTTCGTTGATATTCTTCAGTGTAGTATCAATGTCCTGTTTCAAGTTCATGCACAATTCGGTTTGTTCGTTAACAATTGTATTGTACTCACCGTTTTTAGCGCCGCTCGGTACATAGACAAGGTTTTTGCTTTGAGCAAGCTGTGAATAGAAGTCAGTGTCATAGCCCTTCAAAAATAATTCATTCTTAAGCAAGGAAAGTCTTGATGGGAAGTCGCCACCAGCAATTGTAAAGTCGACCTGACCTTTTGCACCTACAAAGTAGGACAAGAAGTCGAATGCGCCTTCTTTATTTTTCGAATTAGCTGTAACATAAAGCATGGAGGAAGAAGCATTTGCTCTGCCAGCCAGTTCTGGATTAGCCTTTGGATACGGGACGAAAGTTACGCCGTAATCAACGTCAACTTTAAACGTTTCTTTAATGTTTTGACCCATCCAAGGTCCATCAATACGGAATGTTTGTTTGCCCATCAGGAACGGATCGGTTGGATCTAAGTACTTACCGCCGGATGCAAACTTAACAACATTTGCAAGGCCGAATTTTGTGCGGAAATCCACTTCCATTTTTAATGCAGCTTTATTACCAGCATCAGTTGCAAGGGAAGGTTTGCCATCTTTCTGGTACCAACCGCCGCCTGCTGCGGTAGCAAAAGCATCAAGATAATAAACGTTCGGGAAATCCGGGAAACCGCAGACGGCAATTGTTCCGTCCTTATTTACCTTAGTGGTCTTAATCGCCATGTCGTACATTTCTTCCATTGTCTTAGGAGGCTCTGTATAACCGGCTTCTTTTAATAATTTCTTATTATAATACATACCGCTGAAGTTTACGTTGCAAGGCAGCGCGTATGTTTTGTCATTCATTTTCATACTGGCAAGGGAAGCCGGAATAAAATCGGTAAGATCATAATTTGCTTTTGTTATGTAGTCATCCAATGGTTCCATAACACCGGCGCTCGCCAATTTGCCAACGTCGCTTCCAAATTCGTCAGTAACATCAGGGCCGTTGCCCGCTGAAATTGCTGCGGTTATTTTTTGAGCATCCGGAACAGAAAGGGCTTCTACTTCGTATTTGTCACTTTGTGCATTATACTCTTTTACCAATTTGTCTATTCTTGCGACTGCATCACCACTCCATAAATACCAGAATACAACCTTTGTTTTCGGTGCTGCTGCCTTTGATGTTGCTGCGGATCCCGTTGCAGCTTGTGAGTTTGCTGCAGGAGCGGCGTTAGAGCATCCGGCAAAAACTGTTGATAAAGTCACGATTGCCAGAGCACATGCCATTACTCTCTTGAAACTAAACTTTTTCATTGACAAATCCCTCCAATATTTTTTTTATGAATAAAAAACTCTTCCATTTATCGTTGCAAAAGGTCAACTTACACAATTAAGCTTTTGCAGACCCGGCCATTTTTTGTTCACAATTTAGAGTATAGCATAAAAGAAATTTTTTTCAATACTTTTTAAATTATTTTTTTATTTTTTATTTTTTAATTCATATTTTGTAATTTTAATCAAATTATTTTCCATTTTTTAGAATAATTAATAAAATATAAAATAAAAATAAAAATATTATCCGGAATTTTTATTTTTTTAATTCTTAAAAAATTGTAAATAAAAGATTTAAATAGAATTTAATATTATTTTATAAAAGTTGTTGAAAATTATTTTTATTTATTATAATATATACTTAATTGAATCATTTTTTGATATGTAAATAATTGATTTGGAATTTTGAGCGGCTGATTTTAAGCAACATTGTTTTAAAATGATATTCTGCTTTTGTAGTCGGTTTGGCACCTTTCATCATTTCAAAAATAAATTCGCAGAAAAGAGGCTTTTGATGATGAACAATGATATTCTTTTAAAAATTGCAAACAGCACAAAATCACTGACAAAAGCAGAACGCAAGGTAGCCGATTTTGTTTTGCAGTCGCCCCATGACGTAATGTATATGTCGATTACCGATTTAGCTGAGCATTGCGGTGTTGGGGATACTTCTGTTTTTCGTTTTTGTAAAACCTTAAAAATCAGTGGTTACCAGGATTTTAAAATGATGCTTGCGCAATCCCTCAGCAGCAATGAAACTTCCAGCACAATGACATTGTCTGATGAAATCGACATCACCGATTCCACGGAAGAAGTATGCCGTAAATTAATAAATATTGATATTGCGGCGCTTAACCAAACACTGGACATGATTAACATTGAAGATATACATACTGCAATTGATATGATGGCCGACGCTAAGCTGATCTACTTCTTTGGCGTTGGAGCTTCTTCTGTAATGGCTTTAGAGGCACGTTACAAATTTGCACGCATTTTGCCAAATGTAATGTCAACCCAGGATGTACATATGCAGGCCATGTCTTCTTCCCTATTGACTGAAAATGATTTGGTAATCGCTTTTTCCTACTCCGGTTCCACAAAGGATGTTATCGACATTTTAAAGCGTGCCAAGCAGAATCATGCGAAAACGATTTGTGTAACCCGATTTGCGGAATCCCCCCTCACTGCATTTGCCGACATCGTTTTGTTATGCGGTGCGAACGAAGGGCCGTTCCAGGGCGGTGCTCTTTCCGCAAAAGTTGCGCAGTTGTATTTGCTGGATATTTTATATACTGAGTACTTTAAGAAGAATTATGTAATCAGCAACAGGAACAAAAAGCGCACCACACAATCCATTGCCAATAAGCTTCTGTAATAAACTACAAGATATCAAAAAAACGAGGAAACAGTCAAAAGCTGCTTCCTCGTTTTTTTATCCGGTATCAACAAAGCACCAGTCTTACTATGTGATAATTCACTCAAATATTATAAAGACTTTTCGTTAGTTTCATAAATCTGCGTGTCATGTCATCAAAATGGAAAGACTCTTTGCCAATTAAGTAAGTATCAATCGTGTTATTAAAACGCTTGTACAAATATTCAGGAATATTTTTCTTGCCTATAATTGCTCCGAATATGCTTCCTGCCGAAGCTGATGTGCAATCACTGTCCAGCCCCATTGCCTCTGATTCAGCCAACCCTTTTACGATGTCTTTTTCGCCAATCATTAAGCCAAATACAATTAAACAAAGATTGTTGTTGGTATGTACAATATGCATACCGCCAAACCTTTCGTCTACCAGCTTACGGGCATCCTTATGATCTTTAACATTTTTTCCAACCTTTAGCGCCCACTCAATATCTTTATGCAAATTGCAGTTCTTAGGGATTTCTGTTAGTGCTATTTCTATTGCTTCAACAGGAGAGTCCACTGCAAAGGCCGCGCTTTGTGCAGCAGCCAAAAACATTTCTCCATAAATACCGTTGCGTCTATGGCTTAAAAATGCATCGTGATATGCCATTCGCGCCGCCTTTTCAGGCATACCCGCAGCAGCATATGCCAGTCCATCTGAACGAATCGCCGCGCCAATCCACTGCCGATAGGGATTGTCGGTAATACCCACCTTATCAACAGGGACGCCCTTGTTCAAATTATTAATTGCAATTTCTTCTGCTGTACAGGCCAGAGGCAGATACTTTTTCCAAATTTTCCCTACATCTTCTGTGGTAAAATCACAACCGCATTCCTCCATAATTAATAAAGAAAGCTCTGTATATATAACATCATCGTCAATTGGAACAGAGCGCATATTGCTCTTCATGTATTGGTATCCATACGCTCCATAGAAATTTTTCGCGTGTGGAAACATAACATTTTCCCAGTAATCAATTGGCGGGAATTGTTTCCCTGTGTATTGACACCATGCTTCCATATTTTCGACAGTATGTCCCTCGACAGGTACCCCTAACATACAGCCAATCATTCTCCCTGTTAATGCGCCCTCAACTTTGTCGGCAAGTGTTTGGTCGTCAGGCAAACTGTTCCACAACCTTCTGGGTCCATTTTCTCTAAGCTTAAGAATAGAGTCAAGATTGTCCGGTTCATTGGCGGTCAACTCTGCATCATCAGGAATTTCTTGAATTCTGACCATTGCTTTTTGAATGTATGCCCTTACTTCTTCAATGATTTTATTTGATTCTGCTTCAGAACCCTGTTCACATTTCATTCTTGCATATTCACTTAAATTGAGCTGCAATAATGCAAAGTCGGAAAAATCTGGATAATTCATTATTTTACCTCACTCATTTGAATTTTATTGATTTATCGATAATATTAGAATACAATTAATTTATAAATATTTCTAACTAAAAATGAGGTAATTTTATGCAGAATCAATCAAAATTGTTAAATGAGCAGTTGGATGCTATTTATGATCCTCCTAATTTCGATAAGGGTATCCCGTACTTTCCTACCGACACAACAACAACGCAGAGTCCCTCTTCGTCCGGAATAAACTATCTTCATTATCACGATGATTTGGAAATCGGTTACTGCTACAGCGGGTCGGGAATATTCATCGTTAATGACTTGATTATTCCTTACCAAAGCCCATGTGCTTGTATCATTTACAAAAATTTGCTGCATATTGCACAAAGCAGTTCTTCGCAGCCAAGCGAATGGGTGTTTTTAAACATCGATACAAATGCTTTTTTTAATGAGGACTCCGAAATGATCGGCTGCATATGTCCTGTTCCAAATTTTGGGCAATCCTATATTATTACGCCTGACTCCCCTGTACTTCTACAACATATTCATGATTTTATTGAAGAATTGCGGCACAAAAATTCAAACTACCTAAAATGTGCGAAATACTTGCTTTTATCTGCCCTTATCGAGCACGCACGACAAAACAGATTCATCGAAGGAAATGATTCAAGGCAATGGCTGTTCAAAGATATCGCAGTAGCCATTTCTTATATCTCAAACCACTACGACCAGCAAATAACCGTTGAATTTTTGGCAAAACTTTGCAACGTAAGCACCGCAACTTTAAGACGAAAATTCAACCAGGCACTAAATTTATCTCCATTGGATTATCTTCATCAGGTTAGAATCAGCACTGCGGTTTCTATGCTTATGCTTGATAATAAGTCAATATTAGAAATTTGCAACAAGGTTGGTTACAATTCCCAATCCAGTTTTAACAGGCAGTTTTTGAAAATCACAGGCAAGTCCCCCATGAAATACCGCACGTAATGTGTAATTTATTTGATTTTTGATATTCATAAAATATAATTGAATAAAAAACGAGCCCGAAAAAGCGCTTCACAACGCTTTTTCGGGCTTTTTTCTTGACTATTCCATGATAGATTTAATGGCCGAAAAATTGAGCCGCATACTTTTTTGTCCGTCCGGAATGTTGGGAAAGCTGCGTCTTCGCTTCTTCATCACCGCAAATATAGTTTTTCATCAAGATACCTTCTTCAATGCAAAGCTCATCATGGCGCGGAAAATAATTCTCCAATAAAAACATTGCATACTTTACCATACGGTAAGGGCCGTCAACCCGATAACTTTCGCCGCCGGCGGTTTCCACTGCGACACTGTGCAGTTCTTTTATGTTCTTATAAATATTTTCAAACTCCAAATCCTCGGAAAATAAAATCGTCTTTACTACATTAAACCATACCGGCGGCTCTGTCCCGTGCGAATCACTGGAACCGACAATCGGAATGATTCTTCCCTTTGCGCGCTGTTCGCCATAAAGTGCAACTTGCATGTTGTTTTCTTTTGTTGTTTGGCCGCCCAACAGTTCAAACGCATCAAAACAATTTGTTTCAAACAGATAATCTGTCATCTTTGTCTGAATATTATATTCATCACACCAAATCCAGAAAGGGTGCACAAGGATGGAAAGCCCTTCGCCTTTACGAATATTTTCGGCAATCCACTTTCTGTAGGAATATTCCAGCGCATTAATTCCATCCGGAACCGATATATTTCTCGCTTTTTCACTTACTTCCGCATCGATTTTCTCTTTGTTATTTTCGTATAATTCATTTACGCTGAACTTGCCGCCAAAATTTACGACATGGATGTAGTTTCCCGGAACATGCACTTCTTCACCCAAAAATAATTTTAAGTCAATATCGACATTCTTATATTTATCAATTGCTTCTTTTGAAGGTCTCCACCTGTGGTGGTCGGTAATTGCCATAAAATCGAATCCTGCTTTTCGATAATTTGCAACCACAACTCCCGGCTCCTCATTTCCGTCAGAACGGTTTGAGTGTACGTGAAAATCGCCTTTATACGCCTTTTTTGCATAAAGATCGGGGAAAACAGAATAGATGTGAAATACTTTATTTTGTTGAGAATTTTTCCCTTGTATTACTACGGACCATTCCTGTTCTTCTGCAAAGCAATATGTAAAAGTGATGGAACCATTTTTTGATTTTACACTTTGCGTGTTAAAATTTCCTTCAAACCTGCTGAGCTCATATTCTACATTACAGCATTCCATGGGCACAAACTTTATTACATACTCAACCGCATCATCAAATTTTGCGTGATCGCCACGAGGTTTGATCGAAATTTCCACATTTTCGCCGCTTTTTACAACACTGGGAAAAACATCGTAATCTGCAATTCTCGCATTCATTAATACAACCTCTTTCTGTCAAAGTTATTTTATAAATAATAGCATGCATAAAATTTAAAGTCAACATATTATAAATTAATATCACATTATTTGTGTTGATTTATGTTAATATGTGTGGTAAAGTATGGCTATTAGACTTTGAGAGGAGAACGATTATGTTTGCGGACGAACGAAAATCAATGATTTTAGAGGCAATCTTGCGCGATGGAAGTGGATACATTGCTGATTTATCCCGCCAATTCCATGTTTCTGACGAAACCATACGCCGTGATTTAAATGAATTGAGTAAGGATAAAAAAATTCTCAAGGTACACGGTGGCGCAATTGCTATAAAGCACCCTATCCGCGAAGAAAATTACAAAACACGGGTCAAGCAAAACTGTGAGGCTAAGAAAAAAATCGGTCAATATGCAGCTTCCCTGATTTCGGATGGCGATATTATCTCTTTTGATTATGGTGCAACAGCGGAAGAAATTGCACGTTCAATTTATAATTTAAAAAATATTACGCTCATCACGAACTCCTTCACTATTGCAAACATTTTAACCGAAAAGCAGCAGAATGGTGATTTTACCGGAAAAATCATTTTTATCGGCGGCGCCGTGGACTGTGAAACTTCAAAAACAGGCGGTGAAATTGCTATGTCTGTATNNTTTATGGCTGATAAAGCTTTTGTATGTGCCACGTCTATATCTCAAAGCGGGATTATGATGTGGGACGAAAGTGAGGGCGAGTTTTCTGCTGCCCTCAGCAGAAGGTCAAGCGAAACCTATGTCGTTGCAGACAGCACAAAATTTGACAAAGAATCATTTTATAAATTCTTGGATTTCAATCTGGTAAACCATATTATCACGGATGACGAGAATAAAATAAGCGATCAAACAAAATCGGCTATATGTTTAGGCAATGCACGATTGCATGTTGTTAAAAGCAAATAGTACTGTCATGATTCAGGAGTAAATAATTTATGATTAAAATGAAAACCGCAGTTAAAAATGCCACATTTCTTGGTGTTTCATGCTTTTTAGCATATGCCGGCTGCTATATGGGGCGAAACATATTAAGCACGATGCTGCCCCAAATGATAGGCAGCAACATCTATGGCAGAGAGTCGCTGGCCACCATGGGAAGCGCTTTTCTGATCACATACGGACTGGGTCAATTGGTCAATGGATTCATTGGCAACAAGATCAGCGCAAAATATATGGTATTTGTCGGGTTGTTTCTATCCGGTATTTTGTCCATGGTATTTCCGCTTTTTGATTCGTATTCGTTGTCCCTTATTCTGTGGGGAATCTGCGGATTCCTATGTTCAATGCTTTGGGGACCCCTGTCAAAATTAGTCGGCGAAAACACAACTGAAAAAATCGGCAGAATTTTATTGACTTTGCTGACAATCGCCTCTATTGCCGGAACATCTGTAACCTATTTTCTTGCTATATTCAGCGCGCAAAAAGGCAGCTGGAAATTAGGCTTTTACATCACCGGAATTATTTTGATAGTCATATCTGTATTCTGGTTTTTAGCCAATACGATTATGGAAAACAAAGGAACTGTTAAAAAGAAAGATGTTTTTTGCGAACCTGTAAAAACAAAAAATACACTAAAACATTTACTTGCAAATGGATTCATCGCGATGACCGCAGTTGCCATGCTGAACGGCGTAATTCGCAATGCAGTTGCATTTTGGGTTCCGACCTTTATCTCTGAACGATTTGCCGTTTCAGTAGCGTCTTCAGCTGCAATTTCTTCTGTGCTGCCCTTTGTCAATTTAGGCGGAACATTGTTATCAATGTTTCTCGTAAAGCGTCTTCATAACGATGAAAGAAAAATGCTGACGATATTATTTACCTTTGCTACGCTTATGTTTTCAACAATGTTTTTCCTGAACGGAAGAGGACTTGTTCTGAATATTGTTGCATTGTTTACTGCAAGCGCAGCAATGACCGGTGCCTGTAATATGATATTCAGTTTTTATGTGCTTCGTTTTGCGGACACTGGCAAGATATCGGGAATTACAGGTTTTCTTGATTTTTCATCGTATGTGTCCGCCTCCGCCGCAAGCATCCTGTTCTCTTCCCTTATTCCGAATTTAGGCTGGAATTTCATTGTAGGAATATGGGCAGCCACAACATTGGCAGGCATGTTTTTCTCTTTGCTTTCAATGAAATCCACTCACTCAAATTCAACGGGAATGTACGACAATGCCGGCGTGGAAAACGAATTGATGCAATAAAATAGGGTTGCCCATGATCTGATTGCTAAGGCACCTGTGTTTTTAGCCGCTGGTTGTTCGTTAGTAAACTTTTTCGCCTTTTTTGTTCTGTACTCCTACCGGCATAAAAAGCACCCCGATTGTAGTTTTATGATCCTACAATCGGGGTGTTCTTTCATTGTCTGTTTTTACGAACCTGTTCATATATCCCCATCCTGTCAGCTCAAGGGGTGTGGTGAAGATTCACAAAGCTATGTTTGATACATGGTTCGTCATATATACCCGTGTTTCTGCTGCGTGGAGTCGAAAGAACTGATGCAAATGGCAGTGCGAACACATCTATATAATACGTGTACCTTATGACTCGTTCAACAGCCATGCGTGAGCGGGGTCAAAAATTCGATCCGTCCACGGATTCCCGTCGAAATGGCGTATCATCCAAACATAATACATCGGATAGCCCGGTGCATTTACCTGCGGGTGGGTTAGTCCTCCCGGAATAGCGCAAAAACTGCCGTCCTTGATTTTGTTTACATCGTCTCCGATAAAGCACGCGCCAAAACCCTGCGGCTTCTGGAAACGGTAATAATATACTTCAGGCTGCGGATGATGGTGCGGCGGGTAACTGGACCATCCGCCCTGCGGAACGAGAATTTCACCCATCACCATATTGGAATACGGCGCGGTATGGTAGTCGAAAAATGTTCGCACGGTGCGCTGTGCCTTTCCTTCAAACTGATTTTGCCCGAAGGTTTCCTCCCCACAGTTTTCTGGGGTATACATCTTGCTTTCAAACGTTTTTTCGTTTGCGGTGGACTGCACAAGCAGTTCGCTCTCTTGTGCTGCGGTAACGGTAACCGGTACGCCTTTGCAGACATGAAGGCATGTTGCGCCTTCCTTTATAAAATCACCGCGAACCGCAGACACGGCGCAGCCCTGCCAGCTGTAAGTTACACCGCCATGAATCAACAGCAGAGCCATTTCTTCATTCATAAGGGAAAAGGAAATTGACTTTCCTTTTCCCATTCTGTACACAGTGACATTCATCAGCATATCCGCATATGTCCCTTCTGTGCGAGTAAGAATCTTTATTCCGTCTTGATCAAATTCCGGGTAGCCAAAGATATTATTCATAAACAACCTCCATCAAAAACATTTTTGAAACCATTCAATGCTCGTTGTCGACTGTACCTAATGTATATCCAAAAAGCGCACACGCGCCTGTGTCATGGTCATGCTAATAGTACTCATGATATACTCCCTTCACAGATTGAATTTACCCTCTGGCAATCATTTCGCCGTATTTTTCTTTGCAATCCTTAATGTAATTTTTAACTTTTTCCACACTTGGCATATCATCCGCGCAGGAATGACTTGCTACCAGCAGAGAAGCGGAGGCACTGCCGAATTCGAGGCAGTCAATAATTTCCCAGCCCTCAATCAGGCCATACAGGAAAGCGGAAGCATAGCCGTCTCCGCCGCCGAAGCCCTTGAGCATTTTAATAGGGAACGGTTTGATATGATAGCTTTGTCCGTCATTCGTATATGCGGTTGAGCCTTCCTTGCCATGCTTAATAACGACAATTTTCGCGCCTTGCGCGTGCCAATAAGCAGCAGTTTGGGGGTCTGAGCGTCCTGTTTCGATTAACTGTTCTGCCAAGTCATATTCTTCGCGGGAACCCAAAATCACATCCGCCTGCTTGGCAGCAATCGCATAATAAACGCCCATATCTTCTTTGGAAGCCCAATTGTAAGCACGGTAGTCAATGTCAAAAATAACCGGTGTGCCGGTCTTTTTGGCAAGGAACATTGCCTTGAGCGCCGCTTCGCGGGAAGGACTTTCTGAAAGGGAAGTACCCGAAATCAGGATGGCCTTGCTTTGTTTGATATATTCTTCATCAATGTCATCAACACAAAGCTGCAAATCAGCAATCTTATTGCGATACATTAAGATATTGCTGCTTGTCTCGCTTAAAATCTCGGTAAAAGTGAGTCCCAGTTTTTCACCGTTCTCACAGCGACGAATATGAGAAGTATCGATTCCTTCTCTTTCAAAGTATTGTGTTACGTAATCCCCGAATCGATCATCGGTNNAAAAAATCCGCATTTCTTACCCAAGCGGGAAAGACCGACTGCGATATTTGCAGGGGAACCTCCCAGGTACTTTTTAAAGGTGGTACTTTCCGCCAAGGTTTTGTAATAATCCACCGGATTAAAATCAATGGTAATTCTGCCGACAAGAGTAAGATCAAACTTTCGGCTTGTGTCGAATTCTATATATTTCATATTTGTTTTATTCCTTTCCGTTTGAATTAAGTTTATATTATATAATTTACAATATTTTGTCCAACGGTATTTGATTGTTGAAAATTAAAATATGACGTTTTATGTTTTGATAAACTCCCTGCACCATCGCTTCATTCAGCTGAAAATAATTGTAAGAGCCATCCTGCTCAAAATATCTTTCAGCTTCTTTGGTAAGTGCGTCGAAGTTTGCGGTGGCAATATTAATCTTGTGTACCCCGTATTCAATGCATCTGCGGAAATCCGCCGGACTGATTCCCGTACCGCCGTGCAGTACCAATGGAATACGAACTCGCTTGCTGATTTCTTCAAGAACGTCGTACCGCAGTTTCGGAGCAGCGGCATAATGCCCGTGAGCGTTGCCGATTGCAACCGCCAGTGCATCAACCCCCGTTTTCTTTGCAAAACTTTCCGCAACTTCCGGGTCGGTACAGACGATCTTGTTATTTACACTGCCATCTTCACTTCCCCCAACCACTCCAAGCTCCGCTTCTGTGGTTGCCCCGGTTTTTGCGGCCATTTCCACCACTTTAGAAGTAAGCCTGATGTTCCCCGGAAGGTCGTATCTGGAACCGTCAAACATAACGGAGGTGAAGCCAAAGTCGAGCGCCTGCTGCACGGTGTCAATTTTAAGACCATGGTCAAGGTGAACTGCAATGTCCACTTTTGCATTTTTTGCCGCTTTCATCATCATTGGAGCCATAAGGTGTAACGGGGAATGCGGCAGACGAACTTCAGCAATTTGCAGAATAATTGGTGTGTTGAGTTCTTCCGCGGCCTTTACTGCCCCGAGAATCATTTCCATATTTCCCACGCTGAAGGCTCCGACCGCCCTACCCTCTTTGGCAGCGTCTTGCAGAAGCCCTTTCATATAGCAGATAGACATGTTCGTACCTCTCTTTGTAACATTATGAGTAAGTTTTGAATATATATTATCACGACAATTTCAATAATTCAATAGTTTTTTCAAATTATTTTTTGTAATTTGTGCATTATTATTAATATATAACCAATATTTTTATAAATTCTAATTTTATATCCAACCACATTTCTAAGTTTATCACTAATTTGTTATTAAAAGCTATAAATCTTTCATTTGAACCAGCATGATTTGAAAATAGTTTTTATTATATTTCCAATTTAGATAAATTAAGTTTGAAATTTATGATTAACTCTTATATAATATATCTAATACATGTTCATTATATTGTTGTATTATCGTTCTGCACGGTTAACTTGGTATCTGTGGTAATATGCTAACGTCATTTTAGACTGAGGAGTTGATAATTATGCGCTCGAAACGAATTGAAGAAATCAAAGATTATATTTACGAGAATAAAACCATTACTCTTGACCAGATTTGCAAAAATTTTAAGATTTCAAAAAGTACGATCCGCAGGGATCTCGATGAAATATTAGAAAACAGCGACATTAAGAAAATCTATGGCGGTGTCACTGTGTTATCTAAAAAAGAGCTGACTTCCTTTGAAGAAAGGAATATTTCCAATCTGAAAACAAAGGAGCGCATCGCGGATGCGGCCGGGGAATTAGTGGATGACGGAGATATCATCTTTATCGATTCGGGTACAACCACGCTGCATATTATTGATTCGGCCATCACTAAAAAAAATCTTACCATCCTAACGAATAACGTGCAGGTCATCTCGCGTGCCATTCCGTACGACAACCTAAATGTGATTTCACTTTCCGGTACACTGAACCGAAAAACGCTTTCTTTCACCGGTTCCAGTGCCGCGCAGGTACTTCAAACCTACAACATCAGCAAGGCTTTTATGGCCGCGACCGGTTTCTCCATTGTGAGCGGCGTTACCAACTCCTCCCCGTTGGAATCCGATGTCAAGCGAATGGCAGTGCAGCGCAGTCAACAGGTTTACCTATTGGCTGACAGCAGCAAATGCGGAGTCGTTTCCCTTATCACCTACTGCGGTCTAAACAAAGTAAGTGCCCTTGTTACCGATGCTTACCCTCCAAAAGAAGTGTGCAGTTACATTGAAGAACACGGTGGAAAGATTATAATTGCCAAATGAAGGCGCGTAAATCCTTGATTTCAGTATTTTTATGATTAGAACTGATTATATTATAGCAATATATTGATTATGTTTATTCAAATTTGAATATATTTTGAATAACTATTGACTTTCAAAAAACTTGCAGATATAATAGACTCAAAATAGTCAACAAACTCAATACTTTATCATTTTAAGGAGGAACTATTTAATGAGTGAGGCAAAGAAACTCAAGCTCTATATCAATGGAGAATTCGTTGAGTCCGAAACAGCCAAGTATACCGATGCCTATGACCCAAGCACAGGCGAGGTAATCGCCCATGTACCATGCTGCACGGCAAACGAGGTTGAAAAAGCGGTTGCGAGCGCCAAGGCGGCTTATCCGGGTTGGTCGGCTACTCCGGTGGTCAAGCGTGTGCAAATTCTTTATAAAATGAGGCAGCTGATTGAAGAACACCTCGATGAATTGACTTATTTGGTCGCACAGGAAAACGGAAAAAACTGGGCGGAGGCACAGGGCGATGTGCTAAAAGCAAAAGAAGGAACCGAGCAGGCAATTTCCGCTCCGTCGCTTATGATGGGCGAAAGCCTGATGGACGCATCCAAAGGCTATGACACTGTGCTGTACCGCATTCCTTTAGGCGTATGTGCAGGAATTATCCCGTTCAACTTCCCATCGATGATTCCAATGGGTTGGATGACACCGACCTGCATTGCCTGCGGCAATACAATCGTGCTAAAGGCAGCGACCTTTACCCCGCAGTCAGTGCTGCGCTTTGTCGAATTATATAAGGAAGCCGGCCTGCCGGACGGCGTTATCAATGTTGTTACCTGCTCCCGTCACGAAGCTGAAATTCTTCTGACTCACCCCGATGTAAAAGCCATTACTTTTGTTGGTTCCACTGAAGTCGGTCAGCACATTTATTCCACCGCAGCGGCGCACGGCAAGCGTGTACAAGCTTTATGTGAAGCTAAAAACCACGCATTGATTTTAAATGACAGCCCTGTTGATAGAACCGCAGCCGGTATTATTAACTCCTCTTTCGGATGTGCCGGCGAACGGTGCATGGCTCTTCCCGTTATTGTTGTACAGGAAGGAATCGCTGATCAGTTGGTTGCTGAAATTGTTAAGCAGGCCAAAAACATGAAGATTGGACCGGCCTATGACAAAACAACAAAGTTAGGTCCCGTAATCAACGAAGCGCATCGTCAGTCCGTATCAAATTGGATTCAAAAAGGAATCGACGAGGGTGCTACCCTTGTGCTTGATGGCAGAAACGTCAAAGTCGAAGGCTTTGAGNNTTGGGCCAACCATTTTGGACAACGTGAAGCCCGGTATGACAGTCGGCGACAGAGAAATTTTTGGGCCTGTGCTGTGCATAAAGAGAGTTAAAACCTTTGAAGAAGGCCTCGCCGTCATGAACGCGAATCCGTTTGCGAACGGTTCTGTTATCTTTACACAAAACGGTCATTATGCCAGAGAGTTCGTTCGCCATACGGACGGCGGCATGGTTGGCGTAAATGTCGGTATTCCGGTACCGGTTGGATATTTCACTTTCTCCGGACATAAGAATTCCTTCTTTGGCGACTTACATTGTCTTGGCAAGGATGGCTTCCGCTTCTATACCGACAGCAAGGTAGTAACTACCCGCTGGTTTGATGAAGAAGAAGGAAAATCCACAAATGTAAGTACTTGGGACGGGACTATCTGATTGTAAAATTACATTTATTATAGAAGAGGGATGCTGTTTTTCCATTCGGAGAAATAGCACCCCTCTTAAAGTATAGTATAATAATTCGAATGTTTTCACAGAATCTATGTACTGAAATCCAGCAAAAATCACGATAAAAAATCGGAGCAGTCAAATTTGGCTGCTCCGATAATGTGTTATTCATGAACTTAATGCAGTTGCAAAAGTTTATTTTTCAAATCAGTTTCGAGTTTCCTAAGTTCCTGCTCGGCCTGTGTCCGCTTCTCGCGGCCTTCCTGCTGAATCTGCATAACCTCGTCCAGTGTGGAGATGAGTGTTTCATTAGTATGCTGCAGCGTTTCAATATCCACAATGCCACGCTCGGATTCCTTCTGTGTTTCGACGGTTGCCATTTTGAGCGTGTCCGCATTCTTGCGCAGCAAAGCGTTCGTCATGTCTGTAACCTCCCGTTGGGCCTTCGCAGCCTGTGTGGAGTGCTCCACGCCCAGCGCCAGCACCATCTGGCTTTTCCACAGAGGTATTGTATTCACAATTGTTGACTGGATTTTTTCGCTCATAACCAGATCATTGTTCTGCACCAGACGCAGTTGAGGAGCCATCTGGATTGAAATCAGGCGGGTCAAATCCAAGTCGTGCAATTTCTTTTCAAAACGGCCGCACATATTGGACAGGTCGTTTGCCGACTGCGCATCCTCCGGCAAGCCGGACATCTTTGCTTTCTGCTGCAAGGCGGGCAAGTCATTTGAAAGCACCTGTTCAAGCTTCTTTTTTCCGGCGAGCAAATACATGGAAAGCTCTTTAAAATAAGTCTTATTAATCTCATACATTTTGTCCAAAACGGAGATGTCTTTCAAAAGCTGCACCTGATGCGCTTCCAACGCGTCGCAAATTTGGTCGACGTTGGTTTCCGCCTTAGCATAGCGGGCTCGCAAAGCGATCATCCGGTTGCCTCCGCGTTTGAACCGCGCAAAGAAACCTTTTTCATCCTCATCGACATCAAAGCTTTTCAGCTCGGCTACTACGCCGGAAAGCATCTGCCCGACTTCACCCAAATCCTTTGTGCGCACGTTATCCAACGTACTTTCAGAAAAGTCAGCCATCTTTTTCTGGGCGCCCACGCCGTATTGCAGAATTTGATTGCTGTTCGTCAAGTCAATCTTCGCGGCAAAATCGGCCACCATTTTCTGTTCGGCCGGCGTAAGCTGCGGTTCCGGTGCTGCCTCATGTGCAGGAACAGCCTGTGTAAGGATAGTCTGGGCGGAGATGGGCTGCTCAAGAGCCGGGTCAAGAGTAAGTTCAAGCGAAGGTGTTTCGTTCTGATTCATAAGTAACCCTCCAATACCAATTTATGACTTGGTTTTCTTTTAAAAATGTTTGCTGTCGTCCGGCGTTTTCGCAAAGTCGCTGCCGGTCAGACCTTCCTGTTTCAGCATGGTTTCCAAAGCGGAAATATCCGTAGAGACATCGAATGCATCATCAGCAAAAAGGGTATCCAGAAGGTTTTCAAAAGCTGTGTTGATTGTATCCAACGCCCGCTCAATCTCTTCCTTTGCCTTGGTAATGTTTTCGCCCTGCACCGGCTGTACTTCAAACTCTTCATAAGACTTTACCAGCTTCAAGGTTGTGGGCATATAGTAACGTATAAAACGGCGGATATCAGGTAACTTTTCGGGATGCTTCCGGATACACTCAAAAATGCGAGCCGTCACATTTTCAAGCCGATCCAGCTTTTCGGAAATAATCTCGCCCGGCAAGGCGTCGTTCACAGCG
The DNA here is from genome assembly GCA_002338255.1 of Ruminococcaceae bacterium UBA1865. Classification (GTDB taxonomy): domain Bacteria; phylum Bacillota; class Clostridia; order Oscillospirales; family Acutalibacteraceae; genus Caproiciproducens. Next base: position 49,866 of record DDHX01000056.1, on the reverse strand, counting down.
CGAATCTGCTGCAAATACCCGTTGCCCTCTTCCTTGACGGCCGCAAGCTCCGCTTCTTTCGGGTCTGCCTCTTTTTCCTGCTCTTCGGTCCGCGCGGCTTCAGTGCGGGCGGCATATGCCTTTTCCGCTTCCAGATACTCGTCGTATGTCTTGTCATCCACCATAAAGCAGGTTTCATCGCGGTCCAGATGTCCCTGAGGGCATGCGCCGTCGGAAACCATCTTCTTGAGGTCTTTCTTCGTGCGTTCCGGCGTTACTCCGGCTGTGTCGGCAAGCTTAGCCACCGTGTAAAAGGTTGCACTTCCCATCGCGTCGCGGTATCGCGCAAAGCGGCGTGCGCGGCGGCGCAGGAAAATCCCGTAACCCATCATGCTCAAAGAGGCCAGTGTGATGGGCAGTAAAACCGAAATAGCGACGGCCAAACTCGATAAAGCCATATATCCGGTAATGCCCACCATGAAAACCGCAATGTCCGCGATCAGCATTGGGATACCAAGAGAAGCTCCGATGATTGCGTAAACAAGTCCGGAAATGCCGCCCGGCATCCTTCTTCGGAACGCGGAAAACACAGCCGGTTTCTGAGAAACCGACCGCGCTTCCCATGGTGCCGGCTGGGTGTAAGTCGGGCGCTGAGCCGCGTTTCTCTGACCACGGAAATTATCATTCCAATTTCCGGTAAACTTCCGAACGCTGTTGTCCACTACCCGGCCAACCTCTTCAAAATTTCCCGAACGAATGGCGTCCCGCACGGCGCGGCCGACTTTTTTACCAACATGTTTGTAATATCTGTTCTGCATGGCTTCCTCCCCAAAGGACCCGCTGTGCAATCCTGCGCACAGGTGGACAATGTTTTTTTCATTATAAATCATTTTGAATGAAATGACAACTTTTCCTGACTATTATACGCTATAAATAAATGAATTTTAAACAGTGCTGTCTTTTTCAAAATTCATCTTTCGGCTCCGGTAGAGAAACGGGCTGTTTTTTCTCTTGCTTGCCTCATTTGGTGCAGGCTGCAACCCCGAAAAGTGGCAGGCGAAACAAAAATAGAACCACGAAACATTTTAGCTTCGTGGTGCTTATGGTTCTTTTTACATCGGCATAAATGTTTTTCTTTTCATTGATATTCAACCTGCTTGCCTTTCTGTCGTCTATTCTATCAGGTTTATTATCTTCAATATATCATGCGCATTACAATTCCCTGGGGATAATCTCCGAATTTCTCACCGAAAATATTTATTCCGCCAATATATTGTGCGGTTTCCTTGATTTCTATTTTAAGAGAAACATAAGGCTTGTCTTCTATATTGAGCTGATCAAGGGAAATATGAGAATTCACCAGGCCGCCATCCAGAAAACCGCCATTTTGGCGCACGGAGAAAGTTTTCAACACACCATACTGCGTTTTTCCATCCTGCCATCCGGCGGGAGTATGATTGCCATGGCGGGCCCCAAAGTCACCAGGACAGCAATAAGTGGTGAGCTCCAGTCCGTTAATGGAAATTGTGATATCTGAGGGCCAGTTTTCCATATATCCCGGTGCTTCAGAACAAAGCTCCAAAGAAAAAGAAAGTTCGCGCATGGATAACTGCGGTTCAGAATAATTTGGAAAACGGTATTCTACAGAACCTTGCTGGAACCAAATTAATTGCGCTTGCCCACGCCGTGGTGAGAAGAACGCCTTGGGGCTGTCGTAATTATCCATCATATCGCCGTTTTCATCTGCAAGGCCACAAGTAGGCTCCACATAGCAATGATAGTAATTTCCAACAGGCATATCCACTGTAATTTCCTTTTTTGAAGGATCAAACTCTCCCTCTGAGGTATCAATGTGAATAGACTGCACACTGCAAACACAGACCCGCATAGAACCGCGTAATCCAGGTTGAGATTCTGTTACCACCATTTTGGCATCTTCTAAAAAACGGATGTGCAACGCGACGGAGGAAACCGGCAAATCCAGTATATGCGCAATTTCCTGTATAGAAAGAGCTTTGAATTTAAGCAGATTCAAAATTTGCAGACGGGCGGGGATAGACAGCGCTTTCGCAATTTTGACAATTTGTTCTTGATGTTGAACATTGTCCAAGTTTAAAGAAATGTCGCGGTCACCAATGATTTTAATAGACTTCTTTGCTTTACTGGTCATAACGCACTATACTTCTCTTTCTTCAATTATTATTGAATTTATGAAATAAAAAACAGAAAAATCCTTTATAATTTCAAATTTAGATAAAATAAATTAAAAAATTATAAAAATGTTAGGATAAAACTTGACAAATACAATAATATACGCTAATATATGCGTATTGATAGTTACATAAAGTATGTAACAAACTTAATGAAATGTATGGTGACGCCTTTAATTACATGATTATTGTAATATAATTGGTTTTAAAATGCAAGCCATACACAATAAGAATGGGAGGATATTAATGAAAAAGCTAATTTCTATGGCTACATCACTCGCATTAATAGGTTCTCTTCTGACAGGATGTCAGGGCGGCACACCAACTTCCAGTCAAATCAATGCAGTAAGTACGCCAGCAAGCACGGCAGCTGCTGCAAACAATGGAGAAAAAGTAAAGATTTCTTTCATTGATGGCTTTACCGGTGGCGACGGCGCTTACATGAAGAAAATAATCGATGGGTTTAACGCGTCCCAAAGCAAGTACGAAATCGATCAGCTATCATCCGCTGACGAATATGTAAAGTTCAAATCCGATAATTATGACATGCTGGTTATTCACTCCGATTGGATCTCTACATATCACGAAGACGGATTGCTGCGTGAACTGTCTGATGTTTATAAAGCAGCAGGCATCTCACTCGACGATTTCCATGAGATTACTAAATCCTACACAAAGTATGACGACGGCATTTATGCAGTACCGTTAGGACTGTATGCCAACACAATGTTCTACAACAAAAAGCTGGTTAAAACCGCTCCAAAAACTTACGCGGATTTAGTTACGCTGCGCGACCAGTTGAATTCTGAAAAAAGCGGTATATACCCAATGGGTGTGCCACTTACCGGCGATCATCAGTGGCTCTACATGACATTTTTAACTCAGTACGGTGTTAATTATGTAAAAGATGGTCACTTGAACTTTGACACCGATGAGGCATGTAATGCTTTCCTTGCTTTGAACAAATTAATTTATAAGGATAAGCTAAGTCCTGCGAATCTTGGTGCAAATGATCACTTGAACTCATTCATGAAAGATGTCAAAGGTAACACTAATATACAGTCCGCGCTTATGCTGACGGGTGGCTGGAACTACACTGCAGCAAAAGAAAAATATGGTGACGATTTGGGTATTGCAACAATACCGGTATTGGGAACAGAACAGAAAGTACCCGCAGGTGGCCATAACTTCGCTGTTTCTTCCAAGGTAAAGGATCAGTCAAAACTGGACGGCATTGCCGCTTTCTTTAAATATGCATATCAGCCGGAAGTTATGAAGATATGGGGAGATGCAGGACAGACTCCCGTACATCTTAAAACAATTGAATACATTAAAAAGAATCCGGATAAATACCCGATATCCATGGTTACTTTTGATATCCTTGACAAATGCGAAATCTTACCAGCGCTCTATAACGTGCGTGAACAAATAAAATATGCAAATGAAACCGTTTATACCATGGTTATCAAAACGCCGAATCTGACAAAAGAGCAGCTCATGCCTGAATTGAAAAAGGCAACAGAATCTGCAGCCGAGTTAGCTCAGAAATAACGAACAGGCGGAGGGTGGATGATCATCCTCCGCTTTTTTAAAAAATGGCAGCGAGATACCCTCAGAGAGGAGTTAAACATGAAGTTAGGTAAAAAGGTTGCATTGTGGTTTGTTGTACCATTTGCTTTGTTTTTTATATTGTTTTGGGTTGTCCCATTTCTCTATGGTCTGTACATGAGCATGCATAGTTTTTCGCTCATTAATGGAAACCGAGGTTTTATTGCATTTGGAAATTATATTAAAATATTGTTTTCTGATTCAATGTACCACACATCGTTTTTTCTGGGTTTGAAAAACACACTGATCTTTGTCGGGCTAAGTACTCCCCCACTCGTGTTGATCAGTCTTGCACTGGCTTTATTAGTAGACCATTTGCCCGATAAGTTAAAGGGCGTGTTCCGCACGATTTATTTTGTTTCCTATTCCGTTTCTGTCACAGCTGTTGCATCAATCTTCATTTGGATGTTAAAAGGCAACGGCGGTTATTTTAATAATCTTTTGATAAGCATGAAAATAATATCAGCTCCTATCCCGTTTTTGGAGTCGCAGCCGTTTGTATGGCTTTCTCTTACCATCGCAACCGTATGGTGGACCATTGGCTATAACATGATGCTGTTCATCAATGCGCTGAATGAAATCGATGTCAGTATCTATGAGGCATCTGCGATTGATGGTGCCGGTTTTTGGCTGCAATTAAAGAAAATTATTATGCCGAATATCAGAAATGTCTTTTTCTTTGTATTAATGACAACAATTATCGCATCTTTTAACGTGTATGGGCAGCCACGCCTAATGACATCAGGCGGCCCGGGTCAATCAACGAAACCACTCATTATGATAATAAATTCTACTATTATGGATCAGAACAACATGGGTGTTGGCAATGCAATGGCTATTTTAATGGGATTAATCATTATGGTAGTTTCTTTGGGACAATATTTCATGACCAGAGAAAAAGAAAATATCAAGTCTAATTGATGCTTTTACTCGAGTCTCAGTGTTGAGATATATTCTTTGAAATGTACCTTTCCTTCTCCACGGCGTAATTGCTTTTTATACATTGTTTTCGCGGATAATGAGTATTAGCCCACTGCCTGTTATTACGGCCATATTCATACGAGCTCTTTTCAGACTTGATGGCAGACCTTAATGTGGTGTGGATCAATTTTTCAGCAATTATGCTCCGGCGATTAAAAGAGATCAGAACGAGAAAGGAGATAACAATATGATATCAAAAAAAATCAACAAAGTCATATTGATAATCATTGCCTGCATTATTGCTTATATGTTTTTGCTTCCATTGCTTTTTATGACATTCACCAGTTTTAAGAGCCTTTCCGAAGCTTTGGGTTCAAGTACGCTTTTACCGCAGCAATGGACCTTGAAGAATTATATTAGTTTGTTTAACGAAACTTCAAGTGCCCCAATTGCAAAATGGTCGCTTAACACACTTATTGTCACTGTTTCGGGTACCGCATTAAGACTATTTACCAGCACGCTTGCGGCTTACGCTTTGGCAAGACTGGATATTCCATTTAAAAAAGGAATTATTGTCGGGCTTATTTGGGCTATGGCAATACCGGAAATTGTAACATATTTCCCGCTTTTTTATATCTTTAAAAATATAGGTATGCTCAACACTTATCTTCCGCTGATTTTACCATCAGGTGCCGGTGCCATGACGGTATATCTAATCTATCAGTTTATGTTANNGAGAACTGGAGGAAGCTGCTTTTGTGGATGGAGCTTCCCTCATGAAAATCTTAGTACGCATTGTTGTTCCTTCGATTAAACCGATTTTAATTACGCAAGGATTCATCACATTTTTAGGTCTGTACAATACTTACCTGTNNCTTTGGTAGTCAGCAGCAACAACATGAACACGCTTACTCTCGGTGTTGCAGCGCTTGTGACAGGTGAAAATTATGTTAATCCGGGTCTTATGATGGCGGCTACTGTCGTAGCGGTTCTTCCTGCTATTTTGATTTTCATGTTCCTTAACAAATATATCGTGCGCGGTTCTAACCAGTCTGGAATCAAGTAGTAAGGAGAATAAAAATGAGAAACGAATATCCACGCGCCGACTTTGTGCGGCAAGAGTGGCTTTCACTTAACGGGGAATGGAGTTTTTCTTTTGAAGATGGCTCCGCTCATAAAATACAGGTTCCCTATGTATATCAGTGCGAAAAAAGCGGTATTAACGACCAACGGGCAAGTCGCATTGTTACTTATCAAAGGGAATTTACCCTTTCATCTGAATGGCAGGGAAAAAATATCATTTTGCATTTCGGCGCAGTAGACTACCGGTGCAAAGTTTACGTTAATGGTAACTATGTAGGTGGACATGTAGGCGGAAATACGCCTTTTCAACTGGACATTACCGATTATGTTCATTGGAAGTGCGAAGAAATCTCCGTTATCATCGAAGATTTTCCAACAGATGAAACCATTGCACGCGGCAAACAATTTTGGCAGGAAAAGCCGGAATTTATATGGTATACTGATTCTACCGGCATCTGGCAGAGTGTGTGGATAGAACCGCAGCCACAAGCCTGTTTTGAGTGGATTCACTTTACGCCGGATGTTGACAAAGGACAGGTGCAGATTTCCTATCGCCTGAAAGACAGCACACCGTTACCTTGCTCTGCACAATGGAAAATCAGTTTACAGGAGAAAACTTATTTCAGCGGCGAGCTATTGTGTCGCGAACAAGAGGATTCTTTTACTGCCACGGTTTTTGGAAATCATGTCCTCTCAGGCTCTTTTCATTTCGACGGGTTATGTTGGAGCCCGGACAGCCCTACACTGTTTGACGTGACTGCGCAGCTTTTGGTAGATGGGCAGATAACCGATACTGTTAAAAGCTATTTTGGTATGCGTAAAATTACGGTAGAAAACGGAATGATTCACCTCAACAATCATCCTTATTATCAAAAACTGCTATTGGATCAGGGCTACTGGAAGGAAAGTCTTTTGACGGCTCCCGATGATGAAGCTTTTAAACAGGATATTTTGCGGGCAAAGGCGATGGGATTTAACGGATGCCGTAAACATGAAAAAGTTGAAGATCCAAGATTTCTGTACTGGGCCGATAAGCTGGGATTTTTGGTATGGGAAGGAATGGCAAGCTTCATTAGCTATACACCGTCGGCTGCCGCACAATTCATGCGGGAATGGCAAGACGTGATTCAACGCGATTATAATCATCCGTCAATTATTGTATGGGGCATGCTGAACGAAAGTTGGGGTGTGCCGCAAATTTACCACGACACCATACAGCAGCATTTTTCCCGTTCCCTTTATCATTTAGCACATAGCCTTGACAGCACTCGCTTGGTTATATCAAATGACGGCTGGGAAATGACGGAAACGGACATCTGCGCAATTCACAGCTACAGCCACGGCACCAGTGATGATCATCGGCAGCAGCAGGTATTTGCAGAATGTGTGAAAACATGGCAGGGAATTGAAAGCGGTAAGATTGTCAGTCACCTTCCTTTTGCAAAAGGCTATCATTACCAAGGCCAACCGGTGATTTTAACGGAGTTCGGAGGGATATCCGGAGCGGAGGGTAAAGATGGCTGGGGCTATACCTGTGCCGGCAGTGAAACTGAATTTCTGAGTACATACCGACGTCTGATTGAGGCGTTGAATGATTCCGATATCATCTGCGGGTTTTGCTATACTCAATTATCGGATGTTCAGCAGGAAACAAATGGCTTGCTGAATCACAAGCATGAATTTAAGCATGATCCTGAAAAAATTAAAGAAATTAATCAACTAATTGAGAGAAGAATGGTATAATTATGGAAACAGTAGTTTGGGCACATCGGGGAAGCTCATTTATAGCGCCCGAAAACACATTGGAATCTTTTGACCTGGCTGCCAAGCAAAATGCAGACGGAATCGAGTTGGACATTCACCTTACAAGCGATGGACAGCTTGCGGTCTTTCACGACGAAACCTTAGAGCGGACAACAAACGGAACAGGCCTTGTGGAGGGCTGCACCATGTCCCAGTTGAAACAGTTGGATGCCGGTGTACTGCGCCCTAAGTATGCAGGTGCAAAGATTCCGACTCTCCCTGAAGTTCTTGATTTTATGCAAGGCACTTCCTTGCGCCTGAATATCGAAATTAAGGAGGAAAAACTCCCTGATCCGGCACTGGTAAAACTGCTTGCAAAGTCGATTCGGGATTTTGACCTTGTTGAGCGTACCATGTATTGCTCTTTTAACCATTACAGCCTGATGGGGTTACGTACAGTAATGCCGGATGCCTGCATTGGACTTCTGTATCATGGCGGACTGGTGAAGCCGTGGATTTATGCACAATCTATCGGGGCTGATTGCCTGCATCCCTTCTTTCGCTTCGGACTCATAAACGGTCAGGTCAAAAATGCCCATAAAGCAGGGTTAAAGGTTAATGTCTGGACTGTGGATGAACCCGATGATATGCGCTGGGTATATGAGCAGGGCGCAGACGGAATTATCACCAATAAACCGGACATAGCTCTTCAACTTCGGTGACATCATTATTTTCCGCATGGATAGAAATTATAAGCTTATTTGTTTCACTTATATCTATAGCCTATCAAATACAGACACTTCCGGCAGTGCAGTTTGCCGGAAGTGTGTTTTTTAAGCACATAAACGCGTAGGAAATAAATCTTTTGGAGGAATGGGTCGATGAAACCAATCAAAGAACTGGATGCCGAACGGGTGTCAAAATTAAAATACATCCTTTGCGATATTGACGATACGATCACTACCAACGGAAAGCTGCCCGCTGAATCCTACACCGCTCTGTGGAAACTTTATGATGCCGGTTATCACGTGATACCGGTGACCGGCAGGCCGGCCGGGTGGTGCGACCTCATTATCAGAGAATGGCCTGTTAAGGGGGGAGTTGGTGAAAACGGTGCTTTTGTGTATTATTTTGAAGAGAATCATTTGAAGACATTCACACATCCTTCCGTGTTCGGTGTGGAAGCGAGAACAAAATTGGGAGCTGTGAAAAGAGCTTGCCTTGAAGGAGTTCCCGGCTGCCGCGTTGCAAAGGATCAATTCGCACGAATTTATGATTTGGCGGTGGATTTCAATGAAGATCCGCCTTATTTAGGTTTTGAAGCTGCGGAGAAAATCAAAGATATCTGTATCTCAATGGGGGCTAATGCAAAAGTTAGCTCGATTCACGTAAATGCATGGTTTGGAAATTATGATAAGCTCATGATGACGAAACTTTTCATGAAAGAAATATTAAATGAAGAGAACTTAATGGAAAACTGCATTTTCTTTGGCGATTCACCGAACGATGAGCCGATGTTTTCCTACTTCCCCAACAGTTGTGCCGTTGCTAATATTTTGCCGTTTGTGGGGAAGATTCGGCATCTGTCTACATTTGTCACAACTTTGGAAGGCGGAAAGGGCTTTGCAGAAGCGATTGATCATATTCTTTCCTTCTAAAAATAACGACTTTTTTAGGCGACCATTTTTGTTATAAGCTAAATGATTCGGGATAGTATGTAAAAAGTGGGAGCATAAGGTGGCGGGCGGTATAAAGCCGATTCTCCATCTGTATACTTAAACCATACAAAAGGAGGAAATTCATCATAAAAGTTTTGGAAATGCTGCAAGGAATTAATTATTTTTCAATTACCGTGCGGATTTTTTTGTCTGTCATAATTGGCGGCGCTCTGGGCTTTGAGCGTGAGCAGAAAAGACATCCCGCTGGGTTTCGGACTTATATCTTGGTGTGCCTTGGCGCCGCTCTGGTTATGATGACAAATCAGTATGTGTTTGAGACCTTTCATACCGGCGATGTCAGCAGACTGGGAGCTCAGGTAATCAGCGGGATAGGCTTTTTAGGCGCTGGTACAATTATCATTACCGGCAGAAATCAAGTGAGGGGGCTCACCACTGCAGCGGGACTTTGGGCATCCGCTTGTATCGGCCTTGCAATAGGCATAGGATTCTATGCGGGAGCAATTGTTGGCGGAATTGCAATTTTCTTCGTTATGACGGTTTTACAGAGGCTCGATGAAAGTATGAGGGTAAAATCAAAGCGGTTAGATTTATACATGGAATTCGATACCCCTGGTGGATTAGGCTCTCTTATTAATATTGCAAAAGAAAATAATATGGAAATATCAAATATTCAAGTCATTAAGAACAAGGCAACGGGGAAAAAGGCAACCTCGGTTTTGCTTTCAGTAAAAACAAAACAAAATCAGTCCCATGCTGATGTGCTGCAAATATTAGAATGTGCAGCGGGACTTAACTTTATAGAAGAATTGTAAACAGATTTCGAAAATATAACCATCACAGTAACGAGGTAACCTGCCCCCAAAAGTCACGAAGCCAAAAGGTTTCGTGACTTTTGTGTCGGATTTTTAAGTTTGCATTTTAGCGATATATGTTGTAATTAGAGATTGATGGTAATATAATTATTTGAAAAGAATATACATTAACGGCTGAAGTGTGAAAGCAGAACCGCTCTTATTATAGATATAGCACGAGGTTCAGAATCCATTCGGGCTGCGCATTAGATCAGTATTGGGTGTTTTGAAAGCGGGAATAAACTTCCCAGTTTGTTTGTGATATTCTTTGAGGATACAATCCGATTATTTATATTGATTGAGGTAATGAAATGAAGATTAAAACAAAACGACTAATTTTTGCTTTTCTTTTATGCGCCAGTATTGTTTGGAATATTATATGTGCTGTTAAAATGATTCCAATTCACTATTACGGACTTTCTGGTATATCCATAGCAGCATGCATGGTTTTATGGCTCATTGTTCCAGATATGGCGAAAGGTGAAAAATCGAACTATATTAAGGATTTATCCGCCGTTGAAAAAGCATTTGCATGGGTAACATTACTCTTAATCATTGCATGGTTTATCACAATGCTGATTTGCGCCTTTGCAATATTTTGAGTACAATCTGAGCTTCGTATAAGCCCAGTATTCTACCGTTTATCCTCTATTCCCTATTTTATATAGTACCAATGCAAAGTTGTAGAGCCCTTTAAACTTCATATTTGACCCGCAATTGGCAGTACAAATAATATAAAAGAGGTTAATGATGAAACGGCAGTATTTTCTTAAAACAGATCGAATAGGTTTCTCCGAATGGACTGAAAAAGATTTTGACCTGGCCCACTTGCTTTGGAGTAATCATGCGGTTACAAAGTACATCTGTGCTAACGGTAAATTCACAGAACAAGATATTCAGAACCGATTAAGCAAAGAGATAGCTAATAAAACACGCTATCATGTTCAGTATTGGCCTATTTTCGATTTAGAATCGGATGATTTTATCGGCTGCTGTGGTCTGCGTCCTTTTGAAATGGAGAATCATATCTTCGAAATCGGGATTCATCTAAGACCTATTTATTGGGGAAAAGGCATTGCAACAGAAGCTATTCAGGGAGTCATTAATTATGCGTTCAACACATTGACTGTCGATAATATATTTGCAGGGCATCACCCAGACAATACCGATTCAAAGAAATTACTTGAGAAGTTAGGGTTTAAATACATTGGTGATAATTTTTATGCTCCTACACAGCTCTACCATCCATCCTATAAATATTGCTAACCCAAAGCTATTTCCCCTTATCAATATTGCTCGCAGTTTGGTCACAAGGCAAAATCGCCTTGTGACCTTTTTTTGCTTTGCGTCTATTATTTATATGTAAATTACCTATCCAAACAAATTTTATTGTTATAACATACATTGATGAATTTTTTATACGAAAACAATCCGAACGCAGGGTGTTGAACCCACATTCGGATTGAAAGTTTATTTCATTAAAATAACAACATTAAATTTGAGATTTTATGTGATTTTACAATTTTTTTGAAAAGTCGTATAGCGTTCCAAAATATCCGGGTTTTGTTTCATAAATTCCACAAAATTTTCAAAACATTTTATGGTGTCACCACCTAACATATGCTCGATTTTTTCAGTTTCTTCAAGTGTTTTTTCATCACCGACGCCAATAATTTTCATAAAGCTTTCGATCATCATATGACGATTCAAGAGCTGTTCTCCCAATTCTTTCCCTTTTTCTTTCAGAATAATAACGCCGTATTTTTCATATTCTACGAGCTGCAAATTCGCGAGATGCTGTACCATTTTTGTAGCGGAAGGCGGTTGTACATTCAGAGCCTGCGACAGTGTATGAATTCTTGTAAATCCGGAATTTGCGGATAACCGGTAAATCATTTCAAGATAATCCTCCATAGAGGCGGTCAGGGAATTGACATCTTTTTTCATGTATTCACTAAAAGTGTAAAATTTTTTACTTTCCATAATTTCTCCTAACCAAAAAAGTCGTAATGATAAATATATTCGTACGGTCCAATATTTATTCCCTGTTGGAACACATTTTGTTTGCAGGCATAATTTATATTAACCAAAGTTTGTTAGTGTCAACAAACAAAACAGAAGATGAAGGTGATAAATAATATGCAAAATGAAGATGGTATTATTCATGCGGGAATAGGTCAGCTTACAGATCATCCTGTTTTATATAATAAACCACTCGTACTTTATCCCAGAGGCAAAATAAGACAGCTTACGAAGTATTTAGGCCCTGCGTTCGTTGTAAGCGTAGCCTATATTGATCCCGGCAATTTTGCAACCAACATCAGCGGCGGGTCAAAATTCAATTATGCCCTAATTTGGGTAATTTTGGTCAGTAACGTAATGGCGATTTTTTTGCAGACTATGTCTGCAAAACTCGGAATCGCAACCGGCTGTAATTTACCTGAAATGTGTGCAAAAGTCTTTTCGAAATCAACAAATTGGATTTTTTGGATTATCGCGGAACTAAGCGCTATGGCAACTGACCTTGCGGAATTTCTCGGCGGAACTTTAGGGTTGAATCTTTTATTTCACATCCCTATGTTATATGCAGGTTTACTGACAGGTCTGCTGACTTTTTTAATTTGCTATACAGAGAAATACGGGCAAAAATCAGTGGAAATCATTATCACCATACTGGTTGCAGTGATTAGTATTGCTTATTTACTTGAACTGTTCTTGGCAAAACCCGACTGGGCTCAGGTGGGAATCCATACCTTTATTCCCACTCTCCCAAATGGAGAGGCGGTAACCATTGCCGTAGGAATGCTGGGTGCTACTGTTATGCCGCATGTAATATATTTGCATTCTCAGCTTGTTCAATGCAGGTGTACGGATACATCATTAGAAGGGAAAAAGCACCATCTTAAGATGGAGAAAATGGATATCTCCATTGCGATGAACATTGCATTTTTTGTCAACGCCGCTATGGTGGTTGTATCAGCTGCCGTGTTTTTTAAAAACGGAGTTGTAGTGGAAACCATGCAGGAAGCCCACAAATCATTGGAACCTTTATTGGGCTCACTTTCCAGCGGTGCTTTTGGAATTGCATTACTTGCTGCCGGATTATCATCCTCGGCGGTCGGTACTATGGCTGGGCAGACAATTATGAAAGGTTTTGTAAACATCAGCATTCCAATCAACCTGAGAAGGCTCGTAACTATGCTGCCGGCACTGATTATTATTGCAGTCGGCATCAACCCCATGAATGCCCTTGTTATGAGTCAGGTTGCGCTAAGTTTTATATTGCCGATGCCGATTATTCAAATGCTTATTATTGCAAAGCGCAAAGATTTGATGGGCGACTTTGTAAACACAACAAGGGTTCGTTTTTTAGGTATCGCGATTGCGGCAATCATTATTTCTTTAAATGCGGTACTGCTATATCTTACATTTACGGGTAATGCATGACCTCTTGTACCGGTTTTATATTTCCGCCTATTAAAAATGACCTCTAAGCAATCAGTGATATTCTGGCTGCTTAGAGGTCATTGCTTTATTAAATTGACTATAATGCTGCAAATTACACTGTTTTTTGCCTACGCTTTACTTTTCATTGCCAGCTTTTTACATGGCCCCATAAGGAGAACACAGACTCCGTTAAAAACGAGGCTGCCGACAATAAAGGTACCAAAAAAGAGTGGAATATTCGACGAAAAAGCGGTTACATCGATGCATGCACAGGTCAGGTACGCAAACCCCACGTTGTTAAGAACCTTCGGTGCATACGGATGCAGGACAATCAGTATAAAAAGAACGACAGCCAGAGGAATCAAAAAGCCGAAAAGGTTGCCAAGAACTGGTTTCAGTGCTGAAATAGCAAGAAGAGCAACCACTGTGAGCACAAGCCCCACAAAACCGCCCACCTCAACGGAAATCAGTCTGTCCTTTATGTCTCCCTCCATCGTAAACAACATGATATTGCTGATAAAAATCAGCCAGCCGTATTGAAAATTCATAATGGTAAGAATTGCGTTTGCAATCAGAATCCAGACAAGCAGAGACAGGCGGAAGTAGAGCATAAAGCGCTTCTGTACTGTTTCATTCATAATTTTACTCCTTATTATTTTGTTAAAAGGGAAGGGTCAACAGGTTCTGTTCTGTTTGCCTGATAAATTCCCTGCTGTTTTAAGAGCTCATCATAATTTTCATGTGTTAGAATGTAGAACTGCTTTTTCGCAAGGGATTCAAATACTTTTTCAACTGTAGGCTCCAACGGAGCGCCGTTGTCGAGAATTTTCTTATTGAACTCGATGAACTTCTTGTATTCTTCCGAACCGTAATATGGATCGCCGTCCGGAATAGCAAACCTTTCCGGACGATGCCGGTCGGTCAGATGCATCTCAGTCTGCACAAATCCGGGGCAGAATACAGAAACATCGATGTCGTCGCCGGACGCCTTAAGAGACTTGTATACGCACTCCGACAAAGCGACTGCCGCATGTTTTGTGCTGAAGTAGACGGGTGCGGATCCTAAAGTGATGAGTCCCGCTATGGAGCAGACGTTCAATATCTGGCAGTGCGTGCCCTGACTTTTCATCTGAGGAATGAACTGCTGCATCATGAACCAGTGGGCATAAACGTTGACTTCCATGACCCACTTTATGTCCCGTTCCTTTATGTCTAAAAGATCTGCGCCGTTAGACACCCCCGCGTCATTGATTAGGATATCGCAGCGGCCGAATTCTTTCATCGTACGGTCGAAAATCTTCCTGCATTCGTCTGAGAGCGAGACATCGGCCNNCCCATTCCCCTGATTTCTTTGGCAACTTCCTCTGCTTCTTCCCCGTGAATGTCGGCGATTAGCACGTCACAGCCTCTTTTTGCACAACCCAACGCCAAAGCGCGCCCAATACCGTTTGCACCCCCGGTGATCACAAGAACTTTTCCTTTAAAATCACTGATCATATCAATACGCCTCCTTATATCTCTGCTGATTACTGTGGATTTTTTCCATTGACAAGGTTCTGAATCCGCATACCGGCTACAACCTGTGATTCGGGATGTGTAAATATGTAGAATTTCTCGTCTTCCACGGCGGTAAAGACACAGGTTCCCACATAGTCTATCGGCATTCCTGTGGTAACCTGGCGCTCACTGCGCGTAAATCCGGACTTAAATTCCTGACTCTCGTAATAGGGGTCGTCGTTTATCGCATAACGCTCAGGCCTGTGTGTATCCGCCAGATGAATCCCTGTCTTCACAAAGGCGGGGGCAAGGCAATGCACCTGAATGCGCCCGAGTCCTCTGTTTTTCAGTGCAAGATAGGTGCCCTCGGATGCGCCGAGACCGGCGAATTTCGTGGCGTGGTACATGACCGCATTGCCGGATGTCATAAGTCCGGCAGTTGACTCCGTATTGATGATGACCGCTTCTGTGCCCTGCTTGATCATCTGCGGGATGAAAACATGCATACCATAGAGATGGCTCATCATATTAACCTCTGTAATCCAGCGGATATCCTGTATTGGGATTTCCCAGATCGGCCCGGAGACGGATACGCCGGCATTGTTGACCAACATATCAACCTGACCGAAAGTATCGAGCGTTAGTTTGAGAAGTGCTTCGACATTCTCAAGAATCGATATATCCGCCTTCTGACCGACGACTTTAGCACCCATCGCATGGAGCTCGGTTACTACGCGATCCACTGCCGGCTCGTCGATATCGTTAATCACTATTTTCATGCCGCGGAGCGCGCCCTCTTTGGCTATTGCCTCTCCAATTCCGCTTCCGCCGCCTGTTACGACCAGAACTTTATCTTTGAATTCTTTCATATCTTTCAACTCCTTTAAAATACGAATGCCTTGTCATTTGCAGAATGCATTGCGCCGACAATTGTCCCCGGTTTTTCCGTGTCGCCGACCAAAATCACTTTGTCAAATGAAGTTTCCATCTCTTCATACAGAACGCGGTTCGACCGCACGCCAAGCGCCAGGACAACCACATCAGCTTTACGGGTAACTTCAGTTGCGTTGGCCGTGACACCGAGTGTAATTTCTCCGTCTCCAACAGCCTTGATAGCATGACCCGTCAAAATTTCAACTTTATTCTTATTCAGGCGCTCCATAAGGTAGTGCAGGACGCTCGGATAAAGGGTGGTGCCAACGGCGTTCATCATCTNNTATTCGGCTGTTTCCAGACCTGTCACTCCACCACCGATAACGGCGATGTTTTTCCCGCTGAGCTTTACTTCTCCGGACAAAACCTGTTCCGCCAGAACAGCCTTTTCGACACCGGGGATTCTGGGAACAATCGGGTTCCCGCCCTGAGCAAGGAATACCCCGCACGCACCGATTTTCTTGCACTCATCCACAGTTCCTTGTGTATTCAGGCGCACGTCTACGCCCCATTTTTTGAGTTCCGCTTCCTGTGTGTCAATCAATTCGGCCAGTAGTTCCTTGTGAGGAGGAACTGAACCAAATTTAATGGTTCCGCCTAATCTGTCACTCTTTTCAAAGAGCACTGGTTTGAATCCTCTTTTAGCCAGAATCAGCGCGGCATGCATGCCGGCCGGCCCTCCGCCGATGACAGCCACCGTGCGCCCGTTTCCGTCTTTTACGAGCCTGTCGTCCCCATGGGTCGATTCCCGTCCAAGAATTGGGTTGACCGTACATTCAATCGGTCTTCCTTGATTTGCCACGAGAAAACAGTTCATACAGCCAATACATTTGCGGATTAGAACATCCTCGCCGCGCTTTGCCTTGTTTGCCCACTCGGCATCGGCAAGCAGTCCGCGTGCAACGCCAACAAAGTCGGAAACGCCCTCTTCAAGAAGCGCCTCGGCGAAAGCTGGATGTTTGATCGTATTGACGGCAATTACCGGAATCTTGACGTTTGCTTTAATGTTCTTTGCAAGATGTTTTTTCCAGCCTTCCGCAAAACAGGACGGTTCAATGATGGTCGCGCCGGATTCATATGTTCCGCAGCTCACATTCAGGCAGGCAACGCCAAGGCTCTCAACATATCTTGCAATGTGGATGCAGTCTTTTTCGTCAAGGCCATCCTCAATAAATTCGCTGCCGTCGATACGTACTGAAATCGGATAATCGGCACCGCACGCAAACCGTATCCCGATGATGATCTCTGTTAAAAAGCGCATACGGTTGAAGAAATCGCCGCCGTATTTGTCCGTACGTTTATTGGTGTGCGGGCTTAAAAACTGGTTGACCAGATATCCGTGAGCGGCATGGACTTCAACTCCGTCAAATCCTGCCGTCTTAGCAATAAAGGCGCCCTTCACAAATTTCTGCGCCATTGCGGTAACTTCCTCCGTAGTGAGTTCTCTTGGCATTTCGCCTACGATTTTGCACATTACCGGTGAGGGGGCGACTATTTGCTTTCCGTGCAGAAGTCTGCTCATTGTCTCATTTCCCGGATGGTGGAGCTGAAGAAAAATCTTTGTGTCGTGCGCATGCACGGCCTCCGCCAACCTGACAAGACGGGGAATGTGTTTAGAATCCGTTGCACACAGCTGGTTGCTGGTGCCGATTCCCGTCTCCTCGTCAATCCGGCAGATTTCAGTAATAATCAGTCCACATCCGCCCTTCGCCCGGTCGGCGTAATACCGGATAATCTCGTCGGATGCTTCCCCCGTGGAGGATGCAAACCCTGTCCCCATTGCAGGCATAACGATTCTGTTTTTCAGTTCAAGTTTTCCGATTTTCCCTTTTTCAAAAAGTTTCGTATACTTCATGAAATCAACCCTTTCCCACATAAATTTTGACTTTATTTTGCAAAGCACTTCTTGCCAACAGTTAGTATGTTAATAATATAACACACTTTACGCATGAAAGATATGGACTGCTTATACAAAACACTTGCACTTTTTGTGCTTCGTGACTAAAATAGTATTGGGGTGATGAATATGCTGCTTAATGAAATACTTGAAAAATTAGCTGCAAAATTAAATACTAAGAAACTTATTATTAGATACAACACACAAATTTTTGAGCTAAAAGAGCTTACTACGGAAACTACGCCTGAAAAATACGAAAATGATGTTTTGTACTTTGTGCATGATGCAAGCTGTCTTGGAACTGTTGTTCCGCAGAATCTGGTTTACGCAGGCGATGCTCCGGATGAAATTCGCAGGCTGTTTGTTAATTCGGTGCAAATTGATACCGTCGATTATGAGTCCGCCGTAAACCTTGCCGGTTATGTTCTAAACAAGGCGTACAGGATGCAGGCTCTTTATTCGTCCATGCTGCAAATGATCTTTGACGGAAAGGGAATCTCCGGTATCCTGAGCGATATTGCGGACAGAGCCGAAAGTTCCATTATTGTGATTGACTTGAGCGGCAAAGTTTTGGCTCACTCGGCTCCACTCCGGCTGGAAAATCAGCTTTGGATGCAGTGCGTAAAACAAGGCTACTGTCCGACGGAATTTATGGAACATATCCGGAAACTTCGGCAGGAAAAGGGGAAACAGCCTGGTTCGGACCCATATGTTTGTTTCTGCGAAGAGATGCAGCTTTTTTATCTGTGCAGCAAAATCATACGTGACGACACACTTTTCGGCTATATCTTTATGATCCAGCGGGGCAGTGAGTTTGGTGAGGACTGTTACGAAACACTGTCTCTTGTCAGCAGAACATTGACAGAAACAACGTTAAAGAATCAAGATAAAATCTCCCTGCACTCACACCTTTACGGCGGGATACTGACCGACATGCTAAATGGAATTACAGAAAAACAGGCGACCACACGCATTCAGGTCAGCAAGCTCGTGTTTCCTTCCTTTATGCGCGTATTGACGGTCAAGCCCCTGTATTATCATGGAGAGGTAAGCCTCACTGCTTCTATTCAGTCGCAGCTCGAGACTATCTTTCAGGTTGAGCAGAGTATTATTTACCAAAAATCGGTTGTACTTATAATAGATGTGCAAAAATGTCGGGAAATCCCACAAAATCAATTGGAACAGCTTAGAACACTATGTGAAAAGAACTATCTGCTGGCCGGCATAAGCAATTCCTTTTCCAATCCTGCAAAATTTCAGGAATATTACATGCAGGCGGAAAAAGCCTCCATTCTCTCACAGAGGATGGAGACAGACGGCTCAGTACACAACTATGTTGATTACGCTTTTTTTGATATGCTGGACGCCCTTCCTGAAGAACTGCGGCTTATGTTTTTCTGTCATCCGGTTTTGCCACTTCTGAGGGATTATGACCAGTGCAAGGGTACGAAACTATATGAAACACTACGCACATATACACTTACCGGATTTAACCAGAATAAGACGGCTGAGATTCGCTTCCTTCACCGCCATTCACTGAACTACAGGAGGCAGAAGATTGTGGAGCTTTCCGGAATTGACTTTGAAAACCCGCAGACGAAGTTCCTTTTGAGTTATTCCTTTGCAATTGATCTTTTTCTCGAAAAAAACACCTTGTATTCATGACCAAAACGCCGGGTATTTTTGTTTTGATTCTATCACTTCCTGGTGTGTCTGCCCTCTGCAATCTTATGATATCTCTTAAAACGTCAATGACGGCATTATCCACTATTGTGCGGATAATGCCGTCATTGGTTGTGCTGAATATGAATGATCTGTGGTATTTATAAAATAATATTATCCCTTTACCGCACCTACGACGATGCTCGACTGAACCTGATCACTCAAAAAACAATATATTATAAGCGTTGGAATCGTCGCAACAACCATGCCCGCACCTATGCAACCCCAGTTTGTGGAATATTCGCCAGCGAAAGAAAATATCCCAACCGGCAACGTACGGAAAGCTGCACTGTTGACAAATGTGTTAGCAAACATCAGCTCGTTCCATGTGCCCAAAAATGTGAAGATTGAAACTGTCGCGATTGCCGGTTTCACAATGGGCAGGATTATTCTAAAAAACACTTTATAAATATTGCATCCATCAAGGTAAGCTGCTTCTTCGATATCTTTTGGTATCGAGCCATAGAAACCACATAGAATTATAATGCTCATAGGCACAGCAAATGCAATGTAAGGAATCAGCAACGCCCAATATGTATTGAGTAACTTCATATTGTTAAGAACCAAAAACAGTGGAAGCAGAACTGCCTGCAACGGCACCATTATGCCCAATGCAAATAGCGTATACGAAAATTTTTTTAACTTCCAGTTTAATCTGGTTATCGCGTATGCTGCCATGGCACTTAAAACACCCGCGACAACGATTGTGATCAGTGTGTAAAACATGCTGTTTAAGAAGTAATTCAGCAGACCGCCGGAAAAAAGTGCCTGTGTATAATTGCCCCATCTCCAGACCATTGGCAATGCAAGAGGATTGCTGCCATATATTTCATTGTTGTCTTTCAGTGAAAATTGAATCAGCCAAAACAGCGGAAATATTTGAATTAATGCAATGACAAAAAGAACAGCAACCAAAATAGCCTGTGAAGGTTTTGTTTTAGTTTTTACTTTATCCATTCACTAACGCCCCTTATACCGCTGATGCTTCAGCTTCTGATTTTTTAAACAGTAACTGGATAATCAGTGTAGCAACCAAACATTCGATAACAATAAATACCGCCTGTGCACTGCCGTATCCATATGCTCCCGCGCTGAATAGATTTGAATACATGACGGTGCTGGGCAATTCTGTGGAGTGGAACGGTCCGCCGTTCGTCATAGCAAAAACAAGGTCGAATGACTTAAATGAGCCCGTCAAAGAAAAAATGAGACAAACCTTAATCACCGGCGAAAGCAACGGAATTGTTATTCTTGTCATTGACTGCCAACCGGTTGCTCCATCTATCTTTGCGGCTTCGTACATGTCCCCTGATATTGCCTTCATGCCCGCATACATGATCAGTATGTACTGACCAATAAACTGCCATATTGCCGGTATTACTGTGCAAGTAAATGCAGTACTTGTATTTGCCATCCAAGGCTGAGCCAGTTTTGATAATCCAACAGCCTTTAGCACCCCGTTTAACACACCATAGTCTGCATTGAATATTCTAAGCCAAAGTTGTGCTATTACCATGCTGGACAAAATTACAGGGATGAAATATACTGTGCGGAAAAATTTCTCGAATTTGACGCCATTTGACAAAATCAGTGCAAGTATGAACGCAATTGGCAGTTGTATGAAAATAGAAGCTGTCGCCAATATCAAGGAATTAATTAACGCCTGTCTAAATACAGGATCTACGCTTATGAGCTTTTGATAGTTTGCGAATCCATGGAATTGCATTGCTCCAACGCCATTCCATTTAAAAAGTCCTAAATATGCACTTATAAAAATCGGTATTACCACTATCAATGTATAGATGATAATCGTTGGCAACACAAAAACAACTATTGAGCGTTTCTTATACATTAACTTGTTCAATACAATCACCTTAATTTTTAATGAGAAACCCTCATTTACAAACGTAATGAGGGCTTCTTATTAAATCACTTATTGATAGAACTATTCTTACTTAATGGATCAGTCCCAAGAAGCGTTCTCATTTTTAACAAAGTCATCCGGGGTAATCTTGTTGCCAAACAGCCCCTCAACGTCATCCTGATGAACCTTTGTCTTTGCACTGTCAAGGAATGTATCCCATGCAAGAGTGCTGGAAGTACATTTTTGAGTCAGTGTATTAATTTGCTTGAAAACATCATTCCAACCGCTTTGATCAATCGTGCTGTCTTTCCAGCCATCAAATCCTGAGCTTGTTTCCGCTGCGTATTTGCCCATTGCTTTATTGATGTATTTCATGAAAGCAACCGATTGTTCAGGGTATTTTGTGCCCGCATTAACAAGGAAGGACTCTGTGAAACCACCGCAGAAGTTTGATTCATCGCCCTTTCCGCCGGTAATAAGTGGCACTGCCAACGCGTCAACTTTGCCTTTTACTGTTGAGCCGTCCGCATACACATTGCTTGCGACCCAGCTTCCGCCAATTCTCATTGCAGCTTTTCCGGTTGTGAAAGCGGTATCCGCATCGGTTGAGCCAGTGGCAAGCGTGCTGTTTCCAAAAGCGCCTGCAGCAACAAGTTCCTGTACCTTCTTAGCCGCGTCTGCGAAGCCTGTTCCGGTCATCTTTGTTTTGCCGTTCAGATAACTGTTGACAGCCTCTGCGCCGTTTTCTCTCATTGCAAGATATTCGTAAATGAAGCATGCATTCCATGCATCTCTTGTACCATTCGTTATCGGAAGAATTCCTTTATCCGATAATTTCTTGCAAGCTGTCAGCAGCTCGTCGTATGTAGTAGGTTCTGTAGCGCCAGCCTGTTGAAATAGGTCTTTGTTGCAGTACAGGACCATATACCATGAGAACATCGGCAATGAATAAAGTTTTCCATTAAATTTAAATGCGTCAGTTGAGCCCGGTTGAACTTGATCCAACGTGCCGTCCTTGACATAATCATCGATTGCTAATATTTTACCGGCCTCTGCAAGGCTTTGTGTTTTCCCGGGGCTCCAATCATAGAATACATCGCAGTCGGCTGAATTTCCGGCAAACGCCGTTGTCAGTTTTGTCTTATATGCCTCCGTAGCAAGTGCATCAGATTCTATTTTTACATTCGGGTTTGCTGCTTCATACGCTGTAACAGCAGAATTGTAGTCTTTTTTCAAAGCATTTGAGTCGTCAGACCACTGATGCCAGACTTTGAGTGTTATCTTTTCGTCTGATTTGGTTGATACAACAGTTGATGCGGAAGATGTTGCAGCAGGACTTGATTGTGAACAACCTGCGCATGCCATCAGTCCCATAACCATAGCGCCCGCCAAAATGACTGATAACGCTCTTCTTGAATGTTTTTTCAATCTCTTGACTCCCTTTCCATTGTTTGAAATTCGCACGGCCGTTTAAATTTCCTTGATCATCATTATACAGTCTTTTGAAATTTTTCAAATTCATTATTTTGATAAAACTGTATAATATTTTTACTATTGTCATTATATTTATATAACAAATAACAATTGCAGGAACCAAACAAATAAAAAAAACTTGTGTTATTTTTTCTTCACCGCAGACAGGGAGAAAGTATTCTGTTTATATTTTTATTTTCCGTGAATTTTTTTCAGCATCAAAACGATTTTAAGCGTTGTTGAATTTGGCAATTATTGGAACCTTAAGATTGAGCCTTTTATATTCTTGAATTGATTTTCCCGTGTACTTCTTGAAACAGATACTGAAATAATGAGAATCGTTGATTCCTATTTTTTCGGCAATCTCATACGCTTTAAGGTTCGTATTGTTAAGATAATCAAGGCTTTTGCTTATACGAAGCCCCGTAATATAATCGGTGACATTTTTATTTGTTTCCTTTTTGAACACCCTGCACAGGTAACTGGGATTAACGTACACTTGCTCAGCAATGTTCTTAAGCGAAAGTTCGCTGTCGGACAGCGAGTCGTTAATGACTTTTATCGTCTTCATCACAAGATCGCTGTATTTTTCATCTTTTGGAAGACTCGAACTATGTATTAAACCGCTTTGAACGGACTGATATTCTCCATTCAAAGCTCTTTTCTTTTCGATGCGGCTTTTTATTCTGAGGCTGACGTTAAGCAGTTCCTGCTTATCAATCGGCTTGAGCAGGTACTCTGCAACCCCTATCTTGATGGCATCCTTGGCAAAAGAAAAGTCCCTGTGACCGGTGATGATTACGATTTCCATATCAGCGTACAGCTCTCTGATTTTTTTGGCCATCTGCAATCCATCCATAAACGGCATACATATATCGGTGAAAATCACATCCGGCGTATTGGCTTTTATCGCTTCCAACATTTCTTCTCCTGAATCCGCCTCACCTGCAATGCCAAATCCCAGTTTCTCCCACGGAATACTGTATTTAATCAATGTCCGTTCCAGATATTCATCGTCCACAAGGAAAGCTTTAATCTGATCCATTCATGTCCTCCTTACTCATTTTAGGTATATTGAGCGTTACTTTCGTTCCCTCATTTACCGTACTTTCAATCGACACAGGGTTTTCAACCCCGTAAAACAGTGAAATTCTGGTTATTGAACTGTAGATACCAAACCCGCCTTTTTGCCTTGTGTCCTTTTTGCTGATAATCTCCTCTATTTTTTCTTTTGTCATCCCGGCTCCGTCGTCCTCTATTTCAAAAACGATGTTGTCATCATTTTCATGGCCTTTCAAGGTAACCGTTCCTCTGCCATGCTTGTTACGAACGCCGTGCGTAATCGCATTTTCAACGAACGGCTGTAAAATCAGCTTCAATATGCTATGATCAAGCATCCCGTCGTCAATTTCATAAATTACATTAAAAGAGTCTTTGTACCTTATGTTCAAAATCTGGACGTAACTTTTTATACACTTGATTTCATCTTCAACGGTAATAACATCTTTTCCGCTGCTCAAACTGATGCGATAAAAGTTTTCAAGCGCTTGTGTAATCGTATACGCGCTCTCGTTGTCCTTAATTAAAGCAAGCGCGCTCACAGCGTCAAGAGTATTGTATAAAAAATGCGGGTTTATTTGCGCACGAACAATACTGATTTCGCTTAATCTCAGCTGTCTTTGTTCATCCTTCACCTTCTGAATCAATTTTTGAATCTGTTCAACCATGATATTATAAGATCGTTTCAACTCGACAATTTCATCATCTCTGACAAGTTCAATCGGAATTTTTTGAAAATTTCCATTTTGTATGCCAGCCATGTATTTCTTCATCTTGGAAAGCGGCTTAGTGATAATTTTAGTAACATAGATTTGACCGATGCAAAGGAACAAAACATTGATCAATATTATCAGCAGTATAACCATTCCGGTACTTTCAAACTGCTTTGAAAGCTCGCTCATCGGCATTATGCCAATAATCCGCCAATCCGAACAGGAAGATTTTCTTGAAGTCAGAATAACCTTTTGCCCGTCTATTTTTTCAATTGCATAGTTTGTACTGCCGGTCGACTTTTTAATAAAATCAGAAACAATTGTATTTTCGGCTGTAGTGTTCTGTGTAATATAGTTTCCATTGCTGTCGACAATAAAAAACTGTGACTTATACTGTGACCCAAGTCTGCTAAAAATGTGGTTTCCGAATGATTTATTGATGTTCATTACTAAAACACCGATTGGCTTATAATCGTCGGTACTATATACCATTCGCACGAGCGACACAGGCATATCGTCGCTGCCGCTTTGAATTAATTGACCGTCATTCAGAACCCAGACGGGGTAGCCTTTGGCTTCCTCCACCGTATTATACCAGGATGCTTTTTTTACGTCATCTGACAACACTTTTGATCCCGTAATCCTGCTCATATAATACGAGTTGTTGTAATTGTCAAAAAGAAATGCGGATGATATGTCATCGCTCGAAAGTATCATATTGACAAGGCTTTTGCTGATATCATCCTGAATCGACGGGTCAATTCCTTTACGATGTGACTTTTTCAGTGCGCTCTGAACATTGTTATCAAAAAAAACATAACTTGAAAACTGAGAAACATTTGAAACAAGATAAGACAGATTTTGATCCAGAGCTTCTAACGTTTGCTGCGCGCTCGCACTTGTCTTTTTCACAATAACAGCGGAATTAATGCTGTTAAATGCCATTGAAGCAAGTGCTATTGATATACAGAGTATTGTTATGTAGTACACGCTTATCTTAGTCATCAAATTTGACTTTAAAAACTTTACATAAATTTTTTTGGGTGTGAAATTAATTTTCATTCTGCTTTCGTACCCCCAAGTCAATAATGCTTTCAGTTCAAATTTTTCGGCATGAATTCCTCTCAATCAAGTTCACCGGGATTACATAACGCGCATAATAATCCGCGTCACCTTCGATGGCATCAATCAGAATGTTTACTGCATTTGTAGACATAACTTCTATCGGCATATGCACAGTAGTCAGCGCCGGTTGAAGATAGGACGAAATCTCAATATCATCGAAGCCAACAATGGAGATATCCTCGGGAATTTTCAGCCCCATTTCCTCCAGTGCCCTCATCCCGCCCATTGCCATGCTGTCATTGCCAANNTGCTGTTGGTTCGCTTTGCGCCATCAGTTTTTTTGTTGCGGTATAGCCACCTTCGCGCATAAAATCCCCCCTGACAATCATTTTGGAGTCAACGCAAATTTCATTCTTGGTCAAAGCCGCTTTATAACCCTCCAGTCTGTCCGTTGTGGAAAGTTGCCCAGCATAGCCTGATATATGTGCTATCCTTCTATGCCCAAGGTCAATCAAATACTTTGTGGCCTCATACGCTCCGTTAAAATTATCGGCATTCACAATAATGCTGTTTTTAATGTTTTTATTATCTTTTTCAAAAGATCTGTCTATTAGAACCGTCTTAAAACTGCTCTGTATAATATCATCAATTTCATTATCGTTCTGCTGGCCTATAAAAATCCCACCAGAAATCGTTTCGTTATAAAAGACATCCCGTACATTTTTAAAATCACTTGTTTTACCAATCGCGAACACAAGCACGTTGTACCCTTTTTCGTTCGCGTTATCGATAACGCCGCTCATAAACGGTGAAAAATATGTACTCATGGATACTTTGTGGCCTTCCGTATTGTTCTTTTTATCCACCATAAAAAGGCCTATCGTCTTGCTTTTCACACCGGCAAGCACTCTTGCCGACGCGTGCGGTATTTAGTTGTATTTTTCTAGAATTTCAAGAACGTGCTTTTTCGTCTCTTCCGGCACATTCGTATAATTGTTGACTACCCTTGAAACGGTACTCCTTGACACGCCTGCCAGCTTTGCTATTTCATTGCTGTTCACTAAATTCCCACCATTCTTTAAACGCGTGTTCATCGCTTATTGCTTATATCATACAGCCATTTAAACCGATTTTCAATATATTTAATAAATATTGTTTCAAATTTATGACTATTTTTATATGTATTTAAATACGTATTGCATTTGTCAGCTTTCTGATGTATATTATTATTAATTTTTATAAACACGCGTTTATATAGCGAATGTGGAAATAAAGGAGTGCAGTTTTATTATGCTTCGTGATTCGGTCTGGAACTTTATTGACAACCATGCATCTTTCTCACTTAACAGCCCTGATGAATTCAGCTACCTCTACTTTCCTCTTGCAAACGCGGCAGGTATGATGTCCAGCATAACACCGTCCCTTTCCGGTGATGTGAAAACCGGTCAAAACACTTTTTTGACAACACCGGTTTCCGCTGAGGAACTACATACGTCGCGGTCAACACGCAATTTCTGGATTTACAAGGATGGTTTGGGTGCATGGTCAGCCACCGGTGTCAGTGCGCAGCAAATAGCCCGCCGCGGCACGGGTGAGGAAACCTCATGCCTCAAAGCAGGCTTTTTATGGCATTGCATGACCCGTGAAAATTCGGCAATGGGACTTAAATCGGAGATCATTACCTTTGTCCCTTGTGAAAACGACACTGTCGAGCTTTCCAAAATTATGATTACAAATACCTCGGATACCGATGCTGTGATTACTCCAACCGCCGCCGTTCCCATTTATGGCAGATCGGCTGATAATTTTCGCAGTCACCGTCATGTCACCTCGTTGCTTCAGCGTACAAGGGCTGATCAATTTGGCGTAACGGTCACACCGACCATGCTTTTTGACGAGAACGGACACAGCATCAATCACAACACCTATGCTGTAGTTGGCGCTGACGGCGACGGCAAACCGCCAATTGGTTTTTTCACCGATGTCGAAAGTTTTATAGGTGAGGGCGGCACACTTGACTGGCCACAGGCTATTGTTGAAAACAGTGCTGCCACTGCCGCAAATGCCTGTAACTCCGACGGCTATGAAGCGATGGGAGCACTTCGATTTAGTACTGTTACGCTTCATCCCGGAGAACAGGCAGTATTCATACTGGCTCTTTGCGTTAATGGGGATAATATTGAAAAAAAATACCTGACTGAAAAAAAATTCGACAAATACCTTAAACAAAATATCACGTACTGGGAAGATAAGCTGAATGTGAATTTCAAAACTTCCGACCGCAGTTTTGACATGTGGATGAAGTGGGTTTCATGCGAGCCCGTGCTCCGCAGAATCTATGGCTGCTCATTCTTGCCGCATCACGATTACGGCAGAGGCGGCAGGGGCTGGCGTGACCTTTGGCAAGACTGCATTGCCCGGCTCATAATGGAACCTANNGTATGCGCTTCGACGGAACAAACGCGACAATCATCGGCAGCGGCAACGGCGAATTTATAGCCGACCGTAATAATATTGCAAGAGTCTGGATGGATCACGCTGCCTGGCCGCTTAACACAATTTCATTTTACATAGACCAAAGCGGCGATCTTGATTTTCTTTTAAAAGAGCAAACATACTTTAAAGATAAACTGACCTTGCGCGGCAAATCCAAAGATTCACAGTGGGATGAAGCATATGGAACAATTCTTATGTACCGCGGTTCAAAACAGTATGGCGGCACAATCATAGAGCACCTGCTCATAGAAACGATTACAGCGTGCCTTAACGCAGGAAAACACGGTATGCTACGTCTTGAAAACGCCGACTGGAACGATGCACTCGATATGGCAGTGGAGAACGGAGAGAGCGTTGCTTTCACATCAATGTACTGCGGCAACTTGAGGGTACTCGCCTCGCTGCTTAGCAAACTTAAAGAGAAAAAAGGCATTGACCACCTTGAACTTGCCAAAGAAATAGAAACGCTTTTTGAAAGCATCACCACAGCCAGTACGCGGGAGGTCATGCAAAAATGCCTTGTTGAGTTCTGTAACTCCTGCACACATGAAATTTCCGGCGAAAAACGCAGCTTCAAGATTGACGACATAATAGGCAAGCTTGAGGGCATGGTCGAACGCATGTCAACGCTGATCATCGAAAACGAACAGTTGAGTTCAAAAGAGGGCTTCACGTGGCTCAACGGATATTATGACAACGATGGTGCGGCAGTGGATGGCGAAATTAACGGCAACGTCTGTATGACTCTTACCGGTCAGGTTTTCCCCATCATGTTCGGTATTGCCGACGACAAACTCACCGCAAAAATAGCCAAAGCCGCCGACAAATACCTTTTTGACGCTTCAGCTGGCGGTTATCGCCTCAATACAGATTTTCACTCACTTAGAATGAATTTAGGGCGGCAATTTGGCTTTGCCTATGGGCATAAGGAAAACGGAGCTGTCTTCAGCCACATGACGGTTATGTATGCAAACGCGCTATACAAACGCGGCTTTGTTCACGAAGGTTTCAAGGCGCTTGACACACTCTGCCGCCATTGCATGGACTTTAAAACAAGTCGGATTTATCCCGGCGTTCCCGAATACATAAACCTTAGAGGGCGCGGCATGTACCATTATCTGACCGGAGCTGCAAGCTGGCTCATGTTCACCTATGTCACGGAGGTATTTGGCATCAAAGGTGAGTTCGGTGATCTGATTTTTTCACCTAAACTTTTAAGTTCTCAATTTGATGAATCTGGCGACGCATCCTGTGAAACGCTCTTTGGCGACAGAAAGTTTAATGTAACATATCACAATCCATTGCATCTTGACTATGGAAGTTACAAGATTTTTAACATTACGCTTAACGGATGTGCCCTTGACAGCGAAAACGGCCGATTCAGAATAGCCTTAGACGATATCAAAGCCCTTCCAGCCGACAAAACGAATCATGTTGAAATCTTTTTAAAGGAGATTTTTTAAAATGATAGACGAAAAGCTATTGCAAATCAGGTCTTACCAAGGAGAGGGATATCTGCCGCTCGTTCATTATGAGAAATGGCGGGTTGCGGAACTGCGTTACTGTGACGAACTGCTCCCGCAGAATATTAAAAAGCTTCAGAGGCATAACAAAACTGACGAAATATTCGTGCTGCTCAAGGGTAACTGCACACTGTTTATTGCAGACGGTTCTGACAGTATCGGTGAGATTTATGCGCAGCAACTTATGCCGCTTCAAATTTACAATGTAAAAAAGGGTTCGTGGCACTCGCACACGTTAAGCCCCGATACTACTGTTTTAATCATTGAAAATGACGACACCTATGATGACAATTCTCCCGAGCAGGCGCTAACGCCGTCACAGCAAAAAAGGCTGATTGAGCTGTCAACAAATAAATCTGATTGAATTTTAATTTCATACGCCGATGGCCTGTGATTCTACCTCTAAAGTTTGTCGTATATAAGGAAAATTAAATGCAAAACCGGGATGCTGCTCCTTGACGAGCAACATCCCGGTTTTGCTATGTGGTATTATTGTGATTTATTCCAACTCAAACGCACCTGTATACAGCTGATAGTATTGACCCTTTTGTTCAATAAGCTGTTCATGGCTGCCCCGTTCGATGATGACACCATGCTCAAGCACCATAATGGCGTCGGAATTCTGCACGGTAGAAAGTCGATGGGCGATGACAAATACGGTTCTGCCCTCCATCAATGCGTCCATGCCCTTCTGTACAATGGCTTCTGTCCGAGTATCAATGGAGGATGTCGCTTCGTCGAGGATCATGACGGGTGGGTCTGACACCGCCGAACGGGCGATGGAAATCAGTTGGCGCTGTCCTTGTGAAAGGCCGCTGCCGTCTCCTTCAAGCACGGTATTATAACCATGCGGAAGCATACGGATAAATCCGTCCGCGTTTGCGAGCTTTGCTGCGGCAATACATTCTTCGTCAGTCGCGTCCAGTTTGCCGTAACGGATATTGTCCATGACCGTTCCTGTAAACAAATTGACATCCTGCAGAACAATGCCGAGCGACCGACGAAGGTCGTCCTTTTTGATTTTATTGATGTTGATGCCATCGTAACGGATTTTTCCGTCGGCAATATCATAGAAGCGATTGATCAGATTTGTAATTGTTGTTTTTCCTGCGCCGGTCGCACCAACAAACGCGACCTTCTGGCCGGGCTTGGCGTAAAGCGTGATATTGTGCAGGATGGTCTTACCCTCATCGTAGCCAAAGTCCACATCGAAGAAACGAATGTCGCCCTGTAGCGGAGTATAGGTTACCGTGCCGTCACTGTGAGGATATTTCCATGCCCATTTTTCCGTCCGCTCTTTACATTCTTTGATTTTCCCATTTTCCATTTTTGCATTGACGAGCGTAACGTATCCGCTGTCCTGTTCGCTTTCTTCGTCCATCAGCTCAAAGATTCTGGATGCGCCGGCAAGTGCCATAACCACCATATTGAACTGCATGGAAACCTGTCCAATCGGGTTGATGAAGCTGCGGGACAGGGTAAGGAAGGAAATGATTGTACCGATTGTCAGGGCATTCATGCCGGTGAGACTAAGGTTTTGAATACCTGCGATACCGGCGGCGCCCCCAATGATTGCGAGAAGCACATAAAGCATATAGCCCATATTTCCGACGACCGGCATCGTAATATTTCCGTACTTGTTCGCCTCGGTAGCGCAGTAGCAGAGTTCGTCATTCTTTTTGTCAAACTCTTCCTCAACCTTTTCCTCGTGACAGAATACCTTTATGACTTTCTGCCCGTTGATCATTTCTTCGATATAACCGTTCACGTCACCCAAAGATTTCTGCTGTTTCATGAAGAAGGTTCCGCTTCTGCCCACGATGGCTTTAATCACTTTAAACAGAAGAAAAGCAAATAAGACAACAATCGTGGTAAGGCCGACACTCAGATAAAGCATTGCAAAAAATGATGTTAGGATTGTGACAAGTGATGAAAACATCTGCGGCATGCTCTGAGAAATTGCCTGGCGCAGTGTATCGGTATCATTCGTGTAGCGGCTCATCACATCGCCGTGAGTATGCTTGTCAAAATACCGAATCGGAAGGGTCTGCATGTGCGTGAACATTTTGTCACGGATTTTTTTCAGTGTGCCCTGCTCAATAACAACCATCACTCTGTTGTAGAATAATGTTGCAAGCACTCCAACAATATAGATAAAGCCCATAAAAAGAATTGCTTGGAACAGGCCTGTAAATACCGGGTTCGCCTGTCCCAACATTGGGACGATGTACTTGTCAATCAGAATCTGGAGGAACAAAGCGGAAGCCGTGCTTGCACCCGCACTCAACAGGATGCAGAATACAACGAAAATCAACTGGATTCTATATTCCGCTATATATGAAAACAGCCTTTTGATTGTGCCGGGTTTGAATCGTTGTACCGGAGTTCTGCCATGTATCTTCGCATTCTCCTTCGGTGGTATCTTACTCATGAAGAACACCTCCTTTATTCTGCGAGTCATAAACTTCTCTGTAGATTTCACTGGTCTCAAGAAGTTGGTCATGAGTTCCTATCGCATTGATTTTGCCATCGTTGAGCACGATGATTTTATCAGCATCTTTCACTGAGGCAACACGCTGAGCGATGATAATTTTTGTCGTATCCGGGATGTCATTTTTTAACGCCTGACGAATCAACCCGTCGGTTTTTGTGTCTACTGCGCTGGTGGAATCATCAAGGATTAGAATTTTTGGATTTTTCAGCAAAGCCCGCGCAATGCAAAGCCGTTGCTTCTGGCCGCCGGAAACATTCGTGCCGCCCTCATCAATATAGGTGTCATATCCGTCCGAAAATTCCCTGATAAAGCCGTCGGCCTGGGCCAACTTGCAGGCATGAATTAGTTCTTCATCCGTCGCGTTCTCATTGCCCCAGCGGAGGTTTTCTTTGATTGTACCAGAAAATATAATATTTTTCTGCAGAACCATTGCCACCTGATTACGCAGGGATTCAAGATCATAATCCCGCACGTCAACACCGCCAACGGTTACTTTCCCGTCCACAGTATCATACAGGCGGGGAATCAGCTGAACCAAACTTGATTTCGAAGAACCTGTGCCTCCGAGAATACCTACGGTTTCGCCTGACGCGATGGAAAGATTGATCCTGTCAAGGACAGGCTTATCAGATTTTCTGGCATACAGAAAGGTAACATCTTCAAAGGTGATCGAACCGTCTTTTACTGTATGTACCGGATTCTCTCCGTTTTTCAGATCGCTTTCCTCATTCAGAATTGCCGCAATGCGTTCTGTCGACGCATTGGAAATGATGATCATGATAAATACCATGGACAGCATCATCAAACTCATAAGTATCTGCATTGCATACGTGATCAGGCCAGCCAAATCACCGGTCGAAAGCCCTGCAGCCGGATTGTTGCCGCTGGCGACGATTTCTTTTGCGCCGAACCACGAAAGCAGCAACATGCTGGCATAAAGGCAAAACTGCATCAGCGGCATGTTGAATGCGAGTCTTTTTTCCGCCTTGGAGAAATCTTGAAAAATTCTTTGGGAAATACCCGCAAACTTTTGATCCTCATGATCTTCGCGGATGTACGATTTGACCACCCGTATACCCAGCAAGTTTTCCTGTACAACATTGTTCAACCGATCATACGTATTAAATACCCGCACGAAAATCGGATGTACATGCGACATGATTAGCCACAGCCCGAAGCCGAGCACCGGGATTGTTACAAGAAAGATCAGCGATAAATGGGCATTGATTCGAAAAGAAAATATCAATGCAAAAATGATCATTATCGGAGCTCGTATTCCAAGTCGAATGAGCATTTGATAAGCGTTCTGCACATTGGTGACATCGGTAGTCAGCCGTGTGATGATACTTCCGGTTGAAAATTTATCGATGTTTGAAAAAGAGAACTTTTGCACGTTACAGAACATATCATGGCGCAAATTCTTTGCAAAGCCGGAAGAAGCTATGGCCGCGCTGCGTCCTGCGAGAGCGCCGACCAACAGTGAAATGATCGCAGAGATAAAAAGGGCAAGCCCGATCCATAAAACATTGGTCATGTTTTTCTTACTAATACCATAATCGATAAGATATGCCATCAGCGTGGGAATCAGAATTTCAAGAAACGATTCAAATATTACGTACACTGGGGTAAGAATCGTGTCTTTTTTGTATTCTCGCACGCTGGACAAAATTTTTTTAATCATAAAACAGCTCCATAAGGTCCGCCTGCGTGTTATGAACGGGCAGGCTTCGTATTTGTTATATTGTCTTTCATTCTTTGAATATACGAGTGCAACGTTTCCAGTTCTTCCTCTGTAAACCCTTTTGTCAGGGTCTGCTCCATCATTTCCGCGTCTTCCCTCATAAGACCTTTGACTTCATATGCTTTCTGCGTGAGAACAATCTTCTTTAGGCGCGCGTCGTGGGCAACAGCCTGCCGTTGAATCAGGCCCTTGTCTTCCATCAGCCTGAGAACCTTTGACGCTGTTGATCGTGCAATGGTGAAGTGCTTCTCAATATCCCGCTGATAAATATCTTTATCTGCATTTGCAGAAAGGTAACCAATAATCCATCCGTTGTTGCCAGTGATGGTCTCAACTTCTCTTTTGTGAGAGGAAAACTCAAAATAGCGGTGAATCAGGTTGTTGAGCGAATGAAATTCCCTCCCGATCCAGATTTCATCCATACTGCACTTCCTTTCAACTATATGTTTTATAGCTTACAGTGTTATATAAAACTGTTGTGTATAAAACATTATAGTAACATTTGCATTGCCTGTCAATATAAATATCTATGAAATTCAAAAAGTTAGTTTCTCATCTGTCCTAAAATTAAAAAACCGCCGCATCAAACGATGCGACAGTTTTTTAAAATTCAGAATAGCTTGGGGCATTTTATGAAAATAGGGTGCCCTTGTGTTACATCAAAAAATTAATTTCAAGTCCGCCCCTGTTCGACCTGATATGAAATTTTTGTTCGTCGGCCCGAGGCTTTGCCTGCCCGTTCTTTACGAATGACCTATCATGCCACTTTGGCCATAATACTGGCCTCAACATGGCCACATTGAAATTGCTGCTTGTATTTGCAGTTATCAATTCTCTGTTATCAGGCTTTTCACATCGCGTCTCATACTCAACGGCGTGCTTTTCGTAGGTTCGCCTACTCGGAAAAGCATCTGTACCGTTCCGCCATTTGGCGCATATGCCTGCTTGAATTCGGTATAAGGAACTTGCATCTCTGGATATTCCTCCAAAATCTGACTGAGCGGCTGCATGACAAGACCCAACGTATGACCAGTCAACACAAGCTTGCTGTATAGCATTCCGCTTTTAACCTGTTCGGCGCGGCTATTGTCAGTCGATACAATCATCGCATAAGCGGGTGTGTTATTAACAGAAGTCCGGGTATAGTTGATAAAATTCTGGGATGCGGCTTTTCCGGTGTTCATCGAAGGAAAAAGCGTGACTATTCCCTGCAGGATATTCTTCATAAAACCGGAAGTACCTTGTCCCTCCACCGAATAGCCGTAGCGGTATTTGTTTTTTTGGTATTCATTCGCCCTGAAGATAACATTGGATTCATCCATGACGCGAGTCACCCCCGCTTCAATGATTGCACTTTTGAGAGAATATTCGCTGATTTTATTCATGTTTTCCTCGTCCTGAAAAAGCTTTATCGATGCGCTGCTTTCGGTTGAAAGCGATTCAAGGGCAGCTGCCTGTGACGAAGAAAGCTTATCTGCTTTATAGGCTTCTCGGTTGGTGTCCGGCAGAAAAGTGGCGTTATAGAGTAAACTGCTTTGGGGCTGTGTTTTTGCTATCGTGATTTTTGCTACCGGTTTTGTATCCATACTTTCTGCAAGATGTGATTCATC
>DDHX01000056.1:0-14251 GCA_002338255.1 Ruminococcaceae bacterium UBA1865 | reverse complement strand
CTGCATGTTATGGTTGCTTGCCGCGAGCAGGCCGCTGGATGCGAGTCTGACCCTCGGGTCGGAATATGTCGCGGGGTAATCCTTTGACCATGGTTCCATATACGTTTGTTTCATAAAACCTCCGCTGATCATAAAAAGTACGGCTAATAAAACGATGCACAGGCTGGCAATACCACCTAATACAAATGCCGCAACTTTAATCTTCGATTTCCTTTTCATTCTGATTCACTCCGTTTCTGCTGATCATACGCATGATCATCTCAAAAGA
The DNA here is from genome assembly GCA_002338255.1 of Ruminococcaceae bacterium UBA1865. Classification (GTDB taxonomy): domain Bacteria; phylum Bacillota; class Clostridia; order Oscillospirales; family Acutalibacteraceae; genus Caproiciproducens. The sequence goes on along the minus strand of DDHX01000056.1, from coordinate 13,983 downwards.
TGCCGTCACAAAATCCTTTGGATCTGTTAGGTGGTAGTTTTTCAGGTAAGCGCTTTTTTTCTCCCCTGTGTTGAAAACACCGATTGTACAGGCCCACAGAATCAAAGCAGACTGCTCACTTTCGAGCCCACTGTGCAGGCTTCCCTCTGCCACACCTTTTTGAAGCGCATGAGAAAGGTATNNTCCGAATATCTGTTCTCCCAACCGATAGCATTCAGCTTTTGATTCATCTGTAACACCGGTCTGGTCGTCAGAATCTTTTGTCTCGTATTCCATAATGGCTTTAAAATACTCCGGAAAATCTTTGCTGAAGCCGAAAAAGGTGAAAAAAATACAGTGCAGTTCTTCGAGAGCGTTTTTAGGACGGCTCTCCGTAAAGCTTTTCCCAATCATTTCAATAAGCAGCTTGTATCCTCTAATCATAATTTCGAAATAAATCTGTTCTTTGCTGCTGAAATAGACATAGACAGTTCGTTTGCTGAACTCCGCCTCTTTTGCTACTTCATCCATCGAGGCATTTTCATACCCCTTCGAAAAGAATACCTGTTCGGCGGCATCAATGATATCTTTTCGCTTAATTTCCTTTTCCTGCCGCCGGCGTTCTTCGTGACCCATCATATTTCCTCACATTCATCATGGTGTAATTAAGTAAACTCTGAGTTTACTTAATTGTAGACTCATTTATAAATTTTGTCAATAGGCTGCTATACACAATCAGTTTGTTCAGCCAAATGGAGGCAAAATAAACCAGANNAGCAGTCGAATTCGACTGCTCTGTTAGTGGTGCGGGTGTTCTTACGGAATTTATTCAAAAAAGTCAATAATACCAAAGGTTTACGGGCAGTAAAGAAGCAGTATTTACATCCAAAAATCTTATTTATATCGTTCTGTCAGTTACGGTTACCTGCGTGATCACATCGCGCAGCCGATCTTTGCCAACCATGTATTCCAGTACCTCGTCGGCAGTATTGTAGCATTTTTCTAAGCTGTCATTATTTATTTCAGATATAATAAACTTATTATTGTTGTGTTTAAAAACTCCATATTCTTTGCCTCCCCATATAAAAGTAACCTCACCGCCATCATTTATGCACCATTTAAATTCACTTATTGTCTTAAATTTATTTTCATCCAGACTATTCGCCTGCGCAATTCTGCTCAAAACATCCATCTCCCTAAAACTCTTAAACTCAGGTGCTCCATTAGGATAGTTAATCGGAGGGCCGGGCAATGGATTCCCACGATGTTCATCCCATTTTATATCATGATCATGAGTATCTGTATGATATTTTGGATTAGGTTTATCTGTGTAATGCCGTTCTTTTATTGCCCTGCCATTCTCGCCAATTTTTGTATCTATGCGATATCCATTTTTATAAGTTGTTTTAATTTCTCCCGGTTCCCCTAAAAATCTCCTGTCTTCCGGCTTCTTAGGCTTCCACTGTCCGCCATATGCGCTGCCCATTCCGGTTTGTACAATGCTATTATAATCCCCATCATTCTCACTTACAACATATCCGCTTTTGATAATGAGATTGCTTCTTACCGGAAGGGGTTCTTCCCCGCAGATGTATTTTGCGTATTTGGAGGGTACGTATGGGTCGTCGTTCATGTGCTTCCACGAGCTTAGTTCATAGTCGACAAACTAGTTATAAAATTTTTATGTGAGTGGGCTTCGAGTGTTCTTACAGCATTTATTCATCGGGTGAGGCAGATTTAGCGAGTAAATCGAAGAAAATCCAAGGAAAAGAAATCAGAGCCGTCAAATAAGACAACTCTGATAGTGGTGCGGGTAATAGGACTTGAAGGCAGTGCAATTTTCACACGTGTTTCGCGAGTCCATTTGCTTTTGTCTTGTTAGGAAGATAAAGATGCGCGTAATTATAAGATAAGGAAACGATCGGCTATCCGAAATTTACGACAGGGATGCAAGAGGATTTACAACTAAAGAATTGATGTAACTTATAAAACAGGAATTATCGTACGTAAATCCAGAGCTTGCTGCCAGCCTGGAGCCGCTTCAACAACAGAGGGAATTGCGCTGATTGTCGGAGCGGTGCTGGTAACATAACCCTCGCCTTGAGGTATCATGCCTTTTAGCTCCACATCAAGATTAGTCAGGCCTTCCATATGGATTGTGCTGTCAACAGGAGGATCGGCTACAATTGTATGGCAGACTCTGTGAACATAGTGAAGAGCTACTTTTTCTTCTCCATTAACAAAACCCGTCATATTGTAGCGATGTGCGTAAATGGTACCTTTTTTGACCTCGCAGAAATCCGTTGGCAGATCCTGCGGGGCGGCAAAGACCTCATGGGTACTCTTAAAATCGTCAAACTTGAATCCAAGGCGGCTTCCAATCTCATAAACACCGACTTTATAGTAGTTAATGATATAATTCGCCAACAAATCGGAGTTGAATTCCTTGGGATCTTTGCCATAACCAAAATAGGTTATCCAGCCCGAAGTGTTATGCTGGTCGTCTTCGCCGCTGTTCAGAACGATTTTGTCGACACGTTCCACTATACCGGAAAGGATTACTGGAATGTAACTCCCGAAAGCGCCCGGAAGCAACCCGTATGGGGTATATGTCATGCCGTTTTCTTTTGCGCAGTCATCAATTGTCTTAAAGATTTCCGGATGAAGTTCTTTGTAATAGTTAATGGGTACCGTAGTAATGACATTTTTCTTTGCCTTGAGCGCTCTGCAGAAGCTTTCCACGGCAGGTTTTGCATTGATATTTCCTTGCTTATCTATGTCGGTTGGCAAATAGGCCAAAACCACATCGGCATCCATTGCAAGCACTTTATCGACATCACTGCTTACTATAACGCCTGTTTTGCCAAGACCGAACACTTCACCGGCATCTTTGCCGACTTTCTTTGGATCCACATCAATAGCGCCGACGAGACTGAGCGATTCTTTTTCCATACTCATGCGAACTGCGACGCGCGCAACACTCCCGAGTCCCCAGATAATAATTTTGTATTTTCTCATAACAGTATCCTCCTATTTTTTATGTTGACAAATCTTCAACATTATTATATATCATATCTACATAAAACGAGGTATACAAAGCTTTTATATTGTTGCTTATTGCCACATCAAGATGATATTGTCACCTTATTATTCAATTTATCAGCCCCCTTAGCGCTGATATAATGTTTAAGGTTTTTATCCACTAAGCTAACCCATCTTTTAACGATTACTTCTGGGCTGTCCTTCATATTGGTGTTTATCCAAGTCTTAAACACACCGATAAACGCATAATAATAATAATCTATTAAAAACTTAATATCATCCGACGACAATATTTTTTTATTGATGGCATCTTTACAAAGTATGTTTATCTGTTTATCTACATAGCCGTACAAAAACTGTATGAAGCAGTTCTGTCCGCTTGCATTAATGGCATTGGTACAAAAGGTTTTATTGTCTCGAATATAGCGGTAGAGATTAAGATAACATTCTGACAAGTTGTCTATTTTTGTGTTTTTTAAAATTCCGTCTATGACTTCAACTGAAAAAATCCAGTTAACCAAATCATATTTGTCTTGAAAATGGTAATAAAATGTTTTCCTGCTTATTCCACATCTGTTTATGATGTCAGCCGTTGTAATATGGTCAAAAGGTGTTTCTTCCATCAATTGCTTCATGGTGTTTGCAATGGCTTCTTCTGTAATATTGGCATTCGACACGGCAAATTCACCCCATTCATTAATTTGAATTTTATAATATGTTACTACTCTAAATATAGCACGATTTATTCTTTCATTCAACAATCCGGTCAATGCACAAATGCACTATGCGTCAGTTTTACCGGAGGCAGTTCACAGGGAAGCCTTTGAAGTGACGGTAATTTTATGCACGCGCTCCGCGAGTCCAATCATTTTTCTGTCCGTAAAAAGTTTTTGAGTATTACTCCCAACCTGCGCCGGCATATTCTCATCGGTTATTCTCAACAAAAAGCAGCAGCCTGACCCACTTGGGTCAAACTGCTGTTTTTGTCTTTTTGGTGAACATCATATCTACTAAGAAGAAATTTCACGAATTGACAGCCTAAATAATACCCAAATATTCAAAGTATTAATAGGTGAAAGCGTTTCCTGTAACAGCAATCATTGCCAGCAAAAGAGCAGCCACAAAGGAACCGACATAAATATTCTTTGTCTTCCTATAAAATGCAGTATTTAATATGGAGACAAACGTGAACTGAGGGACAACCGTTATTAACTTCATACTGTATACCAAAGAGTTTGGATGACCACTTGGGAACGGTCCAAAGCCATAAAAGAATGGCGGATAATGGTTGATTTTCAGCCCCATATAATAGATCAGTACGATAATCGTAAAACCGCCTGCGCCAATAAGCCAACCAATAACGTATTGCTTCAATACGCCCAACTTACTATTGCTGTCCGCAGAGAGTCCCGCAAAATTGACACTCACCATATTAAGAACAGCAAAAGCAATAAGAAACATTAGCAGATATCCCCAGATGTACGGCAGCCTGGCTGCTGTAATCGGCTTAATTGCGAATATCCAGAAGCGGAAGTCTATATTGAACAGAGCATAGCATGAATTAACAATCACATATATAGCAAAGACAATCGTAACTGCAAATCCTATTGCTTTTATAATCTGCATCCAGTTTATGCTGTCATTTGAAAGGCCGTAGCTCTGCAACGTACCACCATGTTTTTTACCATAAGCAAAGTGCCATATCAAAAATAGCACCAAGATTATAGCTGCATTAATAACTGTAAGCCATGCAAAATAATTGCTCCAATCCATTGGAAAAAGCTTGCTGGCCTTTATTGTTGTCAAAGGCAGCCCTATACTATATAACGTTAGCATTGGAATAGCCATTATAAGGAGGATACCAACCCATTTTAAAGGCTTGTTCATCTTAACGGAAGGCTGCTCGCCTTCATATACCAATGAACCAAATGACTTTCTGGAAAAAAGCACAAGGCCAAGACTTACAGCGAAACACAGCAATGCAAGGATTGCTAAAACACTGAAAGCCTCTTTAAACTGCCAAAGTTGGTTCGTTGACCCTAAACTCGTACCGGTAGGCATTGCTGATTCGAAGAAGCTAAGGAGATAGCCGACCGACTCCGAACAAACCAGATTCCCGATATGGCTTGTCGTAGGCGTATAAATAACACGGGCATTTGTTTGATCGAAAGATCCGTATACCTGACCGGCAACAATATTTTTATCCGTATTAAAGAACTTTTTAATATAATCCTGCTGCAATAATTCGTTGGTGTTATTTAGATGAGTGGAAAACAGAATCATTTCATCATTTTTTCCATCCAAATATCCGACACTGAATTTATAGTCTTCAGAATTGGTCTTCTTCATCAAATCCAAGAAAGAACCAGAGCCCCAAGGCATAATTGCTTTAACATGAGCGGAATATTGAAGTGCAGCATTGGCAATATAGGATCCGCCCATAGAATGACCAATCAGGCCAATGTTGTCCTGATCGACGAAATCATAAGAAAGCAATTGCTTTAAGCTGATTGCCGCGCCACCATCCATTGTAGTCGTCTGCGATTTCTTTTCTTTGGAACCGCCTGCACCTGTTGCGACATTGCCTGTTACATAATCTGAAAACCCGCTGCCATATTCATCAACACTGAGTACGACATAGCCCCTCCGTGCTAATTCAGAGCTGAAGTTTCCTACGCACTCAAGGTTGTCTCCACCTCCGTGCATATTGAGAATTGCCGGAGCACGCTTTCCTGAAGAAACGCCGTTAGGGATAAACAGCTGTGCTCTCAGTGTGTTCCCGTTGCTGTCAGGATAATAGATATTTTTAATTGAAACTGTACCACTCCCTGAATTAAAGTAAGACGCAATGAACATGAATAAAAATACAAAAATAAGTGAAACTGCCATAACAATTTTGCTTTTGTTTTTGACCTTCATTTTTTCTCCTCCAATATTCCTTGATTTTAATCAATTGAAAACGCGAGAATGGTTTCCGCCGCTAAACAAGTCCAACACCTTAGCAATTATTAAATACTGGCATTGACTTACACGCAAACTTGCTCCTCCATTTTTTGTCGTTTGAGCTTTCCAAAATCAACAGCTATTTCACAACTAAAATTTCACACCCTCCACTGATTACATTATGTTAAATAGTAAAGCCTTTGCAGTATCAAAACTTTATTTCTCCCCTTTCAAAACCTATTACATACAAAGACTCTTATCAATAAACCTAATGGTATGTTTCTGCTCGATATATCTCTCCACCGTATTTGCGTATAATGTATTATCCAACATTTTTTTCTGAATGGATACGACGCTGGCTGCCAGCTTGATAGCCCGCTATGTTTATCATAGTGATCTCTTAAAAATATCACCACGTTATTTATAATGTTATCCTGCGAATTTACTCGCATAAATCAAAGTTTAGATTGACAGGTCGTTGGAATGTCGGAATTTATCTTTAGGATTTCATCAGGATATTCAAGCATTTTTGATAAGCGCAACAGGGTCAATCTTCGGCGCACATACGGGCACAATTGCATGGTAAGGTCTTTGAGGCTGTCTGGCAACCCGATTTCAGCCATGGTGGTTACACAGCCTGCTTTATTCAAAGTTTCTCTCATTTTTTCTGCATCAGGCAGTTTCAGCAATTCCTCGTATATCAATGGAAGTTTCTGTTGCAACTCATCTGGGCAAATGCTGTCCAATATGTTCTGCCCGTTCTCTTCTAATATGTTTTGATATAGTCCCTTTTTACCGAAAGTTTTTTGCATCAACTCCGTTTCAAAGGCGCGCGGTGCGGTCACTTTGCATTGGCCGATTTTTATTGCATTCCGGATCTGCTGATAACGCTCCAAGCACATAATCAGACCGATGGAGACTTTTTCCCCATGGAGCGCATCCAGACGGCCATTTAGGATTTCCATTTCCCAGAGATGGGACACATGGTGCTCCGCACCCGAAGCCGGTCGAGAGTTTCCGATCATCTGCATTGCTAAACCGGATAAAATCAGAGCATACATCAATTTTTCCGTGCTTTCTCGATTCTGCAGCTTAATCCCGTCTAATTGAGATTCAACTTCGTGAAGTGCCGCGAGCTCTAAATCGTAGATTTTGGAGCAGAAATATTCATTGGTAACAATATGAGATACTTTCCAATCCAGCAGAGCAGTGTACTTCCCCATCAAGTCTGAAATTCCGGATGCGGTTAAACGATAGGGTGCTTTTGTGAAAATATCACTGTCTGCAAGTACATAGATTGGAGCAGCAGCCGGCATCGTCTTTTTTAATCCATGCCAAGTCATGGCCGCAACAACTGAAACAAATCCATCCACGCTTGCCGCAGTAGGAACGGAAACAAAGGGGATATTCCGTTCGTATGCGACATACCTTGCTATGTCGTGAATTGTTCCGCTGCCAACTGCGATCAGTACATCAGCTTCTTGTGTCAGTTTTTCCTGCACAATTGTAACACATTGATCATTAGCATGCAGATTCTTTTCCGGGAGTTCTAACACTTCATAAAGTGAAAAATACTCTTTCATGATTTCTTCGGCAGCTTTTTTCGTATTTGTATCGCAGAGAATAACCGGCCATTTAAAATCATGAATAAGGTCTTTTAGGTATCTTGTTGCCTGCGCCTCGATAATTATCTTTTTTACAGTAAATTCGTGTTTTTTTCCGCAGCTGCAGAAGCCGCTAAATTGCTGGAAATCTACCCGCACACCATTTTCCTTCTCTCGATCAGCTTCCTTATGTAAGGGGCTATTTGTTTCTATCCCATTCTGTTTATATCATGTTCGCTGTGTTTTTAATGAATTTCGTCGGATTATCTGCATACTAAAGCGAGGAACGTTAAAATATTGCACAATTATTTTCACTTTCCTTTTCTTACTTTTGATTATATAATATACTTAATCCATAAACTGCACAAGATATGGCGATAAAATTGAGAAATGAGCAGAAATGAGCAAATGTATGAGTTTGGAGAGATATTATGGGAAATATACAGCGTGAATCGGAAATACTTCAGATACTGCGAGAGAAAACGTATGATACGGTGGAGAATCTTTCGCACGTTATACATATCAGCCCGTCAAGTATTCGAAGAGATTTGACTCATTTAGAGTCACAAGGGCTGATCCAACGTGATCATGGCGGCGCATCGATCCTTCCACGCATCCCTGGAATGGCTCCGTTTCTTTCGCGGATGCATGAATACAAAAAGGAAAAGTCATCTATTATTCGCGGGGTGTCCGATATTATAAAGCCACACAGTACCCTGTATATTGACAGTTCTACTATGGCCATGGACATCTATCATTACCTGTCTTCGGATATGAATCTGACTGTATTCACCAATAATATGCTTTTGGCACAATTGTTGGCCGAAAAAAAAATAAAAACATACTGTATTGGCGGATGCATCTCGAAACGGAATGAAGTGATAACGACAGGAAGCTATGCTTTGGAAATGCTCAAAAATATCTATGTCGATTTTATGCTTTTTTCATCCTCAGCGCTGTCGGAGGACGGAATTATTTCCGATCTTGATGAGGATGAAACCGCAATCAGAAAATTTATGCTAAGCCATGCTAAAACAAAAATATTTCTATGTCACCATGATCGTTTTGATAACAACGCACCGTTTGGATTAACAGATATTCACTGTCTGGATTATATTTTTTCAGATTTTGATTTCCCGAAATGTTTTCAGGAACGATATGCAAATGTAAAGTTTATCAAAGCCACCCTGGTAAACAACAACTGAATATACCGCCTTTTAGCGATTGCTCGGTCACACAAAACCTACTGGTAAATTTGCTAAGTCACCCCTCTGACCTAAATAAGCTCGGGCAGGTATAGACTATGATTGTTAGAACAGCTGATAACAGGCAATTGAGAGAAAAAGGCTGGGAACCTGCATAAAGCACAGTTCCCAGCCTTTTTGTGAGTAGTTCAGTTTTAATGCCTCCGCTATCGTTGTATGTCTTCCAAAACCTGTGCTGTGGACGAAAACTCTGATATGATTGAGATACATAAAACATCAAACATATTCAGTGCTAAAAAGCATTAATTATTATAAATACCTACATTTTCGTTACTCATTATATCCATTCGAATTCATACTCTGCCAACGCCATGCGTCCTCACACATTTGATTAACGTTATACACCGCGCTCCAACCGAGCTCATCTTTCGCCTTCTGAGGATTAGAATAGCATTCAGCAATATCGCCAGATCTTGGTTCAACAATTTCATATGGTATGTGTTTCCCACAAGCCTTTTCAAATGCTTTTATCATCTCTAAAACAGAATATCCGATACCCGTTCCTAAATTGTATATATGTACTCCACTACAATTTGCTTTTTTCTCGATTGCTTTCAAATGTCCAAGGCTTAAATCCACCACATGGATATAATCTCTCACACCTGTTCCATCTACTGTTTCATAATTATTTCCAAACACCTTGACCAGCTTTAATTTTCCAACTGCCACTTGAGAAATATACGGTAATAAATTATTTGGAATTCCCTTTGGATTTTCTCCTATTTTACCGCTCTTATGTGCGCCAATCGGATTAAAATATCTTAAAATTACAATAGAAAACCGCTTGTCAGAATAATAAAAATCGTTTAAAATTTGTTCGATCATCAATTTGCTTGTTCCGTATGGATTCGTAGCAGATAGCGGGAAATCTTCTGTAATAGGGACTGTTTTCGGTGTTCCATATACTGTAGCTGATGAAGAGAAAACCAAATTGAATACTTCATGATCCCGCATGATTTCCAACAGATTAATTGTTGATAATAAATTAGTATGATAATACTTAAGCGGTATTTCAACTGATTCTCCGGCTGCCTTCAATCCAGCAAAATGAATTACCGCATCAATCTTGTTGCTTTGAAAAATCTCATCGATTTTGTCATAGTCCAATAAATTATACTCATAAAGCAACAGATCTTTTCCTGTTATTTCTTTAACTCGTTTTAAAGATTCGAAGCTTGAATTGGACAAATTATCTACAACAATGACCTCGTGTCCCGCATTTAACAGTTCTACACAAGTGTGGCTTCCGATGTATCCGGCTCCGCCTGTCACTAAAATTCTCATTATCATTCCTCCTGTCTTTTAGCATACTTCTCAACAATTTGATTCATCTCATCCATTTTTTGTTCCATCTCAGCTACCAGTTTAAACTGAGTGCGGCAACGGTCAAGATTTTGTTTGTCCCTACTGATTCTAAAATACACGTCACCCTGCAAATAATCGGCTAAGAATCGGATTCCACACTCAAAAGTCATCATTTTCGCACCCGTTGGCAGCATCTCGATCTCCTTTTTGCTGAGGCTTTTGCCGCAAGAATCCAAAAAACCTTTGGTATAAATATCAAAAAGATTTAAATCGAGAGAAACCTTTGATAGATCCTGCTCATCTTCAAGGCCGGTACTGGCTCCAAAGCGGATGGAATCTCCAAAATCATTGATTGCAAGGCCTGGCATGACGGTGTCCAAATCAATGACACAGATTGCTTTTCCGGTTTCCCTGTCCAGCAAAACATTGTTCAACTTCGTGTCATTGTGGGTAACGCGTAAGGGAAGTTCTCCGCTGGCCTGCATGTTGACCAGCACAGCTGCGTCTTTTTCTCTGTCCATCGCAAATTTGATTTCTGCTTCCACTTCTTTTGCCCGGTCGCAAACGTCGGCATTGACTGCATTCTTAAAATCCTTAAAGCGCGAAGCCGTGTTATGAAAATTTGCAATTGTTTCATGAAGAGTATGAGCAGGATAATCGCTTAAAAGCCTTTGAAAGTTTCCGAAAGCAACGGCGCTCTGGTAAAAATCATCCGGCGTGTTCACTGCTTCAAAGCAGAGGGTGTCCACAATAAAGCCGCACATACGCCAAGCGTTTTTTGTGCTGTCTACATAATAACTGTCGCCGCTGAGAGTAGGCATGAAATTCAGCGTTTCACGATCTGGATTTCCGCCGAATTTCAGAATCTGACCGCGCAGATAAGATGTTACTCCAATTATGTTTTCCATAAGCTCCTGCGTGTTCTTAAATATCTCATGGTTCATCCTCTGCAGAATGTACTTTTTAATTTGATTATTATCATTGCGGTATTCTAACAGAAACGTGTCATTGATGTGACCGTTACCATATGGCTTTTTTTCTATCAGCTGCCCCTTAATACCAAAGTTTGCAATTGCCTCGTCAATTTTAGAGCAGGCCTCTTCTCTTGTCATCACTTTGCCCCCCAAAGCTTTTCAGGGTATAACCCCTCTGCTTTAAAACGCTTCATCGCTTCCACAACAGTTTCATGATCCTGTCGGTAGGTGACGCCGTACCATCGGTCCTGGGAGCACATCACCTTTACTGACGCTTTATTTTCAGTCAGCAGTTCGCCGACCACGGTCGGTAAAAAGTACTCTGCCTTGAGCGGGTTTTCAGCCATTGCTTTGTCTAAAAATAATGGAAAACGCGTTTTCAGCTCTGCTAATATGCTAAAAGTAAACCCCCACAAGTTCATTGAAACTATACTTTTGGGGGAAATTGGAGTCCAAGTACTTCCATCCTCGGTATAAGCCGCACCGCCGTCTTTTCTTTCAATGTGGATTCTTTCACAGATGCTGGCTAAATTACCATGTTCATCTGTTGAGCAAACACCACGAGCTACATGACCATTCTCAGTGAGGGTATTTTCAAGTACATATCCAACCATAGAATAACGGTATTTTGAATCGTCCTGCTGCTCGCACAGAGCATCATATATTGATTTAAATGCATGAACTCCATAATAATCGTCCGCGTTAATTACCGCGAAAGGCCCATCAATCTCTTCGGCACAGCTTAATATTGCATGTGCGGTACCCCATGGCTTCACCCTGCCCTGTGGCACCGAATAGCCGGCCGGCAGCGTATTCAGACTCTGATCCACATATTTTACCTGTGCATACATTGAAATCCTGTTCCCGATTATTTCCTTAAATTCCTGTTCAATTTCGTGTGTAACAATGAATACAATTTTTTTAAACCCAGCTTTCACAGCATCATAAATAGAAAAGTCAATAATCAGGTTCCCCTGGCTGTCAACAGGGTCAATTTGCTTCAGTCCGCCGTATCTGCTTCCCATTCCGGCAGCCATAATAACTAATGTTGGTTCTTTCATAATATCTCCTCCNNCTCCTCCATCTAATACGATTCCATTTAATAATAGTTTGACTTTCATTGCATGATAGCTTTGCCCTCTATCAATTTAATTATATATTTTTGATTTCCTTATGCTATATAATATAGTATAATAATTAGTATTATCGTTTAATTATAACGTATTTTACTAATTAAAGTGAGTGGTGATAACATGGATGACCATATTGAGCTATTGACAGTACTAAAGGAGCTGCATAATATTTCCGGTTTTCGTATTAGTATTCATGATACAAAATTCAATGAGATCGCTGCTTATCCTCATGAATTAGGCTGTTTTTGCAGTCTCGTTCAACAAAATGAAAAGGCACGACAAATTTGTATTAATAATGATATTTCTGTTTTTAATATCGTTGAAAAGGATTTAAAGGTTTATGTTTACCAATGTAAATTTGGATTATATGAAGCCGTCGCTCCACTTTTTAGCTTTGGAACATTAACGGGTTATTTAATGATGGGGCAAATGATTGATACCTTAACGGGAAGTCGTGATTTTGTCTATCAGTCCGCACTGCCATATGTGAAGAACTCAGAGGCCTTGTCACAAGCAATCAGCTCAATTTCGGTTAGCTCAAAACAAATGATTCTGTCCTGTATTGCCATTATGGATATCTGCGCAAAATACATTACATTAAGCAACCGTCTTAGTTTATCCAAGAAGAACTTAGCATCTGAAGTCAAAGAGTACATTACCAAGAATTACAATAAAAAAATAACCATTGAAGGTCTTTGCAAACAATTCTTTTGCAGCCGCTCAACCTTAATCAATACTTTCAAAAATAACTATCTTACTACGATTAGTCATTATATCTTAGATATAAGAATGGAAAAAGCAGCGGAAATGCTAAAAAATTCAAGTAAAAGTATAAAGGACATTGCGATAGATTGTGGATTTGAAGACCAAAATTATTTTTCAAAAGTTTTTCATAAGGCTTATCAAAAGTCTCCCTCTGAGTATCGAAATCAATAAAGGTACTGAATCTGTTGATTCATAATATGTGCTTTTCATGGTTTTTAAAAATTATATTTTTTCATAGCAGTAAGAGACATAACCAATGTGATAAACGTGATTAAAAATAGAATTTGTATATTTCCTATTGCCAGGCCCCCAATATTAAATTTTGTATTGTGTAACACCTTTGAGAAAAAAGATCCCAACAATGTACCACCAAAGCTAATTACACAGGAAACAGCTGATGTTACCCCTAAATAAGCTGTCCTTCCCACCTTTGGTGATACTGTGAACTGTAAATTAATCGACGCCATTGTAAACGCTCCATTACAGCATCCCAACAGGATTTGAAGAATGGGGACTAACACCACCGCATTACTTAAATTTACAAAAAACCATCCCAGATAACAGACTGCGATCATACTGCCGCTCATTCTCAGTAAAAAGGACCATGTGGTTTTGTCTGCCAAATGTCCCCAAAAAAGCGTCGCAGCAATCCCTATAACATTTCCTATCATCGCGACGATTGAGATAAACGAATAGCTCAGGCCAAGACCGTCTACCATATAGACCGGGATAAAATTGACAGAAAATTGCACAGCGAAACTCCACATGCTCAGAAATAGAATAATTGGGCGAAAGGATTTATCTTGTAATGGAACAAGTATAACCTGTCTCAGTGTAAATTTCTGATCACTGTAATCCACTTTGGGTTCGCGTATGCTCGAGGTTAAAAAGAAGTCTAAAACGGATAGTATTAGCGCAAGAATAAACATGACGGTGAATCCACGTAATATATTTGTAAATGGTAAAATAAAGC
>DDHX01000005.1 GCA_002338255.1 Ruminococcaceae bacterium UBA1865 | reverse complement strand
GCGTTGAGCAGATTTCAACTGTAGTACAGACGAATTCTGCAACAGCAGAGCAAAGTGCTGCGGCAAGTGAGGAGCTTTCTGCACAGTCACAGGCACTGAAAGAACTTGTTGGCAAATTTAAGTTAAAATGAAAGTTTATTCGATCAGCGATAAAACTGCAGCGGTGGTAAAATCGGCGAACGGAAACGATCAAATAGCCTGCAAGGGCGCTGGCACGGCTTATATCATGTTCGACGTGTACGACATCAAAAATAGGTTTTTAAGCCACGCGATGGTGCCGTATTGACGGCAAGACCGGCATCCGACCGAGAGGCGATTCTGCAAGACAGATCGGATTGTTCTGAAATTTAACGCAATAGAATACGATGGAAACAAAACAAAACAAAACAGGGGCAAACCCGTCCAAAGGCGGGGACGCAAAGCCGTAGGGTCTAACGTGCTTTTCAAAGTATCATGACAGTCTGGCTGTAAAAAATCACGTTGAGCCTGCCCTCTTTTCACAGGGGGCAGGCTTTTGTCGTATTCGTAGCCTCTTTGAATGATGCAGGACAAGGCTTTAGTTGTGCTTCTGACAAAAGAGGTATCCTTATGACTGTAATCGTTTGTTTTCTCATAAAGAGGTTTAACTAAAAAACGGCATTCACCATACTTTAAAAATTCAATTTTTAAAAAAGTCCGCATTTTGCTTTTACAGGCAAAGTGCGGACTTTTTTTGTCTCGGATTTTACCCGTACTTTCAACATTTCTATCATAAAATGCATTTTTTATTTCTATACAAAAGTAAGTTGAACGCTCAGCACTGCCGATCTCCTCCCCTCCTACCTGATTTTTGATTTTTCAAAAACAGATTGGAGGAAAAGACATTGAAAAATTATCGTGACAACAATTATGCAGTCAACAAATACAGCAAAGCCATTGTCTACCGTTTCGCAGATAAGGTTATCGAAGTTACCCTGGAAGCGTACCTTGCAGAAAATCCTGGCAAGACGGTACAGAATTTTGAGGAATTAAAAACCCTGTCTGATGAAATATATTTTGAGCAGGATCGATCCGAGAATGCTCAAACCAAAAAGAATTTATCCATACATGGCATTGAAGAAACGGACAAGCTCTCTACGCTACCCCTTGAGGACGAGTATATTAGGCGGCAGGAAGAACAGCTTTTAGAGGACATCATTGACAAATATCTTACGGAAAATCAGGCGCGGCGTATCCGCTTGTGTATTTATCAAGGGTTGAGCAGCCGCAAAATTGCCCGTCTGGAAGGACTTCACTACCGGACAATCCAGGACAGTTTAGTTCTGGCAAAAAAGAAAATTGAAAAACGTTTAAAAAACTTCTGATTTTATACCGTGCAGAACCCCCTCGAAAAATGCGTTAGTTGAAAGGACTTCTTACAGACTCCTTTCAACTGTCCCTTGACAATTAAATACTCATTCATCAAATACGTTGCCTTTGCTGACCGCGAAGAACGGTAAGCCACGTCAGCGGATGCGCCATGACCACCATAACGGTGTGAGCGAGAACATCCGGCTGTAAATATTGGGTAGCTCCCGGTACGGCCATGACAGGCAAAGGTGATAATGATANNTACTTCCGTCCAGCCACAGACTCACGCAATGGGGGCGGCTTGCAGAGAACCTGGGAGGGGCGAAATGCCCATGTGTCGGTACGCTGCCGGCAGTTTGATGACTTCCCGCATCGGGGGTGTCGAGGACAAGTACGATGAGTAAAACAGATTATGTAAAAAACTGGGCGCCGGGTACACGGCAGGCTGTAGACGCTGAAAACAAGCTTTGTCTAGCGGTTATGTTGCAGAATCAGCCTGACGCGGCACTCCGGCGTTTTACTTATGCGCATCTTACGAGGGAGGTTTAACGTTATGAAAAGGACAATTTTACGCGGGGATATGTACTATGCCGATCTTAGCCCGGTCGTTGGCTCGGAACAGGGTGGCGTTCGCCCTGTGCTTATCCTCCAGAATAATGTGGGAAACAAATTCAGTCCCACCGTTGTTGTGGCGGCAATCACGAGCAAAACAGGCAGCAAAGCAAAAATGCCAACCCATATAACGCTTGACGCAGTACATGGTTTGGAAAAAGATTCCCTTGTGCTGCTAGAGCAGATAAGAACAATTGACCGAAAGCGGATCAGAGAATATATCGGAACACTTGATAACGATACCATGAAAAAAGTCGACAAGGCTCTTACGGTCAGTATTGGATTATAAATCAGACCAGAAGACAAGCCGTGATCCGAATAGATTTATACAGAAGCCTTTTCAAAGGAGGAAGAGCCATTGAATATACCCACAAAAGCCGATATGGAAGCGATGAGTAGCATTGATATAACGACCATTGACCCAAGCACCCTTGTAGACATCAGGGATACCGTGATTGATAAGAACTTGCCAAAAGAGGAACGCCTCCTTGATTTTATACGTCAGATCAAAAATCCTTACTGTTTCAAACACGGAAAGGTGGTCGTGAAAATCGGCTTTTCCGATACGGATTCCACCTTTGAAGATAAGTTTGAAAGTTTTTTGCGATCATTATAACTATGCCCTCATCAATTGGCAAATAAAATTTATAGATAAGTCTGGACGCAGCCGAAGCGTTTTTGTATAATGGGTGTGGACTTATATTTAGACTCCAGTTGTTAAGGGCTTTGATTAACACTTAATGATTGGAGAATTTACTATGCCTATATTAGCTGGCGACAAAGTATACAATGCTTCCACCTATTCCCGTCTTTCTGATGATGACGGCGATAAACCGGAAAGCAACAGCATTACAAACCAAAAGGAATTTATAAGAGAGTTTTTAAAATCAATGCCCGAAATCCGCATCTGTTCTGAACGAGTAGATGATGGGTTTAGTGGTGTTGATTTTTTTCGTCCTGATTTTCAACGGATGATGATGGATATTCGTGCTGGGAAAATTGACTGCGTTGTGGTCAAAGACCTTTCACGGCTCGGAAGAAACTATATTGAAACAGGAAAATACCTCAATGAGTTTGCAGAATTGAATGTCCGTTTCATTGCCATTAATGATGGGTACGACAGTGCAAACTCGCAGGGGCAGGCAAATACAATACTGCTTCCGATAAAAAACCTTATGAATGATTCATATAGCAGAGATATATCCATCAAGGTACGCAGTCATTTAGAACTGAAAAAGCGGAAAGGTGAATTTGTCGGAGCCTTTGCAGCCTATGGCTATATGAAATCACCAACAAACAAAAATCAGTTGATTATAGACGAATATGCCGCCGCAGTCGTACAGGACATATTTCAATGGAAATTAGAGGGCATGAGCCAACAAGGGATTGCCGACCGCTTAAATGAATCAGGGGTATTATCTCCATGCGAGTACAAACGCTCTCTCGGAATGAAATACACATCGGGCTTTAAGCTGAACCCCAAGGCCTTGTGGTCTGCGGTTGCGGTTGGACGTGTTTTGAAAAACCCCTTATACCTCGGTGTTATGGTTCAGGGCAAGAAAGGCCGACCGAATTACAAGATTAAGGCAAGCATGGATAAGCCACAGGAAACATGGATTCGTGTGGAAAACACTCATGACCCGATTGTCAGCGCGGACGATTTTGAGACGATCAATGGCCTTCTGAGGACTGATACCCGAATTGCCACTGCCGAAAAGACGGTATATCTGTTTGCGGGACTTCTATTCTGTGCCGATTGTAAGCAGAATATGATTCGTAAAACCGTTCCTGTAAAGGATAAGAAGTACATTTACTACTCCTGCTCTACAAACCGTTCTAATAAGCATGACTGCACCACACACAATATTAGTGAGGTCCTTTTGCTTGACACTGTTACGGATTGTATCCGTATCCATATTGACAGTATCATTAATATAGAAAAATCACTTGATTTCATTGCTTCTCTCCCGGCCCAAAAGGACGAAGCAAAAAAAGTTGATAAGCAGATTGAAAAATTGGAATCTGAGCATGAACAGGCAATGATGTTCAAAATCTCCGCTTATGAGAAATACATTGAGGGTGTACTGCCCGAAGAAGAATTTAAGCAGTATCAAACTATTTACACCAAAAAATGCGAGGATATTGAAAAGGCAATGGAAAACCGCAGGCAGGAGCTTGATGCTATCATCAATGCTGGTACTGTTAAAAATGAGTGGATTGAATACTTCAAAGCCTTTCAGTCGGTAGATAAACTGGAACGAAAAATTCTTGTGAAGCTGATAGATAAAATCTATATTCACGAAGGAAACCGCATTGAAATCATATTCAAATACCACAATGAATACATGGCGGCCATTGAGTATATTGCAAGCCGTACACAGCATGGAAATACGGAACTTCCTGTAAAGGAGGCAATATAATATGGCGAGGAAAAGCAGACGCACTGAGATTGCTGACCTTCAGAACGGCATCATTCCGATGACATCTGATCCTGTTTCGTTAATATATGATACTGCCCTTTATGGCAGGCTTTCCATTTTGGATACTCGTGACCGTAAAGGCAGTGAAAGCCTTGAGAACCAAATGGAACTGCTAAAACACTACATTGCCGGAAAGTCGGATTTGCGGCTGTTCTCCTGCTACTGTGATAACGGGGAAACCGGCACGAACTTTGACCGCCCTGCGTTTCAGCGTATGATGGAGGATGTAAAAGCCGGACGGGTCAATTGTATTATAGTTAAAGATCTTTCCCGCTTCGGGCGTGACTTCCTTGAAACAGGAAATTTACTTGAAAAAGTACTGCCGTTCCTTGGCGTGCGGTTTATCTCCGTCAATGACAGCTATGACAGCGCAGACAGTGACAGCGGCAACGAAGGTATGACGGTTGCTCTGAAAAATCTTGTGAATGATATTTATGCAAAGGATATATCCAAAAAGGTGTTTTCCTCATTGGATACAAAAAAGAGAAACGGCGAGTTTATCGGCAATTATTCTGCCTATGGTTATTTGAAATCACCCGAAGATAAACACAAACTAATAATAGATGAAGAAATCGCACCTGTTGTCAGACAAATTTTCAAGCTAAAGGCTGATGGTATTGGAAATGCCGTCATTGCAAGGCTGCTGACAGCCGAGGGCGTTTTGAATCCAAACAAGTATCGATATGACAAAGGAATTATTTTTTCTGAACGCTTTGCTGAAAATACGCCTTGGGGAACACAGGCGGTAAAAGGCATCTTGACGAATCCTGCNNCTGTTTACCTCGGGAACATGGTACAGGGCAAAAAAATCACAAAACTGTATGAAAACCAAAGGCAAAAGATAGTCCCACAAGCGGATTGGATCATTGTTGAGAATACCCATGAGCCGATTATCGGACGTGAGCTTTACGAGACGGTGCAGAAAATTATAAGGCAGAAAAAAGACGAATATCATGGCAGGCTCGGCAAGTATGATTATTTTGAGAAGACAGAAAACATCTTTATGGGACTTGTAATATGCGGTAGCTGCGGACACAAGATGATTCGCTACAAGGAAGTCTATAACAAGGGCAGACAGATGTTGCATCAATTTATCTGCCCGAATTACGCCATGCACTTGACGGCTGCCTGTCAAAACAGCGGCGGTATTCGTGAAGAAAAACTGACTGCAATTGTATATGATGTGTTACGCTCTCAAATGGATTTGCTTGCCGACACAGAGCAAATTATAAAGAGAGTCACAAAATCAGCAGGCTACCGTGAGCGCAGAACGGCGATTTTCAATGAGATTACAAATGTGGAAGCAAGACAAAAGAAGCTGAAAACGTTGCGGCAATCATTGTTTGAAAGCTATGTACAGTCGGTCATTCCCGAAGCGGACTATCTTTTTGCAACGGATAAATATGATTCGGAACATAAATATCTGTCACACAGGCTGGAAGAATTGACAATAGAAAAATCCAAGCTCCTTGAAAATGCGCCCGAAGAAAACAAATGGTACATGGCGTTTCGTAAATTCAAAGAGGAGTCTGTATTATCAAGGGAAATGCTTGTTGCCCTGACACAAAAAATCGTTGTCAATAATGATAAGGAAGTCGTGGTTATCCTGCGGTATCAGGATGAAATGAAAGCGATATTCCAAAGCGCAGAAAACAAAGGAAGTGAACAATATGCGTGATTCCTATGTGATTGCAAAATATATACGCTTATCGGATGCGGACGGTGATCTGTCAGCAGAAAATGGTAAAGATGAAAGCAACAGCATAAGCAATCAGCGGGAGCTTTTACAAAGATATATTGACGCCCACCCTGAATTTGGGGGTGCAACGGTAATTGAATTTTGTGATGATGGACGGACAGGTACGAATTTTGACCGTCCGGGCGTTCAGAAAATGCTTGAGCAGGCAAAGCAGGGGAGAATTAATTGTATTATCGTCAAAGACCTTTCTCGCTTTGGTCGTGACTATATTGAGGTTGGCGATTATCTTGAGCAGATATTTCCATTCCTCGGCGTGCGTTTTATCGCTATCAATGATGATTACGACAGTATCCAATATAAATACGGCTCCGCCGGTCTGATTGATGTATCCTTCAAAAATGTGATATATGACCTTTACAGCAAGGACCTTTCAAGAAAAGTGCGAGGCACAAAGGCGCAGCTTGCTAAAAAAGGCTATAACATTGCGCCTTATGCGTTCTTTGGGTACAGAAAATCGGATGCCGACAGACATCAGCTTGTGATAGACGAGGAAGCCGCAGAGATTGTTCGAAATGTGTTTGATCGTTTCTTGCAGGGACAGACCGCAATTGAGATTGCACAGGCTATGAATCATTCTGAAATATCTACTCCTCTCATGCTAAAGCGAAGCAGGAACGTCACCAGAAAATGGAACTGTGTGGATCAGAATCAAAACATGTGGACAGCCACGATGGTGAGAAAAATGCTAAATGATGAGCGTTATACAGGCAAGGAGATTTTTGGGAAGACACAGAGGAAACAGGTAGGCAAGCCACGCCATGCCAGAATGCCAAAAGAGGAATGGATTGTAGTGGAGAACGCTTTTGAAGCGATTATTTCGCAAGAAACATTTGATTTAGTGCAGGCTAAAATTCCTATAGGTTTTTCGGCTACAGGTCCAATTAAAAGCAAGCACGTTTTCTACCGCAAGGTGAAATGCGGAAACTGCCGTTTGGCAATGACAAGAACAAAAGGTAAACATCCTGCCTATGCCTGCAATACGCATAGGAACAAACCGGATATTGGCTGTTCTGCCTATCAAATGGACGAAAAGGAATTATCACAAATCGTTCTGGCTGCCATACGGAAGCAGGCACAGCTTATGCAAAAAATAACACAGTCTGTATCCAAAGAAAATCAGGTAACCCAAAGAAGCAATCTGTCACTCATAGAGCAGATTGAAAAGTGCAAAGCATCCATTACAAAGCATAAACACGATAAAATGCAGGCTTTTGAAGATATGTCTGCCGGACACATTTCAGATAAGGAGTACATGAGAAAATGTACTCTCTGTAACGAACATATTGAAGACACTGAGCTAAAAATAGCACAGATAGAAGCATCTTTAAAAAAAGTTGAGGTAGATGGAGTGGAATCACTTTCCAAGTCCCTTCTGCCTTATACCAATGTCAGAACACTAACAAGGGAGTTGGTGGACGAATTAATATCAGCCATCTATATTTACAACAGCCAAGCGGTTGAAATCGTATGGACATTCCAAGATGAATATAAAGAACTGATTGACCGATTGATCAAAAAAAACGCGGAGAAGTAGAATGGACAATTCTATATTCCTGTTAGAAGGATTGGAAAACCTTTTACAACCTCCGCTGATTGTTTGTCTTTCAATATTTGGTGGGCAGACAAGGAAAAATTATAATATTTTTTTAGTTTTGTCTTGACACTCGCAGACACAGGCATTTCCGGCACAAGAACCAAGAACCGGGCGCAGTTCCTGCAGTTGATTGAGGATTGCCGTGTTGGGAAGGTGGACGGAATCATCACAAAAAGCGTATCGCGTTTTGGGCGCAACACGGTCGACACGCTTGTTTTTACCAGAGAGCTACGCAACCTTGGCGTTGACGTTTTCTTTGAAAAAGAAAATCTTCATTCCTGCTCTCCGGAAGGAGAACTGCTTTTGACACTCATGGCCGCGATTGCGGAATCGGAAGCGGTCAGTATGTCCGACAACATCAAATGGGGCAAGCGGCGCCGGTTTGAAAAGGGCCTGGTTGGAAGCCTCGCCATTAACAACATATATGGTTACTGTAAAATGAACGGTGAAATTGCAATCAATGAGCAGGAGGCGACCATTGTAAGACGCATCTTCAAAGAATTTATTGATGGTTTCAACTATAATGAAATAACTGACGGACTGCTCTCTGACGGGATTACGACGAGGCGGCCCGGCGCTTCATGGGCAGTCACTACGATTAAAAATATCATCAGCAATGAAAAATACTGCGGCGATTGCCGGTTTCAGAAAACCTTCATTCAAAACCCCATATCACATAAAAGTGTTCCCAATCGCGGGGAGCTGCCTCAGTTTCTGGTTGAGGAATGCCTTCCGGCCATCGTTAATAAAGAAACATGGAATGTCGCCCAAGAAATACGAAAACGGCACACTCATGAATCAAAGCCACCATGCAAAGAGTATCCTTTTCGAGGCATCATGTATTGTGGCGTCTGCGGGAAACCATTTGGATCTTATTACTATCATGGCGTGGGTCGGGAGCTGATACCGGCATTCCGCTGCGTAAGCCGACACGACAACAGCGGCGCAGAGATCTCCGGCATGACGTATACTCCTCCGCATAAGGCGACCTACACCAAAAATCCGACGGCGGCTCTCGAGGAATATCGTGAACGGTACTGTAAAGGGGCTCAACCACGGCAGATGCTATGCTCAGACATCCGTATATTGATCGCCCAGCCGGAGAAATCGTTTGTGCAGGCGTGGAATCTTCTCGTCAGCAAAAAAGCTCGATATCGAGCAACGCTTCAACGTACCGTTGATACTACTGATGACATTCTCGTGCGATACCGCGCCAATGAAATGATTGGTCTGCTTAATGAGGTTGGGAAAATTCCCGAGTTCAGCTATCCGCTGATGTTGAAAACCATTGACAAGGTCGTGGTCACAATGGCAGGAAAACTGTCATTCCTGTTTCAGTCCGGCATTCGGGTCACAATCTGAACTACCATCATCTGCTGATAATGGATATTAGTCATCAAACAGTGGACAATTCAACTTGCAATCTGGAAAAACGCAGACCCGCAGGCTAAACAGCCAACGGGTCTGCGCTTTTCTATCAGCCTTTCTTTATTCTTACTATCAAGGTATTCACCGATAGTCATGAATTCTTTTTCGTCTTTACGCTGGCTTTTTTGTTTCAGATTGATTATGGGGATCCTATCTGTCCTCTTTGTTACTTCTATGCACAATTTTTCTTGTATGTTTCCACCCAGGTTTGATGTTCGCTCAGCGGAATTCCGAGTATGGCCGCCTGAGAAATTTTCGACTGTGAGGCTTTCTTACCTATGGGAAGTGTCCTAGGGTGTCGACGAATATTAAATTCTTCTCCGGCGTTTAATAACGATCTTCCCTTATCCGTGTCGACGTGCTTTGTGATCTTATCCACAGGAACGACTGCTGTAACTAGTATCTGGGGTGTCTTGGTCACGACAGACCTGTTTTTCGATTTAGAAATCAAGGCTTGCGCACCATCAGTTATTGCATCCCAGTTCCCTCCGATTAAGATTCCGCCGACGATTCCTACCGTAGTAATAGTACTTCCGATGATAATACCTTTCTTGTGTTTTTTTACCCAGCCAACGAACGTGCCATGCTCCGAATTTATATTCGAGGACGCTTGCTGATTTCCGGGTTCCAATTCGACACTCAGCTTTTCTTCGCTCATCATTTACCTCCTGACGTTATGAAAAGGTTCTTTACATCTCTTGTTTACAATGTTATTATTACATAAAACAAAAGAGTATAAAAGACTTTTATACAAAATTAACGATTCGTTTTATAGGAACAGCTTTTATAAAAAAGATTGATATTTACTTTTTGGAGGGTTATATGGCATACATAAAGGATAGCAGCGCAGATCATACTATCTTTCAAAACAGATTAATAGGCTTAATGAAGGAGCAAGGAATAAAAAGTGCATCCGACTTTGCGCATAAATTGAAGGAAAAACATATTTTGTCCCAATGGAAAGAAAGTAGTATTGAAAAAACGATTCAGAGACATCTTAGTTTTGAAAGCTCAGATAGGAAATCTCTCCCAGACACTTTGCACGCTCCGCATATTAAAGCATATTGTAATTTTTTCAATTGCTCTACAGATTATCTTCTTGGCAAAACTGATGTTAGATCAAGTGATATCGAAATAAGGCAAATCTGTAATAGATTAGGGCTGACCGAAGAAGCTGTAAATGCCATAATAAAAATGACGGGTGAAAAAACAGCCTTACCAACGGTTTGGATGATGCCTGAAGAATCCAGGGCAATTTTGAGCAAAATATTAACCGCAGTCAAGTTTAAAGACTTTATAACAAGCATTTATAATTTAAATGGAACATACGATCAAACAGAAGAAAAAAAGCTGTGGAATAAATTAGAAAAGGAAATCGGCAAAAAAAGATTATCTACCGCAAGTGAGTGGTCTATTAAACTTGACCCCTTATATGATGGACCTGAACCAAGCCAAGAAATATTGGATGATGTAAAGTTGTTTGAAGAAACACAGGACAAGGAGTATGGGATACAGTGCAAAAACGAATATGACAGGAAGGTCCTTAAGTTTGAACTTCACGAAATATACTCTTCAATAATCAACGAAATTTACCCGTAATCACGAAGTGTGCCTATGAATATACCCGTCTTCTTCAGGGTGATATTCATAGGCACACTTTTGCTTTGCCCCAGGTTGCTGATTGATTCTCATAGGGAAACGGTACTGATTCTGAGGTAGTTTCAACGAAAACAGTCATCGCAAAAGCGGCGAAAAAGGCCCTAAAGACAGCACTTTCAGCGGCTTGCATCCCTCATCCTATTTTGCACCCCTCCTCCGTGAACACAGCAAGGGCATCGTTAATTTGTATCAGCACCTACGTTATTACGCAAAAGGGCTTCACGGTTGATTTTTTGACCAAAAAAAGGAAAGCCAACGAAGGCGAGGTTCCACAGTATTATGTAACAAACAGCCATTCTCCCATTGTTTCGGAGGAGGTATTTGACCTCGTTCAATCCGAATTGGAGAAACGGAAAGGAAAGCAGTATACCAGCAGCACAAGCTGTTTTTCCAGCCATATCATTTGCGGCGATTGCGGCGGTGTTTACGGCAGCAAGGTGTGGCATTCCAACTCAAAATACCGCCGTACTATCTGGCAATGTAACTCAAAGTTCAAAAACGAAGAAAAATGCTCCACACCGCATTTTTATGATGAGGACCTCAAGATGCTATTTGTGGACGCCTTCAACAGCCTGATTACCGACCAGGATAACATTTTGACCACATACAAGGACATTATTGCAGAGTTAACTGATAACACCGCTCTCGAAAAAGAAGCGCAATCCCTTCAAAGCGAATGCGATGTGGTGCTGGAACTTATGCGGCAGGCCGTCAACGAAAATGCTCAGACGGCATTGGATCAAGTCGACTACCAGCGCCGGTATGACGATTTGGTGATGCGGTACGAAAACGTGAAGAAATATCTCGCTGAAATTGATGCGGAGATTACCAATCGGAAGACTAAACGTAAAAATATCGAAGCTTTCATGCAGACGCTTCACGCACAAGAACACCTTTTGACCGATTTCGATGAGGATTTATGGAATGCGACGGTAGACTGCCTAATTATTCACTCGGCTACGAAGGTTACATTCAAATTTAAAGATGGTACTGAATTACCGTGGAAAACTGAATAATGTCAAAAATACCCGCAAGGTTGGCCATGTGAGATTGCCTACCTTGCGGGAGTATATAAGTTGGGAAATCGGTCATTACTGCGAAAAACGTCCAAAATACAAAGGACCAAACTTCACGAAGGATCCCATTCCTCCTGAAGGCAGGGAGTGTGTTTCATGTCACAATATTATTCGAAAAATTTTCTGGCATGAAACGCTTATAATCAAAAGATTCATGATCAACTAAATCGAAATTTCGCAGCCTAGTTCTTGAATAAATGGACCGCACAGTTTGTCCCATTAGAAGACACTTTGGAGGAAATGTAAAAACGAATCACAATCGAAAAATCATAAGATCACTTAATCTACAATTGAGCTGTATTATGTTTAGAATTGGCAATCTTTCCTACATCTAAATTTAAATTGGGCAATTGACACAAGCTATGTTAATGTCTGTTTTTCCTGACATTGGAAGCAAAACATACTCATATTAGAAAACCTCCTTAAATAATCGTATTATTCAATAACTTCAAATTCATCTTTGCTTACAAAACAGACTGGGCATGTCCAATCATCGGGCAGGTCTTCAAATGCTGTATCCGGAGCGATTCCATTGTCCGGATCACCAATTTCCGGATCATAGATGTATCCACAGGGGATGCACTGATACTTTTTCATGTTTCTACCTCCATTCATACAGATTATCTCGAACAGCCATATTTTTGTGAATTCTCGACATATGGTAAAAGGTTATATCTGGGCGGTAACCCACAGTCAGCATTCCCTTAACCGCCTTAATTTTTTTCTCGTTTTCGTCTGGTTGCACCGCAACAGAATTTTAATCCACACCATAACTTTCGTGGCGCAAAGCACCGAAATCTTTTCAAATGCAAATAGTGATGGGTTCTAAGAATTTTTGATACTGCCCAGACATTAAGGCATTTGATTTTAATTGTATATTTAAATAAAATTTACGACATTATCTGATAATTTTATTATATAACTAACAAACAATGTAGTAAAGTAGGATAATAGCAATCTTTTAATAATATTTGGCTGTTATTTATATCATAGAGCTTAGTTTGCCACATTTGAAATAATTTTACTTGCAGTAATTCAAGATAAAAGAAAATGAAGGTAGCCCTCATCCTTGAAATAACTTCTTCTCCATGTTTTGATTCAAATCATAGAAAATCCTAAAAAAATTGGTATAATAAACATCATAAAGATTACAGGAGGCTTTGATATGGGAAAAAAATTAACGGATAAAATAACCTGGGTCGGAAAGATCGATTGGGAACTCAAGAAATTTCACGGTAATGAATATTCTACACACAAGGGTTCCTCTTACAATTCCTATCTTGTTTGTGATCAGAAAACCGCGCTGATTGACACGGTGTGGCAGCCTTTTGATAAGGAGTTCATTGCTCGGCTAAAGAAGGAAATCGACCTCAAAAAAGTCGACTATCTCATCATGAACCACAATGAGATTGACCATAGCGGCGCTCTGCCTGAATTGATGCGTGAAATACCGGACACGCCTATTTACTGCACAGCGGCCGGTGCAAGGATCATTCAGGGCCATTATCATCAGGAATGGAACTTTGTTACCGTCAAGACCGGAGATTCACTCGATCTTGGCGACAGCAAGCTGATTTTTGTCGAGGCTCCGATGCTCCACTGGCCCGATACCATGTTCACCTATATGACAGGCGAAAATATACTGTTCAGCAACGACGCCTTCGGTCAGCATTACGCCACCGAATCGCTTTATAACAGCAAGGTGGATCAAGGGGAACTTTTTGCGGAAGCATTGAAATATTACGCAAATATTCTGACGCCGTTCAGCCAGTTTGTTACGAAAAAGATTCATGAGGTCCTGGAGCTGAACTTGCCGGTGAACATGATCTGCCCAAGTCACGGCGTAATCTGGAAGGACAACCCTGCACAAATCATTGAGCAGTATCTGAAGTGGGCTGACAATTATCAGGAAAACCAGATCACGTTGGTTTACGACACCATGTGGAACTCGACACGCAAAATGGCGGAAGCCATTGCGGCCGGCATCCGAGAGACCGATTCCACTGTAACGGTTAAACTGATGAACGCCGCCAAACGGGACAAAAACGATATTATCACCGAGGTGTTCCGTTCCAAAGCGATTCTGGTCGGTTCTCCTACCATCAACAATGGCTATCTTTTCTCAATCGGCGGCATTCTGGAAATGATGAAAGGATTGAAATTCAAAAACAAGGGTGCAGCCGCGTTCGGAAGCTACGGCTGGAGCGGCGAGGTTGTAAAACAGTTGACCAAACAGCTTGGCGACAGCGGCTTCCGGGTTGTGGACGACGGTCACCGGTCGTTGTGGATTCCGGATGAGATGGAGCTTGCTGTTTGCAGGGAATACGGTAAGCAGTTTGCACAGGCTCTTTAAATGTTCAAAAAGCAGACGGTTCGTCTGCTTTTTCCGCTATATTGACATAAAATTTTTGGAATATTAAAATAACGGTGAAAAAGATTTTTCTGGAAGGAGGCGGCAGCTTTGGCGGAATGTGCTCGCTGCAGCGAAGGATGTCTGCACAAGCTCTGCATGCATAAAGTACCGATTTTTTCGTCCCTGAATCAGGAAGAACTGCTCCATTTCGCATCTCTGATCAACCACGGAGAATATAAAAAGGGAGAGCCTCTTTTTGCCGAAGGTGACAGTCCGGATGCCCTTGTGATCATCAATGAGGGCAGCGTTAAGGCTTTTAAAATAACCCCTGACGGCCGGGAACAGATTCTCTATGTATTTTCGGATGGAGATTTTTTCGGAGAGCGGGACCTGTTCGGCAGACTGGCGGCAGCCTATACCGTAGAGGCGCTGGAACCGGTTAAAACATGCTCGCTTTCCAAAGACAATTTCCATAAGCTGCTTCACGCCTATCCGGATATCGCGGTAAAAATCATCGAGGAGTTGGAGGCGCGGATGGCGCGGATGGAGGGAGCGCTGCAAAGCATGGGAGTGCGCAATGTGGACAGCCGCATCAGCGCACTGCTCCTTGATTTCGCTGACAAATACGGGGCAGCCGTACCGGAAGGTATCCTGATCCGCCTTCCATTGAGCCGCGAAGGCATGGCAAATTATCTGGGAATTGCCCGCGAAACCGTGAGCCGGAAGCTGGGACAGCTGGAAAGTGAGGGGGTTGTCCGATCCGTGAGCAATAAAAGCATCCTTGTGCTCGATCATGACGCACTGGAACTGTCGGCGGGAATCTCTTCCTGAAAGTTTGATTGCAATCACATACATTCCTCCCACACCCTGTTACAATAAATACGAAATCAAAAACAAATTATAGGAGGAATTTTTTATGATTATAAAAAATGAAGTTACAGTCGGCGGCATGGCGGCTTCCGTGCCGGATGCGTTGCAGGTTTTTCAAAAACTCGGTATCGATTTCTGCTGCGGAGGGAAAAAACCGCTTGCAGAAGCACTTTCCGAAAAAGGTGTGCGACCGGAGAAATTTTATGAACTGCTGGAGGCAGAGAAGGTAAACCGAAAAGAAAGCACGGAGCGCACTGATTTTACTGCTATGAGCCCGTCTGTTCTCTCTGCTTATATTGAGGACACGCACCATGATTACCTGCGCCTGGTATTGCCGGAAATCAGTCGGCTGATGCTTGCCGTGATCCGCGCTCACGGAAAAAATCACCGTGAACTGTTTGAAGTTTACCGGCTGTTCGGGCAACTGAAAACCGATCTGGAACAGCATCTCGTCAAAGAAGAAACCATGCTGTTCCCCGCCCTTGCGCAGGACGGTGCTCCGAATCAGGCAATCGGAAATCTCGCTGCCGAAATTATCGACGAGCATGAGGCCGCGGGGGAACTGCTCGCGGAACTGCACAAGGTAACCGGCGATTTTGCGATTCCTCCGGATGCCTGTCAAAGTTACAGAAAAGTCTACGCCCTGCTGCCGGAACTTGAGAATGGCCTGCACCGGCATATTCATCTGGAGAATAACATTCTGCTGAAAAACTTCCATTGCCGTCACATGGAGGTAACCGAAGATGAAAGATAATATTATCAATCTGAATAAAACAGTTTATGAATTATGTGAAGATAAACCGGAAATTACTAAGATATTGGAAGAAAGGGGATTTACTTATGCTAAATAGTTTTGCTATTGAACAAATTCACGCAATGGAGATTCTTGATTCTCGTGGGAATCCAACTATTCAGACAGAAGTCACACTCGCGAACGGTATNNCCAAAAGGTATTTGGGGAAGGGTGTTCTAAATGCTGTTGAACATGTAAACACAACTATCTTTGAATGTCTTCGGGGTGCAGATGTTTTGCAGCAGCGTAAATTGGACCATTTGATGATGGAACTTGATGGCTCGGAAAACAAATCAAAGCTCGGGGCAAACGCCATTCTTTCAGTATCGTTGGCGGCAGCAAAGGCAGCGGCTCAGGCTCTTGACATTCCGCTGTATCGTTACATCGGCGGCTGCGAGGCTCGAACGCTGCCGGTTCCCATGATGAATATACTCAACGGGGGCGCTCATGCTTCCAATAATGTCGACATTCAGGAATTCCTCATCATGCCGGTTGGTGCTCCTTCTTTCGCTGAAGCGCTGCGCTGGTGCACAGAAGTATTTCACACCTTAAAGAAGGTATTGTCTGACCGTGGGCTTTCCACATCTGTTGGGGATGAAGGTGGATTTGCTCCCAATCTGAAGGATGACGAGGACGCACTTCNNATTGTTGAAGCAATCGAAAAAGCGGGATATGCACCTGGCAGTCAGTTCAGAATTGCAATGGACCCTGCATCCAGTGAATGGTATCAAAAAGATGGGGCCTATCTTCTTCCCAAAAAGCAAATAAAAATGTCAGCTGGTGAACTTATTGATTTTTGGGACAAGCTGATTTCAAAATATCCAATCATTTCTTTAGAAGACGGCCTTGCAGAAGAAGACTGGAACGGCTGGCAGGAAATGACCAAAAGGTTGGGTGAAAGAGTTCAACTTGTAGGGGATGATTTATTTGTCACCAACACCAAACGCCTCACAAAAGGTATTGATCTTGCTGTTGCAAATTCCATTCTCATTAAACCTAATCAAATCGGCACATTGACAGAAACACTGGAAGCTATCCGCACCGCGCAGCTGGCAGGTTATACAGCAGTCGTATCACACCGTTCTGGCGAAACAGAAGACACAACCATTGCCGATCTTTCGGTTGCCGTAAGTTCCGGGCAAATTAAAACCGGAGCGCCATCGAGAAGTGAGCGCGTTGCGAAATATAATCGTCTTTTACAGATTGAGCAAGAACTCGGTACTGAAGCGGAATATAAAGGTCTTTCTGCATTTTATAATCTTGGATACAAATAAGTCGTTATACTATAGCAAAGTTGACTTGTAGAGTAAATAATCAAACAAGTTAAAACAGGTTAAAGGGTGTTGTACAATGAATTTTTTATTCACTGTGCAGCACCCTTTTTTGCTTCTAAAAACTTACCGTAAAACAATTTTAAAAAACTATTTACAAATGATAGTTCAAGTGCTATTATGCCGGAGGTGGAACCCTTACCTGCTGAGGGCAGGCAATGACGAAGCTTACGGTAAATTCAACCGACGCCGCCAAAGAGAAGCATGTTCCGGCTGTCACCAGAGAAGGCGGAAAGGTCAAAGTAACAGTTGGTTCCACACTGCATCCTATGTTGCCGGAGCACCATATCGAATGGATTGCATTTGTCGCCGGGGACAAGGTTGAATTCAAATTTTTAAAGCCGGGCGAAGAGCCAAAGGCAGAATTCGCTGAGACAGAATCAGGTACGGTATATTCATACTGTAACCTGTAGGGCCTCTGGAAAACAGATTTGGTTTCTGAAGAGGAATTTAATATTTCGAATGAAGCTGCTTGCTCAGCTGAGTTTTCCGAAGGCTGCATTATAGCAGATAATGACTGATACAACAATATATTTTCTCGGAGATGATTAATTATTAGGCAAGCAAACTACGTTTTTCCTTCCGTTCATATTAAGGTAATAGTGAGGTAAATTCCATGACATTGCAACAATTAAAATATTATATAGAAACGGTAAACAGCGGCTCTATCAACAAAGCTGCGGAACGTCTATTTATTTCTCAACCCAGCCTTTCAAATGCCTTGCGTGATTTGGAAACGGAAATCGGTCATGATCTTTTCGTCCGAACCCCAAGAGGAATATCTCTGACTACCGACGGTGCGGAGTTTTTGGGATATGCCCGTCAGGTCGTTGAACAGACGGGGCTTTTAGAGGAGAGATGGTTAAATAAGAAACCCTCGCGACGTTTGTGCTCCATATCAACCCAACACTATGCTTTTGCGGTGAATGCTTTTGTTAATATGGTAAAGAAAGCAGATGCAGACGAATACGAGTACACTTTACGAGAAGCCAGAACTTTTGAGATTGTCGAGGATGTCAAAAGTCTGCGCAGCGAAATTGGCATTCTATACATCAACAATTTTAATCGTCAGGTGATAGAAAAACTCCTCCGCGAAAACAATCTCACATTCCATTCGCTGTTTACTGCAAAACCGCACGTTTTCATAAGCACCACAAACCCTCTTGCCAAAAAAGAATCTGTGACTCTGGAAGATTTGGCTGAATATCCTCGCTTATCTTTTGAACAGGGCGATTACAATTCTTTTTATTTTTCAGAAGAAATATTAAGTACGGAATATGCAAAGAAAGATATCCATGTGGGGGACCGGGCCACCATATTTAACCTTATGATAGGGCTTAATGGGTATACAATTTCTACGGGAATCGTGAGCGCGGATTTAAACGGTGATAATATCACAGCAGTACCTCTGATGGTTGACGATGCAATCGAAGTAGGCTGGATTGCACACAAGGATATTCAGCCAACGCGCCAGACAGCTTTGTATCTTGAAGATTTGAAAGCTGTTGTCGCAGAATGTGGCGGTGATATTGATAAAGAGTTATAGTCATTAGCTATAACTCTCCATATTTTTTAGGTGTTACCCATAAGTTCTCCGCGTATAGTATAATTATTTGTATTAAATCTATATGAATACTATAAAGCGAGGAGAATTATACAATGAGTGATAAATTTCAAACTGTTGGCAGTCTGCTGCGCCCCGAAGCGCTGCTTTCGTACAAACGACANNCCGACATTACCTATCCTTTCTATACGGATTTTAAAGGATACGAGGCAATTGAGGCTGACGCAACTAAGGCCGTAGTTGCAAAGCAAATCGAGCATGGATTGACAGTCATTACCGACGGCGAGTATTCAAAGTCTATGTGGCATTTGGATTTTGTTTGGGGGTTTGGAGGCATCAGTCGTTATATTGCAGATCACGGCTACTTTTTCCGCGACAATGACGGATGCTCCAAATATGAAACACGCAGAGACATCGGCCTGCGCATTACCGGCGCACTCAGCGGCAAAAACCATCATTTTATTGAAGTTTTTAAAAGGCTGAAAGCGATTGCCGGTGATCATGAAACAAAACTGTGTGTTCCGTCACCGTCCCATATATTCGGTGAACTGTCATGGTCGGATAACATCGGAGGCAAAGACTCGGTTTACCAAAATTCTCAGGAACTGAAAGCAGGCCTAAGCCAAGCTTACAAAGAGTTTGTAGAAGAATTTGCCGCTGTGGGCGGTAAGATTCTGCAGTTTGATGATTGCTTATGGGAGCTTTTTGCGGATGATAACCCAAATTCTCCTTACACGGGCGAAAATATCAATCAGGATGAAGTCAAAGCACTTGCCGCCGAATTCATTGATATTAATAATACGGTAATTGACTTTGGTCACAGCCTTGGACTGAAGATTTGGACGCACAACTGCCGCGGCAATTATGATTCCCACAATATGGGCGGTGGTTCCTATGTGAAGATTGCCAACCTGTTTTTGAAGCAGCTGAAATATGACCGGTTTTTCCTGGAATGGGACGATGAACGCGCTGGTTCGCTGGAAGCGCTTGCTGTCTTCAAGGATAAGCCGGATACCGAAATTGTACTGGGCCTGATGTCATCTAAGTCGAACATATTGGATGATGAAGCCCGTGTACTCAGGCTGCTTGACGAGGCCTCAAAAATTATCCCGAAAGAGAGACTACTTCTCTCTCACCAGTGCGGCTTTGCATCCTGTGACGGCGGCAATAAGTTGACCGAAGACGAACAATGGGCCAAAATTGATCAGGGGCAGCGTATTGCTCTTGCTTATTGGGGCGTATGATATAGGACACCCACGGATCGGGGTGAACCGCGAACTTAAGCGCTGGACGGAAGACTATTTTAAAGAACAAGCAGTTTTAGGGAAATATCCTATCTGTTTTTTGGTTTGTCCTTTGACATCACATCAATTTCAAACACATTAATAACATCTGCATCGGGACAGCAGAATACAATTTTTCCATAATCCTTGCTAGCTGGTACATTCCCGCCATAGCGCAATATATCTACATATGGGAACGCAGTGTGCATGGCCATTGGACATAATTTCCCTCTGTCTGTATCAAAATCAAATTCATCACCGATACTGTGCCCGTAATGGCACTTGTGTTTACCTTTCTGATCAATTAACTTTAAGATTATTCTTGGACGTTCTGGCATAGTATTTTCCCCCTATTATGATTAGTAAACGATATTCGCATTGGTGTGACTGAACGTTGCAGTTGCAACATCACACTTTATATGCTATGATCATGTGCGGGGGTGAGCGTATATGTTGAAAGAGGTTGCAAAAATCAAGGACTCACGTTTGTTTGAGAATATTAAGGAAACCGAGCTGCCCGCCATGTTAAATTGCTTAGGAGCGGTAACCAGAGAATTTCAAAAATCAGAGTTCATTTTTATAGAAGGCTCTGAGTTGAAACAGATTGGTGTAGTCATTGAGGGAACTGTGCATATGGTTAAGGAAGACGTATGGGGCGAAAAAACTATTTTGACTTCCATGGAATCCGGAGAAATATTCGGGGAAAGCTTTGTGTGCGGGGAATATGACAGCAGTTCCGTATCATTTCAGGCTGCAACCGACTGCAAAATACTATGCCTGTCCTTTCATCGTGTACTCTGCTCATGCAGTAAGTCCTGCGTCTATCATCATAAACTTATTGAAAATATGGTCACTTTAATCGCGCATAAAAACGTGAAACTTATGAATAAAATGGAAATACTGTCAAAAAAGTCAATAAGGGAACGTGTTTTGACATGGCTTTCTCAACAGGTGCAGTTGAACGGAAGTGAAAAATTCGAGTCGCCGTTGGGACGTATTGAGCTTGCTGATTATTTGTGTGTGGACCGCAGCGCCTTAACCAGAGAACTTTCCCGTATGAAGGCTGATGGATTGCTAAATTACGATAAAAACACATTTTCCATGAAAAAGTTATCATAAGAAAACCGAACATACTTTTTTGAATGGCTCCTGTTGTCGGCGGGAGCCATTTGTTTTTTGTAGTTATTTATCACACGTAAATTGAAAGTATTCGAGATAGAGCTTACTTTGCACAACACCAAGCTCTTTAAAAAGCGGCAGCAGACTTTCTTTATCACAGTCATATCCGATGAAGAAGAAAGCCTTATAAATATATTCCATTATCTCACAACGGGTAGACGAATTTTCATCAGAGATTTCTAGAAAAGATGCCGTATAAAGCAACCCGGAAAGCAGTGCATATTTCAGCTGTGCATTTTGCATGCGATCCAACCCTATAATATCAAAATCGTTATTGCGCCCGCAGGGTGAGGCGCATTGCTGGCAGCGCGGTACCAATTTTCGCTTTTCCTCATGCAGTATTTCAATTTGACTGTAAATTTGTTGACAGGAATAATTCTTGTCTGGGAAACTCTTTCTCATTCCTTTGATAAAGGCTCTGTCTGTTTCCTTTGTCGGTCTGTTTACGTTTCCCTCCGTTGCACGTGCAAGCCCGATCAAAGCTCCGATCAGCTGCTGTTTTGCAATTTCTGCTTTTTCATTTTTATACATCGAATTTCCTCCTATATTGGTGAATAAGTGGTACTCATTATAGAATCAAATGTTATTTCGGTACGTTGCGATTGCAACATCGTGCCTGAAATAGATCAATGGTATAAAAATATTTTATTAAGATGTTGCATCTGCAACATCACAATTTCAAAAATCTGTGTAAAATCAAAGACAGCAACGGAGGGTGAGAGAGATAAGCCGCATATTCGAAGTAAGTGCTTATCAGACATCGGCATCCGAATTCTTTGATAAAGTTTTAGAGAATCACACGGATCTTGTGCTGGATATTCGGCTAAAAAATGAATCGCAGCTTTGCGGATTTACAAAGGAAAAAGACCTTGCCTATTTTGTTCCGAAAATCTGTCATGCCGCTTACGTCCACGATCGTTTTTTTACGCCGGAACCGGAACTGTTGGATCGTTATATCCATAACTGGATTCGGTGGGAGCAATATTCGTCGGAATACCGGTCCGTCATGGAAGCAAAAAACGCTGCCGGTTATTTCCAGGAGCATTACGGGAATTACCCCGGTGTTTGCCTGATCGGTACAGCCACAAATAAGAGGCGTTCACACAGCGAAGTCCTTTGTGAGCTTCTTACAGAAACGGAAATAAGGAAGGTGAGCGCTTTTGAATTTTTATCGTAAAATCAAAACGTATTTTTTTAATAAAAAACAGGAGGAATATCAAATGGAAAACAAAATGTTTTGCTATCAATGTCAGGAAACAGCCAGATGCTCCGGCTGTACGCAGGCGGGCGTCTGCGGAAAAACGCCGGAAACGGCAAATTTGCAGGATCTTCTCATCTATGTGACTAAGGGTTTGTCCGAAGTGACCACGCGTCTGCGCGCCGAGGGGAAAGCTGTTTCCCATGACATCAACCAACTTGTCACGGAAAATCTTTTCGTAACCATTACCAATGCAAACTTCGACCCGGACTTTATCATAGACCGTATCCAGACGACGTTAAACCGAAAGGCCGAGTTGCTGGGTCAGCTCAAAGACCGCGAAGGTTTCTCTGAGGCTGCGTTGTGGAATGCGGATAAACAGGAATTTGCAGCCAAATCATTCTCGGTCGGCGTTCTTGCCACAGAAAATGAAGATATCCGCAGTCTCCGCGAGTTGATTATATACGGTCTGAAAGGTATGGCTGCCTATTTAAAGCACGCGAACGCGCTTGGCAAAGAAAACGAGAATATTGATGCGTTCCTGCAGAGCGTGCTTGCCAAAACGATGGACGACTCGCTTGGCGCGAATGAACTTGTAGCCCTGACGCTGGAAACCGGAAAATACGGTGTGGATGCGCTCGCCCTGCTCGACGAAGCAAACACCTCCGCTTACGGAAAACCGGAAATCACAAAGGTCAATCTGGGCGTCGGCAAAAATCCGGGCATACTAATTTCAGGCCACGACCTGCGCGACCTCGAAATGCTGCTCAAACAGACAGAAGGCACCGGCATTGATGTTTACACCCATTCCGAAATGCTCCCCGCGCATTACTATCCTGCGTTCAAGAAGTACCCGAATTTTGTTGGCAATTACGGTAACGCCTGGTGGAAACAGAAGGAAGAATTCGAAGCCTTCAACGGCCCAATCCTCATGACAACAAACTGTCTTGTTCCGCCTAAGGACAGCTATAAAGATCGTGTTTACACAACGGGAACCGTAAGTTATCCCGGATGCACCCACATTTCTGGCGGCTCCGGCGAGGAAAAAGACTTTTCTGCGCTGATTGCCCATGCCAAACGCTGCACTTCACCGACCGAGCTGGAAACCGGCGAAATCGTCGGAGGCTTTGCGCACGACCAGGTGCTAGCGCTTGCGGATAAGATTGTAGACGCGGTAAAATCCGGTGCCATCAAGAAATTCGTCGTCATGGCCGGATGCGACGGGCGGGCGAAGTCTAGAAATTACTACACCGATTTTGCGAAAGCACTTCCAAAAGACGCGGTTATCCTAACTGCTGGCTGTGCCAAGTATAAATACAACAAATTGAATCTCGGCGATATCGGCGGCATTCCGCGCGTACTTGACGCGGGTCAGTGCAACGACAGCTATTCGCTGGCGGTCATTGCGCTCAAGCTCAAGGAAGTGTTCGGCCTCGATGACATCAACGATTTGCCGATTGTCTACAACATCGCGTGGTACGAGCAGAAAGCGGTCATCGTATTGCTTGCACTTTTGTCCCTCGGCGTTAAAAACATCCATCTCGGCCCCACGCTGCCAGCGTTCCTGTCCCCGAATGTAGCAAAGGTGCTGGTGGAAAATTTCGGGATTGCCGGTATCGCCACGGTCGACGAAGATATCCAAAACTTCTTTGGTCAACAGGAAGAGCAATCCGCAGCTAAAATAACGGGCAGCACACTCATTAGCGATATTCTTCGCCTGAATGCGGATGCCGAACGAATTTTAACGGACAGCGGCATGCACTGCCTTGGATGCCCTGCCTCTCAGATGGAATCATTACAGGACGCTTGTGCGGTTCACGGAATCGACGCCAATGAAGTTTTGCAAAAACTGAATCAATAAACGGTAGGACCGGTGCGGTAACACCGCGCCGGTTCCTTTTTAGGAGGATATAAAATGAGCGCATTTTTAGGTCCTATCCACGAGTGGATGTATCAGAAAATAAAAGAGCAGGAATCTCTGGTTCAGGCTGTTCTGACCCTTTCTGAATCGCAGGGGTGGAAAGAAGGACTGCGGCAGGAGATCAATGAGAAATACGGGGAACTTGAACAGGGTTCACTGGAAGAAATCGTCGATGAAACCAATATTCACGGCTGGCTCAATGAGCATGTTGCATGCGTTGAAAGCCGTTTGGCTTATGCGGTAATACAGCTTTTATGCGGCCATGAAGAAAGAATCAAGGACATTTTGTCTGTGTTTTACAAGGATGGACAGGAAAAAGGAGCATCGCTCCCGCCGGAGTCTGACTGTACACAGATTTACACAAAAATGACCGATTCCCTTCTGGACGGAATGCCATGCGACAGTGCAGTAGAGGTTCAGGCCGAAAGTCAGGACGAGGTCGTCTGGAATTACGTCGGTAATATCCACGAAACATATTGGAAAGCACTCGACGCAGATGCAGCTGTCTTTTATCGTTTGCGTGCCGAATGGGTCAAAGGTTTTCTGTTTCAAAAACCGGTTTTGTTTGAGCAGCTTGGTAACCGCACATTCCGGATCTCAAGAGGGTAACTTATGAGTACAACAATTTTCGAGTCTCTGAAAGAAGAGCATGACCGCATTTTAAGCTTCTGCGGCTATGTTCGAAATACATGCGCGAATTGCGTGGAGAATCATAATATCCCTATTGCGGAGTTTCGCAGTATGGTTCAATTTATTCGTGATTATGCGGACGGACATCATCATGGAAAAGAAGAAAAAATTCTGTTCAAAGAAATGATCGATCGTTTGGGCGGCATTGCGGTCAACCTTGTCCAGCACGGCATGTTGGTGGAACACGATTGGGCAAGGCTTCTGGTGACGGATTTGGAAAAGGCTCTGGACGAATATGAAAAGACCGGTTCAACCATGAGCATGTTGGACATCATCGCCAACGCCGTCGGTTACTGCAATTTGCTGGAGCGTCACATTGAAAAGGAAAATACGGTTGTATATCCCTATGCAGAAAAGAATCTTGATCCCGATGTGGTTCAGAAGATGACTGAGTTGGCGGAAAAAATGAACCGCGAAGACTTTTTCATGGAACGGTATTCCTACACTGCTAAAGAATAGCTTTTGGGGCAAAATGAAATTCGTAGTAACTATGAATATTTTGAATAATCATACATTTAGGAGGCGAAATCATGAAGTATAAAATATCAGAACAATGTTATGCGATCGGCAAAACGATTATAAAGCCGGATAAGAAATTTTCTTTTTTAGCTTACCTTATTACGGGGGAAGCAAACGTTTTAATTGATACTCTCCCCGACAGGGCTGCTTCCATGCTAACGGAGGAAATCGCTTCGATTATTGGGGAAAAGCCACTGGACGCAATTATTCTGAATCATTCCGAAGAAGACCACAGCGGCGCCTTGCCAGATGTACTGCAACGATACCCCGAAACTCCGATCTTCTGCACGGCAGCCTGTAAAAAGCGTCTCACCGGCGAACTTCCAAAAGCCAATTTTCAAGTTGTGGAAACCGGCGAAGCCCTTGAATGCGGAGAATACAAGTTCACATTTTATGAGACCCCGGGGCTGCATTGGGATGATAACATGGTTACTTTCTGGAACACCAACAACATCCTTTTTCCCAACGATCTGTTTGGGCAGTATGCGGCTGCGGAACCTCCAGTAGACCATGATTACCCGGAGGACACGCTTCTGGATGCGGCAGAACGCTATTACGATAAAGTATTTGAACCTGCTTCGAAAGCAGAAAAAGAGATTGTTTTAGACTTGGTGAATTTGCCGATTCAAATGATTGCGCCTGGACACGGATTAGTTCTTGAAAACAAGTTCCCCGCTATCATGACGCTTTACAGAGATAAAATAAAATAGGAAGCACTTTTAGGTCACTGTTGGGTTACAGCTCTTCAGTGACCTTAGTTTTTCATCACAATACGGGCAGAGTGTCCAGTACCACTTATGTGCGTATATACCAAGCGACCACCTCCTGCTGTAAGATTTATCCTACAATAGGAGGTGGTCGCTTGTATTTAGCATAGCATAGTTCAGTGAAAATAAACAGTTGTAAAAATTTGTTTATAGAATTCTAGTGAAATTATTATCCCGGTCAAGCAGGCTTTCCACCGTTTCATAGCCCAGCGTATGAAGTAACTCCAAAACATACGGGTTGTCGGCCGGCGTTTTGATGTCGGTTTCGTCTCCATAGCGGTTTACCGCCTCGCGGGCGGCGTCTTTGTCGATTAGAGACTTCGGTCCGCCCACGCAGCCGCCGCGGCATCCCATTCCTTCGATAAAATTCGCGTGAATGTTTCCGTCCGCAATGTCTTTCAGAAGCTTTTTGCAGTCAACAACACCATCTGCCTGCCGGGCTTTCAGCGGTATTTTTCTGTCCGGCCGCAGCCGGTCAAGCGTCGCCTGCACTGCTTCGCTGACACCCGATGCCCTTGCGTAAATGCGCCCCGCTCTAGAAGAATGGTCGCTTTGGTCTTCCTCAAATTTTCCGGGATGAATGTCCATCAGTGTAAAAAGCTCCGAAACCTCCTCAAAGGTCAGAACATAATCCACAGAGTCTGCGATATCCGGTTCGTGAGCTTCCGCCTTTTTTGCCAGACAAGGGCCGATGAATACAGTTTTTGCTTCCGGGTGAATTTTTTTAATAGAGCGGCCGCAGGCCACCATTGGAGAAACAGACGGCGGCACGTGGGGAATCATCGTCTGGTAGGATTTCCGAATGAGGGCAATCCATAACGGGCAGCAGCAGCTTGTATGCAGGAAGTCCTGATCATTTTGAATTTCACGGTCAAATTCGAGAGCTTCTTTCAAAGTGAGAATATCGGCGAACAGAGCCACCTCAACCATTCCGTAAAACCCCATGTATTTAAAAGCGCTTCTCAGCTTGCCGGATGTTACATCCGCACTGAATTGCCCCGAAAAAGCAGGCGCAATCATGGCGTAAACCGGTGACTTTTTATCTTTAAGCAAATTAAGTACAGCAAGTGAATCCTTGCGTCCGGAGAGCGCATGCTCTGGGCAAACGTTGACGCATTCGCCGCAACCTGTACAATTACCGGTTATCACGACGTTGTTATTTTTATCGCGCTTGATCGCGTCAAAAAGGCATGCAGCTTCGCACGCGCCTTTACCGTCGACGCAACTTCCGCATGTTCCGCTTTTTATGATGAGAGGTTCTTTTTCAGGGTGTAAAAGCGCATTTAGCAATTTAGTTTCGTCGGGGTTGCCATTTGATTCAATCGTCTCGGATACACTCTGAAGCATTTCGCTAATTCCCGCTTTTTTCAGCTTCAGATCAAGTTCATCGTATGGATTCATTTTTTTACCTCACACTCTAATCTTCAATCTTCCACCAATGGGTAGAGTTTTATGTCTTCCCGATGGATTCTTTCCTCAATTTGGCTGAAGATTTTTCCGCTGTCCGCAGTAAAATAGTCTTTTCTTTGGAGAATTTTAAAAGGTGTGTTATATTGTTGAACAAACGAACTGAACAAGCCCGCAAGAAGATTGCCCATCTCGTCATTGAAATTTTGTGATGTATTCCTTACTGCCTGATTCTTACTTTGCATGAGCGCAGGGTATAGGAATTGATCCTCCGACATCAGATGCATTTTTAATTTTCCCGACAAGGCGTTGATATTGTAAGCAATCTCATTTGCCTTCTCTTCAGGTCCGGTTATAATAAGAGTGTCAATATTTCCAATCATTGTCAGAACTTCACCATGCTGATTTTTTAACATATCCAGGTTACTCATCATTCTGTCCTCCTTCATCGTTGATAACGGTGACAATTCAGTACTAAATATTATGACAATATTATATTGTGTTCGCAATGAAACCGCTGTTGCATCTGCAACAGCAGAGAAAATATTTCCCATTTTTGCGTTGCTCGTATCATTCAAGCTAATCGCGATGACGCCGTTTAAAAACAAAATAAAGCGGCAACCGATTTCATGCAGGCCGCCGCTTTTTTTACTTAACTAAACTGTCTCTATTCGACTGTGATTACCGAAACGGGGCATCCGTCCTGTGCTTCCACGGCTTTATCCTCTGACTCTTTCGGAATATTTTCCTGATGAACTTCCGCCACCCCGTCGTCGGCTATCCGGAAAACCTCCGGGCACGTTTCCGCGCAGAGTCCGCAGGAAATACAGCCGCTTCTGTCAAGTTTTGCTTTCATAAGATTATCATCCTTTCAAACTGTAACAAATAATTGATGTAAAAACATGTTTATTACTGAGGAAATACAACCGTAAGCAGCATCTTGAATCTCCCGTCCGCCGCAACAGCGTGCGGAATTCCCGCCGGCATCACAATGGTTTTCCCTTCGGCTAGTGAAAATTCCTGACCCCCAACGGTAATATGCGCCGTTCCTTCAAGGACGGTCACCATTGCGTCGCCATCCGATGAGTGCGAACTGATCTCTTCGTTTTCATCAAATGCGAACAGGGTGATGCTCACGGCTTTGTTCTGCGCAAGAGTCCGGCTCACAACCTGTCCCTGCTGGTATTCAACCAGCGCGGGTAACTCCAATTCGCTTTTAAATTCAATGTTTTTCAAATAATGTGTCTCCATACTGTAAACCACCTTTAAAAAAAATTCTTGTGTTACTCTGAAACCAGGCGCTTTTCACCTTTGATCTC
Organism: Ruminococcaceae bacterium UBA1865; assembly: GCA_002338255.1. Taxonomy (GTDB): domain Bacteria; phylum Bacillota; class Clostridia; order Oscillospirales; family Acutalibacteraceae; genus Caproiciproducens. Next base: position 5,244 of record DDHX01000005.1, on the reverse strand, counting down.
TTGGATAGGCCGGATATTCTGGGTCACTTCCAGCACTCCAAGATACTCGCCCTTTTCACTGCGCACGGCAAAATACCGGATGAGGATGTATTTTTCGCCCATGTCAATCCAGAAATCTTCGCTCTCCTTCCGTCCGGTTTTGAAATCCTCTATGAGCTTTTCTACGATGTGCACGCTTGCCGGGGGATGGCAATTGGAAACCTTTCTACCGATAATCGCTTTTGTACGGGGAAAGACGCGTTCTGATCCCTGCGAAAAATATTTTACGGTGTCATCCTTGTCCACAAAGGTAATATCGATGGGCAGGGTATTGAGCATTCGCACAAGCTCTTCGGCTTTCAGCACTCCGGTCGGCAGGGTAATGACACCCGGTGCAGATTTTTCCTGTTGCACGGTTTCGTTTTCTTTTTTCGCGGCCGGTGACCAGTCAGGCACGCGGTCAATCAAGCAATAGCCAAGTTCACCGCTTTCCTCGGCAATGCGCTTCCACTCGTCCTGTGTCAGGTTTTCAAGCAGCATTGGAAGCATGATGTTCTCTTCTTTAAAAATCATCTCACTGATTTTTGCAATCAGTTCCTCAATTGGTCTTTTTAACTGCGAGGGATCGGTTGTTTTAATCCGCGCTTTTATTTCTTTGAGCTGCGCGCGAATTTCGTCGTCCACGCCCCACATTACTTTTGGCGGGGCGGTAATGCCATACTGTTCCAAATAGGGGAAGAGAAGGTTTTCTTTTTTCAGATAATGGCGGTCGATTTCGGTCAGCCGCCCGAGAGCGGTTTCCACATCTTTGCCGCCGGACGATTGGGCGATCTCTTCGCGAATCTCTGCGATCAATTTTTCAATGGCCCTGTTTTCACGTTTGAGGGTGTTGACCGGATGTCCGAGAATCTCCGACGGGTCGGACGGCTGATGAATTTCCTCGATAGAGCCTTTGAACACAGCCGCGTGCACATCGCAAAGGCGCTGGATTTCAGAAACCGGCAGGCCGTTCGTGACAAGAGCCTGTTCCGCCTGCGCAATTTNNGCAATTTCCTCTGCGGATACTCCGCCGAACACGGCGGCAAATTGCCCCTTGACCTCTTCAACACTTTTGCCGTCGTGCAGTTGTGTGATCAATTCTTTCAGAACTTTCTGGCGATATTCCCTGTTATTGATTTCCTCACTCATGTGGATTCCTCCTTAATTTTGTAGCCGTGTTCCGCAAAAGTCTGCTTTATGGTTTCAAGGTTGAAATTCTTCATTTTTGCACCTTTTGGAATGGTCATGAACCTGCCCGCTGTTGCGAGCATTCCGGGCTTTGTGATATCCCGAAACCCAACTGCTTCCAATAATTTAGTGATTCCCGAATCACCGCTGCATAATTCATATACGGTCTTATTTAAATCTAGAATTTTGTCTTTCAATAGAATACCTCCCGCAGTCTGTTTCTGATTTCATCATCATTGTAACAGGCTGTGGGAGGTATTTCTGTGATTGCAATCAAATTTTTATGCCTTGTTGGTAAATTAAATATCCACAGATTTTCCAGCCGATGACTCAAGCATATCGCGATTCAGCAGCAGGATGCTTTTGTTTCCGTTCGAGCGGATGATTCCTTCGTTTTCCAATAGACCAAGTTTTCGGCTTACTGTTTCACGCGCGACTCCCAGGTAATTGGCCATACCCTCACGGCTCAGCGGTAGACGGATTAGTGTGCCGTCCGGCACGGAAGTTCCATATTTTTCGGCAAAATCAAGGAGCAGTGCGCTGACACGGTCGTCTATACTGCGCACCCCCATGCTTTGCAGGGCGCTTTCCATGTGAGAAATCCGCTTTTCCAGTTCTTCAATAATTTTTATTGCAATCTCCGGATATGCGTGAAGTAGCTCATAGAAACTTTCCTTTGTAAAAGAACATGTCCTGACCGGTTCCAGCGCTTCCACGGTGTAGGTGGATACCTGCCTTTCAAAAAGATTGCGCTCTCCGAAAAAGTCTCCTTCAGAAAATACATACAGAATCTGTTCCCGGCCGTCCGGCGTAATTTTAAAAGCCTTGGCACTTCCCTCGCTGACAATCACAAGAGCGTCCGCTCTATCTCCCTCTGAAAGAAGCGTTTCTTCCTTTCGATATTTTTTGTGGCGGATAATAGAAACAATATGGGTCATTTCATCCTGATTTAAGGATGAAAAAATCGGTACTTTGTGCATGCAGAGCTTATGTAAGCATTGTGCCTCGCATACTTCACATTTCTCCATGAAGCGTGTCACTCCTTTATTATCGGTTTTTTTATTTATCACTCGGTGTGAAGCCTTTTCAGCGTTTCCATATCGATGATTGTTATGCTTTTGGAATCATAGACAATCAGGTTTTCATTGCGCATTTTCTTCAGTTCGCGGGATAGGGATGGTCTTTGAACCCCCAACTTTTCTGCAAGCTCTTTTTTGGATACTTCCAATCGTATCGTTGTATTTTTCTGAATTCGGCATTCATAAAGTAAAAATTCAATCATGCACTGGCGGATTGTTTTCATAGAAAGAAGTTTAATTTTTCCTGCCAAAATCAGTGTTTTGTCGGAAATCGACTGGAGAAAGTTCTCCAGAAATCCGCTGTTGCTTTGGCACAGTGATAGAATTAACTCTTTGTCCGCATGTAGGATATCCGTATCATATTTTGCTGTCATTGTCATGGGATACGGATTGTTATGTGAAAAAAGAAGGTTTTCGCCTATGGAATCTCCGGCCATAAAACTGCAAAGAGTGAGCATATCCCCGTTTGAATCGATTTTTTGAACCAAAACTGTCCCACGTAAAACAATGTCAAGACTGACACACTTTTCGTTTTGAAAGTGTATCACAGCGTTTTTGGCGTATTGCTTGACACGGTAATGCTCTTTTTCAAAAAGCATCGATAATTCTTCGGTTGAAAAACACCGGAACAGGCTGGTCGATGCAAGCATTGGAATCAGGTCTTCCATAATTTTATCATCTTCTTTGTAAAGAGTAACCTATGTTACTCTCTTTTTTATTGCTTTTGATTATAATACAAATGAAATGGAAATGAAAGGAGAATTTATATTTGGAAAATTTATTTTTTAAACAAGCATCAAGACCAATTCCGATATTAAGTGAAAAGGAACCAAGTTTTCAAATGACCTATATCTCTATGAGGGGGGTCTGGGATGAGTCTTATTCAATTTGAAGGAGTGGAACGGGAATATATTGTAGGAGACAGTATCATAAAGGCCGTAAAGGAAGTCAGCTTTTCTCTTGAAGATAAATCGTTTAATGTTGTACTCGGACAAAGCGGAGCGGGAAAAACAACCGTACTGAATATGTTGGGCGGCATGGATTCGCCGACGAAAGGAGTAATCACGGTAAACGGCGAAGAGATATCAAAGCTCGGAGCAAGGGAATTGACTACGTACCGTAGAGATAAAATCGGATTTGTGTTTCAGTTTTATAATCTGGTTCCCAACCTGACAGCATTAGAAAATGTACAGCTTGCAGAAGAAATCTGCAAAAATCCGTTGGATGCAGCGGAAATGCTGGAGCGGGTGGGTCTGGGAGAAAGAAAGAATAATTTTCCCGGTCAAATGTCCGGTGGCGAGCAGCAGCGAGTATCCATCGCCCGAGCATTGGCAAAGAATCCTCAGATTCTGCTTTGCGACGAACCTACTGGTGCCCTGGATTCCGGTACCGGGCGCATTGTATTGAAGCTGATTCGCGACATAGCTCGAGATATGGGAAAAACGGTGGTTGTGGTCACTCATAATGCTCCAATTGCCGAAATGGCAGATACCGTCATTCATATGCGGGATGGGCAGATAAGCGAAATCCAGCATACCGAGCATCCGCGGCCGGTGGAGGAAATTGTATGGTAAAGGGCGCACTCATTAAAAAATCCATCCAGGATATGAAAAAAAACCGGTCGCAGTTTCTGTCAATTTTTATCATGGCAACATTAGCCGTCGGTATGTCGGTTGGACTGGACACCATATGGACAACAATTGACGCCCACTCCCAGAGTTTTTATAGAGATACCAATATTTCAGATTTCTGGGTAGCGGCTTCAAATCCATCCGAACTGAACATATGGAGAGTCCGAAATATAAAAGGCGTACAGAAGGCAGAAAAGCGTTTCACAGTAAATAATGCTACTGCCCGTATTGACGGAAAGCCTACATTACGGGTATATGCAGTTCCGTCGGGAAATACGCTTGACACGTCAGTGATAATGGCTGGAAAAAAGCTCAGTAAGCGTGGCTCAATCCTTGACCGTTCCTTTGCTCAGGCCAATCATCTTTCTGTTGGGGATACCCTTACCATAGAGGTAAACGATAAAAGAATAGACACAACCATTGAAGCACTCGCCCTCAGCAGCGAAAACATATACGCAACTAAAGACACTGCTTCCATGATGCCAGACCCGAAAAGATACGGATTTATCGCGATTGATGAGGATCGAATTGCCTCTGCTTACGGAGGATTGAAACCCTACAACCAGGTTGAAGTTCAGCTTGCTAAGGGAGCGGACGCTGTGGCAATACAGAGCCAGATGGACTCCATATTTGGAAGAAAGCTCAACTTTGTAATGGTTCAAACCGATAACCGCGGCGTTAATTTTGCAAATGCCAAGGTCATCCAATTCCAGTCGCTTGCCACGGTGTTTCCGTTTATGTTCTTTCTGGTTACCGCCTTGATTACTTTTAGCACAATGATGCGGCTGACAGAAGACCAGCGCAACCAGATCGGGATATTGAAAGCCCTTGGTTACAGCAGAAAAAGCATTTTATGGCATTATACCTCATATGGCATTTTTGTCGGCATGCTGGGAATCTTCGTGGGAATCATATTTGGGCCGAACGTGATTGGCAGGCTGTTGCTTTCGAAAATCAAAAACCTGATGACTTTTCCCGCTGAGACTATGGTTGTAAACATTCCAAAGTTCCTTTTCGGTGCTTCTATTATAATAACTTTTACCGCGGGAATCTCTTTCCTTTCGTGCCTGAAGCTTCAAAATGAAACGCCGGCTGATTTACTGCGGGCCAAAACGCCGAAGAGAGGGTCCCATATTTTTCTGGAACGTTTTCCTTATGTCTGGAAGCATATGAAATTCAGCCAAAAACTGATTGCGAGGAACGCTATGCGCAATAAATTCAGAATTGCTGTAAGCATCCTTGGTGTCTCGGGCTGTGTGGCGATGATTATTGGCGCCCTTGCCCTGTTTGATCTGGTATCAGGTATTCCGAAAACACTTTATGAAAAA
>DDHX01000041.1 GCA_002338255.1 Ruminococcaceae bacterium UBA1865 | reverse complement strand
GCCCCACGCGTCATAGGTGTATTCCACAACCATGGTGTTATTGCCATTAACAATGCCAGTTACATCACCCTGTGCGTTTTTCGTGTAGTAATAGGCGGTTCCGTTGTAAGTGAAGCCTACCCGAGTGCCGTCGCTGTCATACATAAACCACATGGCGTCATTGTTTCCGGTTTGCTGTGCAATAACAGTACTGCCATCAAGGAAATAGTTTGTAGCGACGCCGTCAACGGTTTTGCTCGTGCGAATCCCGTCATCGTTGTAAGTATAGCTCAGGTTTTTACCATTTGCAACTGCTGTTTTTAGCTGGTGGCCTTCCCATGTAAATTGCATCTGATGGCCATCGCTGCCCTCTCGGTAAAGAAGCGGATTGCCGATTGCGTCGTAGGTAATATCTTGGTAATTGTAGCTTGTCAGTAGGTCTTTCCAATTACCATCTCCGTATATATAGTCGTTTGCGTTATATCCGCTGCCCAAATCGTCAACAGTATAATCGTGCTGTTCCGTACCGGTTATATTTCCGCCTGCGTCATAACTATACGTGGTGCTGACGCCAGCATTCTGGTCATCTACGCGGATAAGCTGGTTTAAACCGTCATAGGTATATTTTGTGATATTCCCATCTTTATCCGTCACTTTGTCAATATTCCCGTTGTTGTCGTAGGTATACTGATATCGGGACAGGGCAATATCGGAAGGGCCACCATGATTGTAGTTGGTATAGGTATCAACCAATGTTGTGGTCTTTTTGCTACTTGGGTCACTTATATAACTGCGCTGGGTACGCAGAGTTGGCTCCTGACCGGCTGTTGCATTAATATCAGTAATGTACTCCCGGTTTAGCTTATCATATGTGCGGGTGATCGTACCGTTTGTTGCTAAGGTAGTTTTGGCTTTTTGATTATCCGCGCCATATTCAAAAGTGGTTTTCTTCGTCTGTCCGGCAAAAGTATAGGTTGGGGTTGTCACGCGATCCATGTTGTCGTAGGAGTATTGAATCGCACCGCCATCAGATGAGGCCTGCTTAATTAAGCGGTCACCGACGTCATAAGAGAAATTGGTGATTTTTTGCGTTCCCGCCGGATCCTCAGTGACTTTTGCAAGATTGCCGCGCGCATCATAAAGATACTGGTAAGCAACAGCTTGACCTTTTTTGGTGGTTATCACTCGGCCATACGAATCGTATTCGTAGTTCAATGAAAATCCATTTCCGTAAGTTGAAGTTTTTAGATTGCCGTTATTTGCATCAAAAACATTTTTTATCAAATTAACCGGACTCTGTGTACCAACATTGACGTCAGTTGTATTGCCAAACCCATCCCGCACAAAGGTGTAGTCGAACCCATTGTGCGTAATTTTGTTCAGCTGTCCGGCATCGTCATAACCGTATGTATTTTCAACATACCCTGCGCTGCTCAGCGCCCTAACCTTGGCTAATAGATTATTTTGCGTATTATAAGTGTATTCTGTCTTGTTGTGTTTCGGGTCAGTGACAGAATTAGTCAGTCCTGTTGTGGGGTTAATGTCGTAGTTCGTTGTTTTTCCGCGCTGATCTGAACTGGACATAATATAATTCCCCTTGGCATCGTATTCCTGCTCAGATTGCAGATAGGGGTTATCTAAAGATAGACCACCGTCATCAGTGATCGTTCCCATATAAGTCAGATCTGCATTACCAAAATTGTCGTAACCGAAATCCAGTCCAATATTAGTCTTTTTGGATCGGGCGGTCTGTAGCCTGTGGGCATTAGAAGAGCTATAGGTATAATTATTAATCTTTTATTTTATATGAACCACAAACTGTTTTATATTGTTGACAAAGATTCCTGTACCAGATTGCGCTCTGCCAATGCCAACAAGATAGAAATAGTTATCACTTCCCTCCTTATATCGGGGGAGGAGCGTGACCACTCCAGGTGTACCTACGGAAACATTCGGTACGTCTCTACTCGTGACTTTAAACTGATAGGCTTGTCCGAGCGCAAGGGTTATGTCTATTGTGGTATCGCATTGAAAGGTTGGTTTTGTAACATACTCAATCCAAGGAGTCCTAAACCAATGTGTCCACGGCCTTTCCTTGAGCTTCGTTTTAACAACCCCATACAATGTCCCTCGCGCTTCGATTACCTCACCGTTTCCAATGTATACGCCAAAATGACCGTCCATGTGCAAGCATATTCCGGGAATATCAGGGATTATATTGATTAACCCTTTTACTTTTGCACTGTTGAAAGCGCCGTTTGCGCTCTGATCGTACTGACTTGTGTAATGCGGGTTTTGACCGTAGCCGTCTGACATAACGTAGTATTTTAAAAGTCCGATACAATCCGTCACATGGTGGCCAATCCATTTGTTCCCCAGTGTTCGCATTGCACCCCCCGCCAGATTATCTGCAGGGTATCGGATCGCACACTGGTCGAGTAAGTCCTTGGTGCAAATCTGCCCGAGAGTACCATACACATATCCAGTACCTGCCGCAAGAGCCTGATGACAAAATTCCACAAACTCGATATTGTTTTTTGACATAACTTACCTCCGTGTTTTTTATTATTGATCGTCGTTATTAAGCTGCTCCAACATTGTCCTCAGCTTTTCCGGAATAGGCAGTCCGACTTTTCCTGTATTCTCCAAAACGCTGATTCCCTCATTTGACAGGTAGAAAAAAATAACGGCGGTGCGTATTGCACTACCGTTTTTAATAAGATACACATCCACAATGTTTGCGACGCCTACCAAAGCGAAAATCAGTACTTTCTTGAATATACCCCGGAATCCCACCTCGCTTGACAGCTTCTTTTCAAGTACTGCCACCATAATGCCGGTCAAATAATCAATGACAATAAACGCGATCAGTGCATACATAAAACCATCAACACCTCCTAAAAACCAGCCAATTGATCCGCCAAGAGCCATGTCCATGCCATTCGCTATCTTCAATGCTAACCGTCAGAAGCAGGTGAATAAAAACAGACTTGGTATTCGCATCATCGTACCATTCCCATTTTAATAAACCCCGGTGCAACTTTATAAAACCATATNNCCGCTTGTGGCCGGGTCACAGAATATTATTTGACAGTTGTACCGAACCTGCCAAGCCGTCAAGCTTGCCACCAGTGCTTTAGCTTCCATCTTACTTCGATAAGCACCACTGTACGCTTTCTCCCATGACGCGTTTTCAATCATGAGATAAATCTTCGCACCAGCTTCTTTCGCTCGCTCAAATTCCTTTACAAACCGTTCCCGGCCTTTACAATAACAATTACAAAGCTCATCAAAGCTCATTTTGCGTTCGACAGTTACTTTGTCGGATATATCGAGCCACTCATCTTCGGAAACCCTGCATTTTGCTGAATAGTCGCCGAAGGAAAGCTTTTTTCTTTCATATGGGCATCCCATCCTTTTTAAGCGCAAATGGAGCGCTGGTGTATCCTGCTCTCGAGTATCCACCAGCACGACCATTGATTTTAGCGCGTCATTTACTTCAAATGGCGTCATACTGACACCTTAAAAAGGCAAATCATCATCCGATGATGGAGTCTCCTGAAAATCGTCGGGTTCAGAATATGACACCGCACCATTACTTAAAAACTTATCCTTAGGAAGTTTAAACTTGCCTTTTCTGATATTATCAGCCGAAACAAAATATGCAGCTTGAGTTGAAAAGCCAGTGTTTCCGTTCATTGACCATTCCTCCAATCTAAATAAGCATCCGACGATTTTACCTTTCATGTGCGCTTCATCCCAGTCAAAGTGATAACCGGCATTACTTTCCTCGATTGCGGTGTACATGGCTTTAAAATGTGATTCTGTGTCTGCCTCCTTTTTATTTGCGTTGCCCTTGGGAATATAGATGTTCCGATTTACGCCTTTCCACTTTCTATCTTCTTGCGGCTGGCTGCGATAGTTACTACACTTACCGTGGCTCATTCTGTCTCCAATGTAAGGCAAGAGCGTACTCCATAAGACACGATGAATTTTAAACTGATACGCATAGCAAATCCCCCTTCCTGTACTTGATCAGCATTTCGACACTTATGATATATGTGTGGCGAGATGCTTTTTTGGTAGCCCAACAAAATGGACACGTTTTTTCTTGCGCCCAAATTCGAATCCTCTGCGGGCATGGGTTTCCGTTCAGAAAGAGTGACGCGTCTTTCGGGGTAATGTTTCGAATCGCCCGAACCTCTTGTTCATTCATGGATTTACTCCTTTTAATTGACTATAGTCTTCAAGTAATGAATTGTGTTTTACAAACTTAGTGGGCAAAAAAATAGATTCCTACATCGTTTGTACTGATATTTAGGAATCTGCAAATCCTGTGAATTTCATTTTGTGTGAATCCGTGTTTTCCGCAAAGCTTCTGATTAAACGAGGATAAGTTCAGTATTGTTGCCACAGCAACGTCTTTTTGTGTGAAACCTCTTTCTTTAATTAGTCCTTTGAGTTTTGAATAGTTGTATATGATAGTTATTCCGATCATTCTCCCTTCTCTTCAATAGTTTGTAGATTAGAAACCAACGATAATGGTATCCTACCCAGTAATATATGTCAATGGAATTCATTGGAATATGCAAACTTTTATCATTTATAATTAATTTATGGTTGTATTTTGCAAACATATATAGTATGATATATGCACTGCATCAGTCTGATCAATAAAAATAGCGGAGGGAGATAAAATGTTTAGAGAATCATGTGCCGATCGAATAAAATTGGCACTCGAAATCCGGAAGATGACACAAAGTGATTTATGCCGAAAAACAGGTATCAGTAAAGCGACTGTAAGTCAATATACAAGTGGGAAATATGAACCCGGACAAGAACGAACAGAGATTATCGCAAACGCTCTCGATGTATCCGAAGCATGGCTGATGGGGTTCGATGCTCAAATGGATCGCGATTTACAGGTTGTCTCCGGGGTAAATAAAGTCGATCCCATCGACGCAGAAACATGGGCGCTGATTGAACTGTTACAAAGTCGGCCTGAGATAAAGTCTCTTATTTATACTTTTAAAGACTTGAGCAAAGAGGATATTCTAACGACAAAAAAAGTTTTGGCGGCTCTGACCGCAAAACAAGATGAATAAAACAAAACCCACACGCTACTTCATGTAACATGTGGGTTTTTTAGGAGGAAATTATGAAATNNAATGTAAAAAATGTAGGAAAGAAATAAGTGATGATTGTATTTTTTGCCCTCAATGTGGTGCAAAGCAAATCGTAACGCAGCGGAAACGAATAAGGCGTGAAAATGGAGCTGGCACGATTTACAAACGGAGCGATGTCAAAGTTGCCCCATGGGTTGCCCGAACACAAGTAGATAAAAATAACAAGCGACAAGTAATAGGGAACTATGAAACGGCAGCGGAAGCCAAATCCGCACTTGAGGAATACAGGCTCAATCCTACTACCAAATTAAATATAACGGTAAAGGAATTGCGAGACGAGTGGCAGCCACTGGGATACAAAGACAAGTCACACCAGCTTTGTGACTGTTACAATGCAGCATGGGCTAAGCTAACAGATATATATCATATAAAGTTTCGAGAATTGCGAACCGCACAGATGCAGAGCATAATTGAGGAGTTACAGGTTGAACGTCCGAAGCTGGACAAAGACGGGAATCAAGTTGTAAAAGAAGAAAAGCTACAAACACTCGACCCGATGTCATATTCCTCACTCTCAAAAATAAAGATTCTGCTCGGTCTGCTCTACAAATACGCAATGGAAAATGATATTGTAAATAAAAACTATGCGGAATTTTTAATCTTGCCTAAAAAGTCCGGTGGAGTGAAAGACTGTTTCAGTGACTTGGAACTCAAAAAAATTGAGAATGCTGTGGGCAAAGTACCGTTTGCAGATTGCATCCTTTTTATGTGCTACACTGGATTACGGATAACCGAATTTTTAACTTTAAATAAAATGAGTGTCCACAATGTAGATGGAGTGTGTGCTCTCACAGGTGGCATCAAGACGGATGCGGGTAAGAATCGGGTTGTACCAATACATAGCAAGATACAACCGATACTCGATGAGTGGATGGGGAAAGGTGGCGACACAATTTTCTGCCGATCTGATGGGACTGCTTATCCAGTGAAGTATTTCCGAGAAAAATGTTTTGCCCCTGCACTCAAACAGATTGGAGTGAGTGCTCTCACGCCGCATGCAACACGCAGAACATTTGCAACAAGGATGGCAGCATCCAATGCCCGCCCGGAAGATATTGAGAAATTGATGGGGCACACAGATTATGCGGTAGATGTAGAAAGCTACATAAAACAATCGACCGAAACCTTATCAAAAGCGATCGAAAAACTATCATAAACACGTGACAAATACGTGCCAACGCATCAGTGAAACGCCATTATTAGCGATCATTAAGGCTAAAACAGGGCATAAGAAAAACCGCATCAAATAGCCGTTTAATGGCTGTCTAATGCGGTATTTTTTGGTCCGAGTGGCGAGACTTGAACTCACGGCCTCTTGACCCCCAGTCAAAGAGGAATTCAGCATTCATGCGGGTTCGTGGCCTGTTATGTGCCAAATACGTGCCACTGGAGAGTTGTTCTATATTTGGCAGCCATACTAAATCAAAGCTGCTGAGTGTTTGAGTTTCGAGACATTGCATCCCCTAACAATCAGAGTAGCAATCTCACAAGACAGCGTAATTATATCATCATGAAATTAACTTTGCAAGTAAAAATATTTCCGCTGGATTAATCTCCAAAGGGAATATCCTTACTTCTAATACTATTGGTATCACTATCAACAATGCCGGTGACATCACCTTGAGCATTGGTCGGTAAGCCTCGTTATATGAAAAGCCACCCCTTGTGCCATCACTGACAATGCTATCGTCGGAAAAACACTAGGATTTCATTAAGACAGTAATGCTGTAAAAGCGATAAATATCACCCAATCGACAATTGTTATACAAAAGTAAATCAACAATTTTATGCCTGATTTTAGTTTAGGTAATATTGCTACTCTTAGGATAGCTATTGCTCCTGCGACTCCTAAAAGAGCCGGTATTGCACCACCAAGCGCAACTATAGGAATCAGTGCACATGCTACAACAAAAATCCAGACCCATCTAGGAATGCTTTTTAATGGTATATATACTTTTTTGCTGATTAGATATTTTCCGTCAATTGCAATATCTGCCTTACTTCCAATTAAGACGAATCGAGCTTCTTTGCCACCAAGGTTTATCGGTTGATCCAATCCGGTAAAACTTTGGAAAGGTTTACGATCTAATTTGATTTCTTCTCCGTTTACAGTTAGCTTGTGTTTTCCTGACCACTGGTTAGGAATAAACGAAATCTGATATGACTTATTGTCTACTATGTATGACCAGTTTTGAGCTTTTAGCATGCTGATTCAACTCCATAATTTTATTTTAGATACTGAGCAAATAGACTCAATGTAAGACACATTGAGTCTATTTGCTAATATAATAAGCTCGATTGGAACTATTTTTTCTTCCTCTTTTTTACCCACCTTTCAACTTTGTAATAAGTTTGACCGTTCTTACGTCTCCCATAAAAACAGATGTCTAAAATAAATGTTATACCATAATCAATACAAACCATTGTTATGAAAGCGAGGTGAACAAAATCAGCGTTATTGAGAGAATAAAACAATATAGCCAAAATAAAAATTACAAAATTTAAAATAATAAATGTAAAATAAAGATTAATTAGAAATTGGGGAATTTCATTTCTATAACGACTATATAATAGCCACTCTTTGAATGTTTGATCTTTTTTTCTTTTCTTTCTTGCGCTGTTATTTAGTTGATAGTGGATTATACTTACGTATAACCAACGAAGCAGAAAAAAAGCCAATAAGAAAACAAGTGGCATTACAAGTATATCGCCTAACATAATTACCATCCTAGCATAGATTGATATTGTTGCTTTACTTTGTCAGAAGTTGATATGGAGCTCATCGACGACATGATAAGATCTTTCTTAAAGCTCGCTCTTAGATCTGTATAAAAATAATTCGAGCTTTTCGCGTAATAACTGGCAACTTTAGGTAAGTTTTTAACAGCAGCTTTTACGCCACGATGTTCTAAAGTATTAACCGTTCGTTTTACTGTTTGCTTTCCTAGATTCATTAAATTTTTTGAACCTTTTCCAGCGCCACCAAGCGCACCGGAAGCGCCGCCGACTACTCCATCAAGGACCATATCTGCAGTGTTAAAATTAGATAAGCCTTTGTTGCTTGCAATTTGATTGACAGCATTCCCTGCCATTGAAATTGCTGCATTTCCTGCAATGATTCCTACCAGACCAACACCCGATGCTGCCAACGCTCCACTAAGAGCGCCCGTTCCCACCGCTATCCACAGTCCGTCATCCCAGCTTTTACCTGTAACCTTATTGGAAATAATCTGACTTACTCCACCTATAAGTGCTCCGATAGCAGCACCTGCAATTAGATGCCAAAATCCACCTTCATCATCTGCACGATTGACGGGATCATTATCACAATAACTAAAAAGATTTTTGTCAGTTGCAGAAGTCGGACTTGCGGTTAAGGTGTCAAGGCTGTCTGCATTTATCATACGCCCGGTCTGCGGATCATAATACCTACTGTTGAGATAGTACAATCCAGTCTCGTAATCGTAATAGTACCCGCGATACAGGAAAGAATTCTTTTGACCGATCTGAGCGTCGCCTGACGAGTCGGTTGTGTTGAGAAGCTT
>DDHX01000057.1 GCA_002338255.1 Ruminococcaceae bacterium UBA1865 | reverse complement strand
CATATAATTATTTTCCTCCTTTAAGGATAATCTATTTCTTCCGGTACAGCACGACTTAGGTTGTACCAATCTAAATTTTATCATCTTTTACAAGCGTTGTAAAGGCAATTTGCACAAAATGGAGGATTATTTACAGTTTGTTTATTTGATTTAAAAATTTGTTCTGAATTTGACCGTTTTGGCTGTGATAACACGCTGTGCGGCAGCTTGGTCCTGCCATGTCACTAAGCCGCCGCCTTGCTCACGCGCATAAAAGCGCAGATACGACATAAGCTGATTGACAGCTATATAGATAATAATATACAATAATAGTAATCTATTTTGATTCCGAAAGGGGAAAACCAAATGCCTCCCGAACCTGATGGCTCATTTTTTCATATGCTGAGCGCGCTGCCTGTTACAACTGTGCAGAGCGAACCCAATTCATTTTTTTCCATTGCGCTATTAATCGCTTTGGTTTTAGTCAACGCGTTTTTCGCCGCGAGTGAAATCGCAATTATTACACTGAACGACAACAAAATCAAGAAGATGGCTGAAGACGGCAACAAGAGGGCCGTCAAGGTTTTAAAGCTGACTTCAAATTCAAGCCGTTTCCTTGCAACCATACAGGTTGGCATTACACTGAGCGGATTTTTAACTTCCGCATCAGCTTCTCAGAGTTTTGCCGGAAAATTGGCGCAGGCTCTTTCCTTTCTGCCCTTTTCCCAAAACCTTCGCTACGGCGCGTCTACCGTAATCATCACCTTGCTATTGTCTTACTTTTCACTCGTATTTGGCGAGCTGGTGCCGAAAAAGATTGCCATGCAACGTGCTGAAGAGCTTTCATTTAAATTTATCGGTGTTTTAAACGCAACCTCCGCCATATTTAAACCATTTATTTCCTTTTTGACTTTCTCTACCAATGTCGTTTTAAAAATGTTGGGTTTTGATCCGAACTCCTCCGAAGACACCGTGACGGAGGAAGAAATCCTCATGATGGTCGATGCCGGAGAAGAGAAGGGCGTTTTTGGCGAAACCGCCAAAGATATGATCTCGAATATTTTCGATTTCAATGACATCACTGCCAGTGAAATCATGACCCACCGCATAGAAGTGCGTGCGGTTGAGGACAACGCAAGCATTCAGGATGTGGTGAATCTTTCCATAGCAACGGGGTACTCGAGGATTCCTGTTTACCACGAGGATTTTGACAATGTTCTTGGCGTTATCTATGTCAAGGATTTGCTCAAGTATGTCGGTAATGAGGTAAATCAGGATATTAAAATGACCGATTTGATGCGCCTTGCATATTTTGTGCCTGAGAGCAAGCGTTGCAGTTCGCTTTTTACCGAAATGACAGAGTTCAGAATTCAGTTTGCCGTCGTTGTTGATGAGTACGGTGGTACCGAAGGTATTATTACAATGGAAGATCTTCTTGAATCCATCGTGGGAAATATACAGGATGAATATGACAATGAGGAAGAGGAAATACATAAGGAGGCTGACAACAAATTTACCGTTGACGGCGGCACCTCCATTGATGAGATTTCCGACCTGGTTGGCGTTGATCTGCCCGAGGGTGACTATGATACGATTGCCGGCCTCGTTGTTGAAATGCTTGGGCGCATTCCAAAGCAAAACGAAAAACCAAGCGTCACCATTGAAAACCTCACACTGACCGTCCAGAAAGTTGAGGACCGACGAATCGCAAAAATACTGATTGAAAAACAGCCTGAGACCGACGAAACCGAAACGTAATCCGGACTCCGGTTGATATATGATTCCATGTTATGGAAAGGGGATTCTCTGCTGCGGCGGTGAATCCCCTTTCCGAGAGTTTTGACGTAAATTATATTGGACGAAACAAGTTGATTTTATTTAAATTTTGTAGTATGTTAGTGTAACCATTGGTATGGTCAGTCGCAAACTCCTGACCTTAAATAAAACTACGGAGGATTTCATCATGAAATCAGAGTCTCATCGCGTACAATACTTGGCGCAGGGTGCCGTCATTGCCGCTATTTACACCGTGCTAACCCTTGCCGCAGCGGCGATTAATTTGGCTTACGGGCCCATTCAGTTTCGTTTTTCCGAAGCACTCACAATTCTTCCGGTATTTACACCCGCGGCCGTTCCCGGACTGGCGCTTGGATGCCTGCTGTCCAACCTATGGAGCGGATACGGCATACCAGATATGGTTTTCGGCACATTGGCAACTCTTTTGGCTGCAATTGCAACGAGAATGGTGCGAAATATTCGCATTAAAAGCATACCCATTTTAGCTCCGCTGCCCCCTGTATTGTTTAACGGGGCCATTGTCGGACTCGAAATTGCACTTCTGTCCCCCGGTGGTTTCGTCTGGGCAGGTTTTTGGAGTGCAGCTCTTTCCGTCGGTTTAGGAGAACTGGTCGTATGCTTCGCACTCGGACTTCCGCTTGCCGCAACACTGCAAAAAACAGGAGCAGTAAGCAAAATACTTAGATATTGAGGGATTATAATGGGCGAAGAACAACTTCTGATAAAGAAACGATTTAAAAACATACCACCGGTCAGACTGATTGTAGTCAGCTTTGTCATCGTTATTTTGGTTGGCACGTTTCTGCTTATGCTGCCAATTTGTTCACGTAACGGGTTGCCGACTGCCTTCATTGATTCGCTGTTCACCGCAACCTCGGCGACCTGCGTTACCGGCCTTGTTATATTTGACACATGGACGCATTGGAATGTGTTAGGACAGGCTATTATTCTTGTGTTGATTCAGATTGGCGGTCTGGGTGTTGTTACCCTGACCACCGGATTTTCGCTGCTTTTGCGCCGTAAACTCGGTTTGCGTGATTTACAGCTTGCAACCGAAAACACCAGCGGCGATACAATGGATATTGTCCGTCTGGTTAGAATTATTATAACCTTTACGTTCTTCTGTGAATTAACGGGAGCAATGTTACTAATGATTCGTTTCGTTCCTCAATTTGGTGTTAGAGGCATCTGGGTCGGTGTATTTACAGCAATTTCCGCTTATTGCAACGCCGGTTTCGACATCTTAGGGTTCGTGATGAAGAACGGCGGGCTGATCCCCTATGTCAGCGACCCGTTCGTGTGTCTTGTCGTGGGAGGATTGATTGTCATCGGCGGAATTGGCTTCGTGGTCATCAGTGATATTTATTACGCCCGCTTGCATACACGCTTTCACAAGCTTAAACCGGTTCATTTAAACTTTCACTCCACACTTGCTTTGGGTATGTCTGCCATTTTAATTGTTTTAGGAACGATATTATTCTTCATCTGTGAGAATGACAACACCCTGCGCGGCATGAACCTTGGCACAAAACTGAATGCATCCCTGTTTCAGTCGATCAGCCCGAGAACCGCTGGATTTGCTACCATCGATATCGCAAAAGAACATGATTTTACTAAAATCATTACCGTCGTCCTGATGTTTATCGGTGCTTCACCAGCAGGAACCGGCGGCGGTATTAAAACGACTACTTTTTTGGTGCTGCTTGCAACCGTTTTAAGTGTGATGCGCGGTGAAGAAGAAACGACTATCTTTCATCGCCGGCTCGATAAATTCACGGTTTACCGCGCGCTTTCAATTTTTACCATTGCAGCATTGACTGTACTCGTAACAACCGGTATCATTTTAACTGCCGACCCTCATGTAAACGGCATTGACGCCTTATTTGAGGCAACCTCCAGTTTCGGCACGGTCGGTTTAACCGCTGGCGTTACCCCCACACTCAGCTGGATTTCCAAACTTGCGGTAACGCTTACGATGTTTATCGGGCGCGTGGGGCCTGTTTCCCTTGGACTTGCATTGACACTGCACAGAGGCCACCGCGCGGTCGGTTCTATTTTGCCGGAAGGTAAAATAATTGTAGGTTAATATTTGCAGCCGGTGCTCTTCGTCCATATTAAATCGTTAAAATAATGCAACATATTTATACTATAAAAAAAGCTTGGAACTTTAAATGTTCCAAGCCTTTTGTTATGAATTGAAGCCCTCTGTTTACCCCAACAGGGCTCTTTATGCTCTTTCCATAATCGAGGTTAAACTTTTCTTTTAGCTCCCAAAACCTTCATTAATTCTTGTTGGCTGCCGCCGTCGCACACAGCGGCAATCTCATCGCCGGCATGGATAACGGTATATCCGTTCGGTATAATCATGCTGTCCCCACGCACAATCGAAATAATCAGTGAGCCCTGCGGAAGTGTGATATTCTTGAGCATGATGCCTTCAAGCATCGTATCCTGCGGCAGCGTCATCTCACAAATTCCAGCCTTACCCTTATTCAGTGTGGCAAGCAAATGCATTTCTGCAATGTTCACTTCCTGCTCAATCAAATTTGTAATAATTTCAGTACTGCTTACGGCAATATCTGCGCCCAAAGTGCGGAGTGCCTCCAAATTGCGGGGGTCGTTCGCTCTTGCGATCACCTTAGCCGCTTTAAATACCCTTTTCGCAAGCTGTGAAGCAACAAGATTATCCTGATCACTGCCTGTAACGGCGATAAAACAGTCTACATTTTTTGTTCCGGCATCATCAAGTACTTCAAGCTCGGTTCCATCCCCACAAATAACCTCTGCATCAAGCTCGTTTGCAAGCCGTATACATTTCATTTTATCTTTTTCAATTAATTTGACGCTGTATTTTCTCTCGAGCATATTACCGGCTATCTGATGGCCGAGTTTGCCACCACCAATAATTACAATTCTCACAAATATCCTCCTAATATGAATGATTGCAAAATCAGTCAATGACTTTTGCAAAAATCACTTTATCTCCCTCAGCAAGCAAAGTTCTGTACGTTTGGGAATAGAGTTCCATCACTCCGTCTATATGCAAAATTCCGAAAATCGTTTCCCCCTTGTCCATCGGCACCGTAGAAACTGGAACGCCGACATGCGCTCTGTCCACCGCTCTGCAATGAAAAGTTGCCGTTGCCGTTTCAAAAGAAATATTTTTAGGATCCAACGGCTGCGTCAGTGCAGTGAAAATCGCATCCCCCGCCAGTTTTGTCGGACAGACGGTTTTTAGCCCAAGACTCTTAAACACTTTTTCACGGGCAGGATCGGAAATCCGCGCGACCACATTTTCCACACCAANNGTTTTCCGCTCCGGCGCTTTTCAACACTTTCATGTCCATGGGCATTCCCGCCACTGTAATCCCATTAAAATGTTCACTCAAATTGCGAAAAGTATCCGGATTTGAGTCTATGACAGCGACATCATGTCCGTGTTCATCCAGAATCGAGGCCAACCGTGTACCCAATCTGCCACATCCCACTACAAGAACGTTCAAAAAAATCTCTCCCTGTTTGCAATATTAAAAATGTATAATTT
>DDHX01000054.1:28563-57925 GCA_002338255.1 Ruminococcaceae bacterium UBA1865 | reverse complement strand
GCCACACTGGGAAGCACAATTTCACTGGACTGCTCGCTGCTGTTGTCGCTGCTGCTGATTTCGCTCGAAACACCGCTTGATTGCTGGCTGGAATCCCCAGATGAAACCTGGGATGAATGATACACCCGGCTGACTGCCGGTTTTTTTGAGCTGTTCACCGGTGCAGCACTGCTGGCTGCAGACATTGCGGCCCTGCTGGCCGCGGCCTGTTGGTCAATAATCTTCTGTACCTGTTCCGGTGTAATCTCAGTCGCAAGCGCGGTAACAGAAACGCATGAAAACATAAAGGTCAATATGAAGAGAAGCAGCCATACTTTTTTATGTTGATTCATGATTAGATTCCTCCACAGCACTTTCGGTTAAAGATAATACGACGTTATTATACCATATTTTTGCGATATTGCAAGATTCCTGCCAAGTTTTACCCGTCATTTGGTAAATTAGCGTCTTGTTGTCGCCAAAACCGATTCTGCGTGAATTTGCATCTACTTCCAAAATGCCAAACAGCAGCGCCAAAACGCACAACGTGCCAAAAAACGAGGCGAAAAAAGTTCTCCTGTTTTTTCTCTTCATTCATTTTACACTTCTTTTCTTATACTAAAATTCATTTAAAAGGTTGATCAACCTTTTTNNCGAAGCGCGTTGGATTTAATTAAAGATTAGTATTAGGTGAGTTGATTCAGTGTAGCGGCCAAAGCCTTTCCCAGAAGTTCGCCCGAATACTTTGCTTCCTCCAGAGTATTGACTTCTGTACCGATTTCAATCAACAAAGAGCCTTTTGTCAAATTTTCATTGTACTTGCGCGCGCAAAAATTCAGCGGACGGGCAAGACCGGGGTACAGGTCGGAAAGCGACTTTTGTATTCTGACGGCGAGCCTCAGGTTATACTCCCAGTTTGGAAAGCCGAGGGTTCCGTCATCGTCACAGCCGGAGATAATCATGATTTGCGCGGCCTTTTTTCCATTCACCATTGCGGTGGGTTTAATTCGCGTTCCGTCGGAGGTTCCCATTGCATCGCGGTGAAGGTCGATCGTGACCTGTAATCCGGGATATTTTTTCAGGTTGTTCTGCATCGTTACTTTTGAACGGTCATATGAGCCGTTGTACATTGGGTCATCATGGATTGTCGTATCATGCACAGTATTGATTCCTGCCGCCTTCAGCTGCGCTGTAATCTGGTCNNCGGCAACTACACTTTTAGCCGGATCACGGGTGCGTGTATCACCCAAAAAGGCTTCCGTGGTATGCGTATGATAAATCAGCACCTGCGGGGTTGAATTTTTTATAATTTTAACAGCAGGCTGTTTTGCAAGCTCCGCAGCCACATCAATACTGTGATTCTTATTGATGTTTTTTACCCACATATTATTGTACTGTGTGCCGGTGTTCACAATACTCATTTCCTTAATCTTGCCTGCCAATGATGTTGTTGCGAGCCCCGAACTGGTCGCGGCACTCGAATCAGAAATGCTTGACGTAATATCGGAGCTTGCTTTGCTTTGAACCTCTTCGTATGACGATGCCGGAGCCGAAGAATTCGAGGTTGGTGCGTCGGACGAGGTTGATCCGTCTTCCTCGTCCTCTTCCAGATAATCTGATTTAATCACTTCGGCCGCGCCTTTGGGCATAATAAAGCCAGCTGCGGCAAACGCTGCGTCCTGAGCCTGTATTGCCGGTAAACGTCCCACAACGCATGCCACAGCTGCAAACGCCAGCGCAGCAGAGCAAATTCCCGCTGCCTTTTGTGTCCAATTTTTCATATCCTGCCCCCATTAAATGATATTCATTCTTATGCGGGACAGACAAATTTAATGATGGCTTGTGCGAATTCCTGTTTTTTCAAGTCAATTCTTCAAATTCTTCAATGCTGAGGGACGGGTTGAGCGCCACATTGATTCCCATTCCCAAAAGCCGCGCCCCCCTTGAAATAATCAGGTCTATCTCGCGCGGCGTCACCATCATGGCGGCCCCGCGCGGCTCGACTGTTTCCTTTGCATCCTGCGATTCACCGCCAAGCAGGTCGGCTGCAAGGGTTGCGGCGTCCACCACGGTTGGAATCCCCATGCTGATGACCGGCGTTCCAAGTGTACTTTCGTCGATGCGCGGCCGTGAATTGCCGACTCCCGCTCCGGGTGAAATTCCTGCCGTGCAAAGCTGAATGGTACATCCAAGCCGGGAAGGACTGCGCGCGGCCAGAGCATCAATGGCAACCACCGCGGCGGGGTGAAATTCTTTTACAAGCGCCTTTAACAGTTCAAAGGCCTCAAGCCCTGTGCAGCCGAGCACCCCGGGGCTCACCACCGCCACGGGCCGCAGCTTGTCCAGCCCCGTTACCCGCGCCAGTTCGCCCTTGATGTGCCGCGTCGCTAAAATTTTCTCCGCGGTAAGCGGCCCAAGCGCGTCCGGTGTAATTGCGCGGTTGCCAAGTCCCGCCACAAGCACCTCTCCGCTTTCGGGCAGCAGCGCGCTTAGTTCCTGTGCCGTCAGCTTCAGCAAAGTGTTGCTGCTGTCAAGATGATCCGAAATTGATTTTACTTCCAGTGTGATGTACGTGTTGCCATCTTCCTCAATGCGGGTAATCACACAGCCGTCCTGCTCCGTCTTAACATGCCGGCTCGGTTCGGTGTTTTCGAGTGCTAAATCTGTACGAAAAATCAAATAATCAGCCCCAATCATATTTTTTTTAAAAATACTTGCAATTTTCGCTTGCAGATGATATTATTATTGATACGTGACAATACCAAAGGAGGTGTAAATATGCCAAACATTAAATCAGCAAAAAAACGCGTGAAGGTTATTGCTACAAAAACTCTTAATAACAAGTCCTTTAATTCCGGACTTAAAACAGATATAAAAAAAGCGAACCTTTCCGTTGAAGCCGGAGACGCCAACAAAGCGGATTCTGTTAAGGTTGCGATTAAGAAAATTGACCAAGCTGTTTCAAAAGGAATTCTGCACAAGAATACAGCCGCAAGGAAAAAGTCAGCTCTTGCACGCAAGCTGAACGCGGCAAACGCATAACCCTCAATACGCCGTTTAAAAGCAAAAGCAGAGCCTTGTGCCCTGCTTTTTTACTTTTTACTATCTTTCAGGAATGTGAATTTTCTTGCAATCCTTTTGTGATGATTGACTTTTTAAGAATAAATGGTTATCATATAAATAATATATAATACCGAAAACCGGAGGTGCTCGTTTTGAAAAAATGTAATAAATTAGCTGTCTTTATTACGGTCGTTTCTGCCGCAGCTGCAATGGCTGCCGCTGTTGTTGCCGTTGTTCTCTTCTTTGAAAAGAAAAAAAAGGATGAAGAGGAACTTGAGCACTACCTTGATTGCTCCATTCAGTAGGAGCTGTCGGCAGGTGCATCATCACGGGCAGGGTTTACCTGCCCGTTTTTTGTTGTGCGGCGGATGATAAAAAATTTACGGTTTTTTGGAATACCACCGGTTAAGCCGGCGAACATCGATTTTCCGTAACTTTTTGAGATAGCGATTGATATAGCCTTTGAAATACGTACGATAATAAAAGCCGCCCAACTGCCAAAGAATGGTGATCAAAATATTTCCGGTGATCAGTTTGAAGATTCGGTATGCGATTCTTCCCCAGCGCAGTGCGCGGCTAGCTCTTATCTCCCGGCTTTGAAAACAATGCGGCTACATAGCCAAAAAACACGGCTGCCGCAATTCCCGCAGCACTTGCCGCTACACCGCCCGAGAAAACCCCGACCAGGCCGTGTGCCTTAACGGCTTCCAGCGTTCCTTTCGCCATAAGATAGCCAAACCCGGTCAGCGGCACCGTTGCGCCCGCGCCCGCGAGCTTGACAAGCGGTTCGTACAGACCAAATCCGGTCAACGCCACGCCGAGTGTGACAAAAAGCACGAGAATTCTTGCCGGCGTCAGCTTTGTGAAATCAATTAAAATTTGGCCGACCGCGCAAATCGCGCCGCCAATTAAAAATGACCATAGAT
This sequence comes from Ruminococcaceae bacterium UBA1865, assembly GCA_002338255.1. GTDB lineage: Bacteria > Bacillota > Clostridia > Oscillospirales > Acutalibacteraceae > Caproiciproducens. The sequence continues at coordinate 53,957 of DDHX01000054.1, read as the reverse complement.
ATTCCACGTTTTTCACCTCGATTTTAGTTTCGCCGAATATGGCAATGATATACATTACAAGGAATTTAAACTGATTAAAAAAACCATTTTAAAGCAATTAAAAAAGGAACCGCCTCGCTTGAGACGGTTCTTTTTTGAATTTTTTAACTTTTTAGATTATCCCCGGCGCACAAAAGTACCGTCGCGGATTTCCTGAAACGCCTGCTGTAATTCCCGTTCCGTGTTCATCACAATCGGGCCGCCCCATGCAATGGGCTCTTTGAGCGGTTTTCCTGCAAACAGCAGAAAACGAAGTCCGTCTTCCGAAGCCTGCGCCATAAATTCATCCCCGTTTTGAAAAAGAAGCCCCCGTTTGCTCTGGCTCAAGCTTTCATTCTCATCGCCGAACCGGCCGCTCCCCTCCACAATATAGATAAAAAGCGTTGCATCCAGTTCTGTTGAAAGGTTCCATTTTGCTCCGGCCTTCATCTCTACATCAAGAAATGTCATTTTTACATGGTCGCCCTGCTCCGCCCCGGCAGTTCCCTTGTAGTTTCCTGCAATCACGCGGACAGTACTGCCGTCCTCCGTGATAACAGGTACCTGTTCGGCTCTGATATCATGGTACTTCGGCGCAACCATTTTATCCTTGCGGGGCAGATTCAGCCAAAGCTGAACGCCCAACATCTTTTCAACGGGCTGAGGCATTTCCTGGTGGAGGATTCCGCCCCCCGCCGTCATCCACTGGCAGCAGCCGTCCAGAATATTTCCTTTGTTGCCCAGACTGTCGCCGTGCTCGATGTCGCCCTTAATCAAATACGTGACGGTTTCTATTCCTCTGTGCGGATGCCACGGAAACCCTTTCACGTAGTCCGCCGGATCGGTGGAATCAAATACGTCCAGCATTAAAAACGGATCAAAATCTTTTACATCCGCATATCCAATCACACGAACAAGCTTCACGCCCGCCCCGTCGTACTGGACTGCACCCCCAACTGTTTTTTGAACTTTTCTCATGGTCATATTCATTCTGCCTCCTTCATTTTATATTTACGTTCCGTGCGCGGTTTCTCATTCGGAAAACACATAGGACGTCATGGAAAGACTGCCTGCCGTCCGCGCGTCGTTGTACACATGAACCCGGTCTTTTTTGTCCGCAGCGCCGAGTACATACAGGAGCGGGTCAAAATGCTCCGGCGTCGGAAAAGCATATCTGGCACTGTTCCCCGCACGTTTGTAATCAATTACCGCGTCAAAATCACCTGCGTTTATATTGTCACGAATGTATTCGTCAAACTCGTCTGCCCACCCATACCCACCGGCAGCGGAAAAATCGACTTGGCCAAGGTTGTGCACAATGTTTCCGCTTCCAAGGATCAAAACGTTTTGCTCGCGCAGCGGCTTCAGCTTTTCCCCCACTTCAAACAGTTCTCTCGGGCTCATTCGCCTGTTAATGCTCATTTGGTATACCGGAATATCGGCATCCGGGTACATCTTTCTCAGCACGCTCCACGTGCCATGGTCAATTCCCCATGTCTGGTCTTCCATGCAGTCGCCGCCCAATCGCTTCATTGTCTGCGCCGCAAGCTGCGGTGCGCCCGGAGCAGAGTACTGCACATCGTATAATTCTTTGGGAAAGCCATAAAAATCGTGGATTGTTTTTGGATTTTCCTGCGTCATCAGCCGTGTATGATCGGTAAACCAGTGCGCGGAAACAGCCAAAATGGCGGCCGGCTTTGGTATCACCCCTGCGATTTCTCTCCAACCGGCGGTAAATTCATTTTCTTCAATTGCGTTCATCGGCGAACCGTGTCCTATAAAAGTTACAGGCATCATTTCAAACGCCCCCTTATTTATTTTTTACTTATTCTTTTTTGTTATTTTTATTATATCACGTAAAAATAATAAGCGAAGAGAGCAACTTGAAAATAAGCACTAAAGAATGACGGCAAAATTTGTCGCTTTTGAAACAAGAATCACAAAGGGCAACGGATTTCTGCATCCATTGCCCCTTGCTCATTATTTTCAGCACATTTTATTTGATGACCGGCATGTCTCCCGGTTCATGGGAACCGCCGTTAAAATAAATATCGTACCAGATGAGAAAAACGAAAACCGTCCAGATTTTACGGTTGTTATCGCGCTTGCCCTTGAAGTGATCGTCCAAAAACTTCATCAGCACACCGGTGTTGAAAAACTGTTTGGCTGTTTTGCTTGTAAACGCGGCTTTTATAATATTATAATATTTTTCTTCCCGCATCCAGACTCGGATTGGCACCGGGAAGCCTAATTTTTTCTTCTGCGCCGTCGCGTCAGGCAGGTGCTTCATTGCGGCCTTACGCATCGCAAATTTTGTGTTTTCCTTGTTTACGCGCAGTTTCCTCGGGATACGGGAAGCAACCTTGAATACCTCTTTGTCGAGGAACGGCACACGCAGCTCAAGCGAATTCGCCATGCTCATGCGGTCTGCCTTTAAAAGAATATCGCCGACAAGCCAGACGTTCACGTCAAGATATTGCATCTTGGTCACATCGTCCTTGCCTTTTACCCGATCGTAATATTTTTTTGTCATTTCCTGCGGGCGGGTAACCGGAATATTGCTTTTGAGCAGCTTGCGTTTTTCGTCCATTGTGAACATACTNNCCGATAAAGCTTTCTTCAATGGGAAGCGCGCCGCGGATGATAAAGTTCTTCCCCCTGAAACCAAACGGAAGCCTTTTCACGAACGCCGCCATCGCTTTGCGGATACCGAGCGGAAGTCTTTTGTAAGCTTCCAGATCATCCGGCTCGTGGTAGATGTTGTACCCGCCGAACAGCTCGTCCGCACCCTCGCCGGAAAGAACGACCTTCACATATTCGCTCGCTATTTTCGAAACAAAATACAGCGCAATACAGGACGCGTCGGCCAACGGCTGATCCATATGATACTGCACCTTGCGGATATTGCCCCAGTATTCATCCGGTGTAATCACCTTACAGTGGTGGTCGACGCCAATCTCATCGGAAAGTTTTTTTGCAAAATCAATTTCATTGTATTGCTCGCCATAGTCAAAGCCGACGGTAAACGTCTTTTGCCCGGTGAAATAAGTTGAAACATAACTGGAATCCACGCCGCTGGATAAAAAGCAGCCGACTTCTACGTCGCTGATTTTATGGGCGTTGACGGAATCCTCAAACACTTTTTCAATTTCGGCGACGGCTTCTTCCTCCGTCATGTTCTCGTCCGCCTCAAACTTCGGCTCCCAGTAACGGTGCGTCTCCACTTTGCCGTCCTTGTACCACAGGTAATGGCCAGGCATCAGGCAGAACACATTTTCAAAAAATGTTTCGGGGGGCACGGCGTACTCAAATGAAATGTAATTATTCAGCGCGTTCTTGTTTAACTTCTTTTCAAAGCCGGGGAAGTCAAGAATACTCTTAATCTCCGAAGCGTAAACAAAGCTGCTGCCGACCTGCGTGTAATGCATCGGCTTAATTCCAAAATAATCACGTGCGATAAACAGGCTTTTCGCAATCGTATCATAGATTGCAAACGCAAACATACCGCGCAGCTTGGTCAAAAGATCCTCGTGCCACTCCTCAAATCCGTGAATCAGCACTTCGGAATCGGTTTGAGTATAAAAACGATGACCTTTTTCGATTAATGTATTTCTCAGATCGCGGTAGTTATAAATTTCACCGTTAAACATGAGGACAAGGGTTTTATTCTCGTTATAAATCGGCTGATTTCCCGAAGCGGCAATGTCAATAATGCTCAGGCGGCGNNATGAATCCGGCCCTCTGTGGGTGATTTTATCCGTCATGTTTTTGATGACTGCGTCGCGGTCAATCACTTCTCCTGTAAATCCGCACAATCCACACATAATTTATTCCTCCTCGCCGCGGTACTCCCGCAGAACCCGTTCAGCGGCGGTGGAATCCACCGCTATAAAATCATCGCCGGCAGCACAGGCTCCGGCACTTTCAACAATTTCAAGTGATTTATGGTAAACGTCCATCCGCGTGCTCTGCTGCACCGGTTCTTTTTCATTCTGTAAAAAGAATGAAAAAACAATGCGACCGCCCGGCTCGTCCACAAAACAGAAATAGCCTTCGGCAACATTGGCGCCATGTTTTTTACTTGCAACCCCGGCGAGTGCGAGTTTTACAAGTTCAACCGCATAGTCGTTCAGACCTGCTTCAAAAATAAGAATTTTCTCTTTCAGACCCGTCAGTGTGGAAACGACACGTTTGGTAACTCCATCCAGCTGCGGAAAGGCTTCGCTCACATCTACCGACTGAAGCGCGCAGTTGCAGCCGTTGGGCACGACATATATCATAAAATTTTTACTCTTATCGTGATAAAGGCAGGGATAAATCAGCTGTGCTTCATAGCCGCATTCGGGACATTTCCAGTCAAACAGCGTTTCATCAAGCACTCTGGCTTTCAAATCCGGATTTTCACCGGCGTTTATGCCCTCGGCCATCTGCGTTTTTACCACAGCGCCGCAGTGCGGACAGCTCACGTCCTTACTCGTTAGCATTGACATTTTACATCCTCCTTAGCCTTTGCATATTTGATTATTATATCACAGCAAGTAAAAAAAAGGAATACAATTAAATAGCACTTAAATAACACTGTTTTTTTATAGTGTTTTGCGATATAATAACAGATAAGGAATCACCTAAAATTATGACCGCATTTGCGGCAGGAGGTACTCTATGAATTTTTTTAAATCGGTAACCGGCAGCGTAACAAAAGCAGTCGACTATGTTGTTGAGAAAAACCGCAAAGCCGCACTTGTTAATCGTATAAGAATTGTGATTAAAAACGAAAGAGAAAGCGAAGCCCGCGCTTATGTTGCTTTGGGCAAATATTACTTTGAAAATCTGCGTGATGCCCAAAACGAAGAAACCGAGGCTTTGTGCAAGGCGGTTGAACTTTCCGACCAGCGCATGAAAAAAGCATTTTTAAAGTTGGATGAAATCACCGCCACCGGGGAAGACGAAGACGCCTGTGCGGATTGCCACGACGACTGCGATTACTGCCCGTGCTATGACGAAAACGATGTTGGCGGGGAAAGCATGGAAGACGACGACTTTGTCGCAGACTCCTCCATCGTGGACAAAGCCAACACCAGTTCCGACACGGCTGAGGAAGCTGCGGAAGAGGCCGCTGACGATGTAGCGGAGAACCCGCAGGAATGATGAAAAAAAAGGTAATGCTCGGCATGAGCGGCGGAGTGGACAGCTCGGTGGCTGCCCTTTTGCTGCTTAAGGCCGGCTATGATGTAACCGGGGTCACCATGCGATTGCGCCCCGACGAATACATGGCGCAGAGCGCGGCGGGCGGCTGCTGCTCGCTCGACGATATTGACGACGCGCGGCGGGTTGCCTACAAGCTTGGTATTGACCACATGGTTCTGAATTTTACGGATATTTTTGAAACAGATGTCATTGATTATTTTGCGGCGCAGTATGCGGCGGGGTTAACACCCAACCCGTGCATTGCGTGCAACCGGTATGTTAAATTTGACGCGATGCTTCAGCGCGCAACAGCGCTTGACTTTGATTATATCGCCACCGGTCACTATGGAATTATTGAACAAAACGATGCCGGACGGTGGCTTTTAAAGAAAGCGCCCACCAGCAAGGATCAAAGCTATGTTCTGTATTCGTTCACGCAGGAACAGCTCAGCCGCACCCTGATGCCGCTTGGTAATTACACCAAGCCGCAGGCGCGCGCTATGGCGGAGGAAGCCGGACTGCCCGTTGCTCACAAGCCGGACAGCCAGGAAATTTGTTTTGTCGAAAACAACGACTACGCAGGGTTTATTGAACACTACACCGGCACAAAAGCGCCGGCGGGCAATTTTATTGACGAAAGCGGCAAACCGCTCGGCCGCCATCTTGGCATCACGCACTACACCATCGGTCAGCGCAAGGGGCTTGGCGTCACATTCGGCAAGCCGATGTATGTCACAAAAATCGACACGCTACATAATCAGATTACGCTCGGCGAGGAGGGCAGCCAGTACTCTTCCTCCCTGATTGCCGCCGACCTGAATTTCATCCCGTTCGACACCCTGCAAAGCGAAATGGAAATCACCGCAAAGGTACGCTATCAGGCACAGCCCGCAAAAGCGAAGCTGATTCCGCTCGGCGGCGGCAAGGTTCGTGTGGACTTTGAAGAAGCGCAGCGCGCCGTCACCCCGGGACAAGCCGTTGTATTTTACGATGGCGACCTCGTTGTCGGCGGCGGCACCATACAGGCGGAATAAATGGCAGACAAGCGGTTGCTTGTCTGCCACTTTCTAATTTAATCTTGAAAATGAATACCCCATCACTTTGCCAAGGCGGGCGCGCGCTTTTTTCAGGTGCTTTGACGCGGTCGGCGGTGTGACGCCGATTGCGTCCGCAACCTCGTTGACGCTTTTCCCGTCAAAATACCGCAGCCGCACGCACTCCCGCTGGCGTTCGGTCAGTTCCCCTTCCATCGCGCGTCTTAAGGTACGCAGCATTCTTTCGCGTTCTCCGTTGTCCTGCGTCTCATAGCGGCTAAGGTCGAGCCTGTCCCCAAACAGTTCAAGGCTCAAAGTAGTTTTTCTCCTCATCGTTTCGCCCCGCTTTGCGTCAAATACCGCCCCGTGTGCAGACAATCAAGATACATGTCGTTCAGCACCCCAATCCTGCGGTACAGCTTTGTCGCCGCTTCATTGCCCGCCGCCGCTGCCTGCCTGCGCAGCGGGACTATCCGCTGCCTCAGTTTTTCCGCTTCATCAAGGTACTCTGTGCCCCATTCGTTATAGTCCATATTGCTCCTTTCAATACGCCGAAATGAACTGCAAGTATTCATATACCGGTGTCTCTATTTAAATACTAATAGAATTGGGACGTATTGACAAGATAAATAAGAACATATGTTCTTAATATGGGCATGGTTGGGACTATATTGGTACATCGAGACAAATTATTTGGAAATTTTCTCTTTTTTAAATCTGATATCATTTACAATTTTTTTTTTAGACTTGTTAAAACTAAATATAAATGATAGTATATTGGTTGATTACACTTCAAGGGAGGGCTTCAGATGAAAGCAAAGCATCTGGTTGTTCTGCTGTGCGCGGTATTCCTGTTGGTTTTCGCAGGCTGCAAGACCGTTCCTGCCAACGTGAACAGTGACAGCGTGATTGGCACTTGGAAGGATTCTTATGGCTTAACGGAGTATAAATTTGAACCTGACGGCAAAATGAAAATAGAAGCGCTTAACCTTGGCTCGTTCAAGGGCAGCTATTCTATTGCGAATGATAAAATTACAATTGAATACAGTGTTGTGGTTAAAAAGGTTACGGATACCTACTCGCTGAAACTGGACGGAAACACCATGTATCTGGATGATAAAGAATTTACACGAAAAAAGTAAGTGTGACCGAACGAATGACTTTACTGGGGGAATTAAAATGCCAGGCTTCGGCCCTTTGTTTATTATAATCGGACTTTTCATACTGACGAGATCATTCGGAAAAATAAAAAGCAGCAAAGACCGGCTTGCCGTAAGGCCGGAAAGAACAACTCGAAACAGTCACCCAACCAACGACGGATTTCGGCCATCACGCAGAAAATAGGAGGAAGCATTTCGCTTCCTCCTATTTTTTATCTCTCAATTCCTGAAAAAAATTCGTTAAAAGCGCGGCGCACTCATCTGCAAGAACGCCGCCGACCAGTTCCGGCTTATGATTATAGGGCAGTTCAAACAAATTGACCACCGAGCCGCAGGAACCGGCTTTTTGATCGCTCGCACCAAAAATGACGCGTGGAATGCGCGCGTTAATGATTGCGCCGGCGCACATCGGGCAGGGTTCGAGCGTAACATACAACTCGCACTGCCAAAGCCGCCAGCCGCCCAATTGCGCACAGGCGTTGTGAATTGCTTCCAATTCCGCGTGGCACAAGGCGTTTTTGGCTGTTTCGCGGCGGTTACGCCCCACTGCGATAACAACGTTGTTTTTTACAACAACGGCGCCGACCGGTACTTCACCGTCCGCCGCCGCCTCGCGCGCAAGCCTGAGTGCCTCGCGCATGAAAGCTTCTTCCCGTTCCATCATCAATAGTTCGTCAGAATATAGATGGATGTGACCGCTGAGAAAAGAATAACCGCAACTCCGCCCGGGTTGGCAAAAACCGCGCCAATCTTGGACGAAAACTTAAAGAACGGGTTAAATGAATCGCCTTTGAAAAAATGCTTATCCTTCATCAAAAGATAAATAAATGAGATAAAGCCCAGCGCCAAAAGGCAGGCGACAACAATATTATTGACCATATTCGTCACATCGTCACCGGCGAAGCGCTTCACCATTTCAAGTGCAAAGGAAACTCCGTTATTAATAAAATGAATTAGGATGGAAGTCCAAAGCGAGCCGGTGCGCACAACGACATGCGCCATGACAAGACCCGCAATAAAAGCAAATACAATCTGAACAAAATTACCATGGTAAAGACCGAACAGCATTGCCGAAGCAACCACCGCAAAACCATCCCCATATTTACGCAGGCTCTGCAAAATCATACCACGGAACAAAAGCTCCTCAACAATAGGCGGAATGATTGCAATCGTTATTCCGTATAACACCAATACCCATGCATCATTTGTCAGGGGCATATCCGGCATGTTACCGCTGAAGCCAAACCTGGTTTCAATATTTACAACCGCATTGGCGGGAATATTCGCGAGCATGCAGACAGCCGAACCAAAGAACACACACGCGGTGGTTTTAACCACGCCTGCTTTTTCAAAAGGAAGGATATCGCTTAAGGAAATACGCCTGATTGCAAAATACAGCAGGGCGGGAACAGCCAGCCCGGCAACATATCCCAGCCCGGTTGCAAGATAATAAAGCACCGGCGTAAACCCGCCGAAGCCTTGCACGGAATAATCCCCAGTATAGCCTACTGCTTTTAAATAAAGTGGGCATATGTATACGGAAAATCCAGTCATCAGGAACATTGCAAGAAGCAATGTCCAGCAAAGCATATTTGAGGTTCGTCTCAATTCCCGCTTTTCGCCCTGTGCGAGCACATACGGCGGTGGTGCGTTGTACGGGTTGTATTGATAATAGGGCGAATTACTCATAAGAAATCTCCTTTATATGTTCCCATTCGTTCAATAAAATTGCGGCTTCGCCGTGGGGTGAATCAGAACACGCCCGGAAAACTCCGGGCGCGGATTGTTTTGNNTGGCCTGTCGCTTAGGAGGCGCCATAAATAAATCACGAACACCTAGAGCCATGCGGTTCTTCACTTCCCATTGACTTGCATTTGACTTGCATTGTTTAAATAATCGTCTAATTTACTCATTGATTTGCGCTTATAGGTTTTATCTAAATGGGTGTAAATTTGCAATGTGGTCTTTACATCCTCATGCCCTAATTGATCTTTGGCGGTAAGAACATCGACGCCGGATATATATAGTAATGTGGCAAATGTATGCCGGAGCCAATGCGCGGTGATCAGGGGAATAGTTTTTACGATACCATTGCTGTTGAATTTTGATGTTGCCCTTTTCCCCGTTTTATCAATACAATTTCCATATTTGAAATTGAGATCTATCATGTAGCTTTCCCACATGGCCGCCCATGATGATTCTGTAAACATGTTCCCTGCTACGGCCGGACAGACTAATATATTGTCTTTTGTCTGCGTTTTCAAAAAATCAACGAGCCGCTGCGGAATGTCTATTGTCCTGATTCCGGCAGGCGTTTTTGTCATATCTTTGGGAACTGGTTTGCACTTTATCATTTCAACCGCTTTATTGATGCTGATGGTTTTTGCTTTCAGATCGATGTCATTCCACGTAAGTGGAATTAGCTCTCCCCTACGCAATCCTGCATACATCATAATCATCGCGGCTCTTTGCGCCCGGTGAGACATTTCCACAATCCACTGCTGTTCTTCACTGGTTAATGCTCTGCGGTGTGACTGAGGCGCACGTTGCGGAACTCTGACGGATAATGCAGGGTTATAGTCCAGCACACGCGAGTCAATGGCAAGGGCAAAAATTTGGGACGCCGTCATCTTGACGTCGTTCAAGGTCTTTTTTGCGGTTGGCTTGTGCGTATTCGGATTTTCGGCAGCANNAATTGATAACATCTTGTATATCCCCTGCGCGTACTTTTGATATAGGTAAATAGTCTAATACAGATAAATGTCTAACATAACTGTTATATGATACCATTTGTGATGCAGAAACGTCAAGTTTTTTTGAACTTAAAAATCTGTCACTCCATTGGCCAAATGTATCATGTTCAGTATTTATATCAAGGCCTTTTTTCAACGACATTTTAACAAGTAGTGCCTTGGCATCTGCTTCCTTTTGAGTGGCTCCGTAAACAGTTTTATATTTTCGCTTTCCATCTATTATTCCAATATAGACTTGTACAGCAATACGGCCATCTTCACGTATTGTATTCTTTTTCTTTGGCATAACAACAACCTCCTTGGATTACTACCGTATTATCCTGTTAGCGCAGGGTAAGGCGGAATGAATAATAGAGATAAAGTGCGTTTAAGAACGATAAAACACGATAAGACATAGTAAAACGTAATAATCGGTTATTTTGAGTGTATACTTTTATGAAACTTTAGCATATAATATAGTTAATGAGACCCCCCGCACCTCTCCACACAGCAATGTGTGTGATGTGTCCCAGCGGGGGACATTTTTTTATAAGGTGATAATATGGACGTTAAACGACCAAGCACTTTTGATGACCAGTTGGAAAAAATAAAAAGCAGAGGTTGCATTGTTCCCGATGAAGCCTATGCGACACAAGTATTGTGTCGCATTAATTATTATCGGCTTACTGCATATTTCTTGCCTTTTAAGCAAAAAGATGACTGCTATAAGTTTGGCACTAATTTTAATACCGTTTACAAGATATATGAATTTGACAGGAAAATGCGAAATATTTTATTTTCTGTCATTGAAGAAATTGAGCTTATGCTAAGAACTCAATTAGCCTATTACCACGCTCATAAATACGATTCCCTCGGTTATTTGGAATCAAAAAACTTTAATAAGTGGCATAACCATGATTTGTTCTTGAAGAATATTGAACGTGATATAAAAAATAATCGCAAGCAACCTTCTGTCGAACACCATATTGTAAAATATGATAGAAAATTTCCAGTGTGGGTTATTATTGAGTATTCAACAATGGGCGAGCTATCATATTTTTATTCTGACTTACTTAGAAAGGATAAAAAGGCTATTGCAACTGATTTGTTTGACTCAACCGATAAAAATGTAAGCAGTTGGCTTATGTGCTTAACGTATCTAAGAAATTTTTGTGCTCATTATTCAAGATTATATTATTATTTGTTTCCAGCAATTCCTGCCACACCAGAAGGATTTCCGTATACATTAGGGAAACGATTGTTTGATTATATTCTGGTACTAAAATTTTTGTATAAAGATAAACTTAGCTGGAAAAGCAGCTTTCTTGTGCAGCTTGAAGCACTTATTTTAGAGTATCAAGATTCAATAAATTTAGTACATATAGGCTTCCCTGAAAACTGGTTGGAATTACTTTCAAAGTAATTTGATTCAGCACACACGTTATTTGCAGTCCATTTATGGGACAGCAGTTGCGAGTATAGAAAATTACTATTGACTTTTCAAACATACGTTCTATAATTAAAATTGCTACTTTAGAGAATGCGGAACTAATACGAGGTGGAGTTATAACGGATAGAGCGATTCTAATGAAAAAAATTATCACTGGAATATCAAAAATCGAAAACTCGGAAAACGCTGAAAAAGCAAGCGCATTTATTTCTTATCAGATTTCTCATGCTCCAAGATTAAATCAATGTACCGAGCAATATCTTCCAACCCCTTGTCACTTATCTGGTCAAGTTTCTTAGACAACTCAACAGCAGAATCAGAAACAGGCTCACCGTTCGCGGTGAGCTTATTTTTTTGCCCATTTCCTGAAATCCAGTCAGAAGATACTTTGAAAAACGCCGCTATTTTTGTGGCATTCTTTTGGTAAGACATTAGCTTTCCCCTACGCCATGCCGAAACAGTTGACTTCGCTATACCAAACTCTTTTTCAAAATCTTCATCTTTCTGATAATTGGCATCTATCAAATCGAGGATATTTTTAAGCATAATGTCCATTCGTAATTCCCCTTTGAAAAAATGATTGTATATAACAATGAAAATCGATAAATTATCGAAATTGCATTGCAAAACGATAAAACATCGATTATACTATGGTTGTGATAAGGACAAATACAAAAACAGACCTTGTGAAAATATCATTTTCAAAAAGTCGCAGATTATTATCGCTATTCAACAAGTAAATAATAATCCAATGTTTTTTAATTGTCAATCTATTTAGTTGCATTTTGGATACTTGTACAGAACGCAACCCATTTATTAGCTGTATTAACAATCAATGTTTAGAAAGGAAGTGCTCAATAAAATGTTAAAAGACAATCTCGCACAGCTTCGCGAAAAAGCAGGACTTACCCAGCATGATTTGGCAGACTTGGCAGGATGCACACAGCAATTTATTAATTTGTGTGAGAGAGGTTTAAAAGTTCCAAGCCTCGGTGTAGCTGTAACAATAGCAAAAACCTTGAGCTGTACAGTCGATGATCTGATTCGCGAATAAATTGAAAGGACAAGCTTATGAACCATATTAAGCCGTTTACAAACTGGGCAAGCGTACCAATCGTTATTGATCTGCAAATCGCTTGCATCATACTCAACCGAAGTTATGACAATCTTCAAAAACATGCTCTAAAAGGTGACTTCCCCGCTTTCAAAAACGGGGATCGCAAATGGGCGGTCAATAAAGAGGATCTATTTGAGTGGATGGAACAGCAAAAGCAGCCCAAACCCCAAAGTACATAGTGCAAGGAGGAAATTCCAGATGATTGAGAATCATAGCTTTTGTTCTATGCCAGATTCATTAGCAGATGATATAACTTTATCACTAAAAGCTAAAGGGTTATATCTTCTGATTAAAAGCTGCATAGAAGACGCCAAATTTGATTTTGACCATTACAAACCGGCTTTAATGGCAAAATGCAAAGAAGGCAGTGATGCATTCGATTCAACATGGAAAGAGCTAAAAAAAGCAGGATATTTAAAACAGCGCCGTATCTCACATGGCGATAGCAAAGGATTTCATTATGAATATGAACTTTTAGATATTGCAGACGATTCCATCCCCTCATTTGAAACGCTCAAAGGTAAGGGCAAAAGCGTTCCTTCACGCGGGAGAACGGAGTAAATATGCCGATGGAAGAAAAACGCAGTTATTATGCTGTAATACCGGCAAATGTGAGATACGATAATAGCCTTTCGGCAAACTCAAAATTACTTTACAGCGAAATTACAGCACTATGCAACGATAGAGGTTATTGCTGGGCAAGCAATAAATATTTTGCTGACCTTTATGGTGTATCCCCAAGGAGTATATCGCGATGGATTTCCTTACTTGAAAAAAAAGGATATATTTATTCAAAAAAAGGAAACGAAGATGATTTTTCGCGCAGATGGATAGGTTTAGCTTCACCGGGACAAAAGCATCCAACTTGTGAAGGTATAGACAAAAATGTCTATACCCCACGACAAAAATGTCTACCTCCCCACGACAAAATTGTCTATCCCCCCCACGACAAAATTGTCTACCGTAATATTAAAGAGACTAATACTACAGTTAATAAGTCAGTCAGTCAGTCTAATGAGAAACAGGCAACCGACAAACTGACAGACGGAATCCGGCAAAGTTTAAAAAATCAAATTGAATATGATTATTTTGAGGATAATTTTCCAGAAGACCTATCAGGAGTGGATGCGCTGATCGACTGCATGGCAGAAATGCTTATTTCTCCATCCACGAAGATAAACGGCAGTATGCAGCTGAAGACCGTTTTAAAACCGTACATAGACAAAGTGGATTCTGAAATTGTGAGAGGGTTTCTCGACCATATGCGTGGCAAAAAAATGCGAGATGTTAAAAACATCAGCGCGTATTGGCAATCTGCGTTTATAAATTTTATCAGGGAAGATGAGTTTGTAAAACTTACGATTTAACAACTGGACGTGATTCTCACGAAAACAGGAGCAGGGTCAGGCAAAATTTATTAATTGGAGGAAAAGAAGAATGAAGTTACCAACTGATGTGCTATACAGGGTCGTAAATATATCAAGTTCATATTATGTTTTACTTGACAGGCTTAAACAAATTGAGTGCTCCGTTATGAACAAAACAGTACATAACGACGGCCAACTACATGGCAATCAAGTAGGCAAACCAACGGAGCTTAAGGCAGAAAAGATAATAGAGAAGCAAGAAGAATGTGAACGTAAGATTAAAGCAGTAGAGCGAGCTTGGAATCCTTTAGGGCCGCTTTACAAAGATTTCATTAAGCTGAATCTTTTCGAACATAAAGATATGGAGAGTATAGATTTACCTATAACACTTCAAGAAAAAAAAGAAGTTAGAGCATATTTTTTGATTAAACTTGCACGGAATTTGAATGAAATTTAAAACGATGGCAGATAGAACGGAGGCCGTACCTTGACAATCAAATAAAAAAGAAGATAATGTAATCAGCGAATACTGATAAAGAATTATCTATGACCGAACGGAGGAAAACAACATGAAAAAAATTAATCTAAGTTCAAAAGCCAAAAAAAGCATTATTATAACCGGCTCAGCGCTGTTTTGCGTTGCCGTGGCTGCCATTGCGCTAACACTGAGCACTGGTGGTGTGTCTACAACTGAACCGTCGTCCATTGCCGCATCCCGCTCGTCTTCTACATCTTTGGTCGTATCTATTGCGCCAATTATTGGTGATAACTCAGAGACTGACAGCCAAACACCTGTTTTTGTTCCATCAAGTGGAACCAGCCAGAGCACTCAGCTTACTAAAATAGAAAAGCCGACATCTACCCCGCCTGCACCGGTTGTAGAAGGCGATGCCAGCACGGCAAGCAACGGTAAGGTAACTCCGCCAACCAATCCAGCGCTTACTGATAAAAACAAGAAGCCTTCTTACACAAGCAAACCGACTGCGAAGAGCAGCGAAGCGACAACGAAGAAATCGGATGGCACAACCACTAAAAAGAGCAACAGTGCCGGTGATAATGACCCCGTCTTTGGAAATACGCAAACTCCCCATGGACAAATGACAACTGTTGAGGGTGATTGGGGTGGTGGTTCCCAGGTCGGAATCATGGACTGACAAACACAAAATTAAATACAAATTCTTATGGCACGGTCACACGACTGTGCCATTTTTATGCACATTTTGATTGGAGAAAGAAAAATGAAAAGAATTATATCGCTTATTTTAAGTATTATTTTAGCTTTTATAATTCCATGTACCGCTTTCGCTGACGGAACCGGCGAAGGAAACATGGACGGGGGTGGCGGCTCTATGGGCGGCGGCACAGGCGGCAACTTTTGGCATGAAGGCGAAGATGGTGTACGGGTTACGGTTGTCCGTGCCAGCGACAATAAGCCGATAAGCACACCAATTGATTTGACAAATCATGATGAGAGTGATGTTGTACGTTTTTTTAATAAAAAAAGTAAACTTCATTATAAAAGCGGTTCAACACTTATAGCTTCGCAGTCTGCTTATACTGCCACTAAACCATCTAAAGCGCTGCCAAAAATCATCAGCAGCGGAGGCAACGCAAATATTTCTGCCATTAAAAGCTATTTTTGTTCTGAGGAAACGATAAAAAAAATTGCTTCAATAATCGGCACGTCCTATGATACTTTGATCAATGGGAACTACAAACTTCTAATTGAGCCAGTGGCTTACTTTACATTTCAAGGTTATAAAATGTCCATGACGGCAACCGAAGCTGCCTTATACGACCAAAAGTTAAGCGGAGGTCTACGGTCAAAGATGGTTTCCTTAACGCATCAAAACTTGCCACTTTCCATGTTCCTTGAAAAATCCGATTTAGGGTGTCCCAAATACACCGGCTCTACCACAAAAGCACAATCAGATACAACTATCATTTCGTCGCTCGGATTAGGCATTGTCAAATTCAAAGATAGTCCTCCTACTCCAACTCCCCCGGCAGAGCATGCGGTTGACGTCACTTATCGCGTAAATACAGATGTAATTACTTCCGTGACTCTTAGTACAAATGCAGCCATCATACCGAGCAGCCCTGCAAGAGTAACCTTCCGCATCAATGGCAGCTCCTATACGGTCACGAACATCGTCATTCCAGACGGTGAATCTCAACTCGTGTGGGTAAAGTGGCATACTCCCAGCGCACCGCAAAAGGTTACTGTTTCTGTCAGCACCTCAAAAGGCTCGTTAAGCAACAACTCCATTACTGCAGACATTTTGTCTCTTGATCAGAACACGCCTCCTGATCCGACCGCAAAAGACCGCAACAATAGTTTCACCATACCAAGTGTTCCAAGTAGAATACAATCAACTGCAAATTCGTGGGGCATATGGCATGCCGTATGGGTCCCGAAGTGGGTATGGTACGAGAATTTCAAATGGGTAGAACATAAAGACTGGCCGTCAGGTGGCGAGTGGGTGGATCATGGCAAGTGGGTTGATGAAGGTGACTGGCAATATAGCTTTACAAGTTATCATGCTACATTATCTGCTAGCATGAACCTATTGCCAGATGACAAGTCACCGACCGCCAACGGAAAGCAAATGCGCTCCGGCTACGGCATTAAAGTTAATGTTGCCAGTAGTTTGAAGTCCTCTGCACCATCATCTCATATCGCAGCTGCACAGACGGCAGTAACCTACTTCCCTGAGTTTATATATAAGACGTATTGGAGGCTCCTTGATCTTACGGCAGATGGTGATTCGTCAACCTTTGCCTTTAAAAACAACATCTATTCCACATATAACCGAAGCGTACACTTTACGCCTCTATGGTTTCCGGACGGCAAGTACACAACGTACGCGTATCTAGAGGATGCATGGACACCCGGCGGGATGTTGTGCATGAATCTGAACGATTACGTCACCATCAGAGGCAGCGTTTACGACGATTGGCACATTGGGCCGAAACTGACAGAGTGAATAAGAAGGAGAGTAGAGTAATGATGGAGAAATCGAGCAAACATATGACATTTGGGGAACGTTTAGCTTATACCAGAAATAAGAAAGGACTATCCCAAAGACAACTCGCGAAATTAATCGGATTTGATAAAAGCGAAATATCCCGCATAGAAACAAACAAACGAAACCCTGATGTGCCTTTGATTCGGAGAATAATAAAAGCTTTGGGAGTATCGGAGGATTGGTTTGAAAACGATGATAATTTCAGCATGGAGAACTTAACTGAAATTAAGCTTACCCCAAAACAACAACAGCTTGTAGCTGAGAATGAGAAGGTAATTGGTGTTGTCTACAAAAAAGTCGTTTGTAAGTATAACCCTACGGTGAGCTACGACGAAATCTTTGGAGATGCGGCTATTGGCCTATGTAAGGCTGCAAAAATTTATGATAATAATAAAAACAATACTGCTTCATTTTTTACGTTTGCTTACCAGGTCGTTACATGGGCCGTGTTTGATTACAATGATAAGAGAGATACATATTACCGATTTAATACAAGCTTAAACAAAAAAATTTTTGATCAAGAACTTGGTGAACTAATCGCGGCACCTGATGAATGGGAATCGCTCGAATACAAAATATTGGTTGAATCTGTTTATCAAAAAGTAGAATCTATTTTAACAGCAAAGGAGAAGGAAGTATTTCGACCTTGGCTAGAAGGAAAGGAACCCAAAGAAGCTGCGAGAGAAATGGGAGTTTCTGCAAAGACAGTAGCATTAAGGAGAATGAGAATAAAAAAGAAATGCCGTGATAGATTTACCGCCGATGAACTTTTTGCATAACTGACTTCATGAGGGCGCGAAAAAGTCAGAAAAACCAACAATCCAAAAGGAGGTGAACCTAATGAAAAATATTATTATTGAAGATGAACCGGAGTTTTCAATGATGTTTAATGCCTTATCCAGACGGCAAAAAATCAAATTACTTACTGAGAGTATTCGCAATGAAGAAGACCCTTCCGTACGAAAAGTATTCAAGTGGTTACTTAAAAAGACTAAAAGCACTCTGTAGCTTTATTATTTTTTTCTCTGCTTTGGGCACGCCGAGCCGCCCAGAATACCAATATTAAAAAAGAAAATGCAGGTAGTATTCATGAAAAAAGTAGTCTTGAAGCTTAATGTAGACCCTAAAAAGTACGCTGTAGCAGAACAGCTTATGGAGGGAAAAGGGCTTGATATTGAAACGGAAATGAGCGATTCTGTAGCAAAATTCAATAAGAAATATGTTCCTGCAGACACTCGGAAACGCATTGAAAAGATAGCTCCTATATTCACTCTGCTCCATGAAAGCGAGCCTAATTCACCTAATTCTGGGGGCATATAGAATGTTTTCTAGTTTTTGCCACGCAAAACCTAAAAAATGGCTTTGCTATGCGCTTATTCCGCCCTAATTGAGGCATTTTCTATAATTTGAAATATTGCAAATCCTAATTGCAGGATAAAGGAGCGCCACCAAATTGGTGGCGCTCGGAGAAACAACGCCCAGCGGTGCTGGTCGTACGGTAGTTAGTATCTTGGTGGCAAAAAAATGAATTTGGTGGCAGTTTACACCGCAATGTCTGTGAATCATTGGGAAAAACGGCTTTGTTATGCGGTTTTCTTATGCCACCCAAACTGCCACCAATAAAAAGGAGAATTCAAATGGCTGATTTTATTAATGCAACGATTTTAAAAGACAATTCCTCTGATTCAAGTAAAAAGTACAAAGGCACGGTTTATCTAAGAAAAGATTGCTACTCTAAGATTGAAAGTTTAATAACCCTTACAGAAAGCACTTCCCGCAACGACGTGATTGAAAAAGCTGTGGCTTTTTACTTTGGTTTCATCACTTCGCAGCTCAGTCAGGAATTTTTATGCTCGACAGTCGGTTCCAAAGTCGAGGGGCTTGTTGGAACGCTCGGCACAAGAATTGCCCGCGGTAATTTTCGTGAAGCCGTTGAGATGGATATGCTTACGAGAATGCTCGCTACCGTGGTTCATGTGAGTAAAGGTGATTATGACAAGCTGCGTGTCAAATCCATTCACGAAGTAAAAACGACTAATGGTTCTATTGATATTTTGAAAGCGGTCAATGAGAGCGAATCCGGCGATCTTTCAGAATAATATTAATCATTTGTCGACTTTGCTTGCATATGCTTATTACTCTCCCGTAGAAGCCAGAGACGGCGAAATTATGTACAAGCAGTAAAAGTTACGCTTCGATACAAAAAACGGCGTAGACGGCAGTACAGGCGTGAAAGAGTGTCAAACATAACATTTTGCCCCCTGCAAGCTTCAAAACGGCTTACAGGGGGCATCTTTATTTATCTCAAAGGGAAAAATGTATCTGGAAACGACATGGGGTAATTATCTCGTTTATCATGTTTTTGAAAGTCCGACTTTATTACCTTCATTTCATTGCAGAAATTAAATATTAAGCGAAGTTCACTTTTACTTTACAGACACTATTTGATGGTCTTAGAGCAGTTCAAAAGGGTCTTTGGACTGCGTTAAGTATTTATTTGTTATTCTCGGCTATTTCTTGTCAATATTCCACACCGTCTCGTCCCCGCAGATATTTCGAATCTTTAAACGCAGGGGCTTCTTTTGGCTGCGAATCTTTCCATTCCAGAATTCTTTTGTCTTTTCACCGTTTTTGATAACATATCCGAGCTTATCAATCTTAATTTCACTGTCGGAGTCCCACTCACCGCTGCCAGATGTGCAATCAACGCTAAGAAACTCAATCAACTCAAGTCCATCCTCGCTGATTTCAATAGGCTTATAAGGCTTTTTCGCGCTTGAGTTTAAAAAAGCCTTTTGGTTGAAATCGCTGATTTTCTGCATCACACGGTCGCTGGCAAACTTTTCAATTATTACTTCAAACCCGCCGAACAAGTCCTCATGGGATTCTTCCAGTTTAACTTCAGCGTAATCATCAACAACCACATCGTCAAGAATCGCTTTTAAATCGCGAAGCTCAATCTCTTTGTCCGTGCTGTCATCATCGGCTATAAATTTTCCGATTTCTTCTTTGCTTGTAATATCCACATAATAAACAATAACTTTTTTAATATTTGGATCAAGGTCAGGAATAGCTTGATGAATGATGCGGTTCATCAGCACCACATCAAGCAATTTTGAACCACTGTCCATCAGGTTCGGCACATACACAGGAATGGTGCCAAGCTTGCTGTCGGCGAAAGCACCCTCCCAGAAAGAATTAAGTGAATCCTCATTCCGTAGACCCGGAATAAGGAATTTGATTTTGTCCATCGTCTGAACCGGGTTGCGGTAGAGCGATACGCCGTCCTTGATTTCCAGCACGTCAAACGCCGCGCCATCGGCAACCAATCTGTCGCGAGTTGTCTGGATGGAGTTAATGCCGATGTCACAGTGGATAAAGCGTCTGCCGAGTTTATTAGCGACAGCTGCCGCAACCCCGCTCCCACCGAAAAAATCGGCAATCAGCATATTTTCGTCGGAAGATGCATTAATTACACGCTCAAGGAGAGCTCCTGGTTTCTGTGTGTCATAATCCACTAATTCACTGCCTGTTTTTGATGGCAAAATATCACTCCATATACTTTGGGTACGCCTTCCTTTAGCAGTATATTCGTCTTCATATTCTTTCAAATACGGAGTTCCGGTTGAAGAGTAATAAATTTTGTTTTGAGATTCAAGTAAATCAATGTTCTCTTGAGTATAGCTCCAATGCCTCCCTGACGGTGGGGCAAGAAGTCTTCCTCGAAATATCCGAGCAGGCCCTGCGCCTGGAGCAGTTATCGGGCCTGGGTAAAATTTCCGACCAGACTCTGGCTCAATTGTCCTAAAACGTGTTGTTTTATGTTCTTCTGTTAAATCGACGTACGCCATTTCAAAAAAATACTCAGCACTTTTCCGATACCAATAGATATTATCGTGGATTATACCATATCGTCCAGCATCATTATGCGCCCCTGTTCTTTGCCAAATTATCTCATTTAAAAAATTATCTTCTCCAAAAATCTCATCCATCAGTATTTTTACATAATGCCCAATATGGTAGTCCAAATGAACATAAATTGATGCCGTTTCGCTCATAACAGACTTGATTGCCATAAGGTTTTCATACATCCAGTTGAGGTACTTTTCTTTGTCCCACACATCACCGTACATTTTTTCCTCAAAGGCCTTGAGCTCTTCAATGTCAAGCTCCTGCTCCACTGCAGCTATTGCCTCGGCAACCTTGGGGTTACGGCGAATATATACCTTTTTAGCGTAATCAGCGCCGCTAGCAAACGGCGGATCGATATATACAAGGTCAACCTCGACGCCCCGTTCTTTTAAATAAGCGCAGGCAGAGACACATTCACCTCGAATCACCATGTTACCATTTTCGTTTTTGCCTACGGTCTCGACTTTTTCCATCTCATACAGCGGCATCCCGCGTTCCAAGACCATAGAAACGTCGTTTGCGCCTTTGTATTTGAGAACACGGTTGAAGTTTGAAAGAACGGCTTGCCCCTCAACCGGTTCGGGGATAAACGGTATGTATTTTTTAGGCATCGGCGACTTCCTCCTTAAAAAAACTGGTGATCGCTTTGTGCGTCTGTACAATAAGCTCTTTCTCTGGCAGGGTATCCTCTAAATACAGATACTCAAACCGAGCATATCCAAATGCTTCGTTGTTTTGTTTTAAAAACTGAGTTTCCATAAATTTGCGCTTGTCAAGAAATGTCGGGTCGTTTGCATATATTTTACCCTTTGTCTCCACAATAACCGCTTTGTGGATTTGCCCGGCTTTGCGCTGAATAATCAGGAAGTCAGGCGTGTATTTTCCGATATACTGCCAGCGCCCGCTGTTCTGCTTAAAACAGCGAATTTTGAATTCGGTCATGGTACGGTCGCCGTTGTAGTAAACTTCCAGCCCCAGCTTTTCCATATCATCAAACACAAGCACTCCTGATAAGAAGCTTTGCTCAAAAGTGCTGTCTGTTTTATAAGGCAGGTAATGGAACGAACGGTTTTTCGCCGGATGGGCGGAATATTTTTTTCTTGTTTGCTCCGCAAAGGCGGTGTTGCCTGTCTCTTCCGCGAGTTGAATCAGCTGTTCTGTTTTCTTATCCATTTTGAGTTTTCCATTATCATCAAGAATGATATTTTCAACCACCGATTGCTCGGGGTAGTAATCATCTGGCTTATCAGTATTGACACAGGCGGTAAAATTATCAATATTCAGAAGTTTCGCTTCCTGCGGAATCAATTCCTCCTTTGTTGTATACCCGCGCTTATCATAAAAAGCCTTGCGGATATTCGCTTCAATCAGTGCCTTGTTATATTTTGAACTGAAAAATCTGCTATCCTTGCGGGCATATGTAATCGTATGGAACACGTCCAGCAAAACATTGGAATAAGCATTCAGCTGTTCCATTGTAACAAAACCAAGGCTTGCTTTCGCAATGGTGTAAAGCCATGCGGTAAAGGCAGCGGACTCATCGCCGCGTTCTTTGTCGTCAACGGTAATATTGGTAACTTGCTGGGCAAAGTCCTGCGTTTTAACCGTGTGAGAGATTTCCACATTTTCGGAGACAGCTGGAATTTCATCGTCAGGCCTTGCCTGCTCAAGCGTCAAGGTTTCATATTGAATTTTCAGCTGATAGAACTGAACCGGCGGAAGCTTCAGATAAGCGGTGCGGTCATAGCGCTTGATCGCCGCCTTCAAGTTATTCGCGGATGAAAACTCTTTCAGCGAGATATGGTGCTGCTGTTCCAACTGGGCGTTCAGTTTTTCTGCATTGCTTTCATTCAGGTAGATCAGTGCGGTTTCAGGCGCATTTTTCACAACTTGGCGCAGGCAACGGCATGATGTTTGCAAAACCATGTTTTTGGGGCAGTCACCCTCCTGCGAGAGGATTATACCTGTTAAACTGCGGCAATCCCAACCCTCTTTGCCGATTTGTACAAGCAAGACTATACGGATGTTTGATATTGTTTTGTCCAAAGTGTCAAACTGAAGCTGGCTATCGGATGGCTGCGGATATTCCTTGTTTCCCTTGTGAAATTTCAGAATTGAGTCGGCTGTCAATCCGTATTCAGCTATAATTCGCGCAGAGAGTGGAAAAACCATCTGTTCCAATTTTTCGATGGTTCCACAATAAATGCCAAGCTTTGCCACAAGTCCTCCATCATAAACTGTGTCCTTGTAGGCATCCAGAAATTCACGCACACCCGCTTCGACGATTTTCGCGCTGTCTGCTTCATCGGATATCTTAACAATCGGTTTCTTGAGAAAATTTCCCACTCCGTTTATCAGCGGATAATAGTAAACGATATTGGAGATTTCCGCCGAGGCAATTGCAAGCTTATCCGTCACTTCATACTTTTCAGCTTTTTCAAGGTACGGTGTACCGGAAAATCCTATGACGGAATTCACCGTTTTGCTTTCTGACCATTTATTGACGACGGCGCGAAGCTTAATTTCGTCGCTTACCGCATGATGCACCTCATCAATAAAAATGGACAGTGAGGGAAGTTTGCCGATAAGATTACGCAATTCGTTTGCTTGACGATCTTTTTCATCATCGATCTCTTTAAACAGAGTGACCTGTCCGTTTTTTTCTTGAATACGGTCGAGAATTACCTTTTCCGCATTTGTAACGGCGACAAGTCCTAACAGTTCAGAAAGCGGCTGATGGTTCGCGATCTTCTGCACATTCGGATTTTTTGTTTTATTTGATTTGTTTGCGGTCTTGCTTAGGTCAAGCACCTCAAACATCATTTTACGCTTAATATTGCTTGCGGAAGGCTCCGGTATAATCCAAGCCGGATTAAACTTCTGTATAGTCTTAAGGCTCGGTATGACGGAGGATTTTAGTCCTGATGGCGCAAAAATAATAAAGTTATGGGCAAAAACCGGATTTTGAGGTTCATTCATAGCAAAGTACAAATCAAGGTAGATAAACGCAGCCATCAGATAGGTTTTACCCGCACCCATCGGTAAACTGAAAAGATAGTCGGTGTAAGTAACTCCATAAAAGGCATCGTTAAAGAATTTGTTATAATCAATGGAATCGGGGGATTTCTTGATTTGCTTTTCGATTTTCTCCGAGACCTGCTCGCCCAAATCATTTTTAAGCTGGGCATATTCCAACAAAGCAGCAGCGGAAGGGTGATTGTCGAGGAAATCCCGTGCTGATGCGGAGATTTCTATGTCATTTAAATCTAACGAATTAAACGTCCCTTGCTTAAACAAAATCGCAAGGGGGCTATTTCCACAGGCAATTTTTAAATAAAGATATGTTTTAATCGCTTCTATCTGTGCGTCCCGCATTTGTCCTTTATGAATCATATAGTCAATCAAAGAATTAACGGTGCAATCGGCAGACCTGTACCATCTGTCCCTTGCCATATTTAACATCTTATAAAACATGGTTAGCCTCCCGTCTAGAAATCAAGTTTTCTTCATCGCATGTGCCTCATATTTTATTACCATATCATTTTTATTATTATAGCATTTACTCAATAGAATCACAAACGAAAAAATAATGCAGCACGCTATAGTGGGCACGTCTTGGGAGCAATTGAGTTACTCATTATTCCGCTTACTCGCACAATGAGATTGTATAGACATAATATAAATTTGCTTCTGAATTACTCTAGATCACTATTTATGTATGCACCCCGTAAAGCATTTCTTTAGCGCATTCAATAATTATGAAGATTCCATCGATGCAGGAATAGTCTTCTCTGTCTAATTCTGATATGAGATTGTAACAAGGGACTTCTTGTTTTTGAATCATTACCGCTTACGTTGCAGCATTGTAACGATTAACGCGAACCAATCAACCGTGAAAATAAAGTTCGGATAGTCTTGCTTTGGTGGAGACAAGCGGGATCGAACCTGATTAGGGTGTTTATGCAGTCATTTCCGCTTTTGCGAAGCGAGATTTAAAAGAAGTACTAGCATACCGTTTACGAAATAAACGTGTTCGGATTTAGCGCGGTTATCTCCACCATCGCCTTGAAACTTAGCTATAATGCGGGCTTCAAGGCTTTTTCTAATTATTTCTCTTTGTGCTTTTCCTTCTTCTATTATCATTTCTCTGATTCCTTTATCCAGTGCTTGTATATGAGTATATTCTCGTGATTCATTTTCTGACATGATTTTGCCCCCAATCGTAGTTTTATTATCCTACGATTGGGGGCTATTTTGCAATGTCCGTTTTTACTGGTTCTGTTCAAGTTTAAAGCTTGCAGGGGGCATTGCATTTATTATTGGGTCAAGCAAAACTACAAATAAAGTTCTTTATATTCAGATAAAGAAGTAGTATACTAAGTCAAATA
>DDHX01000054.1:21337-28500 GCA_002338255.1 Ruminococcaceae bacterium UBA1865 | reverse complement strand
CTGCAATGGAAATATCAAATCATAATTTTCCAAAGCATTTATATAGGTTTTCATCTTTTTACGATGAGAAAAAATGGCGTGACGATATTTTTGATAATGTGGTAGCTGTTTCTGATCCATCGAAGTTTAATGATCCATTCGATTGTGAAATAGCAATGGATGAATCAATTATGCAATCGCGTATTATAAAGGAAAGACTTATAAATAATCTTAAGCAACATCATATAAGACTAAAGCCACAAGACATCAATCGAATAAAATTAGCTGATAATTTCATCAGTGCCTTTCAAACAATAGCTAAACAGCATGGCTCTAAGGTGAAAGATAAAAGTACATGTGTTTCATGTGTACAAGATGTATTAGAAGAAACAAAAAAGCTAACTAACATTCTTTGCTTTACCGAAAACGTGGAATCTATTTGCATGTGGAGCCATTATTCATATCATCACGAAGGCTACTGTATAAGTTACAACTTTACAGAAGACAAAATTGCCAATCCTATATATCCAGTCGTTTATACATCTAAACGGCCAGTAATTGGTGGAAATCAAATAGATAACAGTAAAAATTGGATTATTCCGCAATTAACTTGTAAAGCAAAACAGTGGGAGTATGAACATGAGTGGCGCTTAATATTACTCGTTCCAGATAAGATTATATTACATGATAGTAGCAAGAGGGTCAGCGTTAATTTTAATGGATTTGTCGATGGGATTTATCTCGGGGCGAAAATATCTCAGGAACATGAACGTGAAATAGTTGAAAAATACACAGCCAGACAAATTCCAGTCTACAAAATGAAAATGTGTGATAGTGAATACAAACTTATACCAGAGCAGATTCAGATAGATGAATGAGTTGGAGGTGATTTTGATGCCCTTTTGGAAATCGTTTTAAAGCAATTCCATTATAATTTAATGAGGTATAGAGATGGGACAAATACAGTATATTAAAGAACATTTTGTCGATGAAGAAACAATCCTTACCCTAGGTACTTTTACCGTGCTATGGGCGCAATTTGAACTTGAGTATTGCGACAAATTCGCTTCACCATCCAAAATCCATGACCTGATGAAAGAGTATCATCCAAATACAAAATTATGCTCGTTGTATGTCGATATTAAAACTAAGGCATTAGAATATATTGGAAAATATAATAAGGACACAATAGCTAAACGGGTCTATTCTACAACCAACGGCGGCAGACCTCAATATATCGCTAGGATTAAGTGCTTTTTGGAAACTAGTGATTTGGATTTTGATGGATGTATGCTGTTTATTGAGCGTATTCGTAATAACCTCTTGCATGGAGAGAAAGATATTTATACACTTCCTGAACAAAAAGATATGTTCGATGCAATAAATACTCTGCTCAATGAGATTTTGATAAATAGAATTTGAAGTTGACAGTATCTTACAATATATAAAGACACGCTTATTTATAGAGCCCAAGCATTTCTAAAGCTACGTTTCTAAAGGAGTTGAGCAATCATACTTTAGAAACGATTATCTATGTGCTATAATAGGCTTATCAAACTTTGAAATTTGGCCCTCAAGGAGATAAATAATGAATTGGGTTACAAACAATATCAGTTGGTTTAAAGATGTCTTGTGGGTTCTGTTTACTTTGATAGCAACATTGATTGCTATATTAACATATAGACGTGCAAGGTATACACTATTACAACCCTTACGATCTGAAGTTGTAAAAAGACAGACCGAGATCCTTGTTGAGTTGTTGGATTTTGTTTCTGTTGAAAAAGGTGAATTCTATTTTGATCTTGATTATATGGGGATAGCCGCTTGCAATGCTTTCGATTTGTTAACTACTTACAATTTTAAATTAACTGATGATGAAATTGGCAAAACGGTTCAAGAAAATATTGGTGGTTTTATGTTACTAGAAGATAGTGGGCCTACTAAAACTTTTAAAGTCCACCGTTCACCTTTTCATGAGCAATTGTTTAATGATGAAAAAGAGTTTGATAATTACAAAAAAGGATTAAATAACCAGATAGAAAAAGGAATAGTAAGTATGGAAAAACTATATCTTACTAAAACAAATCAAAAAACAATACAGAAAATCAATGAATTTATTGCAAACCCTTTTATGCCAACAAAAATCATTAACCTGTTAGAAACGTTACTTGCAGATATCAATTCCAACTTAAAGGACTACATGATACCTGAATTGAAAAAATTTATTTTGCAAGCCAAAGCTTTTGATTCAAATCAAGAAAATCCTTTACATATTTCTTATCAGGCAATCTATAATAGTTTTATTTATGAAAGCAAATCTCATATTCCAATAATCAAAGATATTCGTAAGGAAATACGTGAGTATCTTCTTATAGACAAGAAATGGTTTTAGCATGTTCATATTTGTAATATTCGTTTGCTTAATGCCGAAAACCTTTATTTTATGCGGGTCCCCGAGTTTGTCGTTATGAACACTCGTACCAATAAAGCCTAGTAACCATGCGCTTATGGGTACTTATTGGGGTTTTGCTTTCATTATCTCCAGTGCAATAGCAAATCCCCCTGCAAACTAATTAAAGTTTGCAGGGGGATTTGTTTACCGCTAGCTATGCGGCCTTTTAACGATTACCGCGAACCAATCCCCTGTGAAAATAAAGTTCGGATAATCCCGTGTTGGTGGAGCATAGCGTGATCGAACTGCTAATCTCCACACTTCCAGTGAATAACAAAATGAGGACATCGGATTAATTTCCGGCGCCCTCATTTTCTTATCTAAAATCATTATAAGCAGGCAGTCTATTTTGACTTGCATTTTGACTTGCATTTTTTTAATTTTAGTTCATTTTTAACTATTTTTAGTCATGTAATTGGCAAATAGAAACCGCATCAAACAGCCGATAAATAGCTATCTGATGCGGTTTTTTGGTGGCGCGCCTGGGAGGATTCGAACCTCTGGCCTGTCGCTTAGGAGGCGACCGCTCTATCCTGCTGAGCTACAAGCGCATATAACTTACCTATTATAAAATAATACGCAGCTTTTGTCAATTCATAAACTTTCTTGATTGGCGCTAATCATCTTTATTTTTTCCGTCCGGTTCACTTGGTGCAGCGTAAAAAAAAACCAGTATTAACAATATCATGGAAATAAGCGATACAAAAACAATCAGATACGGTATGCTCGTTAAAGTCGCATAATCGACCATCTTCCTCTTTGCTGAGCTGAAAAAACACGCGGACGCCGTAGCATAAAACGCGGAAATCACGACTGGCGCGCCGAAATTTATTCTCTCTTTTAAAAATAAGATCGAAAGAATGATCGCCACCGGAAAAGCGCAGGCCATCACCATATAAAACAGTGCATCGTCAGAAAACCCCATGCCGGCGTAGCGGGNNATCATACCAAATACGCTCAGCGAGGTGTCATTCAATTTTACCTCTCCTGTGATGGTGCCCGCCGGCAAGAAGAGTGCCGCAACCAAAAAGGCCTGCAATACAATAACAATTCCTTTGATTTGTTTCTTATTCAATTTGATTAACCTCCCGTATGTTTTCATTTTCCAAAAATATTACTTATAAAGATTCCCCGTACTCAAAGAGCACGGGGAATCAAATGAACTTCTATCGGAACGAGACTTATTTGGCTCTCTTTTCTTTAACAGCAGCCTGTGCAGCGGCCAAACGTGCAATCGGCACGCGGAACGGTGAGCAGGATACATAGTTGAGGCCAACCTTGTGGCAGAACTCAACGGAAGTCGGGTCGCCGCCGTGTTCGCCGCAGATGCCGAGGTGGATGTCAGGTCTGGTCTTGCGGCCAAGCTCAACAGACATCTTAACCAGCTTGCCAACCCCCTTTTGGTCAAGGTGAGCAAACGGGTCGGACTCGTAAATCTTATTTTCATAATAGTAGTTGAGGAACTTGCCGGCATCGTCGCGGCTGAAACCAAAGGTCATTTGGGTCAAGTCGTTGGTACCGAAGCTGAAGAACTCCGCTTCCGTGGCAATTTCGTCAGCAGTTAAGGCAGCGCGTGGGATTTCGATCATGGTACCAACCTGATACTTCAGTTGGATTTTAGCATCTTTAATAATCTTGTCGGCTGTTTCTGTAACGATATCCTTAACAAACTTAAGCTCTTTTACTTCGCCCACGAGAGGAATCATGATACGGGGCTCCGTGTTGAACTCAGGATGCTTCTTGTTAACTGCAATTGCTGCGTTGATTACAGCAGTTGTCTGCATTCTTGCGATTTCCGGATAGGAAACGGCAAGGCGGCAGCCGCGGTGGCCCATCATCGGGTTAAACTCATGCAGGCTTGCAATTACATTCTTAAGGTCTTCAACGGTAATGCTCAGCTCACCGGCAATTTCCTTAATATCTTCTTCCTTCGTCGGCAGGAACTCATGAAGAGGCGGGTCGAGGAAGCGGATGATGACCGGACGGCCTTCCATCACTTCATACAGGCCTTCAAAGTCACCCTGTTGGAAAGGAATCAGCTTTGTAAGTGCTTTTTCGCGCTCTGCGGTTGTCTTAGCAACAATCATTTCACGCATTGCCTTAATACGCTGGCCTTCAAAGAACATGTGCTCGGTACGGCAAAGGCCGATGCCCTGTGCGCCGAAATCTCTGCCCTGCTGAGCGTCCTTCGGTGTATCGGCATTGGTATAAACCTCGAGTGTACGGAACTCATCGGCCCACTTCATAAAGCGATTGAAATCGCCGGAAATGGTAGCCGCTGTTGTAGGAATTGCTTCATTGTAAATATTGCCGGTTGAGCCGTCGATGGAAACATAGTCGCCCTCTTTAATAGTCAGGCCGGCAAGGGTGAATTTCTTTGCATCGTAGTCAACGGTGATTTCTCCGCAGCCGGATACACAGCAAGTGCCCATGCCGCGTGCAACAACAGCCGCGTGGGAGGTCATGCCGCCGCGAACGGTGAGGATGCCCTGTGCAACTGCCATGCCTTCAATGTCTTCCGGGGAAGTTTCCAAACGAACAAGAACGACTTTCTCGCCCTTATCGTGCCATTCTTTCGCGTCTTCAGCGGAGAATACGACTCTGCCGCAGGCAGCGCCGGGGGAAGCAGCAAGGCCCTTGCCGATTGCTTTGGCCTTTTTAATTGCAGTTGCGTCGAACTGCGGATGGAGCAGGGAATCGAGCTGCTTTGGCTCAACTCTTAAAACTGCTTCTTCTTTATCAATCATCTTTTCGTCAACAAGGTCAACAGCAACTTTCAGTGCAGCGGCTGCGGTTCTCTTGCCGTTTCTGGTCTGCAGCATATAGAGCTTGCCGTTTTCAATGGTGAACTCCATGTCCTGCATATCGGTGAAGTGTTTTTCAAGCTTTGTCGCAATGTCGGCAAACTGTTTGTAAACTTCAGGCATGTCCTGCTGCAAATGGCTGATCGGCAGCGGGGTACGAATACCTGCGACCACGTCTTCGCCCTGTGCATTAATCAAGTACTCACCGAACAGTGCTTTTTCGCCGGTTGCAGGGTTACGGGTAAATGCAACACCTGTGCCGGATTTGTCGCCGGAGTTACCGAATACCATCGACTGTACGCTGACGGCAGTACCCCAGTTGTAAGGAATTTCGTTCATGCGGCGGTACACATTGGCACGGGGGTTGTCCCAAGAACGGAAAACAGCCTTAACGGCTTCCAGGAGCTGAATCTTCGGGTCAGTCGGGAAGTCCTCGCCCTTTTGTGCTTTATAGAAAGCCTTGAATTTTTTTACAAGGTCCTTCAAATCGTCTGCGTCAAGCTCGGTGTCCAATTTAACACCTTTTTCCTGCTTCTTCGCTTCAATGATTTTCTCGAACTCCGTCTTGCTCATTTCCATGACGACGTCAGAGAACATCTGCACAAAGCGGCGATAGGAATCATAAGCGAAACGCGGGCTGTTTGTTAATTTTGCAAGTCCCTCAACAACGGTATCGTTGAGGCCAAGGTTCAAAATTGTATCCATCATACCAGGCATGGAAGCGCGGGCGCCGGAACGTACGGAAACGAGAAGCGGGTTTTCCG
Source organism: Ruminococcaceae bacterium UBA1865 (assembly GCA_002338255.1). GTDB lineage: Bacteria > Bacillota > Clostridia > Oscillospirales > Acutalibacteraceae > Caproiciproducens. The sequence goes on along the minus strand of DDHX01000054.1, from coordinate 22,501 downwards.
GATCTGCAAATTTCTTTCCGCATATTTTTTCCATTTTTGCAAGGTATTCATAAATTTCAGCTTGAATGCCGGCATTAATCTGACGGCCATCTTCATAATACTGTGTGCAAGCCTCCGTAGAAATTGTAAAGCCCTGCGGAACTGGCATTCCGAGAACGGTCATCTCGGCTAAGTTCGCTCCTTTGCCTCCGAGCAGTTCTCTCATCTTGCCATTTCCTTCGGAGAAAAGGTAAACATACTTGTGACTCATTAATAGTACCTCCTATAATAATTCATTTTTTACACGCTTAAAATCGCTCATACTGTATTATAACAAAATCGACCGATAATTACTATATGTATTTTAATAAAAGCAACTGATAATTTCAAATAAATTTTGTAAAAACAGAGTATGTTTAACAAAACATAGCCAAATATATAATTTTAGCTTGAAAAATCTGATTCTTATGAGATAATAGAGATAATACACATTGATATAAAATTGACACAAAATTTATGATTACGATATATTTCACGGAGGGAATAATATGCCAGAAGAGATCTGCGCAGTCATTCTTGCCGCCGGCGAGGGCAAACGGATGAAGTCAAATCGTCCCAAGGTGCTTTCGCCAGTGCTGTTCAAGCCAATGCTGCAATGGGTAATCGATTCGGCGTACAGTGCGGGCGTTTGCAACATTTGTGTTGTAACCGGCTACATGCACGAAGATGTGGAGAACTACCTTTCCGATTTGAACGCCTGCGGCAACCGTCCCGACGTAGCGCACGTTTTACAGCCCGAACGCAAGGGCACCGGCCACGCGGCTATGATGGCCGCACCGTTCCTGCGCGAACACCGCGGGGGCAATGTTCTGATTTTGAATGGAGACGCGCCGTTTGTCGATGCGCAAGTAATTGGCGAGGCGTTAAAGGATCACAGTGAAAACGACAATGCGGTCACGGTTGTTTCTGCCGTTTTGGACGATCCGACCGGTTACGGCCGTATTGTCCGCGACCCCGACACCCACCTAATCAGCGCCATTGTGGAGCAGAAGGACGCGGACTGGGAAACCCTTTCCATTTGTGAAATCAACTCCGGCGCCTATTGGTTTAAGGTGGATGACTTACTCGATATTTTAAATCATATTAAAAACGACAACGCGCAGGGTGAGTACTACCTGACCGACG
>DDHX01000054.1:8398-21302 GCA_002338255.1 Ruminococcaceae bacterium UBA1865 | reverse complement strand
CAGGGTAAAACAACAATCGGTTGCGGCTGCACTTTGGGTCCCAACTCGCTTTTATGCGACTGCTGTGTGGGCGACCACGTTGTGCTGAACTCGGTTCAGTGCGAAGGCTGCACAATTGAGGCAAACCAGGCGATTGCGCCTTTTACGGTTATAAACCATAGATAGCGAAATAGAATACAGGGGGATATGCAAATGAATTTTCATGGCAAGGATATCAAAATTTTTGCTGCCAACGCCAATCAGCGCGTAGCAAGACAGATTTCGGAGTGTTTGGGTCTTCCAATGGGAAAAAGCGAAGTCTCAACTTTCAGCGATGGTGAAATTTCCATGTCACTTTTTGAGTCTGTCCGCGGCTCGGACTGCTTTATTGTTCAGTCTACCTGCGAACCGGTCAACAACAATCTGATGGAACTGCTGATTATGATTGACGCGATGAAACGTGCTTCCGCAGCCCGTATCACAGCTGTTATGCCCTACTTTGGCTACGCCAGGCAGGACCGTAAGGCCAAAGCGCGCGACCCGATTTCGGCGAAACTTTGCGCTGACCTGATTACCACTGCCGGCGCTGACCGCGTTTTGACAATGGACTTGCATGCCCCTCAAATCCAGGGCTTTTTTAACATTCCTGTTGACCACCTTCTCGGCGTTCCAATGCTCTCCTCCTTCTTAAAGGAACGCATTGGCGACGAAACATCAGATTATGTCGTTGTTTCCCCCGACCTTGGTTCCGTCACCCGCGCACGCAACTTTGCCGCGCGCATCGGCTGCCCGCTTGCCATTGTGGACAAGCGCCGCCAGAAGGCCAATGTCTGCGAGGTTATGAACATCATCGGTGACGTAAAGGGTAAAAAAGTCATTCTCGTCGACGATATGATTGATACGGCGGGAACACTGTGCAACGCCGCTTCCGCAATCATTGAAAAAGGCGGAGCCAGTGAAGTGACCGCATGCGCAACACACGCCGTGCTTTCCGGTCCGGCTATTGAGCGCATTAAAACCAGTACGATCAAAGAAGTCATTTTGCTCGACACCATCCCGCTTCCTCCGGAAAAACAGCTGCCGAACATCACCGTGCTGCCGGTTGCCCCGCTTTTTGCCGAAGCAATTGAGCGCATCTATGAAGACAAACCGGTATCCCCCATGTTTGTCTAAATATAAAAGTTTGTATCAATTTAATAACCAGGCGGAGTGGATTTTCTTCTACTCCGCCATATTCCTTTACTCTGCCTTAAATCGAGCACTGCCGAAGGCAAGTCCCGACCGGCAGGTCCGGCGCGGCGGAGGGAGTTCGTTTGCCGTTTCTTAATCAATATAGCGAGGTAACAATACATCATGTTTAAAAATCCGTTTATGAAAAGTGCCGAGCCGGCCGGTTCGGTAGAATACATTCTTGTCGGTCTGGGTAACCCCGGCAGCAAGTACGAGGGCACACGCCACAACGCGGGCTTTATGGCGCTCGACTATATCGCCGAAAAGGCGGGGGCTCGGGTAGACCGCGTCAAGTTTAAGGGGCTATGCGGCACCACGTCCATCGGCGGTAAGAAGGTTTTATTGTTAAAGCCCTCCACCTACATGAACCTGAGCGGACAAAGCGTGACCGAGGCTATGGGTTTTTATAAGCTTCCGCCCGAAAATGTAATTATCCTGTTCGATGATATCTCTCTCGAACCGGGTCATATGCGGATTCGCATGAAAGGCAGCGACGGCGGCCAGAACGGGATGAAAAATATTATTTATCTGAGCGGCAAGGATACTTTTCCGCGCATTAAGCTCGGCACCGGCGCAAAGCCCAGTCCCCAGTGGGATTTGGCCGACTGGGTGCTTTCCAGATTCAGCACTTCCGAGCAAAAGGCGCTCGCAGAGGCAATTGACCACGCCAATTCCTCGGTTGAGCTCATGGTTCAGGGCAACGCCGCCGAAGCAATGAATAAATATAATTCATAAAGTAAGCATATATTTAAATGAATCATAAATTTTAGTATTTATTTCCTTACTTGAATAAATCAAAGAAAAGTTGGAAAACCGATGAATTTTCTCACCAACGCCATCAGCGGCCTCAAGGAGTTCCAAACACTTGAAGTCGCCGTCAAAACCGCTGCGCTGCCCGCGGCGGTGACCGGGCTTTCGGGTATCCACAAGGCAAATATTATCTATTCGCTCTGCGTCAAATTAAGCCGCAGGGCTTTTGTCGTTGCCGGCGATGAGAGCGAGGCGCAGCGCTTTTGTGACGATTTAAGCGCAATGGGCATGAAGCCGCTGTTCTATCCGATACGTGATTTCAATCTGCGCGACGCCGTAGGCAGCAGCCACGAGTATGAACATCAACGGCTTTTGGTGCTTGAACAATTGCTGAGCGGCGAGTGCAGCGCGGTTGTGTGCTGTATTGACGCGGCGCTGCAATACACCATCCCGCCCAAAGAATTACAGAAGCGCACGGTATCGTTGAAAACAGGTCAAACCATCCCGATGCAGGATGTGTTGACCGCGCTTGCCGCCTGCGGTTACGTGCGTGCGGTGCAAATTGACGGCACCGGCCAGTTTTCCCAGCGCGGCGGGATATTGGACATCTTTACCCCCGACGCGGCAAGTCCGGCGCGTGTGGAGTTCTGGGGTGACGAAATCGACACCATCTCGCTGTTTGACCTTGAAACCCAGCGCCGCACCGAAACCATTGATCAGATTACGATTGCCCCCGCTGTGGAAGCGTTAATCGACAACCCCGCGCTGTTGGCGCAGAAAATCATCAAACACGCAGCTTCCCTGCGCGGAAAAGCCGCCCCGGCCGCCAAAACCGTTTTGACGGCACAGGCCGAGAAGCTGCAAACCGGTGTGCATTTGGGCTGTGCGGATAAATTCATCTCTTTCCTTTATGAAACCTCCGCTACTTTATTTGATTATATGAGTGATGATACGCTTCTATTTGTCAGCGAACCGATCAAATCAAAGGAACGCATGAGAAGTACGCTCTGGCAATGGGGCGAGGACGTGAGGGAATTCCTTGCGGACGGCACCCTCTGCCGCGGACTCGACACCTTCAGCGGCGACTATCCGTATGCCCTTTCAAAATTTGAAAGCCGTGGCGCAATTTATATGGATACATTTGTGCGCGGCAGCTACGACACTCCCGTTCGTACTCTTGTGAGTCTGACCGTGCGCCAGCTTTCGGTCTGGGGCGGCAGCACCCAGCTTTTGGGCGAGGATATCCAGAATATGCTCGTCAACAAATGGGGCTGTGTGGTTCTTGCCGGCAACGAGCGCAGCGCGCGGACAACCGCCGCCGACTTACAGGCTCAAGGTATTCCCGCCGTCTACGTTGAAAATCCAGAAAACGTGGAACGCGGCTCGGTTATCATCACGACCGGCGCACTTTCCGCCGGACTGGAATACCCCGGCGCATTTTTTGGCTTAATCACGCACGGGCGGCTGATCACCACCCCCACAAAAAAGACAAAACGCAGCAAGAACAGCCAGGAAATCTACAGTCTGGCAGAACTGACCCCCGGTGATTATGTGGTGCACGCGTCACACGGTATCGGCGTGTTCGAGGGAATTCACAAAATCGACATGCACGGGGTTGTGAAAGATTATATTAAAGTAAGATATGCAAAAAATGATACGCTCTATGTCCCTGTCACCCAGTTGGACATGGTTTCAAAATATATTGGCCCGCGCGAGGACTCGAACATAAAACTGCACCGTCTGGGCGGCGTGGAGTGGCAGAAAGCCAAGGCGAAGGTTCGCGCGGCAGTAAAAGATATGGCGAAGGAGCTGATTAAGCTTTACGCCGACCGTATGCAGGCAAAAGGACATATATTTCCGGAAGATAATGAATGGCAGCGTGATTTTGAAGCGCATTTTGAATTTGACGAAACAGAAGGACAGCTTCGCTCCATCGATGATATCAAAGGCGACATGCAGCAGGAGGCTCCCATGGACCGCCTGCTCTGCGGAGACGTCGGCTTCGGTAAAACAGAAGTCGCCCTGCGCGCGGCATTTAAGTGCATTACGGACTCCAAGCAATGTGTCATGCTCGTACCAACGACCATTCTCGCGTGGCAGCACTATCAGACAATAACCAAGCGCATGGAGGGTTTTCCCGTAAAAATCGAACTGCTTTCGCGTTTCCGTACCCCAAAGCAACAGGAGGAAATTATCCGTCGTTTAAAGCGCGGCGAAATTGATATGGTCGTCGGCACCCACCGTCTTGTTTCAAAAGATGTAAAATTCCGCGATTTGGGTCTTGTGATTATTGATGAGGAACAGCGTTTCGGCGTGGCGCAAAAAGAGAAACTGAAATCACTGTGCAAAAATGTGGACGTCCTCACGCTTTCGGCTACGCCGATTCCTCGAACGCTGAACATGGCGCTTTCCGGCATTCGCGACATGAGCGTGATTGAAGAAGCACCGCATGACCGCCACCCGGTGCAAACCTATGTTTTGGAGCACGACAGCGGCCTAATCGCCGAAGCCATCCGGCGCGAGCTGCGGCGCGGCGGGCAGGTTTACTACCTGCACAACGACGTTGCCAGTATTGAAACCACCGCGGCGCGGTTACAGGCACAGATTCCCGAAGCACGCATCGGCTTCGGTCACGGCAAAATGACCGAGCAGGAGCTTTCGGAGGTCTGGCGACGCTTGATCGAGCATGAAATCGATGTTCTGGTCTGCACCACCATCATTGAAACCGGCGTGGACGTTCCGAATGCCAACACACTCATCATTGAAAATGCCGACCGGATGGGGCTTTCCCAGCTGCACCAGCTTCGCGGGCGCGTGGGGCGTTCCAATCGCCGCGCTTACGCCTACCTTACCTTTACACCCAACAAGGTGTTGACTGAAATCGCGCAAAAGCGCCTTTCGGCAATCCGAGAATTTACCGAATTCGGTTCCGGCTTTAAAATTGCCATGCGTGACCTCGAAATCCGCGGCGCGGGCAACATTCTCGGCGGTGAACAACACGGTCATATGGAAGCTGTCGGCTACGATATGTACCTGCATTTGCTCGCCGAAGCAATCAGCCGTGAAAAGGGCGAGGCGCCGCCTGAGTACGACGCGGAATGCCTTGTGGATATGCAGATTCAGGCGCACATTCCCGAAAGCTACATTTCGAACCTCAGTCAGAGGCTTGAAATTTACCGCCGCATCGCGGATATTCGCAACCGCGAGGACGCGCTCGACGTGACCGACGAGCTGATCGACCGCTTCGGCGAGCCGCCGGAAAGTGTAAACGGCTTGATTGAAGTCGCGCTGCTGCGCAATTTGGCTTCTCAGCTCGGAATTTACGAAATCAAGCAACAGGGCGATGTGTTGCTGCTATATAAGACTAAAATTGATATGAAGCAGGTCGGCGCGCTGATTTCCGCCATGCATTCACGCGTTATGCTCAACGCCGGCGCAAAACCGTATATCAGCGTTAAGATCCTTGCAGGTGCGACCCCGCTCGACACATTAACTGAAATTCTGACCGCAATTGACAAAACGCAGGAAAATGCTTCTGCGGTAAAACCGAACAGCAAAGTGCAAAACGGTTAAGGCAAAGGCTCAACGGGTATACTGTCCCTTGTATGGGCAAGTTTTTTAAAATGTTTCATACAACATTCACACAAACAGGCGCTTGAGTACTGGACAAGCCGCTTGGATGAGAGTATAATTATGAACAGTATTCTTGATTTCCGGCGTTTAAAATTTATACCAAAATCCATAAAAAACATGAAATTACGTTTTTATAGCGCGGAGCGCGTTGGATTTTATATGAGACGGGTTTTAAGCCTGGGAGTATGCGGAAGTTTATTTAAAATTTGTTTTGCGCAAAAAGCGCTGGAGGTAGCTATGTTAAAATCGTCTAAAAAGCTTGTTGCCCTTATGATGGCTCTTGTTATCATGGTCAGCACAGCCGCTTGTTCCACCGACAAAAGCTGGGCACTGAAAAATGACACTCTTACCACTCCGATCGGAGCATATATCTATTATTTATACTATGCATATCAGGACGCGGAAAGTGCGAAGCCCGACGCTTCAAAGCCGGTTCTGGAACAAAAGATAGACGGGAAAGACGCCGAAACCTACATCAAAGATAAAGCGCTTAACTACACGAAAATGCTTTTTGTAATCAATGATAAAATGAAAGAACTCGGCCTTACGTTGACTGCCGATGAAACCAAAAGCATTGCCAGCACTACGGATTCTCAATGGCAGCAGGCAAGCTCCACCCTTGAGAAATACGGTATTTCAAAGGCTTCGTTCAATTTGGTGTATTCGGATTATGGCGTTAAGAGCCAGAAGATATTTAGCGCACTTTACGGCAAGGGCGGCAAAAAGGCAGTTTCCGATGCCGACCTGAAGTCCTTTTTTGAAAAGAATTTCACTGATTTTAACTTTATTTACGCACCGATGTACAGTACCGACGCAAGCGGAAACGCTGTTGCCTTTACGGACGCACAAAAAACCACATTGAAAAAAGAATTTGACGGCTACGTAACAGATATTGCCGCCGGCAAAAAAACTATACAGCAGGCAGCCGACGCATACAAGACTTCCTCGAAGCAGACTACGGACCCGCTGCAGTCCGTAACCGCCGATCTTTCCAGCAGTACTTCCTACCCGGCTGATTTAGTAACAATGCTGAAAGCCATGAAAAACGGCGAAGTAAAGGCTGCTGAGATTTCCGGAACTTATTTAATCGCCGTCAAAAATGACATTACAAAGAAAACCGCCACAGAGTTGGGAACCGATAACGGCCGCAACTCCATCATTGCCCAGTTAAAGGGTACCGAGTATTCCACCGATATGGACAAACTGGCTGCGGCATACACCAATGTAACTATTAACCAGAAGGCGCTTGATTCCTACAAGCCTTCCATGTTTGTAACTGCCACTTCTTCGGCAGCTGCTGCAACCGCACCTTCCGCGGCTGCATCTACGGCGTCGAGCAAGTAAGTCTAATCGCAGCTCCGTCGGACGGATGAATCAATCAACAAAATACCGCGTGGGAAATTTCTCCCACGCGGTATTTTTTATTTAATATGCCACCTTTATATCTCATCCATCATACTATAATCCATTAAAAACATGAAATCACGTTTTNNCGCGAAGCGCGTTGGATTTTGCATGAGAATAGTATCAGTACAAAACCACCGTTGAGCCTTGAACAGCGCAGCTGCACTCATAGCTTTTCTGCTCACCGGTTTTCACATCGTAAATCGAGTTAAACTCAAAGGAGTCTTTGTCGTCGGCAAGCACATAACGTGCAAGGATAAACCGGTCTTCCACACAAGCGATAAAATCGCCAAGTTCTTTACTGTATTTTGCGTGAACTGTGGAATTCAGCACGCCGTCAACCTCGTAATCGTCTTCACTCTCTGTAATCCGGTAGGCTCGTCCTCCGCTTACGTCGATACAGAACGAGGCCGGCTTTTCGTTTTCGGTTAGGTTCAGCTCCGCCATAATCATTTTTTTGCCCGCCGCCTTGTTGTACGCGCACAGCCGTTGGTCGTCCGTTGGGAAGTACTTTGCACGAAAATAAAGGTTGTTTTCATCCATTCCCGCAAAGCGTACCAGACCGCTGGTTCCCGCGCTCAAAATCAATTCAAGCGGCACACGTTCCTCACCGGCTTTAACTGAAACAATAAAATCGAAAAGCGGGCAAAGCCACACGTTGTCGTTAATATTATCACCAATCCAGCGCCGGTTTTTATAGGAGTTTTCTTTTTCCTCTTCGCTGCCGTGCGGCTGAAGCAGTAAAAGCTGACTTTCTCCGTCAAGGTCATAGGTTATGAATCCGGCGCTGTCTGCATTGCAAACACGCGGGTCACGCACATAAAAATATGCTTCTTCATCCAAATCATAAAGATATGCGACCCTTGCGGTTCCGGTCAGTTTTTTATATTCTTTGAACAGGCTTTTATCCTTTTCGTTTTCGGTAGTATAAAGCATCACATGGCTTTCGTCCAGCGCCTTGCAATCGGCAAAACTGCCGACAAAGCTCAACTTTGCCAAATTTCTTTCCGCGCCCGTACGCTTATCAATACGCAGAATCCACGCTTCGCTTTCACCGCTTTCCATCACAATGAGGATATCTTCCGGAAAGCTGAAAAAATGCTGTACAAAGGTTGGATTGCTGAGGAAATAATTGGTAACGATACGCTCGCGGCGCGTGACGCGGTTATACTCAAGAATAAAGAGGTTATTGTGCCCTTCCTCCCTTTTCTCCTCCGCGTAATAAATTAAATTGTCGCTGATTTCGATGAGCGCATCGTTACAGCTTGCAAAGATATTGCGCAGGTCGACAACCTTCATCCCAATCCCCCCTGATCCTCTTATTATATCATAAAGGGCCGGCCTTTTCATCCGTTTGATTGCCCTTGTATTCATTCATAATTTCGTTTTATTTTTTTCGGGATTTATAGTATACTGTAAATAAATAATTGCATAGCTCATCTTACGGTGAGTAAACCTATTAATATGATTATCCTTGGAGAATATGATGCTGCAAACAAAATACGGAACGACCATTGAAGTTGATATTCACGGACTGACCGCGCGTGAGGCAAAACGCGAGCTGGAGCAGCTTTTGAGCCATGCTGACAAAGGCATTACCGAAATAAGGGTAATACACGGCTACAACGGCGGCCAGGTGCTGCGCGATATGGTTCGCAAAGAACTGAAGCACCCGCGCATTTCCGCAAAGCTCATCAGCCTAAACCCCGGTGAAACACGCATTCTTTTAAAATAATCGCGGACAGGAAATCCCTGTCCGCTTTTTTTCATTTCCCGGGTAATACTGCTTGTCCTGTTCCAAAATTATACATATCGTATATATCTCTAATATTATACAAATTATGACTTATTTTTTAAATTCCTCAATTTTGTAGCGCGGGCGTGCTTTCACTTCGCTGTAAATTTTGCCGATATACTCGCCCAGAACACCAATGCACAAAAGCTGAATCCCGCCCAAAAGCCAAATGGAAGAAACAATCGCCGTCCACCCTGCGACCGCACTGCCGGTAAAGTACGAAACGAACGCGTAAATCAGCCCAATCACACTCAGGAACGACACGATAACCCCAAAATTCGAGATCATTTTCAGCGGTTTTACACTGAACGAAGTAATGCCGTCAATTGCAAACGAAAGCATTTTTTTGAGCGGATATTTTGACTCGCCCGCAAAACGCTCATGCCGGTCGTAATACACATAATCGCTGCGGTAGCCAATCAGCGGAACCATTCCGCGCAAAAACAGGTTGGTTTCCTTATATTCGCTGAGCGCGTCCAGCGCGCGGCGGCTCATTAAACGGTAGTCCGCGTGGTTGTACACCAAGTCCACGCCGAGCACCTGCATGAACTTGTAAAAGCCCAGCGCAGTCGTACGCTTAAAAAACGAGTCGGTTTCACGTTTGTTCCTCACCCCGTAAACCACGTCGCAGCCGTCGATGAATTTATCCACAAACCCGTCCAGCACCTCAACATCGTCCTGTAAATCGGCGTCCAAGCTGATTGCACAGTCGCAGTACTCGCGCGCGGTCATCAGTCCGGCCAAAAGGGCGTTCTGGTGACCGCGGTTGTGCGCGAGCTTAATTCCGCTGACCAGTTCGTTTTTATCGCTGTACCCGCTGATCATCTCCCATGTTTTGTCGCGGCTGCCGTCGTCCACCAATAGCATGCGGCTTTGTTTATCGGCACGTCCGGATTCTATCATCCCGGTCATTTTCGCCGTCAGACGTTTGACCGTTTCCGGCAAAACTTCCTCTTCGTTGTAGCATGGAATCACCAAATAAACTATCGGCATAATATCCTCCAAAATTATAGCTGCTCCTCCTGCGGGGGAGTAACGGATTCACTCTGTAATTGATATTGTTTTATTCTGTATAGTTTCCTCTTTTTAGGGTTCTTTTTGTCATACGCTCTCACTGCAAAATAATAAATCGCAAACAGAACCACGCCGCCGAGGGACGCAAGCATACCCAACTTTAAGCCCGGTGTGGCGTAGTCAAAACGAATGGTCGAGGTTCCGGCCGGTACCTTCACCGCCATAAAGCCGACATTGACCTTGCTGATTTCGGCTGTCTTGCCGTTCACCTTTGCGCTCCAGCCGCCNNAAAAACACAACACGCTCCTTGTCGGCCGTTATCTTCGCCGTAAATCCGCCGTTGTCGCGGTTAAAATCGGAACAGGCCATCGACTTGCGGTTCAGGCAGTCTGCATAATACGCACCCTGTGTGTATTCACTCGAAGCGTAATCGGCATCGTGACTTAAAACACCGGAATATTTTTTAACATCCTTGTCTTCTATTACGAGCGTTTTCAGCAGCAGCAGATTGCGGCTTTCCTTATCAACCTGTTCGTACTCCGACCGCGTAATGTAGGAATCATAGCTGAAGCCCATCGGAATGTAATATTCGTTCTGGTAAATGTCAAATCCGTTCTGTGTTGCATACAAGCTCCAACCCGGCATCTTTGGCTCGTCCGACGCAGCCTCTCCGGCAAAGTTCTTTCCGCTGCCGACCGGGTCAAATAGCCAGCGGCAGCTGGTGAGCCCGCGCAACCCGTAGTACTTCACGTCCGGGCGGGAACCAACGTCGCGCTGCACGCCGATTGACGGATAAAAATCCATGATGGAACCCGGTACAATGCTGTGGAACGCCTGAATCGTGGGGATCTGCCAGTACATGGGCTGGTTGTCCATCCCGTCATACACATCGATTCGGCAGTTTTGGGTATCCGGCAGTTTGATATCCGCACCGCCATTTAACGAGTAGGGAATGATTTCTTTGTGCGTATCATCACTCTGTGTTTTGCCGAGCGCAATAAAGAACGCAGCGTACACAACCGAGATAACCGCTATGCCGCCCATGCACATACGGATAAACTTCTTTTGATCCCGTTTGTAATATTTAAAGATAATCGTCAGTAAGGTCAAACTTAACAGTGCAATTGCAACGTAGGACCAAAAGCGGGTTGGGTAATCCTCAAGTCCAAAGCTTGTCACCTTGGTATTGTTCTGCTGTGTGGTTTTCACCATCAAACCGATTGGCAGGGCAATTCCAAGTGTAATACCGGTCGTCCATTTGATCGCGCTTTTCCAGTCCACGTTCCCCTGCTCCAGAGAAATCACCGTTGCAAGGGCCAGCATCAGGGTTAGCATATAGAACCAGCGCGCGTAGTACGAGGAGTTAAACAGCTGAAACGCAGAGTTTAAAATCGGAACAAACGCCATTAAGAATAAAATAAAAATAATCTTTTTCAGCCAGTGTTTTTGATGCATCCGCATAAACCCGATGACTCCGGTCATGCTGAATAACGGGAACCACGCACCAAGCGACGCCCACTTTGCCTCCGACTTCGGGGTAAAGTTCGGGCGCGCGGGAATATCCGGCGGGAAGAAGAAGCACTCTAAAATATGGACGTAGCGCTGGTTCCAATCATAAATCAGCGCGTTCCAACCATCCGGCGGGCTGCTCACGCGCGGATTCTGTATTACTGCAAGAATGGTGGGCACAAGCAAAATACACGAACACAGTACCCCTATAATACATTCACACAGGAACAGAAGAAAATCGCGCAGCGAAATTTTCCAGTTGCCGCACAGCAGCCGCGTAAATCCGTAAATCAAACAAAAAACCACTTGTCCCACAAAGAAGTAGTAGTTGACGGTACAGCACGCAAAAACAGTCAGTGCAAAAATGCCCCTTCGCCTTTTGTACATGTATTCATCCATTGCCCACAGCATAAGCGGAAAGAAGATAATTGCCTCATGAAAGTGATTGAAGAAGATATTGTAGACCGAAAAGCCCGAAAACGCGTACAGCATCCCGCCGATGACCGCGAAATCAGGATTTTTTACGTAACGTTTTAAATAGAGAAAACCGGTCAGCGAAGCACAGCCAAATTTTAAAATCAGCAGCGGTCCCATCAGATGCGGCACCGCCGCGCTCGGAAATGGAATGGTCAGCCAAAAAAAAGGACTGCCAAGCAGGTAAAACGAATACGAACCGATAAAGTTCGCACCTAAATCGGTTGTCCAGCTCCAGCCCATGTTGCCGCTTCGCACCGCGTCGTGGCACATTTGGTAAAAAGGCACCTGCTGTACATTAAAATCGCCGTAAAATAAAAAATAACCGTTATCAAAAATAATAAACGGGATGAAAAATAGAAATGATATTGCCATACCGTATAACAGTGCTTTTAAATAATAGTTTTGTTTTCGATTATTCAATATGCTGATCAAGCCGTCGCCTCCCATTTCTAATCAAGCATATTATATCACAAGGTTTTGTCTGAACAAAGGGAATTTAAAAAATTACTGAATTGTTTCTTGCAATATTTACCGTTTGTTATTATATTATTAGTATTATATAATCTAATATGAAGTATTGAGCCGCTTATAAACGATAAAAGCAACGCTGTGGCAAAGTGGATTCACGCGATTCAATGCAACCGGGGGTAAATGAAATGTTCCATTTTTACGCAATGCTGTCACGCATGAAATACATCAACCGCTGGGGATTGATGAGAAATACGCGCAGCGAAAATTTGTGCGAACACAGCTTTGAAACCGCCGTTCTCGCCCATGCTTTGGCGGTACTTCGCAATACCCGTTTTGGCGGTCACGCCGATCCGGAACGCACTGCGGTACTTGCGCTTTTCCACGATGCGTCTGAAATTTTGACCGGTGACCTGCCCACGCCCGTCAAATACTACAACCCCAAAATACGCACTGCCTACCGGGAAGTGGAAGCTGTGGCGCAAAACAAGCTTTTAAGTCTTTTGCCGGACGATTTAAAACCAAGCTACAAGCCGATTTTGGCAGCAGACGGCGACAGCGACCGAGATCTTCTGCCGCTGGTTAAGGCCGCGGACAAGCTTTCCGCCATCATCAAATGTATGGAGGAAAGCCGAATGGGCAATA
>DDHX01000054.1:0-8278 GCA_002338255.1 Ruminococcaceae bacterium UBA1865 | reverse complement strand
TTGAAATATACATTTTAATTGTAGAGTAATATGATATTTTATATTCTATTCATATAATATTTACGAATTAGAACTATTCATATTGTCTCTAAAGGTATAATATGAAGGTTAAAATAGGAAAAATGTTGATTAAGGACTGATGTTGTGAGTAAAACAAATAATACCCCGAATAAAGGAAAAAGCAAAAAAATCATTGTCAGGAATTTCGCAATTTTATTTTTAAGTGTGATTTTGCTGATTGCCGGCATGGGCTGTGTTTACGCGGACCAGCTGTTAGGAAACATCAATTTCGCTCCGGACACTTCCACCACCTCACAGGTAAAAACGGGCAACCTTTTTGAACCCGGAACGGCGAGCGCCGGCACTACGAGCGCGAAATCCGGCGTTTTAGGCGGCCTTTACCATGATGACGCGATTACTAATATCCTTTTACTTGGCGTCGACGATTACCAAAAAAACGACCCCGGGCGCAGCGACAGCATGATGCTCGTTTCGGTTGACACACGCCACAAAAAATTGAAGCTCACCTCGTTTATGCGCGATATGTATGTCGCCATTCCGGGGCATACAAGCAACAAGCTCAACACCGCCTACCATTTTGCCGGCGGCGGCGTGGATGGTGCCAAGCTCACAGTAACAACAATTGAAGCCAACTTCGGAACGGATATCGACCGTTATGTGATTATCAGCAACTCCGCGTTTGACCAGATTGTCGACAATCTCGGCGGCGTGACCATGACGATTACTGCGGGAGAAGCAAAACTGATTAACCAGTACTCCGGTGACTCACGACGCAACCTGACGGCCGGAACCTTCCTTTTAAGCGGTAAGCAGGCGCATTATTACTCCCGCATCCGTATTATCGGCGACGACTTTGAGCGCACGGAACGCCAGCGCAAAGTTTTCTCCAGCATCGCGGATAAATTTAAGTCTTCCGACCTTGGCACGATTTACAGTGCTTTGTCTAAAACCCTTCACCTTGTCACCACGAACATGACAAAGGACGAAGTTGTCGGCATGGCCGGAAATTCACTCACCTATTTGAACTACCCCATCAGCCAGAACCGTATCCCGGGCGACAATCAATATACGTCCGACACGATTTCCGGCGTAGGAATGGTTCTTGTTCCAAATTTGGAAGTGGCCCGCAAGAGCGTTGCCGATTTCATCTTTGAAAGCGACCTTCCCACAAAAACCTACGGAAACAATTAATCAATCATTTTGATGAACCGCACGGCATAGCGCTGTGCGGTTTTTTGTTAAAGGAGTAAATGAAGATGTCCACTCCCCTTTATACCGCGCTGCTGCGGCATCAGGCGCTGAACCGCGCGTCGTTCCACACCCCGGGGCACAAAAACAACCCGTTTTCGCTGCCGCAGGACTTGCTTTCGCTCGACTTCACCGAGCTGCCGGACACCGACAGCCTGTTTGAGGCCGACGGCCCAATTTTTGAGGCGGAGCAGCTCGCGGCAAAACTGTTCGGAACCGCGCGCACCTGCATTTCGGCAGGTGGGTGCACCCTTAGCATTCAAGCCATGTTCCGGCTTGCCGCGCCAAACGGCGGCAGCATCGTCTGCTCGCGTGTGCTTCACCGCAGCGCGGTCAACGCAATGGCGCTGCTTGGCCTGCATCCCGTCTGGGCGATGCCCGGCGATATTATCTCCGTAATAGAAAAAAATCCGAATGCAAAAGCCGTCTATGTCACCAGCCCCAATTATTACGGTGAGCTGCTTGATATTTCCGCCATTTCAGCCGCCTGTAAAAAGCAGGATATCCCACTGCTGGTGGACAACGCCCACGGTACGCACCTGATGTTTACGGAGCCGAAGCTGCACCCGCTCACGTTCGGAGCAAGCATGACCGCCTGTTCCGCGCACAAAACCCTGAACGTTCTGACCGGCGGCGCGTGGCTGAACATTGCGGACGAACGTTTTGCCTCCGGCGCAAAAGAGGCAATGGCGCTGTTCGGCTCGACCAGCCCGAATTACGCGATTATGGCTTCACTTGATTTGGCGCGCGCGTGGCTGGAAGTACACAAGAAGGAGTATGTTTCCTTACAGCATAAAATAAATGAACTGAAAACCGCAGCTGCGCAGCATGGCATTGCCCAGCCGGGCGGGTTGACCGACCCGACCCGCATCACGCTGAACACCGCTTCCATCGGGCTGAGCGGTACGGCCGCCGCCGAAATCTTCCGCGGCGCGGGTGTGGAACCGGAGTTTGCCGATGCCGCGCATGTAGTACTGATTGCGACGCCGTTCAATACGGACAGCGACTTCACCCGCCTTGCGGAAGCAATCGATCTGCTGCCGGTTCGTTCTCCGCTTCCCGTCCACGCGGCTCTGCCCCCGCTTCCGGCCGTTAAAATGCCCCTGCGACAGGCTGTTTTTGATCCGTCGGAAACCATCGCGCTCGACAGCGCCACAGGCCGAATCGCCGCCGAAGCCGCCTGCCCCTGCCCGCCGGGCGTGCCCGTCGCGATGCCGGGTGAGGAGCTCACAAAAGAGATTATTGAGTTTTTACGTGGGTATGGCTTTTTTTCAATAAAAGTGTTAAAATAAAAATAGATGAATAACAGAGTAGAATTATCAAAAATTTTGCTCTTTCCGTCAAATATAAACAATGGAGGGATTCATTATGAAACTTGTGCTTGCAATTGTGAGCAATGATGACAGCGGGATGGTTTCCGCAGCACTGACAAAGGGTGGATTTTCGGTCACGAAGCTTGCCACAACCGGCGGTTTTTTAATGGCGGGCAACACCACCTTCATCGTAGGTACCGAGGACGATAAGGTTGATCAGGTAATCGCCATTATTTCCAAACAAAGCAGCCGACGCACGCAGCTTGTGCCAAGCACAACCACTATGGATGTCGGAATGTACTCATCGTTCCCTGTTGAAGTTACTGTGGGCGGCTCAACCATCTTTGTTCTCGAAGTGGATCGATTCGAAAAGGTATGAGCATCCTGAATTTAAGTGACTTTACCGGCAGCGGTGATGTCAAAGCTCAGTTGGAGCTTGCTTTTAACGCGGGTCGGCTTCCGCATGCGATGATTTTGGAAGGGTCGAAAAGCAACCTGCCCGAAATTCTTGCAAAAGCAGCCGTGTGCCTGAACGACGGCGAAAAGCCCTGTGGGCATTGCCCCGGCTGCGTAAAGGCACGGGCCGGTTCGCATCCCGATATCTTTACGATTGACGGCGACGCGAATCCGCGCGCTTTTCCTGTTGACGCAATCCGGCAAATTCGTTCCGACGCATATATTAAGCCCAATGAGGCGCCAAATAAGGTCTATGTTTTATTGGGTGCACAAAATATGAGCGAGATTTCGCAAAACGCGCTTTTGAAAGTGCTGGAAGAGCCGCCGGAAAATGTGCTGTTTATTTTGACA
This sequence comes from Ruminococcaceae bacterium UBA1865, assembly GCA_002338255.1. Classification (GTDB taxonomy): domain Bacteria; phylum Bacillota; class Clostridia; order Oscillospirales; family Acutalibacteraceae; genus Caproiciproducens. The sequence goes on along the minus strand of DDHX01000054.1, from coordinate 4,889 downwards.
GCCATCAGCGCAACTGCTCTTCTGCCAACCATCCGCTCACGCGCACAGATTTTTTCGCTTGAAGGCGCCCATGCGGCCAACGATGTTGACCTTGCTTATATGGAAAAGCTTACGGCTGCCGTTACCGCCGTGAACGAAGCAGATTTTTTGTTTCTTACCGCGGATTTAATGAAAGATAAAAATAAGCTGCGCGCCGTTTTGGCTCAGCTTATGCTGATTTTTCGCGACGCGGCTGTTCTGCGCGCGGGTGGCAAAGTCTGCCTTTCCGGTCAAAAAGAACCGGCGGCTGCACTGGCCGCAGGGTTGACCCGCGACAGGTTGCTTTTGCTGTTGAGCGAGGTTCAAAAAGCGCAGCGCGCGCTTGATCAAAATGCAAACACGGCATTGCTGCTGACTACCCTGTGCGCAAATTTGCGTGCCGCAGCCGGCAGATAAGCAACGTTTTATTTTCTTATTTGCAACATCTCCCCTGAAAGGGAATTACGATAGTATGGATTTTTCGATTTCCGCAGTCCCGTTCTACGTGCCGGCTCTGTCTAAGGGTCGATTCAGAATTTTATGGAGGTTCACATGGCCGAGGTAATTGGCGTTAGATTTAAAAATGTTGGCAAGGTGTATTATTTTGACCCGGATGGGAACATCCTAAAGCAAGGCGACATGGTAATTGTTGAAACCGCGCGCGGCATCGAATCCGGTGAGGTTGCGATGGAAAACCGTCAAATCAACGATGAAAGCATTGTTCAGCCGCTGAAAAAGTTAATCCGCGTTGCCACAAAGGAAGATATTAAAAAAGTGGCGGAAAACGCAGAGAAAGAGAAAAACGCGTTTGCCGTTTGCTGTAAAAAAATTGCAGCGCACAAGCTTGAAATGAAACTTGTCGATGTGGAATATACGTTTGATAACACGAAAATATTGTTTTACTTTACGGCCGACGGCCGCGTGGATTTCCGTGAGCTGGTCAAAGACCTTGCTTCGGTTTTCCGCACCAGAATCGAGCTTCGCCAAATCGGCGTGCGCGACGAGGCCAAAATGCTCGGCGGCCTTGGCATTTGCGGCAGGGCGTTTTGCTGCTCCACTTTTTTGAGCGGCTTCCAGCCTGTTTCCATTAAAATGGCAAAGGAGCAAGGTTTATCGCTTAATCCGGTTAAAATCTCCGGCACCTGCGGGAGGCTGATGTGCTGCCTGAAGTACGAGCAGGAGGCTTATCTCGACTTACTCCGCTCCACCCCAAGCGTCAATTCCATCGTGATGACGCCAAACGGAAGGGGCACCGTTACAGACCTGAATATGCTGACCGGCGTTTTGCAGGTGCGGCTTGACTCCGCTGCCGACGCGGCTCCACAAACCTTTGAGGTCGCACAGGTAAAGCTGATTAAGGGCGGCCAGGTTAATATTGATCGCGGCGAACTGGAAAAATTAAAGGAACTGGAAAAAGATTAAATTAATTATTTCTTGGATATAGTTGCATTTTTCGGTTTTTATGATAGAATTATGTTGTAAATTAATATGGAGGTGTTTCCCATGGCATACGTAATTAGTGACGAGTGCATTTCTTGCGGCGCATGCGCCCCAGAGTGCCCTGTTGAGGCAATTTCCGAGGGTGACGGTAAATACGTCATCGATGCAGACCTTTGCACAAGTTGTGGTACATGCGCGGGTGTTTGCCCGGTAGGCGCTCCTGCAGAGGAATAAGAGTTCATACTGATGAAAGGCGGAGCGTTTCTACGCGCCGTCTTTTTTCATTTGATTTTTTGTAATGAAAAAGGGGTTTCTATGTTATTACCCGGCGAACGTCTTGAACCGCTTTCGCGCGATTATTCGGTGATTATTTCGCGCGGTCACAGCTTTAATACCGACACTATTCTGCTTGCTGCGTTTTCCACGCCGCGGGCCGGTGACACCTGCGCTGATTTTGGCACGGGTTGTGGTACTATACCACTGATTTGGTACATGAAAACAAAACCCAAAAAGGTTTATGCCGTTGAAATACAGGAGAATGCGTGCGGCATGGCGCGCCGCTCCGTTGAATATAATCATCTTACGAATGAAATTGAAATTATAAATGAAGATATCAGGATGCTCAAAGGCGGCAAAGCCGTGCCGCCCAACTTGGATTTGATTGCCTGTAATCCCCCTTATAAAGCAGAGGGCGCGGGGCTTAAAAATTCCGACGAGCAAATGCGCATTGCGCGGCACGAAGTCACCTGCAATTTTTCGGAAATTGTGCAATCGGCGGCTTCGCTGCTGCGTTTCGGCGGGCGGTTTTGCTGCTGTCTGCGCCCTGAACGCCTTTGCACGGCGATGCTCGATCTGCAAAAAGCGGGGCTTGAACCAAAGCGCCTGCGTTTCGTGCAGCATCGACCGGACAAGCCCCCTTCGCTGTTTTTGCTTCAGGCCAATCGCGGCGGAAATCCCGGCATGACGGTCGATCCGGTGCTTTTTATTAAGAATGAAATCGGCGGATACTCCGAAGAAATGATTGAAATTTACGGAGCGTACGCACAAAATAAAGGAGCGGTTGAAAAATGAGCGGAAAATTAATGGTGGTCGGCACACCCATCGGGAACCTTTCCGACTTTTCACCTCGTGCGGTGGAAACACTGCGCGAGGCTGATTTTATCGCCGCGGAGGACACGCGCGTAACCGTGAAACTGCTGAACCATTTTGAAATCAAAAAACCGATGATCAGCTACTTTGAACACAATAAGCGTGAACGCGGGCACATCATTTGCGACCGGATTGAAGCGGGCGAAACCTGCGCGCTTGTTTCCGACGCGGGTATGCCGGCAATTTCCGACCCCGGTGAGATGCTCGTCGCCCAATGCGCAGAACGCGGGATTCAGGTTTTGGTTGTTCCGGGGCCGAGCGCCGTGCATTCCGCGCTGGGCATTTCAGGCCTGCCGACCGGCCGGTTTACCTTCGAGGGTTTTTTAAGCGTCAATAAGAAAAGCCGTCGTGAACACCTTGAACAAGTAAAAGCCGAACAGCGCACAATGATTTTTTATGAAGCGCCACACAAGCTTTCCTCCACTCTGAACGATATGCTCGCCGCGTGGGGTGACCGCCGCATTGCGCTGGTACGTGAGCTGACGAAAATTCATGAAGAGGTTATCCGCACGACTTTAGCCGAAGCTGTTGCGCGCTACGCCGACGGCGGTGCCAGGGGTGAATTTGTACTGGTCATTGAGGGCGCCCCCGCTCCGGAACACACTGAATTTACCATTGAAGATGGCGTTGCTATGGCAAAGGACCTGATGGAAAGCGGCCTTTCGGCTTCCGAAGCCGCCAAGCAGGCCGCCGCCGAAACCGATATTAAAAAAGGTGAAATCTATAAGGCAATTCTGCAAAAAGACAATTTCCCCTCCGAACTCCCTCCGCCGCGCACGGCGNNCCCAGAGGGAGCTGGCAGGCGCAGCCTGACTGAGGGAGTTCGTCGAAAAACAACTCCTTCCACCGCGCACAGCCTGACCATTGGAGTCGTTATTTCCCCTAAAAACATGCAAAAATAATAAAAAAGCCATTGACTCTTTTACGAATCAATGGTATAGTTTAATTTGGTAACAACGAATTGCAAGTATTGCAATTTATCACATATATACCATATCACAAATCAAAGCGTTTGTCAATCAAAATTTAAAATTATTTTCACCAAAGGGGGCTTTTCTTTTGGATAATAACTTAGCGGCAATATTTTCGATAAATTTATTGTCCGACCCGACCGCTGTCACACAAATTTTAAGTCTGAATGAAAAAACGGAGCAGTACGGACTCGTGCTTTCTTCCGCTGACGCGTCGGCGCTGGTACAAACGCGTAACGAAGTGCTTAGTGCCAACGGACGAATCGAAGTCGGCAGTGCGACAATCGGCAAGCTTGTGGACGCATTCTGTGACTCCGCCTATATTAATCAGCGTGAATACACCGCCATTATGCACGCACTCATCGAAATTTTTTATAATGCCAAAAATGAAACGCTCGACCGGATCTCCGACGATGAGCTGATTGACTTCATGAAATATTCCTTTGAAACCAGCTGCGGGGGCTCGCTGGATCTCTTGGCGGGCAGGGAACTGAACAAGCTTGCCGAAAACTTGCGCTTCGGCGTGAAAAATTACTGGAACATGCACCCTGAAGAAGAAGTATTGGACGAGGACGAAAGAAAATACGAAGCGAAGGAGCATGATTATGAATAATGATATTTCCTTGGGCACTTCCCTAAATCCGGAGGAAATAGCCGAAATACAATCTCATTTGATGCAGATGCTTGGCGATGAAATTTTAAGATATAACCATGACCAAAGCAGCTCCGTTCCCGTTGAACAAGCGCAAATTCTTTTTGAGTCCATGCTGTACTGCATTACCGCGTATCTGAACACCCAGCCCGACCCTCAAAACGCGCTCAAAACACGTAAGCTGGAGAAGTTGTACAAAAGCGGACTTGATTTGGTCAAACAATATGTAAACGACTCCCATCTTCTGCTTGCCGAAGCAAAACTGACGCGTATTCCGACAGATTTAATTGCTTACAATCATACGATTGATTCCGAAATTGATCTATTGCTGCAAGGTTATGATGCCCGGTTTAAAGCGCAATACACCACGGAGCTCAGTACCATGGCGATCATCAGTTATCCTCTTTTAAAGGATGATTTGAGCATAACAGGAATTCTATACATTAAAAATTACCTCACGCAGCTGATAAAAGAAAATAAATTCTGCTCGCAGTTCAGCAAAAATTATATCCGTTCCCTGCTTCTTACTTACGGCGTGCAGTATCATTCTGATTACCATGATCTGCTTATTAATATTCCGGAGCTGATTCTTGCAGATAAAAAAGAGCATCAGTAATCCTAAAATCCATTAAAAACAAGAAATCATGTTTTTATAGCGC
>DDHX01000030.1 GCA_002338255.1 Ruminococcaceae bacterium UBA1865 | reverse complement strand
AAAGGGTTACTGATATACCCCCGAACCTAATTCGCGCGATGAAGGTTAGTGCAATTATTCTTGATGTGGACAATACACTTGCGATTGATGGTGCTCCCGAACCTCTTGACGGTACAATAGAGTGGGCGCAGCAGATGATCAGCAACGGTATTAAACTGATTATTGTATCAAACAATAACCACAAGCGCGTTGAACCTTTTGCCGCTCAGTATAATCTGCCGTTTATCACTCTTGCCTTTAAACCGTTTCCGGTTGCTTATTTTCGTGCGATNNGGGTTAATCGCAAAGACGTGGTCGTTGTCGGCGATCAAATCTTTACTGATGTCATCGGTTCTAATTTATCTTTTATGAAGTCGATCCTTTTGGTACCGATTCATAAGGAAAAATCGCTTTCCTTTAAAATTCGGCGCGGCTGTGAAAGACCGCTTCGGCATATAATCAAAGCGTCAAACCGCGGCAATAAATATTTTAATTAAAGGGATGTTTAAAATGGGCAGAAAAAAAGTGCTGGTTATTTTGGGGCCGAATCTCAACATGGTTGGTGTACGTGAAAAAGGTGTTTATGGGGATGAGAGCACCGAAAGCATCAATCTTCAAATTGTTGAAAATGCGAAGAAGCTTGATTATGATTGTGACATTTTTCAATCCAATCATGAGGGAGCCCTCATCGATAAAATTCATGAGGCAAGAGGCGTTTACAACGGTGTTGTTATCAATGCGGGCGCATTGACGCATTATAGCTACGCGCTGCGTGATGCAATTGCCTGTGTACGCATCCCATTTATTGAAACTCATATGAGTAATATTTATGCCCGTGAAGAATTTCGCCATAAAAGCGTCATTTCAGCCGTATGTGCCGGCCAAATTTCCGGTTTTGGGAAAAACAGCTATTTTCTTGCTCTTGCTGCTCTAAAGGATTTAATGTAGGGCAAAATAAAAAATCACTTGAAAAATATCAGAAAATACGATAAGATAATAGACAGGAAAAAATAATTGGAGGATTATACCATGATATCAGCAGGCGACTTTAGAAATGGTGTTACTTTTGAAATGGACGGGAACGTGGTTTCCATCATAGAATTCCAGCATGTTAAACCGGGAAAGGGAGCGGCTTTCGTTCGCACCAAAATCAGGAATGTCATTACGGGCAGCGTTGTGGAAAGAACATTTAATCCTAACGATAAATACCCAACCGCATATATCGAGCGTAAGGATATGCAGTATCTTTACAGCGACGGTGATCTTTATTATTTCATGGACTCGGAAACGTTCGAGCAGACTCCAATTAATAAAAGCGTTCTTGGCGATAATTTTAAGTTTGTTCAGGAAAATATGAACTGCAAGGTTCTTTCCTACAAAGGCAATGTCTTCGGAGTTGAACCACCAAACTTTGTTGAACTTAAAATCGTCAAAACCGATNNAGCAACCAACGCGTTAAAACCGGCTACTGTTGAGACCGGCGCGGAAATCAATGTTCCTCTGTTTATTGAGGAAGGCGAAAGAATCAGAATTGATACACGTACAGGCGAATATATGGAGCGTGCATAACCAACACTATGCATGTTCACAAAATGAAATTTAAGGGAGGCATATAATTATGACAAATACAGAAAAAATTGCTTACATTCGCGGCTTGGCGGAAGGTCTTGAGCTTGACGCTGGCAAAAAAGAAGTCAAAGTATTGAATGCAATAATCGATTTGCTGGATGACATGACTGTTTCTATGGCCGATATCGAAGACAACTTTGATGATATGGCTGAGCAGCTCGACGCCGTTGATGAGGATTTGGGCTCTTTGGAAGAGGATTTCTACGAAGAGGAAGATGACGAGGACGACGAAGAGGATGACGATGAAGAAGGCGATTGTTACTATGAAGTAACGTGCCCAAATTGTCATGAGACGATTTGTCTTTCCGAAGATATCATTGAGGATGGCCAGATGGATTGCCCTAACTGCGGCGAGACACTTGAGTTTGATATTGATGAAATTGAAGAAGATGATAACGGTTGTGGATGCGGCTGCGGCTGTGACGACTGCGATCACGAATAATTTAGCATAACACAAAAGAGCATCGCTTTTTAAAGTGCACCCGTTTGTTAGGCAGTATGACTTGCTGAAACTAACAGAAGGGTGCATTTTTATGCGGTGCTCTTTTTGCATCGCTTGACAGAATAAAGTGCTGAGTATATAATAATTGTAAAATTATGTATTATATGATACACAATAAGGATATTTTATGAAACCGATAAATAAACAAAATAAATATTGCCTGTTGCTTGCACAGAGTTTTTTGTTCAGCAAAATTGNNGACTTTGCTGCTGTCAGCGCTGCATTTCAAAGCGAAGGCTGTTCCTGCATGGAATTTGAACCCGGTGAAAAAATTTACACAAGAAATAGCTTTGCCAAAAGTTTAGGAATCGTTCTTTCGGGGGAGTTAAAGGCGTTAAAGCCGGCCGGCACCTCACTGGTACTGAACACATTTTACAGCGGCGGTGTTTTCGGCGTGGCCGGCCTTTTTAATGATGCACGACAGTATGTTTCCGAGGTCGTTGCGGTCAAGCGGAGCCGCATTCTGTTTTTACCGCAGGCGCTTTTGCACGGACTTTTTCAACAAAACACGCAAATTGCTGAAAACTATATTGGTTACCTCTCAACTCGCATTTGTTTCCTAAATAGCAGGATTGACAATTTTATAGGAGGCACCGCAGAGTGCCGGCTTGCAAATTTTCTTTTGTCCTTGTCGGCACAAAGAGATAATTCTCTTGTTTTTAAACTGCCCTGCACACTGACGCAGCTTTCCAACACGCTGAACATTGGGCGCGCTTCGCTTTATCGGGCGATTGAAGCTTTATCCCGCGAGAGTATTATAGAACGAAGCGGGAAAAATATAACAATTATTAATATTGAACGGCTGAAGTCCGGGCAATTTTAATCATAATATTTCGGCTTATTGACAAAGCCAATGAAGATGAAGAGGGAAAATAATGAAATTGACAAAGAAAATCACAGCGATGGCGCTTGCAGCGCTTATGAGTATGTCTGTAATGGCGGGCTGCGGCAGCTCTGCAACAGTATCCAGTGCGGCAAGTCAGGCAACTTCAGCTGCTGCCAGTCAATCGCCAAGCTCAGTACCGGCCGAAAAAGCAACCATTAAATTAGCAACGCTGAAAGGCCCGACCGGCCTCGGTATGTTAAAGCTCATGAGTGATAACGACGCAAAAACAGCTGCTAATAACTATGAATTCACAATCGTCAGCGCTCCCGATGAAATCGTATCCAAAATCTCTACCGGTGAAATTGATGTGGCTGCTGTTCCGACCAATCTTGCGGCTACACTTTACAATAAGACCAAAGGGAAGGTACAACTGGCGGCAATTAACACCCTCGGTGTACTGTCAGTTCTTACAAACGGGGAGAAAATCAACAGTATTCAGGATTTAAAAGGGAAGACAATTTACTCTTCCGGCCAAGGTTCCACACCCGAATATGCATTAAATTATATTTTGAAGCAAAATGGACTTGAAGTTGGCAAGGATGTTAAGGTAGAATATAAAGCAGAACATCCGGAGCTCGCCGCACTGGTCATTTCAGGTAAAGCTAAAATTGCGGTTCTGCCCGAACCTTTTGTGACTCAGGTTATGATAAAAAATAAGGACGTTAAGCTTGCGCTGAATGTAACAGATGAATGGAATAAGGTAGCAGGCGATAAAAGCGTGCTCACAATGGGTGGCTTAATCGTCCGCAAGGATTTTGCCGATAAGAACAAAGATGCCTTTAACAAATTCCTTGATGAATATAAGGCATCAACCGAGTACACGACCACAAACGTAGAAGAAGCGGCAGCACTGTCTGAAAAATATGGCATTATGCCGGCGGCGGTTGCTAAAAAGGCGATTCCGAACTGCAATATCGTGTATATTGACGGTGCTGAAATGAAAACGAAAATTCCTGATTTCTTGAAAGTTCTGTACACAGCCAATCCGAAGTCTGTTGGAGGAGTATTACCCGGTGATGACTTCTACTATGCAAAATAAATTTTTTGTTAAGCATAAAATAGTAAGAAAGCTGTTGGTAGCCGCGTTTTGGCTTGGCATTTGGCAGCTGATCTATCTGACTGTACAACAGGAGATACTTATTGTATCTCCTGTTTGTGTTGTGCAAAGGATTTTTGAGCTGTCACGGGACAGCTCGTTTTATCTTACTGCACTGTATTCTATGCTGCGAATTCTGACGGGGTTTGCGCTTGGGCTTTTCATTGGAACTGTGCTGGCATTGCTGACCTCGGCGTCTCAAATGATGTATGATATTTTTCACCCGATCATCAGCATTATTAAGTCGACACCGGTGGCTTCGTTTATCATTTTGGCGCTTGTCTGGATTCAATCCGCTCACGTGCCGGCATTCACCTCATTTTTGATGGTTACTCCTATTGTCTGGGGCAATGTGACCAATGGAATTCAAAAGACTGACAAGCGCTTGCTGCAGATGGCTTATAGTTATCGTTTCGGTGCGGTGAAGACCCTCAAGCGGGTTTATATACCGTCCGTTATGCCGTATTTTACTGCTGCCTGCACAACCGGACTGGGACTTGCGTGGAAAGCTGGTATTGCAGCCGAGGTACTTGCCAACACCGAATTTTCCATCGGAGGACAAATCTATAACTCTAAGATTTATATTGAAACAGCCGATTTGTTTGCGTGGACAGCGGTAGTCATCGTGATGAGCGTGATTCTGGAATGGCTGATGATTCGACTGATGAAAACAGTCGGCCAAAAATATAATGTCGGGCGTTGATGGTGTAAAACATGAAGCTGGAAATTAAAAACTTAACAAAAGAATATGATGGAAAAACAGTGCTTGATCATTTTTCACTCACTTTTCCGGAAAAGGGGTCGGTCTGCCTGTTTGGGCCTTCCGGCTGTGGAAAAACGACGCTTTTGAACTGCATTGCGGGATTGGAACGCTTTGATTCCGGTGTGATTACCATTGGGCAGAAGGATAAAATTTCTTGTGTTTTCCAAGAGGACAGACTGCTCCCGTGGATTTCCGCAAAAGATAATGTTGCGGCGGTACTCAACGGAAATGCAAAGCAAAACGGGGAGGAGGCTGTAAACTGGCTTCGCCTTGTCGGCTTAAAAGGGGAGGAAGACAAGCACCCTTCGGAATTAAGCGGAGGGATGCGCCAGCGTGTCGCCATTGCGCGTGCGCTTGCCTATGGCGGCGGGTTGTTTCTGCTCGACGAACCCTTTCACGCACTTGATGAAGAGAGTAAGATACAAATCATCTCGCTTATGAAAGAACAGACAGCCAATTCACTTGTAATTTTAGTTACACACGATTTCCGCGAGGCAGAACTGCTCGCCGATGTAACCTATGTGCTAAGCGGGCCTCCCGTGAAAATTGTCGATACAATTACAAATTGTTAACACATTTTATTATGTAGTGTGCGATAATATCCGTATAAATAGAATTTATTGTTTTATTTGTATTCGGTTTGTGCTATACTGTATCAGTTAAAAATCTTTATGCGGGAGTAATTGTATGAAAAACAAAAGAATTACATTTAGAAATTTAATTCCTCAGATTATAATAGATATTGTCTGTATTTATTTTAGCTACTGGGTTGCGTATTTATTACGTTACGAAGGGCGTGTTTTTCCGGATCCCTATGACTTGGAATCCTTTCAGGCATGGATTCCATGGATTACTGTAATTTTTATTGTCACGTTTACCGTCTTCCGGTTTTACACTACGATGTGGCAATTCGCCAGCATGGATGAACTTCTTCAAATTTTCTACGCGGTTACGCTTGCTGGTTTTATTGTGACAATTCTTGGATTTACCTTTTCTCAGCAGGTTTCCTGGCAGCTTCTTCATGTAAAGCGTTTTCCAATATCTGTCTATGTGATGGGTTTGGTGTTTACCTTTTTCTTTGTCGGAGCTTCACGGTTCAGTTTCCGTCTGGTACGAAGAATGAAGCGGAAAAGCCAGATTAATAAGGAGGACAGTGACGAGTTTAACCGTGTTATGGTCATCGGTGCGGGCGAAATGGGCTCCATGGTTATTAAAGATATGAAAAATGCGCCTGAAAGCAAAGGCATTCCCGTTGTTGCGATTGATGATGACAGACGTAAAAAGGGAACACGTATTCATGGCGTTAGGGTTGTAGGTGGGCGTGAAAGCATCCCAAAGATGGCTGTAAGGTATAACGTCGACCAAATAGTGCTTGCAATTGCGTCTGCAAACAAGAAGGACAAGCAGGATATTTTAAGCATCTGTGCGAAAACCGGATGCCAGCTGAAAACCATACCGGCTCTGTACGAAATCATCGAGGACAGCGCTGACCCGCTCAAGGTCAGAAATGTAGATATTATTGATCTTTTAGGCAGGGATGAAATCAATTTAAATACAGCGGAAATTTGCGGTTACCTGAAAAATAAGACCGTGCTCGTAACGGGTGGTGGTGGATCAATTGGCAGTGAGCTTTGCCGTCAAATCGCCCTTTTCAACCCTAAAAAATTAATTATATTTGATATCTATGAAAATAACGCTTATGATTTACAAAACGAACTTTTAATGCGTTTTAAGCATCTTGATTTAGAGGTTCTAATTGGCTCTGTTAGGGATAAGGCAAGAATTGAACATATTTTCTCCGTATGTCAGCCGGATGTCGTATTCCACGCGGCTGCTCATAAGCATGTGCCACTGATGGAATTAAGCCCTGGTGAAGCGGTCAAGAACAATGTGTTTGGCACACTTAATGTCGCGCAGGCGTGCGACAAGTTTGACGTGAAGCGAATGGTGTTGATTTCCACCGATAAGGCAGTTAATCCCACGAATATTATGGGAGCAACAAAGCGTATCTGTGAACTGATTATTCAATATTACAGCCGCCACAGTAAAACTGATTATGTGGCAGTGCGTTTTGGCAATGTTTTGGGCAGCAACGGCAGCGTGATTCCGCTTTTTAAAAAGCAGATTGAAAATGGCGGTCCGGTAACTGTTACCCATCCCGATATTATACGATATTTTATGACGATTCCTGAAGCGGCACGTTTGGTAATCCAGGCAGGCGGCATGGCTCGTGGCGGAGAAATCTTTGTGCTTGATATGGGTCAGCCTGTAAAAATTGTTGATTTGGCGCGCAACTTGATTCGTCTTTCCGGTTTGCAGCCGGATGTTGATATTAAGATAGAGTATACGGGCTTGCGTCCCGGTGAAAAGCTTTACGAGGAGCTTTTACTGGACAGTGAGGGCGGTTGCCAAAAGACTTCTCATGAATTGATATACATCGGTACACCGATACCATTTAATGAAGGAACTTTCCTGAATGAAATTGAACGGCTCCGTGAAGTTGCCGGCTTCAATAACGTTAAAATGATGGAGATAGTCCATCAGCTTGTTCCGACCTATTCAGGACATGCGGAGGAAACCGACGCGCTTGCAAATTAATATCTGCCCCGATGCAATCTCATTGCATCGGGGCTTTTTGCATTATAAAAAGCTCACAGTCATCATAAAACTGTGAGCTTATTTTTAATTCTTATCAATAATTGGAATTTTGTCGATCTTATTCTTTTTCCAGCATTCATAACATAAACCGATATAGCTTTCGTTGCCTCCGATGAAAACCTGAGCGCCTTCGCGGACTATTTTACCATTGTAGATTCTTGCGTTTACTTCGGCTTTGCGCCCACAAATGCAAACTGATTTTATCTCTGTAATAGAGTCGGCTATTTCAAAAAGACGTTTACTGCCTTCAAATAAATGTGTTTGAAAGTCGGTCTTCAGCCCAAAACAAAGTACGGGAACAAATTCCATAGTGATATCCTTGAGTTGTTCAATTTGAGCACCGGATAAAAATTGCGCTTCGTCCACAATCAAAACGTCGTATCTGTTCTGTAAGAACCAGTGATAAATATTTAAATCATGATCAATTAAAATACCCTTATCCTGCAAGCCTATACGGGATTTTACGATTGTTTCACCATCCCTGTTATCCACGGATGGCTTCAGAAGTCCTACACGGTATCCTTTTTCCTCATAGTTGAACTTTACCATTAAGGCTTGTGCGGTTTTGCTGCTGCCCATGGCTCCGTATTTAAAGTACAATTTAGGCATATTAATTCCTCCGGTTTATTTAGCGGTAGTTTTTATTATAACATCATTTAGCCAATTATGGAATATTGAGCATAGGATTACAGAGATTATCTTAAGATAATTTCTGTATGAACTTAGACTTTTTACACAACAAAAATGCAAAATAATCATTAAAACTATCGTGAATAAAGATTAGAGTTCGGGCTAATATGCGAAGGGTATATTTGTTAATTTTTCTCAATTAGACTCTAAATCGTTGATTATCATTGCTTTTTTAACTCAAAAAGTATATTATTTAACTATATTTGTCTTATTTTGAGGTGGTGAACTATTTGCATAAACCGAAGATGCTAACTGTTTATTTTTTTCTATTATTTATATCTGCAATAGTCATCGTCTTCATTTGTACAACATTTCGAATGGATCAAATGAATATCGATAAAGAAGGAGTCAGCGATTTTAATACCGGCTGGCTGTTCGAAAATCATGATGGTGTTGATGACAATATTACGCTGCCGGTTCACTTCCAACCTGGAACAGAAAAAAATGAAACTGCTTCAATTAGTAATGTTTTGCCGACTGATTTAAAAAATGGAATGACACTTTCGTTTTCCACTTACCATTCAACAGTTCAGGCATTTGTGGAAAATAAACTCATTTATCAGTTTGGGTTTAATAATCAATTTAAATTCGGAAAATCACCCGCATGTACTGCATGGCATTTTATTGACTTGCCGGATGGGTCACAAGGAAAACAAATCACGTTGAAATTTAGTTCGCCGTATGCAAAATATGCAGGAACTTTTAACAGTATTATTATCGGAACAAAAAGTGCAAGCGTTAGCAATATGATCATGTCTTTTATGCCGAGTATGATTGTCAGTTTTCTGGTGCTGAGTTTTGGTGTTATACTATTGCTGATATTTATTATTGCACGAAAAAATTTGAAACAAAATTTTAGCCTGTTTTATCAAGCTTTGTTTGCAATAGGAATATCAATTTCTGCATTAGCTGAAATTCCCGTGTTTCAGCTATTATTTAATAATGTGCTTGTGTTGGGTTATATCATGTATTTTTCGCTAATGCTTTGCCCCATACCGTATCTGATGTTTGTAAAATCAGTTTATGCGAAACACCACGAGAAACTATATGATATATTTTGTGTTGGTGCAGCTATTAACTTTATGGTATGCACATTTTTACAGGTAGCCAATATATTGGATTTTCCTGAAACAATAGAGGCAATACATTTTGTTCTTATCGCGTCGCTGCTGCTTTCAATATTCACAGTCACTGAAAATGCATTAAAATATAAAGACCGTACGGCTAAGCCATTTTTAATCGGTACCGCTTTTATGTTTGTTTTCTATTTGATTGATATGATTCGCTATTATTCTGGAGTTTATCAGGATGGTGCGCTGATTAGCAGGGCAGGTCTGCTCGTATTTATAGCAATTTTAGCAAAAGACACTGTTTCTCAGCACTTTTCCATGATTGAGTTAGGGATGAAGGCCCGTATGCTGGAAAGCCTTGCATATATGGATATTTTGACACAAAAGAAAAACCGTAACGCATTTGAAAAAGAAATGGAAAGATTAAATGTGTCCGATACCAGGTGTGAAGCCACGATCGTAACGTTTGATTTAAATAATTTAAAAGATGTTAATGATAGCTTTGGACATAAATACGGTGATCAACTGATTATAGCAGCTGCTGATGCAATTCAGGAAACCTTTAATTCCTGTGGGGATTGTTTTAGAATCGGAGGAGATGAGTTTGTTGTAATTGTCAGGAATTGTAATGAGAATCAGCTGAATGTTTGCTTTGACCGCCTACTGAGTACTTTAGACGATTATAACGGCAGTCATAGTAATAAAATTGAAATTGCATTCGGCTATGCAAAACATGAACTTAATGATGGTGATTTGTTTCAGACACTGAACCGTGCCGATAAACTAATGTATAAGCAAAAGCGTGAAATGAAGATGACTGATCTTAAACAAGCAGACGAAAATATAAGCACTTGAATGAAGTTGTAAAGGAATGGCTTGCCGCTTTATTCACGCAAAATTTATGTTTAGAATTCTTTAGAGCAAGTGTTTTTAGATAGTGCATTTTATGTACTATCTTTTTTTCTCTGAATTTAAAACTACATAAGAAATCTGCATTATTTTTAATGATCGAAGAAATTTATAGGATTTTATAGAATCATCAACAAAAAACAAATAGCATGCCTCTTTGCACATATATTTATCTCAAGGGGGATTGATTATGAGATTTCTTATTCTTACAAAAAAAAGATTTCTAACGGTGTTGTGCTGTTTACTTACCGGCGCACTGGCAGTGTTAATTGGGATTCAGGGTGTGGCAGCAATTACGGCATCAGCGACGAAACGGCTCATTCCGATTTATTGTGTCAAGACAGCAGAAAAGAAAATTGCAATTTCGTTTGATGCGGCATGGGGAAATGAGCAAACGCAAACGTTAATTGATATTTTAAATAAATATCACGTTAAAACAACATTTTTTGTTGTCGGCGCATGGGTGGATAAATACCCGGAATCAGTAAAAGCGCTCACGAACGCCGGGCACGAGGTCTGTAATCACTCCAATACCCATCCTCACATGCCAAAGTTAGCGCACACTGAAATGATGGCCCAGCTGACCGACTGTAACAATAAAATCAAGAGCGTCACCGGTATCAGCCCACTTCTGTTTCGGCCGCCTTACGGCGATTATAACAATGCATTGATGGAAGCAGCAAAATCAGCAAATATGTATGCAATACAATGGGATGTTGACAGCCTTGACTGGCGAAATCCGACTCCGAAAGAAATCGTTCAGAGGGTCACAACGAGCGTAAAACCAGGATCAATTGTTTTGTTTCATAACGGTGCGATGAATACGCCGACTGCACTGCCAGCAATCATAGAGAATTTGCAGGGGCAGGGCTACGCAATCGTGCCGGTCTCACAATTAATTTACAAGGATAACTATACAGTCAATAACGCCGGAATGCAATTGAAAAATTGAGGTTTGATTATTGATAATTGTTATTTTAAAAAGTATAATAAAAATAAAAAATAACAGGCAAAACGTTTTTTAAAACATAAAAAACCCAGGATGAAACGCTTTTCTCGTTACACAAATAGAAGGATGGAAAAAATGGCAAGAATTATGGATATTCGGAAATGCAACAGAACGATCAGTGTAAGTAACAAAACAGTAATGGACGTTAATTCCAACGAAGAGTATTTTTCAATCTGGGTTCACACAGCAGGGCAGGAAACCGGCCTTGGAACTTGCCCGTTGAATATACAACTTGATGCCAAAATGGCAGTGTGCCTAAGAGATCATTTAAATAAATTTATACATAAATAATTTAAAATAAAAATCACATACTTTTGCAGGCAAAAGCAAATAATGTTTTCAAATGATTTACTGAAAGCGAGAGTAAAAAATGACGAACATTATTTTATGCGGTAAAGCAAATGATACTTCCATATCCGGTACCCTGTTGCCCTCGTTGTCAAAATACGGCGGTGTGCAGTATTACAACTCGGATCGCATCACACTGCTTGGTGAGGATAAAATGAAGTTTCTTGTGTATGACTGCGAAAAGTTGCCGCAAATTGAACTCGACAGTGGAATTATCATATTTAAAAACAGCTTTAATGCTTCAGAACAAATCAAAATTCCGAACGGATTTTTATGTATTCTTGAAATGAAAAATGTACATGCTGCAGAATTGCTTAATAGCACTGGTACAGCAGCAATTACCTGTGGAATGAATTCGAAGGATACACNNCAAGTGCTACACTTAGCCTTCAGCGCAGTGTGATGACAGTGGACGGCAATGTCCTTGAGCCCCACGATTTTACGGTCAGATTAATGTCAAAACTTAGCCCAAACCGTATTTTGGCTGTTTGTGCCGTATTACTTATTTGTGGAATTGATTCTGAAAATGGTTATGATATTTAAATTGTAAAAATTAACATTCATAAAAACTCAATGATTACGCAAAATAGGAAAGCAAACGCAAAACAAAACAAAAATTAAAAAGAAATAAGGAGAGTTTGTATTATGGCTAAAAATGTAGTTCCTGAGGCACGCACAGCCCTCGATAAGTTTAAGATGGAAGCCGCTACGGAAGTCGGCGTTAACTTAAAGCAAGGTTATAACGGAGATTTAACATCCAAAGAGGCCGGTTCAGTCGGTGGCCAGATGGTTAAGCAAATGATCAAAAAGTATGAGGAAAGCATGAAATAAGCTTTTCACGCAGTTCGAGCGCCACGCCCTAAGGCATGGCGCTCTTCTTGTGTTTATGGCTAACTTTCATAATCTTCAATGATCCCGTTCAGTTTATTGGTGTCCGTTACCTTGATTCCCTTTTTCAACAGTTGACGGTCGGCCTCTGGAAGTGAGGATATTTCAACATNNTTGATACGGAATGCTCTCATTATTATAAAACACCCCTATGTGCCCCTCATATTCCTTCACCGTATAGGTGTTGCTTCTACTTGTCATGGCTGTAATTTCACTGTTTTCTTGACTTGAAGTGTTATTTGGGGTAGAATTATCTAATATATTTGAGCTTGTTGTCTCGGGTGTATTATTCAGCCCTTTTTGCGAATATCCAAAGGTCAGTATTCCGATTATGGCAACCATTGTACATAACAGCACAATCCAAACTTTTTTCAAACATATCACCTCGAAGGTATTATTTGAAAATATTGGTAATATATTCATCTGCTTTAGAAATTGTGCTATAAATTATTCTTTAAGGGGGTGGCGTCCGATGAGAAAAACTGACATAAATAAATATGTTGGTTCTCACAGGAAGAAGGACGGCGCGGCTACCACGGCAAAATCAATAGGTCATATAGCCATAAAGGGTCTTTCAACTCTATTAACAATTATTATCATTACGGGCATCATTGTTTCTGTTTCCTTAGTATCATTTGTCCTCAGCATGAAAGATGAATCCATGAATTATGATCTGCATAAGTTACAGCTTAACTATACCAGTTTTATCTATGTCAACGGCGCTAATGATGACAGCTCAAACCCGGTGAAGTATCAGAGTCTGTACAGCAGTGAAAACAGAGTATGGGTTGATTATGGCAAAATACCGGCTGCAATGAAAAACGCAATTGTCGCGATTGAGGACAAGCGTTTTTGGGAACATAAAGGCGTTGATTGGAGAAGAACACTGGGCGCGGTGACCACACTGTTTTCCAAAGGAAGCAGCTATGGCGGTTCAACCATAACGCAGCAGCTTATTAAGAATGTGACGGGAGATAAAGATGACAGCCTTACCAGAAAAGCAAAAGAGATTTTTCGTGCGTTAAACTTAGAAAAAAAATATTCAAAGGAAGAAATATTAGCAGCTTATCTCAATATCGTAAATTTTGGCAGCGGCAGTAATGGCGTTCAGGCCGCAGCAAATCTTTATTTTGGTAAGAATATTGAAAATTGTGATATTGCGGAATGCGCAGCAATCGCCGGTATCACACAAAATCCTGCCGCTTATTCACCGTTGGTTCATCCGGAGGCCAATAAAAAACGGCAGCAGACAGTTTTAAATGAGATGCACGACCAAGGGAAAATTACCGACGCAGAATATAAAGCAGCGATAGCTGAGTCGGAACATATGAAGTTTGTTGGTAAAAAATCCGAAAATATTATTGACAATGTGCCCATTTGGAACTGGTATACTGATACTTTATTTGAAGACGTTAAAAACGGTCTTATGAAATATTACGGCTGTTCCAGTGAAAAAGCGGTTGATATGATTTATCATGACGGCTTAAAAATTTACTCTTCAATGGATACAGGCTTGCAGACCATTGCTGAAAATACTTTTAAATCCGATACGGTTTTTGGCAGTGATAAGAAGCTGCAGGGCGGATATATGGCAATGGATTATTCCGGTCGTGTTCTGGCTACGGTAGGTTCCAGAGGAGAGAAAAAGGGAAATCGCCTCCAGAGCTTGGCTACCGACACCAAAAGACAGCCCGGTTCCACCATTAAACCGCTTGCTGTTTATGGCCCGGCAATTGATAGTGGAAAATACAACTACTCCTCCCTTGTAAATGATAATCCACTGCCGAACTGGTTTAGCGATGGCAGNNGCGATGGCAGTGCGGGCCCAAAAAACTGGGGGCCGGGGAACACGAGTGGAAAATATTGGGGAATGATTCCGATTGAAACTGCGCTGGAACGTTCATTGAATGCCTCTGCTGCGCAGATTGGAACGGCGATTACTCCAAATGTAAGCTTTACTTTTCTAAAAGAGAAACTCAATTTTACAAGCTTGCTCCCAGCGGATAACAATCGTGCGCCAATGTCAATCGGCGGATTGAGCGTTGGTGTTACCGTGCGTGAAATGACTGCAGGTTATCAGATGTTTGCCAATGGCGGAAAGTATTATAAACCGTATACCTTTTATCATGTAGACGATCATGATGGCAATGTTATTTTGGATAACCGCGACCAAGGTTCAACTCAGGCAATCAGCTCTGTTACCGCATCTATTATGCATCGCCTATTGAACAATGTTATTACAGGTGCCAACGGAACAGGTAGACCGGCCGCAATCAGCGGATGGGAAGTTTTCGGTAAGACAGGTACGACCAATGATAACAAAGACAGTTGGTTTGTTGGTGGTACGCCGTATGCTGTTGCCGGTATCTGGACAGGCTATGCAGCGAAACCAGCACACATTAACAATACAAGTAACGCTGCTGCCACTTGGAAGAAAATCATGGTACAGTACCTTAGCAATAAGAAAACAATAAAGTTCAGTTACGACCCGAATGTTGTTTCTGCATCCTATAGCATTAAGACCGGTTTGCTTGTCAATTCGGGGAGCAATGTTGAAACAAAAACGGGCTGGTACGATAAAAACCATATGCCTGCCATATCCGATGAAGGATCGGTGAGTTCAGTTTTGCCAATTGTGTCAAGCAGCGAGGAGTCAAGTCAAACTCTTAGCTCGAGTACCGTGTCTGGCAGCGAAGGGTCGGGAGAAAGTTCTTCCAGTCCGGAGGAAACACCGTCTTCGGTGTCACCTGAATCATCACAGACATCCAGTGCAACCTCTCATCCGGCGAAGGGACAGGGAGCTGACCCAACGGCACACTCGGTCGTTCCGGTTGGGTAAATAATTTGTCATATCTGTGCAGATGCCTGTCTTTAGGCATCTGCATTTCGATTAATTCGCCGTTGAATGTTACGCTAAAACGTGGTAAACTGTTAAAGTGTTTATAATAATTTTTACGAGGATGAGTAGAAATAATAAGGGGTGTTACATATGGTAGAAATAGCTGTTATGGGATTTGGCGTAGTTGGTTCCGGCGTGGTAGAGGTTTTAACCGAACATGCTGAAAATATTGCCAGACGTGCGAAAGAACAAATTCATATTAAATATATACTTGATTTGCGTGAATTCCCCGGAAGTCCATTTGAAAGCAAGTTTACAAAATCTTTTGATACAATTCTCAATGATCCAGAAGTTAAAATTGTAGTTGAAGTAATGGGAGGATTAAGTCCGGCCTTTGAATTTGTTAAACGCTGTCTTGAGGCGGGCAAAAGTGTGGTCACTTCCAATAAGGAGCTTGTTGCTGCGAAAGGTGCTGAACTCCTAAAAATTGCACAGAAAAATAATCTTAACTTTTTGTTTGAAGCAAGTGTTGGGGGCGGCATTCCAATTATTCGCCCAATCAGCCAGTGCCTTGCTGCAAATGATGTAGTTGAAATTGCTGGTATTTTAAATGGTACGACTAATTTTATACTGACTAAAATGATTCGCGAGCAAATGACGTTTGAAGACGCATTGACTCTCGCACAAAAGCTCGGCTACGCGGAGCGCAATCCTGCCGCAGATGTCGAGGGTGCGGATGCTTGCCGTAAAATTTGTATTCTTGCATCCCTTGCATATGGTAAGCACGTATACCCAGAGCAGGTATACACCGAAGGAATCACAAATATCAGCTTGGCCGATGTAAAATATGCCGCCGCGTGGGGCGGTGTGGTAAAGCTGATCGGTCAGGTTAAAATGATGGAAAATGGTAAGCTTCAGATTATTGTTTGCCCGATGTTTATTTCGCGTGACAGCCAGCTTTCCAATGTTGATGATGTGTTTAATGGCATTATGGTGCGGGGCGNNCGCGACTCGACCGGAGACATCGTGTTCTACGGCAAGGGAGCAGGCAAGCTTCCCACCGCAAGCGCTGTTGTAGCAGATGTGATCGACTGTGTCAAACATTTTAAGGCCAGAAAATTTCTTTTCTGGGATGAAGGCTCGAAGGATTATGTCGAGGATTACCTTTTGAATGATGTCGCTATGTTTGTCCGCGCAAAAACGGATGATGAGGGCCTTGCATTTAAGAATATCAATCAAATGTTTGGTGATGTAACGCGGCTTTCAATTCCAAAAGCAGAATACGGAGAGATCGCTTTTGTCACCGGCACAATGCAGGAAAAAGAGATTGCCGCTAAACTTACAGAGTTGCAAACACTTGGAGTAAGCGTGGCGAACACAATCCGAATCGGAGACCTGTAATATTATTTTTTAGGATGTTGATAATATGATTAGAATTCAAGTTCCGGCGACCAGCGCAAACCTTGGCTCTGGTTTTGACTCGCTTGGAATTGCGCTCAACTTATACAATCAGGTATGGATGGAGGAATCCGACACAATCGATATTTCCTGTAAGGATAATGTTGTGATTCCCACAGATGAAAATAATCTTATCTTTTGGGCAGCAAAGCAGGTTTATGAAAAGTGCGGTCGTAAGCTGCCGGGACTGAAAATTGTTCAGCTCAACAATATACCGATGGCACGTGGTCTGGGGAGTAGTTCAGCATGCATTGTTTCAGGTATTTTAGGTGCGAACCGCCTTTTAGGCAGCCCGTTGACACAACAGGATTTAATTAATCTTGCTGCTAAAATTGAGGGTCATCCGGACAATACGACCCCTGCCATTGAAGGAGGGCTTGCCGCTTCAGCAATTGAGGCCGGCAGAGTGTACAGCGTTAGCGTGCCTGTTTCTGAAAAAATACCTTTTGCATTGTTTATTCCTCCGTTTGAATTGAAAACAGAAAAGGCCCGCTCCGTACTGCCACAGGAATATTCCAGAAGTGATGCCGTCTATAATCTTTCGCGTTCCGCGCTAATGGCCGCGTCACTCTTTTCCGGCAAACTTGAAAATTTACGTGTTGCGGTGCAGGATAAGATTCATCAGCCATACAGAGCGAGCTTAATCGATCATTTGGATGATGTTTTTCGTATCAGCTATGAGCTTGGTTCTCTGGGAACTTATGTGAGCGGTGCCGGACCAACCATTATTTCCATGATAGATGCCGCCGATACCGATATTTTTGCGAAGTATGCGGCAAATCATTTAAAAGAAAAGAAAATTACTGGGTGGCAGATAAAAATATTAAATACCGATTCTCAAGGTGCACAGATATCAATTGAAGAATATTTCTTTTACTATGATATGGAGGATGGAACCTTATGAGTCTAATAATCCAAAAGTTTGGCGGAAGCTCTGTTGCAAACGCTGAGCGTGTTTACAATGTTGCAGATATTATCACAAAAACGTATTCACAGGGAAATGATATCGTTGTTGTCGTTTCGGCACAGGGCGATACGACAGATGATTTAATTGCGAAAGCAAAGGAAATTAATAAAGATGCTTCCAAACGGGAAATGGATATGCTTTTAACTGCCGGAGAACAGATTTCTGCTTCGCTGCTTGCCATGGCAATTGAAAAACTTGGTTTTCCGGTTGTATCGCTTTTGGGTTGGCAGGCAGGCTTTTTTACCAGTTCGTCTTATGGCAGCGCCAGAATCAAGCGCGTTGTTCCTGACCGAATGAAAAAGGAACTGGACAAGAAAAACATTGTCATTGTAACAGGCTTTCAAGGAATCAACCGCTACAATGATATGACGACGCTTGGCCGCGGTGGTTCCGATACAAGCGCTGTTGCAATTGCGGCGGCGATGAATGCTGATCTGTGCCAGATCTATACAGATGTGGAGGGCGTTTACACCGCAGATCCTCGTAAGGTGAGCAACGCAAGAAAACTTGAGGTTATTTCCTACGATGAGATGCTTGAACTTGCGACCCTCGGTGCGCAAGTGTTGAATAACCGCTCGGTTGAAATGGCAAAGAAATACGGTATTCAGCTCGAGGTGCTCTCAAGTATGACCAGAAAATCAGGTACAATTGTTAAGGAGGCTACAAAAGTGGAAAAAATGCTTATCAGCGGGATTGCAAAGGATGAAGATGTCGCTCGTATTTCAATTATTGGTGTGCCGGATAGACCGGGTCTCGCATTTAAGATTTTCTCAAAGCTTTCCGCTAAAAATCTAAATATTGATATTATTTTACAATCAGTCGGAAGAAACGGCACAAAGGATATCAGCTTTACAACCAATCAAGCAAACTTAAAGGAAACAATTGATATTCTCAATCCTTACGTTGAACTAATTGGCGCGACCAGTGTTGTTTATGACGAAAATGTCGCCAAGGTTTCCATTGTAGGTGCGGGTATGGAAACGCACCCCGGTACCGCTGCCCAAATGTTCGAAGCTTTGTACGAAGCCAATATCAATATCCAAATGATTGCCACAAGCGAAATTAAGATTTCCGTTTTACTTGACCGCAATGATGCCGACAAAGCGGTTACAGCGGTTCATAATAAGTTTTTCAGCGAAGCAATGAACGCTTGATTTTTTTAAAAGAAGAACCGCACAAAACAGACCTCAGCGGCCGTTTTGTGCGGTTCTTCTTTTGTTTTTGGTCGGAGCGTTATTATAGGACTTGGAGAAATGTAGTAATACCAATAGTTTGTATCTTTTCGCTTATAAAATAGGAAATCACAATGTAAATACGAATAATGAATTTACAAAAAATATTCGTTTTCACGTCTGTTCTTAAGCTTTTCTGAAAAGCTTGCTGCAAATGAAAGGTAGGCTTCTGTATCCATATTTTTTGCTTTCACCGGACAATTTCGAATACATCGGAAGCACGAAATGCAATTATCATTGATAGCTCTAAAATCCGCCGCAATGGCCTGCATTGGACAGCTTTCTGCGCAAAGGCCGCACGAAACACATGCTTCGGAAGTAAGCGGCCGGAAAGAGCCACCGTTACCACCATCTTTGTACGGTCTGTTTCCACTTATTTGTATATTTCTATTTTTGTTTTCTTTGGCTTCGTGTGCAAATTTCTTATCTGCATCCAAATCGTTTAGATCAGGCCGGTTGGTCTGGATGTTACCGTATGTATGGCGACCAACAAGGGCAGCCGCACCTTTGAGTACGAAACCCTGCGCTTNNTACCGTAAGTTACCACAACGATGCACGGGGTCTTATTTCCTTTAAAGAGGGACAGACGGGCTGTCGCCGCCTTTGCGATACGTCCCCCATACACAGGAGCACCTATAATTGCGAAATCGTCCGTGGTTAAAACGCATTGTGCTGTTTCTGCCTCAGAAGTCACGTCATAATCCTGGAATACGCTTCCAATGGAGGATGCCATGGCATCCACGCTCTTTTTAGTATTTCCGGTAGGCGAAAAATAGATTTTTGTGATTTTGTTGCTCATGCTGTCCTCCTGAATATGTAGTCTATAGATTTTTATGCTGATTATAGCATATTTCGCAGCTCAAAGCATAGTCGTAAAATAAAAAATGTTTCTACAGGAGAGCTTTTTAGCTCCTGCAGAAACATTTTTGGTCCGAGTGGCGAGACTTGAACTCACGGCCTCTTGACCCCCAGTCAAAGAGGAA
>DDHX01000048.1:62717-63623 GCA_002338255.1 Ruminococcaceae bacterium UBA1865 | reverse complement strand
TTGCAGATTGTCAATGGATTATTTACCAATAGTTAAGCAGGAAAAAAGAGCAGTCAAAAAATCAACTGCTCCCTTAATATAAAAATATATTCATAAATTCATTTCTTGTTCAAAAACAAGGCTGTCATTTTGGCTGAGCAGCTCCTGCAGTTCAGTCAGCCAATCCGGTTTGTATTCACTTGTAAATACAATTTCGCCATTGCGGTATTCAGCAATATTGTCAAAACGGTTCTCATTGTCGTAAAACTTAACCTCATCGCAATAAGGAAGAATCTTTATCAAAGAATCAAACCGACTCTCGTATCTCCGAATAACATCCTCTTGTGGGATATCGTGTCCGCCTTTTTCAACTCGGTTTTTGATTCGTTTTATACTTTCTTCAGCAGAACCTAAGCCAACGTAAAAAAGGTGAATATCATAATCTGATTTCTTAGCCTTTAGTATTATTTGTTCAACCACATGGCCGGATAATGTGGTTTCCTGTGTAAAGGTAATGCCATTCTTTAGAAACAGTTCCATCTTGGCGATAGCGATACGCGCTGCTTTTAGACTATCCCCATTATGCTCATGAGCTATTTTGTTGACATCAATAATATAACCCAAATCCTTACGTTCTGCTTTGAGAACGCCAGTCAAACTTGACTTACCGACACCGTTTACGCCGCCTACAATCGTATAGACTCTCACCCTTATCACTCCCTTGTCTTTGTTTATTTTACTTCACAATAATTTGCTTTGCAATTCGAAAAGAGTACGCCCTGCGGGCACGGCTGATTGTGAGCTTTTTAATGAATTTCATAAACGTCAAGACCTTTCATTATAAAATATTATAAATAAGGAACCAACTTGCAAAAGTTGATTCCTTATTGTAAAAATTGGTCTGAATGATTTGTAATCAGCAGGTCG
>DDHX01000048.1:60648-62651 GCA_002338255.1 Ruminococcaceae bacterium UBA1865 | reverse complement strand
AAGATTTATTCTTTTCTCCTGCTATTTTATATATTCAGACAAAATAAGCACATCAGTATTTGATGACATATCAGTCTTCCGCAATATGCATCTTGGTGATAAAACCTAAAGTACACTTCAGGGCATCTCCATCCACCCAAATATCTGGCGAAAAGCCCTTTCCTTCTTGAAATACAGATTTATTAAAATAGTTTTTCATTACTCCACAAAAAGAAACTGGAATTTTTGAGTGAGGCAGTGTAATTGGGCGAGGCGTTGTTCCTATCAGACAGCCGTTGGTATTAGTACCTACAAAAATAACATTATCCTGATTTCGAAGTGCCGCAATCAGACTCTCGCCAGCAGATGCAACAGATGAATCAGTTAAAACAAACAGTAAATGATTATTGGGAACCCTTTTAAATTGCTGCTTGGAAATCTTCCAAGAATTTTGTCCATATTTGTAAATATACATATTATCATTTATATAGTTTCTCTTTATTTCCGGTGAAATACCTTGACGATTCTTGGCATCCTGTGCCATCAAATAGCATCCGGATCTTGTAGCTAACCATATGGACGATTTACCATCCACATACGGCACAAGAGCGGCATTATAATTTCGTAACCATTGCTGCACATAATAAGGCCATCCCCCTTTATTACCACGCAAGTCGAGAACGGCTACCGGGCTGTTCTTAATCTCTTCCGCAGCATTCAGAAAGCTTTCATCTGCCTTTTGATCTTCAAAGGAGCGTATGGAAACGATAGGGATGTTGTTTACTTTTTCATTAGAAAAAAGTTTCCGGGAGTTATATGTTTTTGAATTTGATTTCTCAAGAACTACTTTTTCTACAGTACCATCTTCATATGAAATACTAACGTATTCAGACTGTCTTGTTGATAAATCGGATATGCGATAAACAAGATTACCATCAGGATCAGCGGATAATTTCATCCAACTCTCTGTGGGTGTGTTATTGATCGAAATGATCTTATTATGTTTTTTATTTTGTTGATAATATGCATCTTGTTCCCTCACAAATTTCCTGTCTTTTAGGAACAAGGTATTATTTACAACGAGCGGGCAATAGCGGTCGATATAAAAATGCCCATCCTGAATAAATTGATAATTTTTGTCAAGTATTCCGTCCAAGGCAATCGTTTTCATTGGCGACCCGGTTTCATCAATTTGTTGCATAGATTGTGCATATGCTTTGTCAAAAGCAGCTTTGCCAAAGATACCGTAACCAGCATAACAATAATACAGACTTCTTGAAAACAAGTCTAAATCATTTTTAGCTTCTTCCTTTGTAATGATACCACTTTCTTGATATGATGTTGGACTTTCAAGTTGATCTAATTCATCTTGTGTAAAGCCAAGGTCATCAGGTATATCATGTTTAATATATGCCAAGTCCTCCTCTTTTTCCAATGTCTGAGTGGCATGGATTTTATTGATGTCGCTCAAAACAGTTTGAAAAGATAAATTACGGGGTTGATTACAAGAATTAATAACGGCGAATAAAACAATTACCCCACTTAGGATAGCTATACATAAATAAAGTGATCTTTTTTTCAATTTTATCCCCGCTGTCTTTTTTTATTTAGAATGTTTAGGTTTTTTTAGAACCCGTCACAACTTTCTATAAATGCTAAGCCCCAAAATATTTCTTACATGTTATTATGATAGCACTATATTCTCATAACACAACTAAAAATTAATATTTAATTTTAATATCCATACATTGACGAATCAATGGAATTTCATTTTTTTATTCTCATTCCAATCCTTAATCTTTGATTTGAGAACGCTGACCTCGTAGCCACGTTTCAGATTCTCCTGCATTTGGGCGTCAATTGTGTTAGCTGCAATTTTGGCGCATCTCGTTGCGCGTACTTTTTCCTGTGCGCCATTTTTTCGGCTCAAATGGAAACGACTTGGTAGGTTTCATTAATCTCCTGTTGTGTCGCCCAACGTGCGCCGCGTATTGGCCGTTCTTGACTGTTCGGGATTTGATGTT